>CASEIN010000079.1 GCA_949287985.1 Mucispirillum schaedleri | reverse complement strand
CCTTGATTGTTTTTTGTTTTTTTTGGATATAACATTATAACAATTTTTAGGAGCTTTTGCAATTTAAAAACACTCTTTTTATTATATATTACAATAACTTATAATAATTTTTAAAATAAAAATGGGGTACCACCAGTATATATGGCTTGTTTACTAATATAATATTTTACAGTATTATAATATATTTCAAAAAATAGTAATTACAAATGTATATTTTAAAATATAATTTATTTTTTTAATATATTATAAGCTGTAATGGCACATGCTAAAACAGCAGGTCTTAGGTTTTCATTATCAAAATTAAATTTATCGTTATGGTGTGGAGCATGCCTATTTATACCTGCCTGCATATATGAGCCAATACCTCCATTTTGCTGCACGGCATAGAGCATGCAAGTAAAATCTTCCCCAGCACCAAAACTTTTGTTTTCAATAATGTTTGTATATTCATCAATATATTTTACAGATTCTTTAATAATATCTATCATTTCTTTATTACTAAAACCACTCATGGAACTGCCGTGTTTTTCAATATTAAAAGTGCAGTTACACATTACTGCAGAAGCTTCAACTATTCTTTTTACATGGCTTTCCATATATTCATTTAATTCAGTAGTAAGTCCTCTTGTTTCCAGTTCTAAATGTGCATGGGCTGGAATAATATTTCGTGCATCACCTGTATTTAAAACACCAACATTTATACGCGTAGGGCCTTTAGAATTACGAGATATTGCATACATATTTAAGCAGGCATTACATGCTGCAAGTAGAGCATTATTACCATCTTCTGGATATGCTCCTGCATGGCTGGGTTTTCCAGTAAATGATACATTTAATTTTGTTGATGCAAGAAAACCATCTGTTCCACATACCAGTGTATTACTGTTTTCTGCTTGAAAGCCTATATGCAGCCCTAAAATATGTGTAATATTATTACAGGCTCCAGCTTTTACCATAGGTAATGCACCACATGAGCCTTCTTCTGCTGGCTGGAATATAAAGCGTATGCTTCCCTTTAATTTATCTTTTATATTTGCAATAATTTCAGCAATTGTTAATCCTATTGCAACATGGCCGTCATGACCACAGGCGTGCATTGCATTATGATTACATGATGAAAAGTTTTCTTTAAATGGGATATGGTTTTCATCACTGCTTTCTGTTATTATATTTGAATCCATATCAAAACGCAGGGCAAGGAAGATATTATCATCACTAAATTTCATATCTGCCCAAAAGGCAGTAAAACCACCAGTCATTTTCTCAACCAGTTCTTTATCTGCCCCATGGTTTATAGCATTAATTTGAGCATTTTTCAATGTGGTTTCATCAGGCACACTCATCATATATTCTTTAGATAAGGCATCACTTCCCATAGTAATCTTATAACCTAATTCCTGCATTTTTTTTACTGCAATGGAAGCTGTTCGAAACTCTCTCCATCTTGGCTCTGGAAAGCTGTGTAAATCTTTACGGTAATTTATAGTTTTACTTTCTAAATCAATAGCAAGTTTTTTTATTTTTTCTATCATAAAATTCTCCTATATTATATTAACATAATCATTGCAACAATTGAGGCAATAAATACTCCCGGACCTGTTCTTTTTGCTATTTCAAAAGGGCTTATATTTGCAATACCTGCAGCAATAATTGTAGCCCCTGCAATAGGGGAGGCTGCCCTGCCTAATGCACCAGCAAGTGCTGCTAAAGAACCCATATTTACTATTTCATAACCAAAACTTTCTGCATGAACTGTTACAGACTGGTTAAAAACAATGGCTGATGAATCCCCAGAACCAGTAATTACACCAAGAAAGAAAGGACCATATGTGGCAGCAAGTGGCACAAGATGTGTTGATGTTTTAAGGCTGTTAATAAAAAAATCAAGCAGTCCTAGAGCTTTCATACCTGATACAAATACGGAAGCAGTTATTATAATCCCTATAATATCAGCATAACCTTTTCCCATACCGTTGAAAAATTCGTTTGTAGCTTTTTGCAAATCTGTTCTTGTTGCAAAAATACATAATATACTGCCTATAAGCATAGCGTGTGGCACACCTATCCTTGAAGCCCAAGGGATAACTTGCTGCACACTGCTAATATTAAATGTAAGTAGCATAATAACAGGCAGAAGGGGTAAGATAGCATAAAAAGGATTAACTTTAAAAATATTATCATCTTCATTATCAGTATTATCTGCTTTATATCCTTTATCTTCCTTTAAAATTTTTGCTAAAATTGTAAGATAAATAGCTGCAATAATCATAACAGTAATATCTGTTTTAGCATGGACTTTAATAACATCTATTACTTCCACATTGGCAATTTTTGAAATTACTGACTGGTGGTCAAGCCCAGGACTTAACATTGAACCCCATGTGCCTAAAATAACAGCAGAAGCAGCCATGGCAGGTTTTACACCCATAGATATAAGCAGTGGTATAAATATGGTTCCAACTGCAGCAGTAACTCCTGAAGCACTGTTTAATGATATATTTACTATAAATGTTGATATAATAACACCAGGGATTAATAATGGTCTTATTTTTACAAGCACTTTTGCTAAAGCATGAACAAGATGTTTATCGACTTGAGTAATCTTCATAACAAATGAAAACCCCATTACAGAACATACACTTGTAATCAACCCTGTTTGAATCATGTTATCTTTAAAAGCATCAAATGCATCTATTGGTTTTAATGCAGCAATACACATAATAATACCAGCACCAAGCAGCACCGTTTTTGTATCCTTTTTTAAAACCAGTAACACTATCGCACAAATAATACACAATACACCAAATAATAATCCTAAAATACCACTCATTATATCACCAGTATATATACTTAAAAAATTTCTTAATATTATCATTTCTACAGAATATATGTCAAGAAAACATAATTAAGCTTTACCTGTTAGTAAATTCTAAAAACGATTGCAACAAATTAAGCAGTCATTAAAGTTCTCATAAAAAATATCATTAGCCGATTTATAATTAAATAATTTTCTAGGATAATTATTTATCCAGTCTTGTATTTTTTTAATATAAGCAACTG
>CASEIN010000078.1 GCA_949287985.1 Mucispirillum schaedleri | reverse complement strand
TTCAGTTGCTTATATTAAAAAAATACAAGACTGGATTAATAATTATCCTAGAAAATTATTTAATTATAAATCGGCTAATGATATTTTTTATGAGAACTTTAATGACTGCTTAATTTGTTGCAATCGTTTTTAGAATTTACTCAACAGTGTAATCATAGTATAAATTTATCTTTATTTTTTAATCTAAATGGTATAGATATATTAAATGGTATAATGAAACTTATTAGGATAAATATATGATAGATTTACACTGCCATTCTACAGCATCTGACGGAAGCTATGCTCCAAGTGAGCTTATAAAAATGGCTGAAAAATTAAATATTACTCATTTTGCTTTAACAGACCATGATACAACTGACGGGATTAGTGAATTTATAAATACTAAAAGTGATATTAAAAGAATACCCGGTATTGAAATAAGTGTAGAAATCCCAAAAGGAGAGCTTCATATAGTAGGGCTTTTTATAGATATTAATAATAAAGACCTAAAAGAAATGGAAGAAGAAGTTAAATATTACAGAATAAAGCGTAATGAAAAAATGCTTGCAGGGCTTTCTAAATTAGTTAAAAAGAATGTAAAAATAAGCGATTTAATAAGCAACCCAAACGCTCAACTGGGAAGACCCCATGTGGCTAAATATCTTTTAAAAAATAATGTGGTAACTTCTATTCAAGAAGCATTTGAAAAATATTTACAAAATGGTGCACCACTTGCCTATAAAAAACAGCAGATAGAAGTTGAAAGAGCATTAAGCGTTATAAAAAATGCTGGCGGGCTTTCTTTTGTGGCTCATCCATATACTTTAAAATTATCAGATAATGAATTATTATCATTAATGAAAGAATATAAAAATATAGGCTTAGACGGAATAGAGGCGTTTTCAAGCCATAACCCAGAAGATAAAAAGAATATATATGTGGATATTGCAAAAGAAACAGGGCTTTTAATATCTGGTGGCAGCGATTTCCACGGCGAAAATGGAAAAGTAAGCTCTCTTGGAGCAAATACTTTAGAATTTACAGATGATGATATACTAAAACCAATTTATGAAAGATTAAAAATGGTATAATATATATGGCAGATACAGATAAACCTTATAAATATAACGAATTTAAACAGTATTTACGGTTTGAACTTGGTATGAGTGATAATTCCGTTATATCTTACTTACAGGATTTAGAATCACTGTTTAAATTTTATAAGGGTAATTTAATAAATATTAGCCCAACAGATATTGTATCATTTATGTCTTTTATGCGTAAAAATAACCAGTCAATAGAAACTATATTACGCAGGCTTTCTGGGCTTTCCCAGTATTATGATTTTTTAATAATAGAAAAAGATGTACAGGTTAATCCTGTTGAATTTATATCAAAACCTAGACAGTGGCATAAACTGCCTGATTTTCTTGATTTTTTTGAAGTGGAAAAATTGATTACCTGCAATGATTGTTCTACCCCAATTAAACAAAGAGATTGTCTTATAATGGAAACATTATATGCAACAGGTATGCGTGTTAGTGAGTTAATTGCTGTAAAACTTAGAGATATTGATTTTAAAAGGGGTATAATAAAAGTAACAGGTAAAGGCTCAAAACAACGAATTGTGCCACTTTATGCAGCATTATTACAAAAACTAGAAGACTATCTTCCCATTAGGCAGGAATATTTTGTAAAAGGAAGCGATGAAGGATATTTATTTTTAAACCAGCATGGGAAAATGCTTACAAGGCAGCATATATGGAATATGGTAAAAGCAAAATGTGCTGAAAATAATATTACAAAACACGTATCTCCCCATACTCTTCGCCATTCATTTGCAACCCATATGCTTTCAAATGGTGCAGATTTAAGAACACTGCAAATATTTTTGGGGCATTCAAATATTTCTACCACAGAAATATATACTCATGTTACAGATGATGATAAAAGAAATACAATAATGAATTTTCACCCGAGATACCATAGAAAATGAATATAGTAATTACACATATCAACCCAGATTTTGATGCTGTTGCCAGTGCTTACGCTGCTTATAAACTTTATAACTGCGACCATATTGCTTTATGCTCTAATATGGAAAACAATGTTTTTAAGTTTATAAAAGATAATGAGTTTAGTATTAATATAAAACAGTATAACGATAAAACATATAAAGAGATTACAAAAATAGATAATCTAATAATTACAGACTGTAACCAAACAGCAAGGCTTGGAAAACTTGCCTGCTTAATAGATTTGGCAGATAATATTATTATATATGACCACCATAATAAAAGCAGCTGCGATATAGAAACAGATAATAAAAATATAGAAGAAATTGGTGCAGTAACAAGCTTAATGGTAGAGATTTTAAAAAAAGAAAATATAAATATTTCAAAAGAAGAAGCCACATTTTTAGCTTTAGGCATATATGAAGATACTGGGCTTTTAACATTTAGTAAAACAAAAGAAATAGATGCCATATCCCTTGCATATTTAATCTCAAAAAATGCAGATACCACTTCAGCTAATGACTATATTCAGCGGGAATTAAGTAATATTCAAGTTATGCTTTTAAATGAGCTTTTGCTTAATTTATCCATTATTACTGTTGGTGGTGTTGATGTGGCTTATTCTTTTGCCACAATCGATGATTATGTTGATGAAGCAGCTCTTATTACCCATAAACTTATGGCAATAGAAGGGTTAAGCTCATTATTTACATTGATTTCCACAGGTGGCAGGCTTGTTTTAATTGGCAGAAGTAACGATGAAAGAGTTAATGTTTTAAGTATTGTATCACAATTTGGTGGCGGGGGACACAGTGTTGCAGGCAGTGCTATTATTAAAGATAAAATGATAGCTGAAACTTTAGAAATGCTTAAATATGTTATAAGAGAAACAGTTAAGCCTGTTAAAACTATACAAGAAATAATGACAACCCATGTAAAGTATGTGGAAAGTAATGCCATATTAAAAGATGCTGTTGATTTGACTATGAAGTTTAACTTAAACTATATGCCCGTTATAGAAAACAATAAAACTATAGGTATAATATCAAGAAAAGATATTCTTCATGGGGTAAAACACGGGTTAGAATATGAAAGCATAAATAATATAATGCAGACAGAATTTGAAACAGTACGCCCAGAAACTCCTTTTTATGAAGCAGAAGCAATAATGGTATATGAAAACCAAAAACTTTTACCAGTTGAAAACAATAAAGGAATAGTTGGGGTTGTAACACGAACTGACCTTTTAAGATTAATGCATGAAGATATTATATTACAGTCTAAATATGCAGATAAAAAAAGAAGCCAGTTTGGAATACTTAAAAATAGAAATGTAAATAATCTAATGCAGGATAATTTAGATAAAAATATATTAACCATATTAAAAAATATAGGTGCTTTAGCTGTTGAATTAAACTATAAAGCATATGTGGTTGGTGGTTTTGTTCGCGATTTATTAATGGATAAGAAAAATTTTGATATAGATATAGTTATAGAAGGGGACGGCACAAAGTTTGCATCTGCCTATGCTAAAAAATATGGTGGCAAAGTATTTATTCATCAAAAGTTTAAAACAGCTGTTGTTACAATGGATGATGGCTTTAAAATAGATTTTGCTACAGCAAGAACAGAATATTATATAACTCCAGCTGCTGCTCCAGAAGTTGTAGAATCTTCTGTTAAAAGTGACCTTTTCCGAAGAGATTTTACTATTAATGCAATGGCTGTCAGGCTTGATGGTAATCAGTTTGGAAACCTGCTTGATTTTTTTATGGGGCAGAAAGATATTCAGGATAAAAAAATAAGGGTACTCCATTCATTAAGTATAGTTGATGACCCATCACGTGCTTTAAGAGCAATAAGGTTTGCAGTGCGTTTTGGTTTTGAAATAGGCAGCCATACAGAAAGGCTTTTAAAACATGCTCAAAGTCTTGATTTATATAATAGGATTATTGGCTTACGAAAATTTTTAGAATTAAAATATATTTTGCAGGAAGAAAATTATTTGCAGGCTTTACAGCTTTTAAATAAATATAATATTCTAAAAATATACAGCAGTAAGATTAAATATGATGATGAACTTGCAGCAAAATTTAAAAGAGGGGAAAACCTTTATAATTGGTATAAAATACAATTTGAAAAAGATGTGGAGATTTGGAGAGTAAGGTTTAATATTTTATTCTTTATAATTAAAGGGGAAGAATATATTCAATTTATTGATAATCTTGATATTCCTTTAAAACAATCTGTTTTACTAAAAAACGACCATAAATATATGGAATATGCTAATGGACTGTTTAAAAGATATAAAGACCATAAACCATCTTTTATTTATGGTATATGCTCTAATTTAACAGATGAAAGTGCTTTGGCACTGGCTGCTGTTATGGGTGAAAGTAAACAGGATATTATAAAAGATTATTTAACAGTTTATAAAAATGTAAAAATATCATTAAATGGTAATGATTTATTAAATCTTGGTGTAAAAAAAGGACCTGAAGTAAAAAAATATCTTGATATGTTATTAAAAGCTAAGTTAGATAATATAGTAAATACAAAAGATGATGAAATAAAGTTTATAAAAAATGAAATTGGAGGCAGGTTTTGAATATCCAAAAAGAGATTATAGTTCCAGCAGCTATTCAGCCTTATATATTTGGCAGGCAGGATTCTAATATTAAGCATATTGAAAAAAGTATGAAAGTTCATTTATCAGCACTGGGAGAAAATGTTACCATTGTTTCAGAAGATAGTGAAAATATTGAAAGAACAGTTAATCTTTTTGAGGAATTAATAAAGACTGCTTCTAAAAGAGAGTTATCATCAGAAGATGTGGCATATGCTTTAAAAATGGTAACAAAAAATGGCAAAGTGGATATTAGTGGCGTCTTAACTGAGCATATAAAGGTTGGTGGCTGGGCAAAAATAGTAACAGCCAAATCTCCTTCTCAAAAAGAATATATTAAAGCTATGAGCGAAAAAGATATGATTTTTGGAATAGGCCCTGCAGGTACTGGTAAAACATATCTTGCTATGGCTATGGCTGTAAACCAGTTTTTATCTAAAAAAGTATCACGTATTATTTTGGCAAGACCTGCTGTGGAGGCTGGTGAAAAACTTGGGTTTTTACCGGGCGATATTGCTGATAAAATAAACCCTTATTTAAGACCATTATATGATGCATTATATACTATGATGGATATAGATTATGTTACAAAATTAATAGAAAAAAGTATAATAGAAGTCGCACCGCTTGCTTTTATGCGTGGCAGAACCTTAAATGACTCATTTGTTATTTTAGATGAGGCACAAAATACAACAGAAGAACAAATGAAAATGTTTTTAACTCGTCTTGGTTTTAACTCAAAAGCTGTAATTACTGGAGATATTACTCAAATAGATTTACCACCAGATAAACGCTCTGGGCTTGTTACAGCTATGAATGTATTAAATAGTATTGATGAAATAGCATTTATAAAATTTAGCGATAAAGATGTTGTTCGCCACCCGTTAGTTTCTAAAATAGTAAGAGCATACGATAAAGCTATGCAAAAGGATTAATTATATGAAACTACTTTATACTGATGAAGAAAACAGCTATTTAACATATGAATTTTTCATGAAAATTGCTGAGGCTGTTTTTGATTATTTAAATAATAAAGAAAACCAGTATGAAATATCTTTACTTATAACTAATGATGAAACAATACACTTGTTAAATAAAGAATACAGGCAGAAAGATAAACCAACAGATGTTTTATCTTTTCCTATGGAAGATGATATTATGATTGGTGATATTGTTATTTCTTTAGATACTGCAAAAAAACAAGCATTAGAAAGAGAAATTAATGTGGATAGGGAAGTGGCGTTTCTATTTATACATGGTTTACTGCATCTTTTAGGGTATGACCATGAAACAAGTGCTGAAGATGAAAAAGAAATGTTTGCATTACAGGAAGAAATTTTAAAAAAACTTATTGACTATAAAGTGGTTTCATAGTTATTATATAACAAATATATACTAGGTGTATTTTTATTTATGGATTATTATTGTTGTCGTATTAATTATTTTTTATTACCTTTCTTTTTAATCTTATATTTTTGTCTTATTTTTCAATATTTATTTATGGAGATGAATTGTGGATATTAGTATTTGGTGGGAAATTGCTGTATTAATTGCTGCACTGATGTTGTCATCTTATTTTTCAGCAATGGAAACTGCTCTTTCTTTACTTAGTGAAGTAAAAGTAAAACATATTTTTTCAGGTGGCCAGGTAGATGAAAATTCTATTTCAAATATATGGATAAAAAGGCGTAATAGAGTATTAAATACTATATTTTTAGGAAATACTTTATTTAATATTATTTGCGCTTTTATCATCATTGATATAGCAGATAAGTATTTTTCTAATTATTCATTATTAATTGCTGCTGTTATTATTTTCTTTTTAGTCCTAATTTTTGGAGAAACAATTCCTAAAACTCTTGCAAGGTATGATGTTTTATGTTTTTCAGAATTTAACCTTAGTATTTTAGGTAAATTTTATTATTTATTTTCTCCATTTATTTTAATTTCAGATACAATTACTGAATTTACACTAAAATTATTTGGTAAAAGCCTTAAAAAAGACTCAACCTTTTCTGAAGATGAACTAGAGTTTTTAATTAATGCAGGAGAACAGGAAGGAGTATTACAACATGATAAAGGCGAGATGATAAATAATATTTTTGATATTGCAGATATTGATGTTAAAGAAATCATGGTGCCAAGAACAGAAGTTACTGCAGTAAGTGAAAGTGCTACAATTGAAGAAATAAAAGAAATTGTAAGAACATCTGAATTTTCACGTATTCCAGTTTATAGAAATTCTCTTGATAATATTATAGGTATTTTATATGTTAAAGATTTAATTAGATTACATGGAATAGATTATAGTAAAGATGATTTATTAAAATTACTTAGAAAACCACTATTTGTTCCAGAAACTAAAAAAATTGATTTAATGCTTAAAGAGTTCCAAAAATGTAAGCTTCATATTGCTGTTGTTGTAGATGAATATGGTGGCACAGCAGGTATTATTACTATGGAAGATATTTTAGAAGAAATTGTAGGCGATATTCTTGATGAATATGATATTGATAGTGAAGAAATAAAGAAAATTAATGATACTAAATATATCATTAATGGCAGAATGACCGTTACAGATTTTTGTGATTACTTCAATATCGATGATTTTGCAGAAGATGATGATTATGACACTATTGCAGGTTTTGTATTTAACTTGGCAGGGGAAGTTCCAAAAATAGGTGATGAATTTAGCTGGAATAATTTTAAATTTATAATCAAAGCTATGGAAAATAGAAGAATAGATGTTTTAGAAATGGAAATATTAAATAATGTAAGTGAAGAAACAGAGGGTTCAAATGAGTGATGCAAAACCTTTTCATGCAGGTCTTATTGCTCTTGCTGGGCTTCCTAATGCTGGAAAATCAACATTACTTAATACTATCATTGGTGAAAAAATAGCCATAGTTTCTAGAACTCCACAGACTACAAGAAATGCAATTTATGGTATTAAAACAACAGATGAATATCAGGCTATTTTTGTAGATACTCCCGGTTTTCATTCTCCAAAAAACTCTTTAAATAAAGCAATAGTTCAGCAGGCAGTAGACAGTCTTTCTATTGTTGATGTTATATGTTTATTAGTGGAAGCAGGTGGTAAAAGAGGAAAAGATTTTAATAATTTGATAAGCCTTATAAAAGATGCACCACAGGAAAAAATATTGATTATTACAAAAATAGATGCAGTTTCTAAAGAAGTTGTGTATAAAACAGCAGAAGAAATTTTTCCATTATGTAAGTTTAAGCATGTGCTGCCTGTTTCAGCTCAAAAAAATATTAATGTTGATACATTAATGAACCTTTTATACGATGAGCTTCCAGAAAATGTTATGCAGTATGATGAAGATTTAATTACAACTCAGCCTGAGAAATTTCTAATATCAGAATATATTAGAGAGCAGCTTTTTATAAGGCTTAGAAACGAAGTGCCGCATGATACACTTGTTTATATTGAAGGCTATAGAGATAAATCAAAAGTAATGGAAATAGATGCTATTATTTATGTAAATAGAGATTCTCAAAAAGGTATAGTAATAGGTGAGGGTGGCTCTATGCTTAAAAAAATTGGAACAGCCGCTCGTAAAAATTTAGAATCATTTTTTGAGAAAAATGTTCGTTTGAATATACTTGTTAAGGTAAAAGAAAACTGGGTGGCTAAAAAAGAATATTTAGATATTCAAGGGCTTTAACTTTCAAGCATTTTATTAATTAATATGGAGGCGTTCATGTTTTTTGATACGCCTTTTTTTAGTTTATAATCAAATATTAATTCTCCGTTTTCATCAATATTAAAATCAAAATAGTAATTTTCAAAGTTATTAGGATATTCTTTTTGAAGTTCCCCTAAAGCTGTATCATGGGTTGCTAAAATACCAGCCATATTATAAGTAATAAACTTCATTAATACTAATTTGGAACCATTTAATTTATCTTGTGAGTTTGTTCCTTTTAATATTTCATCGAGAAGTATCAGCATTTCATTTCCAGAAGATGCTTTATCTTTAAGCATTTTAAGTCTTTTTAATTCTGCATGAAAATATGAGGTGCTGTCCATTAGCTTATCACTGGTTCTCATACTTGAAAAAATATGAACAGGGTGAAATAAAAATTTTGATGCACAAACTGGAGCACCAGCAGAAGCAAGTATCAAGTTTATACCAACAGCGCGGATAAAAGTGCTTTTTCCCGCCATATTAGCCCCTGTTACAATAAAGAAATTATGAGATTTTAATATTTCAATATTATTTCCTATACGCTTATTTATATCTATAGAAGGGTGTGATAAATTTTCTGCTTTTAATATATATTCATCACTTATTTCAGGAAAAATAAAATCATTATTATTATAAGCATATGAAGATATGCTGTTTATTACATCTAATCTTGCAATTGTTTTGCTCCAAAGTGGGATATATTCTTTATTTTCCATAATCCATTTATTCATTTTATAATTTAAAAAAATATCTTTTAAAAATAACCCATTGGAAAGTAAAAAATATAATCCACTGTTTCTTTGGTCAAATTCCATATTTATTTTTTGAAGTGCAGCTATTTTATTATACATTCCATTTAAGTTTTCTTTTATCTCTTTTAATATTTCAGACTGAAATTCATTATCTTTTATAGCTTTACTAACAGCTAAATATGTTTTAGATGCTTTATTTGCCTTATTTAGACGTGCATATTCATCATTTGTTTTTTTAGTAAATATTGAAGCAGCAGCAAATTGTAAAGTAAATAAACCTATAGGAACAAATGATGGGACAATATTAAAGGCATATAAAATAACTGATAAAATTGTAACAGCACTAGATATATATGCAGCAATTATTGTTGAATATTTTACAGGATTTATGTGCTTTAAAGAAGAAATAAAAGTATCTAGTGAACTAGGTGATTTATAAGATATAGCTGATATTTCATGGCTTATATCTCTATATGAAACCATTTCTTTAACAGCATTTTGAAATTTTATTATTTCATTAGGGGAAAGTATTGGACTTAAAATCATATTTTTAAGTAACTCTTCACCTTCTAAAGTAGTGCATCTATTAATACTATGAAAAATAGAGCCACGCTCAAATATATCTAAATCATACGAGTAATCATGGTTATAGTCTATAAAATCTTCCCTTGAGCGAAAAACACTAAAATCACCACGGTTAAAGGTTAATTCATCTTTTATAAAGGAATATAAATTTGAGTAATAGCTAAATAAATCAATATATTTTTGACCAAAAATAATTAAAAGTATAAAAATAAGTGGTGTGGCAAAGATAATGGAAGCATGCAGCCCATCATTAAAATACCACACCACTAAAACAGTTATAGAAATAATAAATGCAATAAGTTTAGATATTGCAATATTTCTATTAATATTGTTATATTTATTAACGTATTTTTCTAAATGTTCTAATTTTTCTTTATAATATTTATTAACACTAGTTTCCATTAATAATTAATAAGCAACTCTTTAATTTCTTTACCAGGCTTAAAGTATGGGACCTTTTTATCAGGCACATTTACTTTATCACCTGTCTTAGGGTTTCTACCTACTTTAGAACTTTTTTCCCTAATTTTGAAACTGCCAAAACCACGAATTTCAACTTTATCACCTTTTTGTAGAGATTCTTTAATAGACTTAAAAACAGAATTAATAATAAATTCAATATGTTTTTTAGTCATATTAGGATGTTGAGATGCAATAGATTCAATTAATTCAGATTTTGTCATAGCAAGGCCCCCATTTCTCTTTACTTTTCTCTCTAAATAAAATATAACTTACAGATTAAGAAATGTAAAGTAATAATAAAGGATTTTTATGACAAATTTTATATTTAATTTTATACGTTCAAGTGCAGGGGTATTAATAAGCCGTGTTTTTGGTTTAATTAGAGATGTAGCAATAGGTATTGTTTTTGGTGCAACTGCTGTTACAGATGTATTTTTTGTAGCACTTGCTATTCCAAATCTTTTTAGAGAGTTTTTTGTGGAAGGTGCGATGTCATCTGCGTTTATGCCATTTTTAGCAGAAAAATATAAAAAAGGTGGAAAAGTAGCACAAAATTTATATCTTACTCAAATTGTCATAATGCAGACTGTCCTTGTTACTATAATAAGCATTATAATAATGGTATTTGCAGATTTTGTTTTAAGAATATTTCTGCGTGGTAAAGATTACATTTCAGATACGGCACTTATGAGTATGGGTGTTGATTTAATACATATTATGATGCCATTTCTTATTTTAATATGTATAATAGGTATGTTTTCCGGCTTTTTAAATATAAATAGAAGTTATTTTATTTCATACGCCTCAAGTGCATTATTTAATATATGTATGATTATTGGTGCATGGCTTGCTTATAAAAACACAAAAGATATTATGTTTTTAGCTTATGGTGTAATAGCTGGTGGTATTTTACAGTTAATTATTGTTTATATTGTATCAATTTATTATGGATATAGACCAGTTTTTAGGAAGAAATTCGATGAAGATGTGAAAAAAACATATCTTTTACTTATTCCATCTTTAGCAGGTGTGAGTATTAGCCAGCTTAACTTTGTAATAGGGCGTATTTTAACTTCTTATTTGGCTCAAGGAAGTATTTCATGGCTTTTTTATGCTTCCAGGCTTTTTCAGTTCCCACTAGGTGTATTTTCTGTTACTTTAGGTGTTGTAAGCCTTACAGAATTATCCAGAGCAAGGGCTGATAATGATATGGTAAAAAGAAATGAGATTATTAATAAAGCATTTTTATCATTAATTATTATTATTATTCCTGCTACTATTGGGCTTATTGGGTTGTCCTATGAACTTATCAAATTTGTATTTCAAGATTTATCTACTTTTTTTCTTAATAGACAAAGTGAATTTTCTGATAATTCTGTTATGCAAACATCAATTGCTTTAAAAATGTATGCTTCAGGTTTAATATTTTTCTCTTTAGCAAATCTATTAACAAGAGTATTTCATTCAGAAAAAAATACTAAAACACCAGTAAAATGTGCATTTTTTGCATTCATTGCAAATGTAATATTCAGCCTTATTTTAATGCAGTTTCTAGCTCATGCAGGTATTGCATTAGCTGGTTCTTTGGCAGCTGTTGTAAATGCTTCTTTATTATTTTTCCATATAAAAGATTTTAAATTTGATTTTAAGAAAAATGGCAAAGTTATTTTAAAAGTAATACTAGCAAATATTATTATGACATCATCTTTAATATTGTGCCAGCATTTTGGTGTATATGTGTTATATAATATTATAGTATGTATTTTAGTTTACTTTATTATATTAAGATTAATGAAAATAAATGTGTTAAGGATGTTAAGATGATAGCAGTTCTTCAAAGAGTATTAGAGGCTTCTGTTAAAATTGAAAACGTAACAGCAGGGAGCATTAATCAAGGGCTTTTAGTTTTTTTGTGTGTTGAAAATGGTGATACTGATGATAAAATACCATATATGGTTGAAAAAATAATAAATTTGCGTATATTTGAAGATGAAAACGGTAAAATGAGTAAAAGTTTGCAGGATATTAATGGTGATATGCTTATTATAAGCCAGTTTACATTATCAGGTAATACTCAAAAAGGAAGAAGACCAGATTTTACAGGTGCAGCAAAACCAGACATTGCAAAACCAATGTATGAAAAATTTATTAGTGAAGTTGAAAAAGTAATCAATGGTAAAGTTGCTCAAGGTCAGTTTGGTGCTGATATGAAAGTATCCCTTACTAATGATGGTCCTGTTACATTAATTATAAAGAGGTAAATATGAAATTAGAACGTTTAACATTAAGACTTTTATCAGAAAATTGTTATATATACCATAAATATAACACATGTGTTATATTTGACCCAGGCAGTGATTATGAAAGGATTAAAGAGTTTATTCTTTCAAAAAACTTAACTGTATCATGTATACTACTAACACACTGCCATTTTGACCATGTGGGAGCAGCAAGCGATTTAAAAGATTTTTTTAATACAAAAATTTTATGTCATAAAGAAGATTTATTTAATCTTGAATCTGCCAATAATAGTGCAAAATACTATGGGTTAGAACCAGTTAAAATACCAGAAATAGATGCATTTGTTAGTGATAATGAAGTTATAGAATTTGAAGGTGCATCTATAAAAGTAATACATACACCTGGTCATTCAACAGGCAGTGTTTGTTATTATATAGAGCAGGATAATATTTTAATAAGTGGCGATACTTTATTTTTAGAATCTATTGGAAGAACAGATTTCCCAACTGGTTCTTATGAAGATATAGAAAGTTCCATTAGAAATAAATTATATATTTTGCCAGATGATACTGTTGTATACCCTGGGCATGGTTTTCATACGACTATAAAACATGAAAAGCAGCGTAACCCATTTATAACTTTATAAAAAAAATAT
Organism: Mucispirillum schaedleri; assembly: GCA_949287985.1. Lineage (GTDB taxonomy): Bacteria > Chrysiogenota > Deferribacteres > Deferribacterales > Mucispirillaceae > Mucispirillum > Mucispirillum schaedleri_A. The sequence continues at coordinate 5,297 of CASEIN010000078.1, read as the reverse complement.
TTAAAAATTTTGCTTGACAAAATATTTAAGTTGATATAGAAGAATATATTATGAATAGTATGTTAAACACTCAAACTATACTTTCTGATTCTTTTTCTAACAGTTCTTATACTGCACAATATTTTTCTATCTATTTTTGGCGCACAAGCGTCAAATAATACTTTAATACTTTAACCATACAATTTAATATTTTTCTTTTTTATGCCTTTATAGGCTTGATATTTTTATGATAGGAAATAGGTGCGTTATGATAAAAAATAATATAAAAACAAATTTAATAGATAAACTTACAAATAATAAGCAAAACGTTATATGTGATATAATGCTTACAGAAAAAATAAATACTAATATTTCAGCTGTATTAGTGAAAGATATTGCATGTATTATTAATAATATACCATCAATATATAATGGAGATATAAGAAGTGTAAGTATTAATCAGTTAAAACATTTCGATGGTGTTATCCTTAATGTTATGGAATTTTCTAAAGATGAAATAAAAATTTTCTCACAACTGTTTGCAAATAATAATATATCTGTAATATATAATATATCTAATACAAATGATATTATAAAAATACGCTTTTTAAAACCAAAAGTTGTAATTATAAGCCAAAATACAATTCAAAATCCTGTTGCAGTAAAATTAAATATTGACTGGGAATGCAGCTGTATTTTAAATCCTAAAAATAATATTAGTATGGCATATATTAATGAATATGGTTTTTCAGGGTTATATGCAGAATCTTTTATAGATGAAAATTTATGTGTATCAAAAGATAAAGTGTATGCTGTTAATTATTTAGATAAATTATATATAAAAAAATCATCTATTAGACCATTACTTAAAGCATCTAATATTACATTGCAGGAAGAGATAAATTTATGTATTGAAAATGGTATAGATATGGTTGGTCTAAGGTTACATGAAAACAGTATAGATAAAACTATAAATTTATTAAAAATATGTAAAAATAATAATAAAATTACTGCTATAGAAGTATATGATAGTAATTCAATTATTATTGCAGAAGAATTAGTCAGCAGTGGTATGGCAGACTGTATAGAAAATCATACAGATAGTAATTTATATATACCATGCAGCTATAAATTAGCTTCAGCTTTTAATAACAATATAAATAATATTACACCATTACTTGTAGATAATGCTGTATTTATAAAAGATAATAATATATATACACCATGGCTTTCCTTTATGGAAGGCGAAGATATGACAAGTATAATAAAATTACACAATATTGAACTTATTGAGTTTAATATACAAAACTATAAAACAACAGATAAAATAAAAGAATTAATTAAAAAGATAAAATATAAACAATAAATTGAGGTGCAATTATGCGATATTCCAAAACATATGGAGAATTTGGTGGAAGTTATGTTCCTGAATTATTACAACCAGCATTAGATGAACTTGAAAGTGCATTTTTAGATGCTATGAAAGATAAAAGTTTTACAGATGAACTTGAATATCTACAAAAAACATTTATAGGCAGACCAACGCCACTTTATTATGCAGAAAATTTAACAAAAGCATTAGGTGGTGCAAAAATATACTTTAAGTGTGAAGGGCTTGCACATACTGGTGCTCATAAAATAAATAATGCAATAGGACAGTGTCTACTTGCTAAAAGAATGGGTAAAACAAAGGTTGTAGCAGAAACTGGAGCAGGCCAGCATGGTGTTGCAACAGCTTCAGCTGCTGCTAAGTTAGGTTTAGGCTGTGATATATATATGGGAGCAATAGATGTTAAACGCCAGCACCCCAATGTTTTAACAATGCAAATGTTTGGTGCGAATGTTGTATCAGTTGAATCAGGCAACCGTGGTCTTGCAGATGCTGTCGATGAAGCATTAAACTACTGGGTTAAATCTTTAAAAGATACACATTATCTTTTAGGTTCGGCAGTAGGTCCTGCACCATTTCCTGCTATTGTAAGAGAGTTTCAATCTGTTATAGGTAAAGAAGCTAACAAACAGGCAAAAGATGCTAATTTAGATGTAGCAGCAGTAATTGCAGCTGTTGGTGGTGGTTCTAATGCTATGGGTATATTCTCTGGGTTTTTAGATGAAGAAACAGTTAAATTAATAGGTGTTGAAGGTGGTGGCACAGGTGATAATGTTGGGGAACATGCTAAAAGATTGGCTCCAAATTCTGGTGCAGTAACAGGTATTCATCATGGTTTTAAAAGTAAATTTTTACTTGATAAAGATGGCAATATTGAACCAACTCACTCAATATCAGCAGGGCTTGATTATCCAGGTGTTGGTCCAGAACTTGCATATTTACAGCAAACTGGAAGATTAACCATGACTTCTGCTAGAGATAGTGAAGTTACAGACGCACTTGCTTTTATTGCTAAAAATGAAGGTATTTTATTTGCTCTTGAATCATCTCATGCTTTGGCTGAACTTTTAAAAGTTGCTCCAACAATTGATAAAAATAAGGCAGTTATTGTAAATATGAGTGGCAGGGGAGATAAAGATATCTTTATTACTGCTCCTATTTTTAATAAAAAAGAATGGGTTGAATTTTTACAAAACGAAATAAATAGTTAAAAATAAGAAATAACCATTGCAAAATGATAAAAAATGTATTACTCTAACTATCATTTTTATTGTTAGGGGTATTATATGTTTGTTCATGAAACTCACAACTTTTATGTAATTATAAAACTTGATAATTGTAAAAACGCACCAGTTGGTTATCTTGAAAAGAAAAATGCTTTATTTATGAAAGTATTAACAAACATTGGTTTAGAAAAAGTGGTTGATTTTGATGAAATTTGGCAGTTAAGAGATGTTATGTATGCATCATCTTCTGATGTATATGATATTATATCAAATGAAATGGTTAGGCTTGTATCTCATGATGATACAATTGCTGCTTCTGAAAAAAAATTATATGAATTATCACCTGAGAATGACCATATAATAGTTTCAGAATATTTATCTGGTAATACTTACGTTATTGAATAGAAAAGGGGATTTAATTTCCCCTTTTGTATTTTTGAGGGTTTAATGAGAAAATACATATTTTTAATAATGTTTTTATTTATATTTATTATTTCATGTGCTGATGATAAGGTTACGGTATATAACTATAATGATGAAGCAAATACTTTAGGGCTTACTGTTTATCCTTCTAATACTTTAAATTTCACTTCTCAAGATATTAATACATCGAAAGATTTTGAATTAAATATTGATACTAATATAATTACTTTAATAGGTATTGATGATACTTCTGTTGATTATAATAACAATAATTTTGCTAATGACCCAGTGTTTAATACTAATACATGTTTGCAGAATATAGGTAGAGGGGAAAAATGTAAGCTTTCTATAAAAATGAACAATACAGCAACAGAAGGCATTGCTGGTTCGATTAAGCTTAAATTTATATACAATAATGACGACAAGGCCACTACTTACAAATATCACAAGTTAAACTTTACTTATAATAATAACCCTGCATAAATTTTGTGATTATTTTACCACATTTTTAATAGTTCATTTAATAAATATGCGAGATGGTTTGTTATTGTAGAGTTTGTAAGTGTAGCTAAAATCATAAATATGGAAGCAAATGCAATCGTATTTTTTCTCATTTTATCACCTCTTAAATTCACTATAAATGATATAGCAATATATATGCCATAAAGGATAATTTATGAATAAAATACTTATAATGTTAACGATGTTATTAATAATTCCTGCTTTTTTATCTGCACAGGATAGTATAAAAAGTGATGAAGAACTTGCACTGCTTGGTAATAGTGGTGCAGCCTTTAGGCTAGGTGCTAGATATTTAAATGGTGATGGAGTAGCAATAGACTATGAAAAAGCAAAATATTATCTTGAAATGGCAGCAGAACAAAATCATGCTCATGCACTATATGATTTAGGTTATATGTATTTATATGGAGAAGGTGTAGAACAAAATTATTTAATGGCATTTGACTATTTTGAACGTTCATCAGATTTTGATTTTGCACCAGCATTTTATATTATTGGTATAATGTTTTATGATGGAGCAGGGGTTAAAAAAAATAACAAAAAAGCATATGAATACTGTAAAAAAGCTTTTGAAAAAGGCTATAAATCAACAGCTGTTGATTTAGACCATGATAATAAAACCCTAATTGTAAAATAAAATATTAATTTAGGTTAAATATTATACTATATTTTGAACCTGTTCCCTAATTCTATCAATTTCGGCTTTTGCTTCTACAATAGTTGTAATAATAACTTGTTTTGAACTTTTGGAAGCAATAGTATTTAATTCTCTATGTATTTCCTGACTTAAGAAATCTAGTTTTTTGCCAACAGGATATTCGTTGTTTAATATATTATTAAACTGTTCAAAGTGAGATTTTAAACGTGTAATCTCCTCAGTAATATCTGCTTTTTCACCCATAATGGAAGCTTCTTGAATAATACGTTCTTCATACTGGCTTCCTACACCCATTTCTTCCATGCGTTTAATAAACTTATTTTTCCACAATTCAAATACATCATCTTTACTGTTTTCAATAAGGCATACTTGATTAGATAAATTACCTATTCTAGTTTTTATATCATTTTCTAAAGCCTTTCCTTCAGTTATTCTCATTTGGTCTACTTGTTTTGCACATGTAATAAGAGCTTCTAGTGTTGCTTTTTCTAATTCTTCTTCAATAGTATTATCTGTTGTATAATCTAGAACATCAGGCATACGAAGGTAATGGTCTAACTTTGGTTTATCTTCAATATTTGCTGTATTTGCAATATCAGTAAATATTTTTTTATATTCATTTACAAGTTCTAAATTTACACAAGGGTGTTTTGTAACAGTATGAATACTAATATCTATTCTCACATCAACTTTACCATGTATTAAAATTTCCTGCAGTGGTGTTCTTGCTGAGATTTCAAGAGTAGATACTATTTTTGGTAGCCTAAAGTTTATATCAAAATATTTACTATTAATAGATTTTATTTCAACAAAAATATCATATTTTTCATTTGATACAGTATATTTACCAAAACCTGTCATACTTTTAGTCATAAATTCCTCACACCCTTATAAATCCAAAAAATTCTATATTATTTTTATAAATATTGCAAGAATATAAATATATGAATGATATTTAATATACTGGTGGTACCCCATTTTTATTTTAAAAATTATTATAAGTTATTGTAATATATAATAAAAAGAGTGTTTTTAAATTGCAAAAGCTCCTAAAAATTGTTATAATGTTATATCCAAAAAAAACAAAAAACAATCAAGG
>CASEIN010000077.1 GCA_949287985.1 Mucispirillum schaedleri | reverse complement strand
TATATTTTTATTTATAATATATATTTTATATTATATTTTTATTTTAACTAAATTGCATAAAAAAATTTTTACTGTAATTTTTTTATATTTTTATTTGGTTTATCAATAAGATATAAATACAAAATAAATTTATACTATAAAGTTAATAATTTTTTTAAAAAAAAATTTTTTTATTTTATTTTTTTATTGGTATTATTAGAAAAATGCTACATTTGTTCTACTTTTTGAAAAGATTTTTTATGAAAATTACAGAGTAATATATAGTATGAATTTTTATACTATATTCACTTTAGGTATAAAAAATAATATTACAAATTTTTAAAAAAATACTTGCAAAATTATAAAATTTATACTATATTACGCTAAAGTATAAATTAATTGGTGTTATTAAGGCAGCACGTCTGGTACCACGTAGAAGGTGAGTACATGAGTGTTTCTGCTGTATCAAATACTAATTTTTATGTTCCTGTTGTTAATTCTAGGTCAGTTGCTGCTAGTAATACTACTGATGATGTAGTTGCTGCTAATAATTCTACTCAAACTAATCAAGTTAAACAAACAGATGAGAATAATACTAAAATTCAAGAAACACCAACAACTTATAACACTAATCAAGAAAATACTTCAAGTGATAATTCTAATGCCCAGTCAGATACAAGCGATGCACCAGTATATACTGGAGAAGAAATGCTTGCTGCAATGGATAAGAAAACTTCAGACAATGAAACATTAAGCGAAGAAGAACAAAAACAAATAGATGAACTTAAAGCTAGAGATGCTGAAGTAAAAGCTCACGAGCAGGCTCATATTGCTGCAGGTGGCTCATACGTTAGAGGTGGTGCAAGGTATGACTACCAAACAGGGCCAGACGGTAAAAAATACGCAGTAGGCGGCGAAGTAAGCATTGATACTTCCGCAGTTGAAGGCGACCCACAGGCTACTATTAATAAAGCACAGGTTATTTTAAAAGCGGCCCTTGCTCCAGCAGAACCATCAGGGCAGGATAAAGCAGTTGCTTCTCAAGCAAGACAGATGATGGCTAGTGCTAGAAAAGAATTAATGGCTGAAAAAACAACCACTAATGAAGACAGCCAGCCTGCTGTTCAAGTAGAAAGCGATAAACAAAGTAATAATACAGAAAATAGTAAAAGTGACTCCAGTAATAAAGTAAATACACAATCTACTGATACTGTAAATACAGACCAAAACAGTGTTGCTAATACTGGTAATAATAAACAGGCAGATAATATTATTAAAATAGATACTGCAGCTGCTAATAACTCTAATAATACAGAAAAAAGCACACCAAAACCTGTTGAAGCTCCAAAAGTGAATACTCAGTCATTAAAATCTGATGCTGTTAGAGTTCCACAAGTTAATGTATCAGGCAGTGGATTATTCCAGGCATTTGAAGGAACTGGAATGTCAGCTATTAAAAATGCTAATGCTTTAACAAAAGTGGCAGGCTCTCTTATTTCACTAATTGCTTAAAAAGTCATACACACATAATCTAATAAACTTATACTTTTTAGTATAATTAATAATATATTAATACACCTGTTTCATTATCTAATACAATTATATTGTATTAAGGAAATTAGTATATACCATAATATATTTTACTGATTAATGTTTTTAGTATTAAGTGGTATTTTTAAACCATCTACCCTATAAAAGTATAATTTAACAGTGGTTTTTCTATCCATTGACATGCCCCTGTATATATTTACTTCTTTTACATTATGGAAATATTTACCTAAATCTTCCTCTTTATTTTGAGATACAAATACACCTGAATTACCAAGGCATTCATAAACTGTGCATGCTTCTATAAACGGAAAAGTGTTATAAACCAATACTGAAGAAAGACCTGCATCATATGTAAATACACTTTCGCCATAGGTTACAAAATCCTGCATAGATAAACGTATAGACTCATACAGCCTTGTATTTTCCATATATTTTGGAGTTAATTCTGATGATTTTGATACATTTGTATATACAGATGTTAAAACAAGCACTGTGGTAAATATACCAAGTAATATTTTATAACCAAACTGTTCATAATAATAACCAGATAATATTATTGCAGGAACTAAAAATGCACCCATTAATCGAACATCATATGTGCTGAATATATTAAATAAAAGGCTTACTGCAAATAAAATAACTGCTGAAATAAATAAAAAATATACACCATTATCAATCTTTTTATTTTTTATAAATACAAGCACTATATATATAAATGGCAGGTATACAATTAAAAGAAGAATGTAGATATATATTTTCTTATCTGTTATGGCTAATGGATATTTATAAAACAGCTCAAATAATCCAAAAACATGTAATAAAACAAATAAAGCAGTATATAAAAGCCCTAAAAATGCTGTAATCATATATGCCTTATTATATAGAAGTTTCTTTTGAAAAATAAGGTAAACAAATGGTAAAATAATAAAAACAATACCAGAAATATCTGTGCTGATTAATACAATATGTGATAGTGATGCCCATATATAATACTTAATATGCACATTTTCTGAAGTTACAATCACATATAAGGAATAAAGATATACACAGCTAAATAAAATAAAAAGTGATGCAGAAGTGGCAGACATATAAGCATATGTAACAGGCGGGCTTACAAAAAATATTATCATACTAAACCATGCGCCATGCCTGCCAGATAACCCATATGTAAATTGGAATATTAATAATGCACTTAATGAAACAAATAATATTGATGGCATACGTAAATTAAGTGAAGTATGCTCTAAATAAGCTGATAATTGTATAATATATTCCATTAATCCTGCTGGAGCAATAGTATGCCATGAGTTGCCTATACTCTTTAAAAATATAAATGCCTCATCGGCACGAACTGGTAAAACAAAAGCATTCCAAGAATAATATATACCTGCGATTACTATAAAGAAACCTGCCATTCTATCTGATTTAACCATATATTCACCTATTTTTATATACTTGCCCTTAAATATATCATTTTATAACCATATTTATGTAAAATATTATTAAGAATTAATATATTAGAAAGCATAACTTTTACGTCCATATATAATGGTGTTACTGCTCTTGTTAATAAATCTTCAAATTCTCTGTCGCTTAAATATCCACCAATATATGTAGAAAAGTCATTTAATATAACTTCATCTATTTTTAAAAGCTTTAACTGCTCATCTAATAATAAAATACGCTGTTTAAATTCACTAGTATTTTTCATACTATCAAGCATTTCAAAAAGCACTTCCTGCTCCATATCATGTATTAAATATTCCATAACACTATTTATAACATTATATTCTTTAGAAAGTTCTTTTATTCTTCTCATATTCATAATCACTTGTTTTAATTTATAATTGGATTCTCGAATATAATTAGAATACATTTTTTCAGCCTGAAAGCTGCTTAACCTTCTTGATAATGTGCCATATACTAAATACTGCGTAAACTGGTAATCATCTTTTTCATCTATTATATCAAGCTGATTAAAAATTTTATTATAATGTGATGATGAATAATCTATATTAAATGCGTTCTTATCAACTTCAACATATATTGTTACACCTAGATTATAAAAATCAAGCCCAAATTCCACCTGCTTATCTTTATCAGAATTTTCTATGGCTTTTGGAGCATGGATATCTGGTAATTTATAATCAAAATTAAATACATAATTATTTATTGTTGCTGTCCTTAAAATATCCAGTAAAGCAATTCTATCCTTTTGCACTTGAAATAAAAAAACCCATGACGAACCATTTGTTTTCTTTTCCACACCACCAATTACAATAAGATTATTGTTTATAGCAAGCCCTGTATATTCTAAAACAGGATATATTCCACCAAGCATATTTTCAGGAACAAGGGCAAAAACATTCTTACCTTTTTTAAAACTTAATGTATAAAATGTTTTATTATTGATTTTTATTTCTGAAGTGCCAAAATCATAGCTGTCAGATACTGCAGCAATAGGGGTAAACTCAATAAAATCAACAACAGGGGCAGCAAAAGACGAGTTTGCTACAAACATTACCAACAAAAAAGCAAAAAAACCAGTCATAAGCTACCAGCCTGAATAAATTTTTAATCAATAAAGAACTACACTTCGTGATTAATTACTATCCTGCCTTTAAGAGCATTATCACTCATTTTAGTAAGATATTCTTGTATTTCAAATATGGATATTTCATTACACATAAAAGAAATGTTTTTCATATACCAGTCTCCTGCAAGCTTATAAAGTGCTTCTCTTTTTAAGCTTTGAGAACATTTTAAAGAATCAATACCAACAAGATTGATACCCCTTAAAATTAAAGGAAGTAAAGATGATGAAAAACTTTCACTTAAAACTGCACCACAAACAGCAATAGTTGCACCACCTTTTACAGAACGAACCATAGTGCTTAATATATCACCACCTAAAGTATCTATGCCTGCCACATATTTATCTTCAAGTAGATGATTATCAGACTTATCGATAAACTTATCAAAGCTTAAAACTTTATCTGCACCTATTTCACGAATAAATTCTTCATATTCTAAATGAGCAGTAACTGCTGTAACATTATAGCCACACATTTTTAATATATTAACAGCAAAAACACCAATTCCGTATGATGAACCACCAACAATAATATCTTTTGAATTAGACTGGATACCTGCTGCCATAATCTCCATAACAGCAATTGCAGCAGCAATACCATCAGAACCTAATGTCATAGCATCAAGCATAGTGAGCCCTGTAGGAAGGTTGACAATCCAGCTTTCAGGAACACGCACAAACTGACCAAAACCACCAGGAACACTTTGACCAAGCCCATTACCAAAAATTAAAACCTCATCTCCCTCCCTGTAATGGGGGCTTGATGACTCTATAACAACACCTGCTGCATCAACTCCGGGAGTATATGGAAAGGTTGGCTTTCTAAATGGTGTATTCTCTCTGGAAAATAATATATCATATGAATTTATTGTAGAATACATTACCTTAACTAAAACATCGCCCTTTGGTAAGTTTTCTGTATTTTCCAACACTACATCACTAAAAAGTTTACCATTATTATCCTTGATAACAAATGACCTAAATGTACTCATTAAATGCTCCTTATTCTACAAAAAATAAACTACATCTGATACTTCTACATTATAATATACAATATTAGCCATATAAACTAAACTGCATAGCTTAACAATATTACATTAAATTATAATGTTTTGCAATAGATTTTATAACTCATTATAAACAATTACTTTTCTTATCGGCTATTATTTTTAAATACATTAGCAAAATAAAATTAAATTATTAAATAATTTAAAATGGACTATTTTATACTCCATGCTGGTTGATTATCTTCTAATACAGTGCCAGCAAACATATTTGTAGTTATTCTTACATTTGCAGGTATCCAGTTATCTAAATTTTGATTAAAACTTGATGCACCTTTAAACATATTCATAAAAAAATGAACTTTCGATACGTTCCAGTTACTTATATCCTGATTAAAACTTTTTGCCATTTCAAACATACCACTCATTTTTTTCACATTAGATACGTTCCAGTAACCAATATTTTGATTAAAGCTTTTTGCATAAGCAAACATGTTTTCCATATTTATTGCAGTAGATACTTCCCAGTTGCCTATATCTTGATTAAAACTTTCAGCTTTGTAAAACATAGCACCAAAATCTTTAACACTGCCTACATTCCAGTTACCTATATCCTGATTAAAACTTGCAGCTTTAAAAAACATTTCTCGCATATACTTCACTTGTGAAACATTCCAGTTACTTATATCCTGGTTAAAATTTACTGCACCTTTAAACATTTTATCCATTATTAATACTTTTGATACATTCCACAAGCGTATATCTTCATTAAAGCTTTTTGCATTTAAAAACATACCAGTCATATCCTGCACGTTAGAAGTATCCCACATACTTATATCTTGATTAAAACTTTCTGCCCCTTCAAACATAGATTTCATGCTTTTTACTTTTGATACATTCCATTTACCTATATTTTGATTAAAACTTTTTGCATTTTTAAACATAGCTGTCATATATTTAACATTTGAAGTATCCCAAGAACCTATATTTTGGTTAAATTCCTGCGCCCCTTCAAACATAGATTTCATACTTTTAACTTTTGATACATTCCAAGAACTTATATCCTGGTTAAACCTTCTATTATTTAAAAACACTGCGTCCATATTAGTAACATTAGATACATTCCAGTTACTTATATTACCATTAAATATAGGAACATGTGCAAACATACCAGACATATTAGTAACATTTGAAACATTCCATTCTTCTATACCTTTAAAATCTGTTTTATTTGGACACTTTTCAAATAAAGAAGACATATCAGTTATATTACTTGTATCAATTTTATTTAAAGTAATATTATCATCACAAACTAATGCCTGTAATTCTTCCTTTGTTTTAGGATTATGTTTAGAAATACTATTACAACCTAGTCCTGTAAATATTAAAAATATTACTAAAAAGCATAATAAATAGCTATTTTTCATAATACAAAACTCCCTTTATCTCCATTTTTGTTATTACTTATACCATACTGGTGGATTTTTTTCCAGCGGGCTTTCTTTAAACATATTCTCTTTATAAAATAAATTATTAGTTTTCCAGTTAGATAAATTATAATTAAAGCTGTATGCATTATAAAACATATATGACATACTTTCAACCTGTTTTGTATTCCATAGTGATATATCAGCATTAAAATCAACTGCTCCAAAAAACATGCCTTCCATACTTTTTACTTTCTTTGTATTCCAGCTTCCTATATTTTGGTTAAATTTAACGGCTAAAAAAAACATATTAGACATATCACGCACATTTGATACATTCCAGCTACTTATATCCTGATTAAAAGTATCTGCCATTTCAAACATGGAAGCTGCTGTTTCCACTTGAGATGTATCCCAGTTATTAATATTTTGATTAAATGAAATAGCATTATAAAACATAGACTGCATATCAAATACATTTGATGTATCCCACTGCCCTATATCTTGATTAAAACTTTCTGCATGAGCAAACATTCTTGCCATACTTCTTACTTTTGATGTATTCCACAAGCCAATGTTTTGATTAAAGTTATATGCTCCTTCAAACATTTCTTCCATATTTACAACATTAGATGTATCCCAGTTACTTATATCTGCATTAAAATATATTGCACCCTTAAACATTGCATACATGTTTTCCACATTGGATACATTCCAGTTTTCAATACCTGAAAAATCTTTCCTTGAGCTTGCTAAAAAAAGACGGCTCATATCTGTAATATTTGATACATCAATATCTTCAAGGCTGATATATTCTTGGTTAATTAGCCGTATAAGCTGTGCTTTATCTTTTGGGGTAAATTTATAATTAAGACTTAGCAGCACAAATATAGTTGCAGTAATTGAAATTATCATAAGCACATATATTTTTTTCATATACAAGCCTAACCCCAAAAAAAGATTATTCTAATTATTAAAGCTTAAAAAACGAACTAATACTAGTATAATTATATATAAAATATTTGTCTATAATAAAAAATTATTAAGCTTTTTAATAAATCTATCCCTGCAACACATACAAAAGGCATATAATTTTAGGCTTAAATCAACTATTTTTTATACCATTCTGGTAGGTTCTTTTCCATTGGTGAGTTTGTAAACATATCACTCATAAAATCTACATTTGATGTATTCCAGCTATCCAAATCCTGTTCAAAACTTTTTGCACCATAAAACATTTTTATCATATTCTCAACCTGAGATACGTCCCACGAGCCTATTTTGCCATCAAAACTTTCTGCATAATAAAACATATTCGACATATTTTTAACTTTTGATACATTCCATTTGCTAAGGTTTTCATCAAATTTTGCAGCTAGAAAAAACATAAAAGACATATCTTCCACATTAGATGTATTCCATTTGCCTATATTTTGACTAAAATTTTCTGCCCCATAAAACATTGATGACATATTTGTAACATTTGATGTATCCCATGAACCTATATTTTGATTAAAGCTTTTTGCCATCCAAAACATATTACTCATATCTGTAACTTTAGATACATTCCACTTACCAATCTTACCATTAAATGATTTTGCATAGCCAAACATACGGCTCATATTAGTAACACTTGATGTATCCCATGAGCTTATATCACTATTAAAATTTTCAGCACCTAAAAACATAGAACTCATATTTGTAACATGAGATACATTCCAGTCTTCTATACCTTGAAAATCTGTGCGTGTGCTGTTCATAAATAATTCAGACATATCTGTTATTTTACTAATATCTATAGATGAAAGTAAAATTTCAGGGTTATTTACTAGCACCTTTAATTCATCACTTGTAGCTGGTTTATATGTAGAGCCTTCCATTTTTATATCTGAACTTGTAAGTTTTTTAAATTTAGGTGGGTTATTTGCAAGGGGAGAGCCTGTAAACATTTCTGTCATAATAACATTATCTGCAACCACCCAGTTGCTTATATCCTGATTAAAACTTTCTGCATAATAAAACATAGATGACATATCTTTTACCTTATATACATCCCAAGAGCTTATATTCTGATTAAAACTTTTTGCTTCATGAAACATATAGCTCATATCTTCAACCTTAGATACATTCCATGAACTTATATCTTCATTAAAAGATTCAGCACCCCAAAACATACTACGCATATTTGTTACATTAGAAACGTCCCAAGAACCTATGCCTTTAAAATTAGAGCGTTTTATATGCATAAATAATTCTGACATATCTGTTATTTTACTTGTATTTATTTCATCTAAACTAAGTTTAGGATTTTTCAGTAATAATTCAAGCTCTTCTTTTGTAGAAGGATAGAAGATTCCATCTTCCATTGATATCGCATACATTTTTTCAGTCATTTCACCATCAAAAAACCAAACGGGCTTATTATGCTCCATTGGTGAACTAACAAACATAAAATTCATATCTGGTGCCTCTACTTTTTCCACATTCCAGTTATCTAAATTCTGATTAAAACTTTCTGCCCTTGAAAACATACCAGTCATATTTTCTACATTAGATACATTCCAGTTACTTATATCCTGATTAAATGCTGATGCTTCCTGAAACATTACACTCATATCTTTTACATTAGATACATTCCAGTTACTAATATCACCATCAAAGACTTTTGCGTTCATAAACATGCCACTCATATCTTTTACATTAGATACATTCCAGTTGTTTAAATGAGAATCAAAAGTTGAAGTTGCTCTAAACATACGACTCATATTATCTACATTTGATACATTCCATTTATTTAAATTCCCGTTAAACCATGTTGCCCTCCAAAACATACCACTCATATCTTTCACATTGGATACGTCCCAGTTTTCTATACCTTTAAAATTTTGTCGCTTATTATCATAAAATAATTTTGACATATCTGTTATTTTGCTTGTATCTATTTCACCTAAATTAATACTTTCATTATCTACTAATGCTTTTAATTCTTCCTTTGTTGCCGGGTGGTATTTTATGCTAACCTCTTCTTTATTAGCATCAGTTTTCTTACACCCTGCAAAATTTAATGCAATAAATAAAACTAAAAACAAATTTAATAAATAAATCTTTTTCATATATAAACTCCATTTTTTATATTTTTCCTACTATATCACACTTTTACATATAAAAAAAGCCCATATTAAAATGGGCTAAAAATAACTATTCCTTATACCATACAGGTGGGTTATTTTCTAGTGGTGAACCTGTAAACATTCCGCCTATATTTTCCACATTTGAAACATTCCATTTATCTATATTCTGATTAAAACTTTCTGCATAAACAAACATACCACTCATATCTTTCACTTTTGATACATCCCAACTGCTTATATCTTGATTAAAACTTTCTGCCAAAAAAAACATACCTTTAATATTTCTAACATTTGATACATTCCAGTTACTTATATCTTGATTAAAACTTTTTGCTCCTGAAAACATATCTCTCATATTTTCTACATTCGAAACATTCCAACTACCTATATTTTGATTAAAGCTCTTTGCATTCATAAACATACTTCCCATATTTTCTACTTTAGATACATTCCATTTGCTTATATCTTGATTAAAGCTTTCTGCATAAGTAAACATATATTCCATATCTCTCACATTGGATACGTCCCAATTACATATATCTTGATTAAAATTTGTTGCCTGTTGAAACATCTTATTCATATTTTTCACATTAGATACATTCCATTTGCCTATAGGCTGATTAAATTTTTCAGCACCATTAAACATAAAACCCATATCTGTAACCTGAGATACATTCCAATTGCTTATATCTTGATTAAATCTTGATGCACCTAAAAACAAACTATTCATATTTTTTACATTTGATACATTCCACTTACTTATATCCTGGTTAAATAAATAATCATCCACAAACATATAGCTCATATCTTTCACTTTTGATACATCCCAGTTACCTATATCTTGATTAAAACTTGTTGCATCCATAAACATGCCACTCATATTTTCAACTTTAGATACATTCCAACTTCCTATTGGCTGATTAAAACTTGAGGCTTCAAAAAACATACCACTCATATCCACAACATTTGATACATTCCATTTACTTATATCTTGGTTAAAACTTCTTGCAGCAGTAAACATACCACTCATATCTTTCACTTTTGATACATCCCAATTGCTTATATCTTGATTAAAATTTCTTGCCATAAAAAACATACCGCTCATATTATCAACATTGGATACATCCCAAGTTTCTATACCTGTAACATTATCACGCTGGCTGTTCTGAAATAACATTGACATATCTGTTATTTTACTTGTATTAATATCGCCTAAACTTATGCTTTCGTTATTTACTAACGATATTAATTCTTCTTTTGTCTTTGGTGTATATGTTTTCTTACACCCTGCCATGCTAAAAGCTATTAACAAAACTAATAATACATTTAATAAATAAATCTTTTTCATAAATAAACTCCATTTTTTATATTTTTTACCACCATATCACACTTTTGCATATAAAAAAAGCCTATATTAAAATGGGCTAAATTTTAAAATTCCCTATACCATGCAGGTGGGTTATTTTCAAGTTGCGAGCCTGAAAGCATACCTATGGTATGCACTACATTTGATATATCCCACTTGTTTATATCTTGATTAAAACTTTCTGCTTCAGTAAACATAAATCCCATATACTTTACTCTAGATACATCCCAATTACCTATATCTTGATTAAAACTTTTTGCTTCATTAAACATACCATCCATATTTTCAACATTTGATACATTCCAACGGCTTATATCACTATTAAATTTTTGTGCATAACAAAACATATGTTCCATATCTTCAACTTTTGATACATCCCAGCGGCTTATATCACCATTAAATTTTTGTGCATCATTAAACATATATTGCATATTTTCTACATTAGATGTATTCCATGAAGATAAATCTTGATTAAAATTTGTTGCTCCCTTAAACATTCTTCTCATATCTTTTACTTTTGATACATTCCACTTACCTATAGGTTGATTAAAACTTTCTGCTCCTGAAAACATTCTTCTCATATCTTTTACATTTGATACATTCCAGTTACCTATATCTTGATTAAAACTTTTTGCTCCTGAAAACATATCCTTCATATCTTCCACATTTGATACATCCCAATTCTCTATTCCTCTAAAATTATCACGAGTGCTTTCTTTAAATAATCCAGACATATCTGTTATTTTACTTGTATTAATATCACCTAAACTTATACTTTCATTATCTACTAATTCTTTTAATTCTTCCTTTGTTTCTGGGCTATATTTATAAGTTTTACTATACCCTGACAAACTAAATAATAAAAATAAAACTAAAAACAAATTTAATAAATAAATCTTTTTCATATATAAACTCCATTTTTTATATTTTTCCTACTATATCACACTTTTACACATAAAAAAAGCCCATATTAAAATGGGCTAAATTTTAATATTCCCAACACCATTCTGGTGGGTTATTCTCCAGTGGTGAGTTTCCAAGCATATCTATCATATTATCTACTTTTGATACATCCCAACGACTTAAATCCTGGTTGAAATTTTTTGCTCCCAAAAACATAGCACCCATATCTTTTACATTGGATACATTCCAAGAGCCTATTGGCTGATTAAAACTTTTTGCATATGCAAACATACCCGACATATCTTCTACATTGAATACATTCCAATTACTGATATCTTGATTAAAGCTTTCTGCCCAATAAAACATAAAACTCATATCTTTCACATTAGATACATCCCAATTGCTTATATTCTGATTAAAACTTTCTGCACTTTCAAACATCTCTACCATACTTTTTACATTAGAAACATTCCACTGGCTTATATCTTGATTAAAGCTTTTAGAATCTTTAAACATTGCTTCCATATTTTTCACATTGGAT
>CASEIN010000076.1 GCA_949287985.1 Mucispirillum schaedleri | reverse complement strand
TTGCATGTGTTAAGCACGCCGCCAGCGTTCGTTCTGAGCCAGGATCAAACTCTCCATACAAATATATTGTATTCCAAAAAATTCTTACCTAACTAATTACTAAGCTGTCTATCACTATTTAACCTATTCTTATGTCAATCTTCTTATTCAACCCTTTTGCAAGGGAAGATCACATTAATACTTTATATCTTGTTTGTCAAGAGATTTTTTTATGTTATTCAAAACTTTTTTACTTCACTTCATTCTCTTAACTTACAAACCTTCATCCTGAAGGGAAGATATATCTATCAAACTAATTAAGCTTTGTCAACATATTTTTTTATCTTTTTTAAAAAAAATTTTTTTATATAAAAAAATGCCCTAAAATTCATAATTTTAGGGTATACAATTTCTACATAATTTATTAATAATATTATACTAATTTTTTGATAGCTGTTTTTCTATCCATATTTAAATAAAGCACTGGTGGGATATCTATCATAGTATAGCAGCCTGCTGATAATCTTGATGCTGCCCTTGCACATGATACCATAATTTGTGATGTTAATGCAGGGTTATTAATTTCCATTTTAAATGACATTCTTTGGTTATCAGTTAAACCTGATGCACCCTGCCTTTCCATAAATACACCATGGGAAGAATCACACACCATTGCAAGCTCTTCAGAATTTGCAACTGCTTTTACATCAAGTGGATCATGAGCAAAATAATCATCTGCTGCTAAACGTTTTTTTGCCTCATCTAAAGAAACACCATCTTCTAGCACCACATAAACAAGCCTTGAATGTCTGCCGCCGCCCATAGGAATAGTAATAGAAACAGCATCTTTTATACCGTCAACTGCTCTTGCTGCTGCAGAATGCCCCATACTTCTACCTCTGCCAAAATTTGTAAATGTAACCCCTACTGGCATCATAGCTTCAAGCATTGCTCTCATAACAGAGTCACTGCCTGGGTCCCAGCCTGCTGCTGTAATAGATACTGCATTATTTTCTTTTGCTACTTTTTCTAATTTTTCTACTATCTCCGGTATCTCTGTGTGTATATCAAAACTATCAACTGTATTTATTCCATGTTTTAAATAAAGGCTGTCATCATCATATGCATGACGTGATGGAGTAGCAATTAAGCATACATCTGGTTTACCTTTTGCCTTAATTAAATCTTCAACAGATGCATACTCATCTACACCTCTTAAATCTACTTTATTTTTACCAATTGATGAAGCCCTGCGAACTACACCAACACATTCCATATCTGCTGCTGCTTCAATAGCTTCAATAGAATATTTACCAATATTACCTAGACCATGAACACATACTTTAAGTTTACTCATAACTTTACACCTTTTATTATTTTTTTAGTTTAAGTGTATTCAAAAAACACTCTTTCTTAATTTTTTCATTCTTTCCTATCATAAAATAAGGCAAATTGCAAGTTATAATCATATTCTTTTACCTTTCAATACATTTTTTACAAATTTATGTTGACATTAATTAATTAATTAGTTAATTAATTATTATATGGTGTAATTATGAAAAAACAGACTCTAGGCAGACCTTTTGCCAGTGATAAAAATTTAAAAGAAGAATTAATTATTTCTGCTATTAAGCTTTTTGCTGAAAATGATATAGGCAATGTTTCTGTTAAAGATATTGCATCAAACTGTAACACTACCAGTGCTATGGTGCATTATTACTTTGGAAGCAAGGAAAATTTAATTGAAACAATTATTACTGATTTCTTTGTGCCTAATTTTAAAAATATATTAGAATGTGCTGTTAAAACAAATGACCCATTAAAACTTGTGCATGTTACAATTGATATGATTATTTCCCTTGCATTAGAGCACCCCTATATTGCAAAACTTTGGAGCAGATACTTTCTTCACCAGGAAAGTATTATAATGAAATATGTGTTTCCAAATATGCCTGTTGATATTATGCAGCAGTATGCCTTACTTGCTGAAAAAGGGCAAATTGATGGACTTATTAATAAAGATTTAATACCTATGCTTATATATCCTATTATAGCAAGCAATATTTTTATACACCTGCATGGGTTTGATTTTATTTTACAAGATAATAGAATGGATACAAAAATCAAGCATATAAAATCATTTATTTTAAAGGGGGTATTAAATGTATAAAATTATTTTTTTATTTATTTTATTTATGCCAGTAGTATCTTTTGCTCAAATTACATTAGAAGAATGCTATACCCTTGCTAAAAATAACTATCCACAAATAAAACAGTCTGATTTACTTGATAAAATGGTGGATTATAATATTACTAATGCTAATATGGGATACCTGCCAAAAGTGCTTTTTTCAGCACGGGCAAGTTACCAGTCAGATGTCACAAAAATACCTTTTGATGTGCCTTTTTATGATATACCAGTGCTTTCAAAAGACCAGTATAAACTATCAGTCGATATATCACAGCCTATATGGGACGGTGGTAAAATAGAAGCTGATAAAGAAAAATATAAAGCAGAACATGAAAACAATAAAAATAACCTTGAAGCACAGCTTTATAATATAAGATATCAAGTGGCAGAACTGTATTTTAGCATACTTTTAATGCAGGAACAGCTTATTCAAAATGACATTTTAGAAAAAGATTTAGAAAGAACTTACGGAATGGTTAAAAGTAATGTGCAAAATGGAGTTGCCAATAAATCTGACTTAGATAAAGTAGCACTTGAGCAAATTAAAGCAAAACAAAATAAAGCCCAAATTAATGCTGGTATACAAATTTATATGACAGCACTGGAAACTTTAATTGGCAAAAAAATAGAAAATGGACTTACTAAACCTGAAAACTATGAATTTAGCGATTATACAATAAAACGCCCTGAACTTGAATATTTTGCAAGCCGTATAAACCTTTTAGATGTTAATAAAAAAGCCATTAATTCATCATACATGCCAAAGTTTGATTTATTTTTTCAAGGTGGATATGGTAGACCTGGACTTGATATGTTAAGCAATGAATTTGAACCATATTATATCGTTGGTGTAAAAATGGACTGGACTATTGTAGGGTTTTATACTGGGGAACGTTCAAAAAAATTAATTGATTTGAATAAAGCAAGCGTAGAACTTGAAAAACAAACTTTTTTATTTAATACAAATATTGATATAGAAAACCAAAAAGCTAAAATTGAAAAAATAAAAGAAACTATGAGCTATGATGATGAAATATTAAATTTAAGAAATAATATTAAAAAATCATCAGAGATTAAAATGAAACAAGGCACATTATCTGTTAATGACTACCTGCAGGACGTTACAGCTTTAAATATTGCAAAACAAGGTAAAATATTACATGAAATAGAGCTTCTAAAAGCCATATATGAGCTTAAAAATATTATAAATCAATAAAAAGGTGATTTATGAAAAAAATAATTATATTACTTACTATTTTAATAATAACAGGCTGCAAAAGCAGTGAAATAAAAAGCCATGCTTCTGGAGTTTTTGAAACTGATGATATTATTATATCATCTAAAAGTATGGGTGAGATTACATCATTAAATGTAAATGAAGGAGATATGCTGCAAAAAGGAACACTTGTTGGGCAAATTGATAACACTCAACTACAGCTGCAAAAGAAAAATTTGGAAAATGCTGTGCTTTCTGCTGAAAGCAGGCTTGTTAATATAGACCTGCAGCTTTCCCCAATAGATGAAGAAGTTAATAAATATAAAAATGAAGTGGCACGATTTAAACGCCTTGTTGCTTCAAATGCTGCCAATAAAAAACAGCTTGATGATGTAACTTCTGCTTATAATGCTGCATTAAAAAAACGCGAAGCCACTTATGATACACTTACTAAAGGCAATACTGTAATTTTAAATGAAATAAACGGTCTTAAAATCCAAATTGCTCAAATTGATGATAATATTAAAAAATCATCAATATATTCACCAATTAATGGTGTGGTTTTAACAAAATATGCCAATGCTTTTGAGTTTGCACAAATGGGTAAACCACTTTTTAAAATGGCTGATGTTTCAACCCTTACTTTAAGAGCATATGTAACTGGCGATATTTTAACACAGGTAAAAATTGGAGATACTGCAAAAATATTTGCTGATTTTGGAAAAGATAATGTGAAAGAATATAGTGGTAAAATTACATGGATTTCTGAAAAAGCAGAATTTACACCAAAAACAATCCCTACTCGTGATGAACGGTCTAATTTAGTTTATGCTGTAAAAATAGTAGTTCAAAATGACGGCTATTTAAGAAAGGGAATGTATGGGGAAGTGGTATTTAATAATATAAAAGATGAATAAAAATGGTTAAAGTTAGTAATATTTCAAAATCTTTTAAAGATGTTTTAGCTTTAGATAATGTTACATTTACTGCTAATCAAGGGGAATTATACGGTATCATAGGACCAGACGGCGCAGGAAAAACAACCCTTTTTCGCATTATGACTACCCTTACTATCCCTGATAATGGCACTGTATACATTAATAATAGAAGCATAATAAAAGATTATATGGAAATAAGAAAACACATTGGATATATGCCCGGTAAATTTGCACTATACCAGGACTTAACAGTGGAAGAAAACTTAAACTTTTTTGCTTCTGTTTTTGATGCTGATGTTAACGAAAACTATGACTTAATAAAAGGAATATACAGCCATATTGCACCTTTTAAAAAAAGAAAAGCAGGCAATCTTTCTGGTGGTATGAAGCAAAAACTTGCTTTAAGCTGTGCATTAATCCATAAACCAGAAGTGCTTTTTTTAGATGAACCTACTACTGGAGTAGACCCTGTATCTAGAAAAGAGTTTTGGGATATGCTTGCAGGGCTAAAACAAATGGGGATAACTATAATTGTTTCCACCCCCTATATGGACGAAGCCTCACGATGTGATAGAATTGCATTAATTAAAAATGGTAAATTTTTACAGGTTGATACACCAGATAACATAATTGCTGCCTTCAATAAAAACTTAATTGCTGTTACTGCTTCTGGTATGAAAACTTTATTAAATGATATTAGAAAATGCAACCATATAACAAGTGCTTTTGCTTTTGGTTCTGAAATACATGCTTTAATTGATGATTATAATAATATTAGTAATGTATTATCATATTTAAATACAATGAAATATAGAGATGCTAAAATAAAAATAATATCACCAAATATAGAGGACTGCTTTATATGGAGCAAGTAATTTACACAAATAATCTCACAAAAAAATTTGGTGCTTTTACGGCTGTGGATAATATTACATTCCATGTTAATAAAGGTGAAATATTTGGTTTTTTAGGTGCAAATGGTGCTGGGAAAACTACTGCTATGCGTATGCTTTGCGGGCTTTCTATCCCCACTTCTGGGCAAGGGTATGTGGCAGGCTGTGATATAGTTAAAGAACAGGAAAAAATAAAAAAAAGCATAGGATACATGAGCCAAAAATTTTCCCTTTATGAAGATTTGACAGTGTGGGAAAATATTAAACTTTTTGCAGGTATATATGGAATGCATATAAAAGATATTAAGAAAAAAGCAGATGTTATACTTAATATATTAGATATTACAAAAGAAAGAAATACATTAGTAAAGCATATCCCTACAGGCTGGAAACAAAAGCTTGCTTTTTCAGTAGCTGTTTTTCATAACCCAAAAATAGTTTTTTTAGATGAACCTACAGGTGGAGTTGACCCGGAAGCTAGAAGGCAGTTTTGGGAGATGATATATAGTGCTGCTAATGATGGTATAACCATATTTGTAACTACCCACTATATGGACGAAGCAGAATACTGCGATAGAATATCCATTATGGTGCAGGGCAAAATTGCAGCCCTTGCAAGCCCAAAAGAATTAAAAGATAAATACAATGCTAAAGATATGGACGAAGTGTTTAGCAAACTTGTAGAAGGAACTTATGGAGTAATGTAGATTTGAAACAGCTAATGTCATTTATTAAAAAAGAAGTGCTGCATATTATTAGAGATAAAAGAACTATACTGATTCTTTTAATAATGCCTATTATCCAAATTATGCTTTTTGGGTTTGCTATGACTTTAGAAGTTAAAAATATTAATGTGGCAGTTTTTTATGAATATGGTGATGAAATGGCAGAAAAAATTATTGCCCGTATTAGTGCCAGCGAATATTTTAATATTGTAAAGTCTATTGATAATATAAATGATGTAAATAATATTTTTAAAACTGAAGATGTGGATACTGTAATTGTTTTCAGCCATAATTTTTCAAAAGATTTATATAATATGGCTTCCCCTTCTATTCAGATTATTAATGATGCATCAGACCCAAACCAGGCAAGCACTGTTACAAGCTATATTTCTGCCATAATATCATCATTTCAAAATGATATAATTTTGCAAACAAAACCTATAATTATTAATACAGAATTAAAAATGTTATATAATCCTGAATTAAATGGTGCATATAACTTTGTGCCTGGTGTAATGGCTTTAGTGCTTACTTTAATTTGTGCTATGATGACTTCTATTTCTATTGTGCGTGAAAAAGAGTTTGGCACTATGGAACTTTTACTTGTTTCACCTATGAAGCCTGCTTATATTATTATATCTAAAATTGTCCCATACTTTATAATATCTACCATTAACCTTGTAACTATTCTTGTGCTTGCTGTATCGCTTCTTGATATTCCTATAAAAGGGAGCCTTATGCTTTTAATGGCTGTATCCTTTTTATTTATATTTTTATCTTTATCTGTTGGAATATTAATATCAAGCCTTGTATCAAGCCAGGCTGCTGCCATGCTTATTTCTGGTATGGGAATGATGATGCCTGTAATGCTGTTATCTGGTATGCTTTTCCCAATAGACAGTATGCCAAAATTTTTACAGGTAATAGCAGATATTGTGCCTGCTTCATGGTATTTTACTGCTGTTAAAAAAATAATGCTGGAAGGTCAAGGGCTTATAAATGTAGGAAAAGAA
>CASEIN010000075.1 GCA_949287985.1 Mucispirillum schaedleri | reverse complement strand
TAGATTTTAAATGGTCTGCAACTAGTCTAATTTTTTGTTTTACTTTTGTACCAATTTCTGTTACTTTCATATTAAGCCTCTATTAATTGTTTTTGGAATACTTAAGATAATATTCATTATAACAATTTTTAGAGGCTTTTTACATATAAAATCGCTTTTTTCTTAAATAATATTAATCACTTATAAGGTATTCAATAAAAAAAATGGGGGTGAAGCAGAATTTTTTTATTATATCCCCATATGAATATTATTTTAAAGCTCTCATAGAATTAAGCAGGGCAAGCAGTGCCACCCCCACATCTCCAAATACTGCTTCCCACATAGAAGCAACACCAAATAAACCAAGTATTATAAATACAAGCTTTATACCTAATGCAAATATTACATTCTGCCAAATAATTGTTTTTGTTCTTTTGGCTGTTTTTATTGCTTCTGAAAGTTTTAATAAAGAATCATTCATAATAACAACATCGGCTGTTTCAATGGCAGCATCACTTCCTGCAGCCCCCATAGATACACCAACATCAGCCAGTGCTAAAACTGGAGCATCATTTATTCCATCACCTACATATAGCACACTGCCACTAGCTCTATATTTAGAAGCAAACTCTTTAAATTTTTCTGCCTTTTCTTCAGGTAATAAATCATGGTAATATTCTTTTATGCTTGTATCTTTTAATATGGTTTCAGTAGCATATTTATTATCCCCTGTTAAAACAGTTATATTATTTATGCCCATATTATTAAGCTCTTTTAAAGCATCTATTGTATCATCTTTTAATTCATCACTTATGATTATATAGCCTGCATACTCTTTATCAATAACTACATGGGCTACACTTCCTAAAATATTACAAACTGTTTCATCATGAGTAATATCTGCAAAATGAAGAAGGCTGTCGTTACCTATAATTATTTCTTTATCTTCAATAGATACTCTTATACCCCTGCCGCTTATTTCTTCATAGTCTTTAATAGTAAAATCGATTTTGCCTGCATATTCCACAATGGATTTTGCAATAGGGTGGTTTGATTTACTTTCTGCCATAGCTGCATATTTGATTATTTCTTCCCTGCTGTATTTACCCATAGGTTTAACATCTGTAACAGTAAACACTCCCTTTGTTAATGTGCCAGTTTTATCACACGCTATGGCAGATACATTTGATAATGCTTCAAGATAATTTGCACCTTTTACAAGTATACCTTTTTTAGAAGCACCACCAATGCCGCCAAAATAACCAAGTGGCACACTGATAATTAAAGCACAAGGGCATGATACCACAAGCACAACTAATGCTCTATATAACCATTCTTGAAAACTTCCCATATTAAAAAGTGGTGGCAGTAAAGCTATCATTAAAGCAATAAAAAATACTAATGGTGTATAGTAAAAAGCAAATTTAGTAATAAAATTTTCAGTTTTTGCTTTATTAGCTGCTGCATTTTCAACCATATCTAATATTTTAGATGCAGAACTTTCGGCAAAAGATTTTTCAACCTGCACTTTTATTATACCTGTTAAACTTACCATGCCAGATAAAACTTTATCACCTTTTTCAACACTTCTTGGCACAGATTCTCCAGTTAATGCTCTTGTATCAAGAGTTGTTTTACCATCAATTACTATACCATCTAAAGCTATTTTCTCCCCTGCTTTTATAACAATTATCTCTCCAACTGCAACTTCATCTGGGTGAACTGTTACTTCCTTATTATCCCTTAAAGCAACGGCATAATCTGGGCGAATTTCAAGAAGTGATTTTATAGAACGCCTGCTTCTATGAACTGCTAAGTCTTGAAAAAACTCCCCGGCTCTATAAAATATCATAACTCCAACGGCTTCTTCATAACTTCCTATTGCCCAGGCTGCAATTGTAGCAAAAGTCATTAAAAAATTTTCATCAAATATTTTGCCATGGATTATATTTTTTAATGATAATTTTATAACATCTATACCTGCTGCAAAGTAAACTATTATTAATATTCCATAACTAATATAACTTAAAGGCGCTTCAGTAAAAGTATGCTTTAAAAATATACCAGCAATAAATGCAGCAAGTAAAATAAATAAAATAACTATCTCTTTTTTTACATTAAATTCCTGTTCTTCATTTTTTTTATGTTCTGTAAGTGTTACACCATTTTCAATATTATCAATAGTAGACTGGACTTTTTCAATATTATCAGTATCTATTAATAAAGTTTTTGTAGCAAAAACCACTTTAGCATCTTTAACACAGCTTAAATCTTTAATACCTGCCTCTATTTTGGCAGCACACATTGGGCAGTCTAAATTATTTAATGTATATTTTTTCATTATTACCTCTTTTCATTAATATGTTCTAAACCCATAAGTAAAACACCAGTAATGTGGTCATCATCTAGGCTGTAATATACGTTTTTACCTTCCTGTCTTGATTTTACAATACCTGTCTGCCTTAAAAACCTAAGCTGCTGTGATACTGTAGACTGCTTTAATGATAATGCTGCACATATATCGTAAACACATAATTCTACTTCCTTTAAAGCAAACAGTATTTTTATTCTTGTAGTATCAGCAAATACTTTATAAAAAAGCTCTAAAGATACTATGGAATATTCCGATGGCAGCCCGTCTTTTGCTGCCTGCACTGCTTCTGCATCAATTATTTTCCCATCATCACCCATTTTTTTACTCCCTTTACATAATTTCATAACATCATAACATCATTTCATCATATCATTATATGATGATATATAAATCTAAAAGTAATACTTGTCAAGTAGAAAAAAAAATAGTATATATAATTTATGAGTGATAAAATTAATATACTAATTATTGAAGACGAAATTAAAGTTGCAGAAACCATCAAATCCTACCTTGAAAAGGAAGGGTTTAATGCATCCTTTGCTATTTTAGGCTCTGCTGCTGTTAACATTTTAAATGAGAAAACATTTAATTTGATTATTCTTGACCTTATGCTTCCTGATATGTCTGGGGAAGAGATTTGTAAAATGGTTAGGAAAACAAGTGATGTTCCTATAATTGTGTTAACTGCCAAAAGTAGTGAAGATTCTAAAGTGAACGTATTAAACACTGGTGCAGATGATTACCTTATTAAGCCAGTTTCCCCTAGGGAGCTTGTGGCTAGGGTAAAAGCTGTGCTACGCCGTGCAGGGCTTTTTAGTGAAAATAGTGCAGTGCAGTATAATGATGGGCTTTCTATTGACTTTAACTCAAGGACAGTTAAGAAAAATGATGTAGAGATTACTCTTACACCTAATGAGTATAAGCTGCTTAAATTTTTAGCTCAAAATGCTGGCAGATATTTCTCCCGGGAGGATTTAATAGAAGGAGCAATAGGTGCTAAGTATGATGGTTATGATAGAGCAGTTGATTCTCACATAAAAAACTTACGTCAAAAAATTGAGGATAATCCTAAAACACCTAAATATATTGTTACACAATATGGTGTTGGTTATAAGTTTGCTGGGACAAAAGCATGAGATTAAGCATTAAAAAGCAGTTTTTGTTGCTTTTTCTGCTTGTGCTTTTAGTATCATTAACTTTGCTCTCCTTTTTATTAAGAAATACAGTGGAGAACTGTTTTTATGATTATAAGTGGGCAGAGCAAAGTAAAATTTTTGATTTAATAGTATCTCGTCTTGAAACATACTATGCCGAACATAAATCATGGAAAGGCTTTAATGGCAATGAACTTGCCAAACTTGCCATGAAAGAAGGCTGTTATTTTACTTTAATAGATAATAATGGCGAGCTTATATGGACTTCTGAACATATTATAGGTAACAGCCCTGATACATCATACAGATACTGGCGAAATATTTACCCAGTAAACTTTCATAATCAAATGCAGGGTAAAGTATATATTGGGCAGTTTACTGATAAAATATATACACCAAACGATATGCATTTTAAAGAAGAAGTATATACATATATTCTTATTTCATTACTTGCTTCTTTATTGATTTTACTGCCGTTTATTATGATACTTTCATCTATGCTTTCCACACCTATTTCATATCTTCAAAAATCAGCAGAAAATATGATAAAAGGTGATTTGCATACAGAAATACGTGCTCCATCATCATCATTGGAAATTATAAAGCTTTCTGCATCTATTGACAGGTTAAGGAAATCCCTTGCTCAGCAGGAAGATTTAAGAAAACAGCTGGCATCAAATATATCTCACGAATTAAGAACGCCGCTTAATGTATTACAAAACCAGTTAGAAGCAATAATAGACGGTATATTTGAACCAACTCAAGAAAGATTAGACGGTATATTACAGGAAGTAATACGCCTTACAAGTTTAGTAGCAGAGTTGGAAAATATTTCAGCAATAGAATCAAGTGATTTTATACCTATTATAAAAGATGTAAAACTTGCTAATGTAGTTGAAAATGTATGCACTACTTTTGAAGCAGCATTTCAGAGAAAACATATTGCACTTGTTGTGCAGCTTAAAAAAGGTATTATTGTAAAAGCTCAGGAAGATAAATTAAAACAGCTTGTAATAAATATAATATCTAATGCATTAAAATATACTGATAGTGGTAAAGTAACAGTTAAAACTTATATGCATAAAGACGACCATGCAGTTTTTGAAGTAAGGGATACTGGGGTTGGCTTAACAGATGATGATAAAGAAAAAATATTTGAAAGGTTTTACAGAGTAGAAAAATCAAGAAATAGAAATACAGGTGGTGCTGGGCTTGGGCTTTCTATTGTAAAAAATATTGCAGATGCACACCACTGGAAAATAGAAGTGGAAAGCGACGGTAAAACTGGCACTACTTTTAGAGTGCATTTTTAGAATAATACTATATATTTTTTATAAAACAAATAATTTCACCTGCTATTTTAAACCCTGTTTTTTCATGAAAAAGCCTGCTATCAATATTATCTAACTGGCAGTCACTGGCAAATTCATTACATTTATTATTTAATGACCACTTTTCACACTCTTTTAAAATCTCTTTTGCATAACCTTTTTTCTATATTTCTCATCAATATATATACCTTCTAAATAACCTACAGAACTTGATGATGAGCCCTCTACATAGTCATATCTTAGACTACAGTATGCAAAGCCTAATGTTTTTTCTGTAACATTATACAAAAATACAGCTTTATCATCATTTAATAAAATATGCTGAAATTCTTTTTGTAGACTATTATATGAACTATCAGCATACAGCTTAACAGCAAGATTTAACACGGTTTCTATAGATTCTATACCTGCTTTAATTATCATTTATATTTCCCTAAATTTTATTACATTAAACCTTATATTTTTTATTACTAGCATGTCTTATTTTTCATTTAAAAAAGAAATAAAATTTTGTGTATGATTTTGTTTTTTTTCATCATTTAATTGCTTATCTACTTGTTTTTCCATATTTTTTTGGTTATCAGCTACCTGCTCTTTTTCAACTAAAGAAGGCTTTTGCTGTAATGATGAATAAAACAATAATGTTTGGAAAATATTACCATTATAATCATTATTACTTTGTGGTATTTCTTGAATATTTTTAAAATTATACGGGTTATCTATATTAAAATCATCTTTTATAGTTTTCTTATAAATATCTGAATTATTTTTAATTTCATATATTTTAGAAATTTTAGATTTATTATTTAACACATTATTTATAGCATTATTTTGTATGTTATTTACATTCATATTTTCACCCACATATACTATATCATATACCATAAATAAAAAAATGGAAGTCATAAAAATGACTTCCATGTATTTTAAGTTAATATTATAGATATATTACTTATTAAATGCTATAAACCTTGAACCACTGCGGGAAAGGATTTTAAAGGCTACTAAATCGCCTTTTTTCACTTTATTATAAGCCTCATAAAATTCATTAGGGTTTGCAATAGATTTTCTATTAACCCAAACAATTACATCGCCTTTTCTTAAACCTGCACCATAAGCATTTGATTTTGTATCAATATCTGTAATAACAACACCACTAGATACTCCAAGACTCCTTGCATCTTCATTACTTAATGATGTTACAGTAATATCTCCTGCACGTTTTTCCTGTTTTTTATCACCATAATTGCTGGCAATTTGACCTTCCACTGGTCTCTCACCTAGTGTTACAGTAATATTTCTTTGGTTACCATCTCTAATAATAGTAAGCACTACTTTATCATTAGGGCTTTTTGAACCAATAATACCAACTAATGTTCTTGAATCATCTGCTTTTTTACCATCAACTGCAATTACAATATCACCTGCTTTAAGCCCTGCTTTATCACCTGGTTCACCTGGGGAAACATCAGCAATTAATACGCCTTTTGTATCATTTAAACCAAAAGATTTAGCAAGTTTTTCATCAAGTGGCTGCAGAGTTACACCTATCCAGCCTCTAGTAACTTTACCCTGTTTTAATTTTGGGATAATATTTTTAAGCATATTTACAGGCACAGCAAACCCAAGCCCTTGGGCAGACTGGATAATTGCCGTATTAATACCTATAACTTCACCATTCATATTAATAAGTGGGCCGCCAGAGTTACCTGGGTTAATAGAAACATCTGTTTGGATAAAATTATCATACGGTCCATCACCTAACACTCTGCCTTTAGCTGATAAAATACCTGCTGTTACCGTTCCACCAAGACCTAATGGGTTACCAATTGCCACAACCCAGTCACCAATTTCTGCACTATCAGAATTACCTAATAAAATAGGTGTAATAGATGCACCTTTGGTATCTATTTTTAAAAGTGCTAAATCTGTTAAAGGGTCTGTTCCTACAACACTTGCTTTAAATTCTCTTTCGTCTTGTAGTTTTACAATAATCTCTTCTGCCCCTTCAATTACATGGTTATTTGTAACAATATATCCATTCATGTCAATAATAAACCCTGAGCCTAATGCCGAAGATTTAAATTTTTGACCACCACCATCGCCATGGGGATTACCACCGAAAAAACCACCAAAAAAATCATCAAAAAATGGGTCTATTTGACGAGTTACCGTTTTTGTTGTGCTAATATTTACAACACTTGGAGCTGCTTTTTTTACAACTGGTGCAAAACTTTCTGGCATAGCATAAGCGTTTACACTTAATAATGCCATAACACATACTAATAGAAATATTTTTTTCATCAAAATAATTTCCTCCTTGATAAAGTATTTCTATCCACTACCTTTATTTGTTTATAATCTCTGATGTTAATATATGCCCAGATGAAGCCATATCAACTATCTTTTCTTTATTTCTATGGATTGTATTCACAATTTCTTCCATTAACCCAAAAGATATGGTTCCATAAACTGTATATTCTGTATCATCAATAACTCTTGAAAATAAATAATTGCCATAAACAATTTTATTTACTGCTGCTATATTACTCATAGCAGGTTTTATAAATACAGAAAATCTATTAACACCATCTTCGAATGATAAATCTATAACATGCTCATTAAAAACTGTTGTGTGGAAGTGGCTAAATCCTTTATAAAATTCAGGGGTATCCCAAAACTTGAATTTAGCATCAATATGACCACGTCTGCCTTTTCTAAAGCCATTTTTTAAGTGTTCTTTGTATTCATAACCATGCATTGCACCATCAACAAAATCAAAGCCACTAAAGGCAAACATTAAAGTATCTGTATTATCAAAAACTTCAAGCTTTACAATATGTTCCTTATCATCAAGCCATAAAATAGATTTAAACCTGTCTTTATTTTTAGGGGATATTACATACTGGGAAATATTAAAACCAAAATATGAAATATTATCAGATTTAACAACATTATAATACTTAGATGGAATTCTATCTACTGAAAAAAAACCACGTAAAAGCTGACGTGAAATAGAACCAAGCATGGAAGCATCATTACGATAATCTTCCTGCATATTCATATATACTTCATATCTATCTTGATTTAAAAATTTAAATACTATAGCTTTCTGCCCTGCATATACATTTGCTTGCAGAGCAAAAAGCAATATAAACATAACTAAAAATTTTTTCATTTTTCAAAATTAACCGATAAAACCGATGCCTGAGCTGTAGGACCAGAGTATGAGTTAGCATAGTGCTCCATAACATATTCTTCATATTTATCATAAGTTTGTGCTACAACTTCAGCAGAAACCGGCTTTGTTTTCTCAAAATAAGTAACTGTTGCACCTATTACAAAAACAATAATAGCAGCTACTGCAGAAACGTATACTAATTTACCTACTACCATTTTTGAAATAGATGTAACTTTTTCATATGGTTTATTTATTTTACTTTTACTATTTTTGCTGTATTTATTATTAAACTGAATATTTGCCATTATTTTTTTAGAAAAATCTACTTCTTCTTTTGGCATATATGACATTTTAACCATGTCTTTTACTTTATATATATTTGCAATAGTATTTCTACAATGGGCACATTCAGATAAATGAGCAGAAACTTCATCAAACTGTTCATCTTTAAGCTCATTATCTACATAAGCATATAAAAGAGGTTGAATATTAAAACACTTATTATTATTTTTGCTGTTCATATTACTTTGCCTCCATAATTACTTCATCTGTTAAGCCCTGCTTAATAAGCCTTTCTTTTACAATCTGCCTGGCATTAAAAAGCCTGCTTCTAACTGTTCCAAGTGGAATATGAAGCATATCAGATATTTCTTCATAGCTTAAATCTTCCACTTCTCTTAAAATAACAACAGTTCTAAGTCTTTCTGGTAATGCATCTACGAAAAATCTAACGTATTTTCTAAGTTCATCTTTTATGATGAAATCTTCAGGGCATTCCCCTGTTGTTATTCTTTCAAAGTAGTTAACATCATCTTCTTCGTCTTCAACATCAACCATTCGTTTATCTCTTTCATAATGGTTTAAAGAAAGATTAACTGCTATTCTTTTAAGCCATGAATAAAAATGCTCTCTATCCTGTAATGTATCCAGCTTTTCATAAGCTTTTAAAAAAGCATCTTGGCAAATATCTTCTGCATATTCTTTATTTTTTACAATGTTTAATGCAGTATAAAAAATCTGGGACTGATACTTTAAAATTAATATTTCAAAAGCACTACTATCCCCATCTAAAACCCTTTCAATCACTTGTTTATCATTCATTACTATTCCCCATTATATATGCTAGACAGTATAAATATTATTTTGTTCAAAAATATTATTAATTTTTACTTTTACCTTTATCTCTAATTACAAAAAATACTGATATTATTATGAAAATACATGCAAAAATCGTTACATTATTAATAGCTTCCCCACCAAATAATGCACCAACAATTACAGCTACTATTGGCTCAACATAAGCATATGATATGGCAATATGAGTTGGAGTATTATATAATAACCATACATAACATGTATAACCTACAATTGAACCAAAAAATATTAAGTGTAATGTGCTTAAAAAGGCTTTTAATGTAACATCATGGATATTAAAACCATTAACTTCCCCTATTAAAAAGGCAAGAATAACCATAATTAAGCCACCTGTTACCATTTGAAGTCCAAGACTTTTTATCATATACATATTAGAATGCCTGCGTTTTAAATAAATAGAGCCTGCCACCCAGCCTGCCATAGATATAAATAATGTAATAATACCCATAACAGCATTAATGCCACCATGCACACCAGTAGATACTGCCAGCACTCCAACACCTAAAAAACCACCTATTAAACCAACAGTTACAGAAAGGGAAGGCTTTGTATCATAGCCTAAAAGCCAGCTTACAATTACCATCCATAATGGAATAGAACCCATTATTAAAGCAATTGTCCCAGAATTAATATATTTACCTGAAATATTAAGAAATGCTCCACCTATTACTATCATCATAAGGGAGGCAAAAAATATTGTAGTCATTTGAGATTTTGTAGGAAGCACCCTGTCTTTTTTTATAAAAAAAGAAAATAATAAAAATACACTGCCAGCAGATACATAACGGATACCTGAAAGTAAAACTGGAGGAAATGAGGCTAGTGCAAATTTAATACTTAAATAAACTACTCCCCATGTTGAGTATAAGGCTATAATGCAAAAAAGAGTTAGAGCAAGTTTTTTATTTTTTATTAATGCCATAATATACCGAAAATGATTTTTTTTCTTAACTACTACTAATTATGTAAAAAATCAATTATTTTTTATAAAATTAATGACATTTATATAAGCTTATGATATAAGGGGAGTAAATCTTATTTAAGCAGGTGTTATAATGACTGATAGTCTTGATAAATTTCACGATGAATGTGCCATCGCTGGTGTTTATGGTAACCATGAGGCAGCAAAACTTGTTTATCTTTGCTTATATGCTTTGCAGCATAGAGGTCAGCAGGGAACTGGTATTGCAGCTTATGATGGAGAGCATATCCACAGTGAAAAACGTGAAGGGCTTGTGGCTGATGTTTATACTAAAAAACGTCTTAAAAAATTAACTGGTAAAATTGCCATAGGTCATAACAGATACCCTACTGATGGTATTTTTTCAGCAAGAAATTTACAGCCAGTTATTGCAGAACTGCCTATTGGTGACTGTGCTCTTGCATATAACGGAAACTTAGTAAATGCCTTTAAAATAAGAAAACAGCTTATAAAAGAAGGCTCAATATTTTCAACAGGAACAGATTCTGAAACAATTATGCATCTGCTTGCAAAAAGATTAAAAAATGAAGATTTAGTTACTGCCCTTTCAAATGTTATGAAAGAAATTACTGGTTCGTATTCTATGGTGTTTATGGCAGATAACAAATTAATTGCTATGCGCGACCCACACGGTGTTCGTCCACTTGCTATGGGTATGATGAAAGATGGTTATGTATTTGTCAGCGAAACTGTAGCTCTTGATTTAATAGATGCTCATTTTATTAGGGAAGTAGAACCGGGGGAAATGGTTATTGTTGATGCATCTGGTGTTAGGTCAGTTTTTCCTAGTGGCAAAAACGAAAACCCTGCCCCATGTGTATTTGAACATGTTTATTTTGCGCGCCCTGATTCTTTTATGTTTGGTCAGTCTGTTTATGAGGTTCGTAAAGATTTTGGCAGAATGCTTGCAAAAGAATGCCCAGTGGAAGCTGATATTGTAATACCAGTGCCTGATTCTGGTATTACTGCCACAATTGGTTATTCTGAAGAAAGTAAAATTCCTTTTGAAATGGGTATTATTAGAAACCATTATGTTGGAAGAACTTTTATTGAACCATCTCAAAATATACGAGATTTTGGTGTAAAAGTTAAATTAAACCCAGTTAAAAGTATTATAAAAGATAAACGTATTGTAGTAATAGATGACTCTATTGTTCGTGGCACAACAAGTAAAAAAATAGTTAAGTTACTTAGAGATGCTGGAGCAAAAGAAATACACATGAGAATATCAGCACCACCAACAAGTTACCCTTGTTATTATGGTATTGATACACCTACGAAAAAAGAGTTAATCTCAAATACACATACAGAAGAAGAAATTAGAAAATTCATAGGGGCTGATTCATTGGGTTATATCTCTTTAGAAGGTATGAAAAGCGTTTTGAAAGACCATAATTTTTGCTTTGCATGCTTTACAGGAAAATACCCTATTGACCCTGCTGATTTAATAGAGGATTAATATATATTGATGAAAAAATTTATACTTTTTATATTATTATTTTTATTTGCTGCTAATTTTTCCTATGCAGATGACAGAACTAATAAGCCTTATAACATAGGCTATGCAGACCGATATGGTATGGTTGGTTTATATGGTCATTTATCTGATTATATAGGAAAGGAATGGGGTGATTTATCTCCCGGTGGTGGTGGCTTTATATACTACAATATATTTAATAAATTTTGGGGTAATGTATCCATTGGCGTTAGTGCTGATTACGTTGGTGGAGATTTTACTACAAAAAACGGTATAAAAGGTAAAGCACATATGGCACCACTTGCATTAAACCTTGCTTATATGACATCTTCTAATGTGGTAAATGCTTGGATTGGTGTTGGTTTTTCTTATAATTTTGCCACATTTGATATTACAGGTGGCACATATAATAGTTTAGCTTACGGTGCTCAAGGCAGCCAGTCTGCCCAGTTAATGGGAGTTGATGCTTTTGCAGGACTGGAATATCTTTTTACAAAAGATGGCAGATGGGGTGCTTTTTTTGAGTTTAGATACACTTATTCACAAGTGCCAAATATAAACTTAAATATTTCAGGAATTGGTGCTGTTTCTGATAAACTTGATACTCAAAGGTTTAAATATACAGTTGGTTTTTCATACCATTTTTAAGGTGACATATGAATAATTTTAATTATATTTCAACTATTATATTTTCAGTTCTTTTAATAATTTTTGGTGGTATAATCATTGCAAACCCTGAAGGGACTATGGCTGCTTTTGCTGTATTTATCAGTATTATTATGATAATTACAGGTATATTTAATATTACATTATACCGTTCCATGAAAGAGTTTAAAGGCTCTGTTTACTATTTAATAGAAGGTGCTGTTTCAATTATTATTGCTATTTTACTTTTAAGCAGTGCTGAAGCTTTAAAAAACTTTGTGCCACTGCTTATTGGTTTTTGGATAGCTTTAAAATCTGCCACAGCTATTATAACAGCTATTGAATTTAAAAAAGGTGATAATCCAAACTATAAGCCTATTTTAACTGGTGGTGTTTTAGGTATTGCCCTCGCTTTATTAATTGCTGCCTTTCCTAAAATTGTTTCTATATACATAAGCTTTATTTTAGGGATTACATTTATTGCAGTAGGTGTGTTTATTATATTTTTTGCGTACAGAATGCGTAAATACTAATAGATATAGTGGGTATAAAAACCCACTATTTTTTTATAAAAAATGAAGTTTATCTAATATCTTTTTAGTAGCAGTAGAACGGTTTAAAGTATAGAAATGAAGCCCTGCTGTTCCGTTTGC
This sequence comes from Mucispirillum schaedleri, assembly GCA_949287985.1. GTDB lineage: Bacteria > Chrysiogenota > Deferribacteres > Deferribacterales > Mucispirillaceae > Mucispirillum > Mucispirillum schaedleri_A. The sequence goes on along the minus strand of CASEIN010000075.1, from coordinate 15,893 downwards.
TACTAAATCTTCGCACTGATTAACTGCATAATCAATACCTATTTTTGCCACATCTTCTTCGCTTTTGCCTTCCATACTTTTAATTAATTCACTAGGTATATGGCTTGAGCACATAACTTGAAATCTTTCAATTTGAGAATAGTTTATAATAGGCATAATACCTGCAACAATAGGCACATTAATACCAGCTTTTTCACAACGTTCCCTAAACCTGTAAAAATATTCGTTATTGAAAAAAAGCTGTGTAATAATAAATGATGCACCCATATCCACTTTATGTTTAAGCATTTTAATATCTTCTTCAAAATCTTTCGATTCTGGGTGTTTTTCAGGGTAACCTGCCACCCCAATACAAAATTTATTTCTTGCTGCAATATATTTAACTAAATCAGAAGCATATTTAAAATCCCCTGCTGGCATATTTGTATCTTTTGGTAAATCACCACGTAAAGCAAGCACATTTTCAATACCTGCTTGCTCCAATTTATCAAGTATGCCATCAAGTGTTGCTTTATTAAAACCAACACATGTAATATGCATCATAGTTTCATAACTGCATGTATCTTTAATATATTTTATCCAGTCAAAAGTTTTATCAGCAGTAGAGCCACCTGCTCCAAAAGTAACTGAAGAAAAATCTGCATGTTCTTCATGTAAAGAATCTATTGTATCAAAAAGCACTTTTTCAATAGCTAAAGTTTTTGGTGGAAAAAACTCAAAGGAAATAGAAGGCTTTCTAGTGCTTAAAATATTTGCAATACTCATTTATAATTTGCTCCACAAATTAAATTTTAAGTAAATATTGCACTAAAAATATATATTTGTAAATAGAAAATAATTTATATTTAAAATTAATAGCAGCTTTTTAACTCTTTAGAAAGTATTACTTTACCATTATTCCAAACTTCTAAAAAATTATCTCGTTTTACTAAATATTTAGTATCATTATTTATAAACTCATAATATAAAAAACTATAATCACTTTTAGAAATAACAGATTTTCCACTTAATGTAATATAATCACCTGTTTTTTTATTAAGCCCAATATATACCATTTTATCACAGGACATCTCACCTTCTTCACATAAGTTAATAATCTTTATCCATAAATCATCAGTTTCATATGAGCATTTTTCCATAATGGCAGCTTTTGCAGCAGTAAAAAAAGACACAATAAAAAAAGGTATTAATAAAATTTTCATAACACACCACATGTTTTTTTATATATTTTTAAGCAGCATACTAGAATATAATATTTTTAGCAATATCTAATATTTTAAAGGTTTTTTGATAATATCAAAAATAAATATATAAATTTATAGAATTATATTATAAAATTTTTATATATTTTTCACAGTAATATTTACTTCTTATAATACATATATTTTTTGTAATAATATAACGCTTTTATAATAACAGAGAACACATATAATATTTATAATATTGAAAAAATATGTAAATAATAAATTATAAAGCTTGATTAATTTAGAAAACAGTTCTATTATATAGCTTATAAACATAAAAAATATTGGGGGTGCATATAATGTATACAATTTTATCATTTTTACCAATTATAATTATACTTGTAATGATGATTGGCTTTAAAAAATCTTCAAAAATATCTTTAAGCACTGCTTTATTTTTAGCTGTTCTTATAGCATTATTTTTCTGGAAAATGAATATTATAAATGTAGCAGCATATGTTCTTTTCGGTTTTTTAAAGGCATTTGATATTTTAGTAATAGTCTTTGGTGCTATTTTAATTTTAAATACATTAAAATTCAGTGGTGGTATGGATTCTATTAACCATGCATTTAGTTCCATATCAAAAGACAGACGCGTTCAAGTAATTATTATAGGCTGGGCATTTGGTGCATTTATTGAGGGTGCTTCAGGCTTTGGAACACCTGCTGCTCTTGCTGCCCCACTTCTTGTTGGTCTTGGCTTTCCTGCCCTTGCCGCTGCTATGAGTACATTAATATTAAACTCAAGCCCTGTTAGTTTTGGTGCAGTTGGAACACCTACAAACGGTATTCAAACATCAATTGCAAGCCTTGTAGATAAAGGTGAAATATCAGCTTATATTCAAGATGTTACGGTATATACTGCTCTTATCCACTCATTTGGTGCCATGTTTATACCTACACTTGTAGTATTTATGCTTACAAAATTTTTCGGTAAAAATAAAAGTTTTAAAGATGCATTACCTATTATACCATTTTCAATTTTTGCATCTATTGTGTTTATTATTCCATACTTATTAATTGCAAAATTTGGTGGTTATGAAATACCATCATTAATTGGTGGTTTAGTATGTTTAGGGATTTTAGTTTTAAGTGCAAAAGTAGGCTTTTTAACACCTAAAACAGTATGGGATTTTGAAGAAACTTCTAAATGGGATTCATCATGGATTGGTTCTCAAAGTGCTCAAAAAGATTACAGCAACAAAAATATACATGTTTTTGTTGCATGGGTTCCATATCTTATTATCTCTTTAATATTAGTTTTAACAAGAATACCAGAAATAGGCTTAAAACAAAAACTTGTTGCAATGACACTTAATTTTCCGCCGATTTTTGGTGTAGAAAAAACAGCTTACAGTTTTTCATACGCTTATCTTCCGGGTATTATACCTTTTATTTTAGTGGCTATTCTTACGATTTTCATACATAAAATGAGTAAAGATGAAGTTAAAAAAGCGTGGAATTTAACATTTAAGCAGGTTAGTGCTGCTATTATCCCGCTTTGTGCTGGTGTTGGTCTTGTGCAGCTTATATTAAATACAGATAATAACCCACAAAGTTATGATTCTATGCTTAGAATGATGGCTACATTTTTTGCAAATATTTCTGGGGAATCTTATACTTTTGTTGCTCCATTTATTGGTGTATTAGGTGCGTTTTTCTCTGGTTCTAACACAGTATCAAACATTCTTTTTGCTCCACTGCAATATGAAGCAGCTTCACTTGTTGGTTTAAAAACTCAAGTGATTATGGCATTACAAAATGTTGGTGGTGCAGCTGGTAATATGATATGTATAAATAATATTGTAGCAGTTTGTGCAACTGTCGGTTTAATAGGTAAGGGAGAGCATAAACTTTTAACATATAACATTACCCCAAGTTTTATATATTGCATTGTTGCAATAATTGTGGCAATGTTTTTATTATAAAAATATGAGGTTGTAAGATGAAAGTATATTTTTTTGGAACATGCATAGGCTCAGCAGCGTTTTCTGAAAGCCTTGTATGCTCTATTAAACTTTTACAGCATTATGGGGTGGAAGTAATTTATAAAAAAGACCAGACATGCTGTGGTCAGCCAAGTTTTAATAATGGCTATTATGAAGAGACCAAAAAAACAGCTCTTTACCATATGCAGCTTTTTAATGAACCATACCCTGTTATTGTGCCATCTGGTTCTTGTGCTGGTATGATGAAACATGATTACCTTACACTTTTTGAAGGCACAGAACATGAAAATATGGCAAGAGAGTTTTGTAAAAGAGTGTATGAATTAAGTGATTTTCTGCATAAAGAATTAAATGTAAAGCTGGAAGATAAAGGAAACCCTGTAAAAGTTACGTGGCATTCAAACTGCCATTCTTTACGAGTTTCAAAAAGTGTTGCTTCTTCTAAAGCATTGCTTAAAAGCCTTAGTAATGTAGAATTAATTGAACTTGAAAAAGAAAACACATGCTGTGGTTTTGGTGGCACATTTAGTGTGAAAGAACCAGAAATTAGTAAAGCTATGGTTGAAAGTAAAGTGCAGGATATTTTAAACCAAAATGTAGAATATTTAATTACAGGTGATGGTGGCTGCTTATTAAATATTTCTGGTGCAATAGAAAAATGTAATGCTAAAGTAAAAACCATGTATCTTTTTGAATTTTTAGCAAAACGAATTGGTATTGCATAGGAGCTGTATATGAACCCAAGGCAATTAATACATGAAAAAGTTAATGATAAACAATTAAATAAAAACCTTGAATACGTTATGTATCAGCTGCAAGGTAACAGGAAAAAACTTATATCAGAAAGATATGGCGACTGGGAGGCATTAAGAGAGGAAGGTAAAAAAGTAAAACAGTATGCCCTTTCTCACCTACCTGAACTTTTAGAAAAGTTTGAAAAAAACGCCACAGCAAATGGCATAAAAGTCCACTGGGCAAGCAATAATGATGAAGCTAATGAGATTATCCTAAATATTGCAAAAGAAAATAATGTTAATAAAATATTAAAGGGTAAGTCTATGGCCAGTGAAGAGATAGGCTTAAACCATTACCTTGAAAAGAAAGGGATAAAAGCTATTGAAACAGACTTAGGTGAAGTTATTATTCAGCTTATTGGTGAACCACCTGTTCATATTGTTGTGCCTGCTATTCATAAAAACCGTTTTGAAGTTGGCGAAATATTTGAAAAACATCTTCATGTGGAAAAATATACTGAAATTGAAGACTTAAACCGTGTTGCAAGAACATATTTACGTGATGAGTTCCACCAGTTAAAAATGGGGTTATCAGGTGTTAATTTTGCTATTGCTGATGAGGGTGCTATCTGGCTTTTAGAAAACGAAGGAAATGGCAGAATGAGCACTACTGTATCAGATATCCATGTGGCTATATGTGGTATTGAAAAAATAGTAGAAACATTTGATAATGCAGTGCTTTTAAATACACTATTAATTCCTTCTGCTACTGGGCAAAGTGTTACAACTTACAATAATATTATTTCTTCCCCTAGAAAAGATGGTGATTTAGATGGTCCAAAAGAAGTCCATGTGGTATTGTTAGATAATGGCAGAAGTAATATATTATCTAAAAAAAGATATGCTGGTTCTTTAAGATGCATACGCTGTGGAACATGTATGAACCACTGCCCAGTATACCATAAAATAGGCGGCCATGCTTATGGTGCTACATATCCTGGCCCTATTGGTGAAGTTATATCTCCATTACTTTTTGGTATAGATAAGTATGGCTATACTTTAAACTTATGCTCCCTTTGTGGCAACTGCGCAGAAGTTTGCCCTGTAAAAATACCACTTACAGATATGATAAGGGATTTACGTAATGAAAAAGTAAAAGATAATAAAGATAGCACTATTTTAGGCATTCAAAATATTCATTCAAACGGGGCAGAAAAAAGAAATATTGAAATGTTTACTAATATGACTATTAACCCTAAAAAATGGCATCGTCTTATGTGGTTTATAGATAAATTTGCACCACTTGGTAAGCCTTTTGCTCCATTTATTAGTGGTTTAAAACAGTGGACAAGCTGCAGGGCATATCCTAAAATGGACGCCTCTTTTCAAAGTAAAGTAAAAAATATGGAAGGGGTGAAATATGAGTAAAGAAACTATATTAAATAATGTTCAAGAAGCTTTAAAGAAAAACCCACTGCAAAGTGATAAGGGTGTTTATACTGATATTTTAAAGCCTATTGAAAAAGATATTTTAAGTGAATATAAAAGAGGACAGGAAGTTAATAAGGCAATATTAATAGAAAGTTCTAAAGATGAGCTTGAAAACACTATTAAAAGTATTCTTGAAAAAGAAAACATTAAACAGGTTCTTTTACCTGTATCATTAGAAAATATAAATATTAATCAGGAAAAAATAATTTACAATAAGCCTGTTGATGAATTAAGAGATACGCTTTTCCAAGTGGAATGTGGTATATTTGAAGCAAATTACGGAGTAAGTAATCTTGGCATTTTCTCTGTTGCTTCAAGCAGCGACCAGCCAAGGCTTTTATCTTTAATAACAAAATATAATATAGTTCTTTTGAAAAAAGAAAATATTAAAGAAAATTTGGCTACTACTTTAGAAGCTTATAAAAAAGATAATAACAATAAACTTCCTACTAATATTTTATTTATTGCAGGCCCATCACGAACTGCCGATATTGAATTTAAAGTAGTTTTAGGGGTGCATGGCCCACAAATTGTATATGTAATATTATATTAAAAGTAAACAAAGCAGGTGTAAAAGCCTGCTTTTTTATATCTAGTTAATAGAAAAGTTAAAAAATTATTTCCAGTATAATTTTTACTATAAAAACAACTAATAATATTTCAATAATAAATAAGAAAATTCTCTTTTTTTTCAATGTAGAAATTTTTTTTCTAATTTCCTGGCAGTCATTAATGGATTTAGCTTTTTGATAATAATCTGAAGCTATATCGTATTTGCCTGATTTCTCATTACAAATACCAAGGGTTAAATATAAAGTGTACTTATCATCATAATCATCATTTAATTTATCTAAATATGTTAATGCTTTTTTATATTCTTTAATAGATTCATAATATAGCCCTGCTGAAAAATTTAAGTCTACATCATCTGGGTATAATATAAGTCCTTTTTCAATAAATTCCTGTGCTTTTTCCTTATAACCTAAACTTCCAGCACTCCAAAAAGAATAATAATATATCCAGCTTTCATTCTTTCCGAGATTTATTGCTTTTTCAAAATTATCTAGTGCTTTTTCATACTTTTCAAGCTCATAAAGGTTAAGCCCTGCTTCAGAATATACCCAGCCGTCATTTCTGCCAAGCTTTATTACTTTTTCTATACATTTATATGCTTTACTGTATTTCTTTTGCTCTCTATATAAAATTGCCTGATTGCTTTCAGATATTATTATTTCAGCATTATTTAATTTGTTCATAAGCTTTCATTACTTTAGTAAATTTTCAATTTCTTCTCTATTTAACCCTTCCACTAAAATATAGCTTGCATCAATAAAGGAATACTTATCTTTTGGAAGCTTAGCTATAAAATCTGAATACCTTATACTGCCTAATACTTTATATGATTTTATATTATTAGGGTCGCCATCTATTACAACTACATTTAAATCCCAGTAATCAATCATATCATCTCTTATGAAAATCTGTTTATTTTTTTCATCTACTGCTGGTTTAAATGGAAGAATTGTTCTTACAGTTTCAGTTAAAGTATATACACCAATATATGAGCCAAGATGTATTTCCTGCCTAGGGGTAGCTGCTTTTATTTTCTGAATATTTGTTACATATTCTGAAAAACTTTCAACTGGGCTGCTTGATTCCATAATATGTGTAAATATTTCTTTATTAAATGATGCATCTCTATATATACCTGAAAACTCTATGGTATCTGGCTCTTTTTGTTTTTTAAAAGCTTTCATAGTCTGTTTCAAGCAAGTCATTATTTGCTCTACATACGGATATTCTTCAATATTTTCAGGGCTGTATTCTTCCCTTTTTTTTGTAAGCACCTTATTTGTTCCTAAAAAAGCACACAGTTTTTTTATATAATCAAATATTACTTTGAAATCACCTGTGCTGCATGGAATATCTAGTTTTATACAGTAGCTTTTTTTCTTAGATTTATAAGAAAGTTCAAAGCCCATAGCACTTACATTTTCTTGACCTAAAAAAATAGATACATATTGTTTTATTTTATGATGACTATATTCAGCAAAGCCATCATAATGAGAAATATTTTGCCCTATTTCTACCATCTGCCCTAATGTAAGATTACCATTATATTTTAAATCTTCTATAAAAAACTCTACACTCATATCTTGCCCCTAATACTCTTATTATGGTAATAGATTTTCCATTTCTTGACGGCTTAAAGCTTCTATTAAAATCTGGTTTGCATCAATAAATTTATATTTTTCTTTTGGCAGTTTTTCAATAAATTCTGGGTATTTTATACTGCCTATTTTATGGTGAGTTTTTTCATCATTTATATCACCGTCAATAAATATAAGGTTTACTTCAAAATGTCTTATATCTTCTATTTTTCCTCTAAATACTGCATCTTTATTTAATTTTGGCTTAAAAGGAAGCACTGTAGCTTCATTTTCTCTTAATTTGTAGGTTGCAATATATTTACCACTGTATAACTTTTGGTTTGCTGAAAATGCATCTAAATTCTGAATATTAGTAAAAAAATCTGAAAAACTTTTCACCGGGTCATTAGAATTTATAATATCTTGCAATATTTGTTCATTAAATGCCACAACTCTTTTAATACCTGCAATCTCCACTGTCTTATTATGCTTTCTTATAGTTTCCAGCATTTCATTTAAGCTTGATATAATCTGCTTATGAAATGGATAGTATTCTATATAGGTAATCTCATTTACTGCATGTTCCTGCCCATTACTTTTTCCTAAAGCAGAAGCAATGCTGTTTACAAAACTAAAAACTCCCTTAAATCCGTCTTTTTCTGAACTATATTCTTTTCCATCACCAGTTATTATTTTATTATTTCCTAAAAATGCACATAGTTTTTTTATAAAATCAAAAACTACTTGAAAATCATCATAACTGCAAGGAAGCTGCAATTTGATACAGTAACTGTTTCTTTCTTCATTATAAGAAAAATTAAAACCCCTGGCACTTACTCCCTTAATTCCTAGAAAAAATGGCTGTTTTTCGTTCATTTTTTTATCTAAATATACATGTAAATATGCATAATCTTCATCATGGTCACACTGAGTAACAGGCTTTACCACTTCTAATATCTGTCTTCTTGTAATATCCCCTTTATACTTATTATCTTCAATATAAAAAGTTACTTCCATTTTTACTTCTCCCATTGCTGTTACACTTTTATAAAAGCTTAATCAACCATTTAAAATCTGCCTTAATTCTTCATTATTTAGTGGCTGCACTAAAATATTTTTTGCATCTATAAAGCCATATTTTTCTTTTGGTAGTCTTTTTATAAATTCATTATAATCAACCTGCCCTATATTTTCATAACTTGACATATCTTCTGGGCTGCCATTTATTACAACAAGATTAATTATCCATTTTCTAACTTCTTCTTCTCTAACTATTTCTTGGTTTTCATAGTCTATGCATGGTGTAAATGGTAAAATAGTGGGCACAGTTGCTGTTATTGTATAACTGCCAAATATAGTGCCTTCTTTATCTTCATAAAATTTCTGCTTTGCTGAATATGCATTAATATACTGTAAACCTGTTACAAAATTACTAAATTTTTCAACTACATTTTCAGCATTTATAATAACATTTTCTAAAAAATCAGTATTTAATGTAACACTTCTATAAATTCCTTTAAATTCAAAATAAGCATCATCATTGCCTGATTTTAATAGATTAGTATATACTACTGCTAAATCATGCCTAATATTATCTTCAAAATGGTATGACTGTATATTATCAATAGTATATTTTTCGTTGTTATCTGTTATTATTTCATAACTTCCTAAAAAACTGCATAACTTTTTTATATAATCAAATGCTGCTAAATAATCATCATCACTGGAAAGTGCCAAAATTCTTACCATATAGCATTTTTTAGTGCTGTTATAGGAAAGCTCAAACCCTCTGGCACTTTTTTTCTCAATACCAAGTAGTATACATTCAAAACTACTAAGCTTTTCTTTTAAAAATTCCTCATATTCTGCATCATCTTTTTTTATCACATATTGAGAAAAATTTTGCCCAATATGTAATGCCTGCTTTACTGTTATACTGCCTTCATTATGAATATCATTAATAAAAAAATATACACTCATATTATCTCTCCTAATATCTACTTTATATATACTTTCATACTATTTCCTGCTTTTGATAATATATTATATATTTCGCTACTGCTAAGTCCTTTAATTTTTCCAAGCCTTGTATAGCTCCATGAGTTACTGCCAAACATTATAACCATATATTTTCCTTGGTATAATAAAATATCACCAGAAGATGCACTAATACTTTCATCATTTTTAGTTAATTTTTTAGGAAGCTCGCCTACCTTTTCAAAACCACCATAGTTTTCCATATTGATGGTGATAGCACCGTTTTTTAATATTTCTTTTAATTCTTCTGCTGCCCTGCTTTCTGCAAACTCACAAGCTAATTCTTTTTCATCAACTTCTAGATAAAACATATGCTCACTTTCTCCATTATTTTTTCCAAAACTGTTAATAGATAATAATAAAATAATTAGTAATGTATAAACTATTTTCATATTTGCTCCCTAGTCCAATTTACTATTTTAAAATGCATATTGCAATAAAATTAATATAATAATTATTAATTAAGGCTTATTTATATTGTCTTTTTCCTTGCATATATTACTTTTTAATATACAATAAAATATAGAAGGTGATTTATGAAAAGATTAGTATTTATACCATTTATAGTTGTAACTCTTTTTGGTTGTAGTGGTGATTTAACTATTAAACAAAGCACAAATAATGGCAACAGTTCCAGTAGTAATAACGGCAGTGTTCAATTACCAACAGAAAGTATAATAGATATATCTTCAGGCAGTGTAGCATCAGATACACCTGCACCAGAAAATGCATCTCTTTATACAATTTCAAGCCATATACCACAAACTCCTACATATGATACTACTACTGTTAACTACTCACTTACAGGTATTTATAACTCACCTAATGTATCTATGAAAGCATTTATTGAAAATAATGCAGTAAATAAAAACATAAATAATGATAATGATACCATGCGTTATATAATAAAACAGCAGATAGATTTTAATAATACTGCAAAAGCTAATAATTATAAACCTATTACTGAAAATGATAATATAAATTATAAAACAGTGCCTGCAAATATACAAATTGGCACTCAATGGAAAAATGTATATGTAATAAATAACCCTGCAACACAAGTTCAAACAGCAATTACAGCTACATGTATTGATATATCTAATAATGTTTATTTTTTTATAGATGATAGGATAGATAGAAGTCAAATAGATACAACTCGTCTAAATGATATAAAAACAGAATTTGAAAAGGGATATTTATTGGTTCATGAAAAATGCGGCAGTGAATCAGATATTGATAATAATGGCAAAATAATCTTTTTATTTACCCCAATAAGTGGTAATGTTTTAGGTTTTTTCTACACTGCTGATAAATATGCTAATAATTTAACAATCCAAAGTGGTGTATATTCTAATGAATCAGAGATTATGTATATAAATGCTGATTTTTTATATAAAACTACAGATTTTCAAGCAAATAAAAGGCTTTTAATTTCCACATTAATCCATGAATTTCACCATATGGCTTTATTTGATGTACGTTCAAGGCAAAATTTTGAACCATTTATGGATTATTATATTAATGAAGGTTTATCTACCCTTACTGCATATTATACAGGCTATGCTGATGTAATGCGTGATTATGTTTTAAATATGTTTGCATATGAAATGGATATACCACTTGTAAATAATACTCAAAATTTAAGCTATGGATATTCATACCTTTTTATGCGTTATTTTTATTACAGATTTGGCGATGCAGGACTTCAAAAGTTAATTAATTCTCCATATACAGATTATAGAGCATTTGAAGCTGGAAGTGGCATGGCTTTTAATGACTTATATAAAGATTTCTTAAAAATGGTTCTTGTAACTGGTAGAAATGTAACTACAGATACTCGATATAATGTAAATGAATTTAATCATAAAGAAGGCAGTGCAGAATATGAAAAAAGCTATATTTCTCTTGCAGAAATGATGGATATTTTTATAGCTACTCCACCTTTTGATGAAACATTTACTACAACATATGGATATGATGCAAAAAATGTCCCACCATATACTTTTCAGTATAAAAAATGGCTTACTATGCCAGAAACTATAAAACTTCAAGGCACATATACCAATACTTTTTATACTTTATTCTAATATTGGCAAAAAATATATAATATTGCAGACTGTGGAAAAAAAATACTTTTTTCTACAGTCTTTTATCAGCCTAATAATGCTTGTAAGCTACTTTTTCTTATTTATCCTTATTTTAGTTGTCAAAAAGTATCTTTCTATAATATACTCAACGCATTTTATTAAGCTACAAGGGTAACTTAACTTGGATACAGGCTTTAAATTTAGTTCAATAGATTTATTTTTAATAAAGCTAATATTTCTTTTATAAAAGTAATCAATTTTTTTTAATAGTATGAATGTATATGCATACATATACATACCTTCATATCCTAGTAAATTAGTATGATATAAATTTTAAGGGCAACAAACAGTTACTAAAAACATAAATTTTTAGGAAAAAATAGGCATAAGAACCCTTACGTATTATATAAGGGGATAATACGTGAGAAAACTGGTGGGATATAAAAGGCTGCCTTATAAAATTATAAGGCAGTTTTATATATTCAAAAGGGGGAAAATAAGCCCCTTAAAAAAGACTTATCTACATTTTAATTAAGCCTTTTTGCTCCAGTTCATTTTTGCATTCAGTGCAGTATCTTGCAAATGGCACATATTCAAGCCTTTTAGGGCTGATTTCGTCTTCACATTCAATGCAGACGCCATATGTATCATTTTCAATACGCTGTAATGCTTGATCAACAAGTCTTAGTTTAAGAGCATCAGTTTCAACTCTGCCAAGCATAATATTTTTATTATAAATATTATATGCCTCATCGGCAGTATCTTGAATACCATCAGAGCCAAGCTCTAATGCTTCATTATACTTGCTGTTAAGAGTTTCTATTAACTCTTTTTTCATAGCAAGAAGTTTCTCACGGAAGTGCTCTTTAGTCGCCTTATCCATCATACGCTCCTACTTGTGATAGGGGTGCCCAGTAATTATGGTTACTGCTCTGTATATCTGTTCTGCCATTACCATAAGACTAAGCTTATAGGAAAATGTCATATCAGAAAGTGACAAAAACTCAGTTGCAGCCTTACGTGCTGCCTGTGTTAACCCAGTTGCCTCACCTATTACAAAAGTTATATTTTTTGAAAGGCTGCGTTTTTCTTTAAACCACTCTGCAAACCCTTCACTTGTAAACTTTTTACCACCTGCGTCCATTGCAATAAATATTTCAGCAGTGTTTTGTTTATTTACCTTTTCAAAATACCTGCCACCCTCACCAATTTCTGCCAGCTCCAATTTAAAATAAGGTGAAAGCCGCTTTTGGTATTCTTTTATAAAATCTAATACTTCCCTATCCTTCACTTTTCCTTCAACAGCCAGCTTTACAACCATAAGCTACCTGCTAAAAAGCTCATAAAGGATAACAGCACAGCTCATAGATGCATTAAGAGAATCAATATCTGACTGCATACTAATCTTTAACTTATAATCAGCACGCTCTAATATACTTTCCCTAATACCTTTGCCTTCTGAGCCTATTATAACGCCAAGTGGAAATTTTACAATAGATGATGTTTCTTTTAGATTAACATCTCCATTAATATCAGCAGCAGCAATTTTAAAACCAATTTTCTTAAATTCATCAACTGCCTGCCCTAAATTTACCACTTGGGCAATATTTGTATAAAATAATGCTCCAGCACTAGCTTTATAAACAGCAGGGCTGACTTGAGCCTGGTCATGTCTTGGGATTACTATGTTTCTAATACCAAAACAATGGCATGCCCTTATAATTGCCCCAAAATTATGTGGGTCTTGTATTTTATCTAAAAAAACAACACCATTTACATTTTTACTTGATTTAAGCATATCTTTTAAATCAGTATACTCAAAATCATCTATTTCACAAACTACCCCTTGAGTTTCAGTGCCATACTTTTCTTCAAAAGCACGCCTTCCTAAAACTTCAAAAGGAATGTTTATATTATCAAAATGAATACTTGCACCCTGCCTGACAATTATCTTTTTTGCCAAGCCGCACTTTTTAGCTTCTATTACTGGATTTCTGCCTGATATTATCAATTTATCTGCCCAGTTCTTTTAATATTTTTTCAGCTACTTTTGCAGGGCTTAAGCCAAGCATATCATAAACTTCATCAGCACTACCAGATACTGGAAATTCTTCTATACCAATTGGAGTTATATTTAATAACTGCTTTTTCATGATTGACATATTTGCAATAGTAGAAAATAACCCTGTGGCTGAAATATGGTCTTCATATATAAAAATATTATTATACTGTGCAATTTCTTTAAATGCATTATCAGATAAATATGCAGGTGTTGGAACATTTATTACTGCACATTCAATACCTTCTGCCTTTAATAAATCATGAACTTTGCATGCTCTGTAAAGTGTAGCACCATAAGCTAATATAACATTACCTTTACCCTGCCTAATTGTGCTTACTTCACCGTATTTAAATTCATAATTTGCATCAAAGAAAATTGAGCCGTCTTCTTTAGTAATTACAGGCACTTTAGACCTGCCCATAGCCACATGAAAGTTGCCGCTTTCTTTTGCTACATATCTAATTACCACATCTACTTCATTAGGATCAGCAGGGCAAATAATATTAAAACCAAATACGTTTCTTAAAAGCCCTATATAATCTATACACATATGAGTTTTACCATCTTCACCAACATCTATCCCCACATGTGTTGTAACTACTTTTAAATTAGTAGAGTTTATTTCATTTAGCCTGTGCTGGTTATAAACTTCATCTACACCAAACATACCAAAACCAGCAAAAAAGCTAATAACACCATTAACAGAGGCTGCCCCTGCACAAACTGCTGTATGATGTTCTGCGATACCACTTTGGAAAAAGTTTTCAGGATATTTTTTTTCAACACCATTTGTTTTAACAGAGCCTGCCAAATCACAGTCAAAAACAATTATATCTGTTTGACCTTCTTTTTTATTAAGTGTTACTAAATCGACTAAAGCTGCACCAAATGCACTTCTATTATCAGTTTTTACATCTGCTGCATACTCTATTCTACTACCTGTATCAATATTTATTTTTGGGTTTTCTGCTCTAATGTGAGGTGCTGCCCACATAAAACCTTTTCTCATCTCTTTATAATATTCAAGCTTCGGTTCAAGTTTTAACTCTTCCATAGCTTTATAATATAATTCTTCTGAAAGTGGTGCACCATGATATGAAGCCACATGCTCCATAAATGAAACTCCAGAACCCATTTTTGTATTTGCTATAATACAAACAGGTTTTGGGCATGATTTTGCTTTTAATAAAGCACTTGTAATATCTTTAAAATTATGACCGTCAATACTAATAACTTCCCAGCCATCTGATCTATAGCTTTCTGCAATATTCATAGCAGGCATAACTTCTGCAATATCGCCAGAAATTTGTAAGCAGTTATAATCTACGATAACAGTAATATTAGAAAGGCTGTATTTTGAAGCAAAACGTCTTGCTTCTGTAATCTGCCCCTTTTCATGTTCCCCATCACCCATGAAAACAAATACATCAAACTCATGACCAGAAACCCTGCCTGCAACAGCCATACCACATGCAGCAGATAAACCCTGCCCTAAATTACCAGTAGTCCATTCAACACCGGGAATAGAACGCTCAATATGACCTTCATACATACTGCCAGCCTTTCTAAAATATGCAATGTATTCTTCCTGTGGCAGTATACCAATACGTGCAAGGCTTGAATATACAGCAGGGGAAATATGACCGTGAGATACTATTACCCTGTCCCTTGATAAATCATGTAAATTAAACCTATTAATATTGGCAATATGGTAAACTGTCAGCAGTGCATCAATAGTAGACATAGAACCACCTGGGTGGCCGCTTGCTGCAAGTGTAGTCATGGTAAGAATATCACCACGGCAAATAAGTGCTTCCTGCTGTAATTTATCATAATCAATATTAGCAATTCTATTTGAAAATTCTTGAAAATTCATTTCATTCCCTAATATATTTTCATAATTTTGCAGTTTAGAAAAATAACTACTTGAAATGGAAGATACAAATATATGAGCATTATGTCAATAAAAAAAGCACGCTTTTTAAATTTATTTTTTTTCTGCTTCACCCCCATTTTTTTTATTGAATACCTTATAAGTGATTAATATTATTTAAGAAAAAAGCGATTTTATATGGAAAAAGCCTCTAAAAATTGTTATAATAAATATTATTTGAAGTATTCAAAAACAATTAATAGAGG
>CASEIN010000074.1 GCA_949287985.1 Mucispirillum schaedleri | reverse complement strand
TTTATTCATATCAGTTGTATCAATAATAGTATACTTGGGAGAACCACATATTTCATTATCTTGTGGATAATTTTCTGCTGGAATAAGCCCCTTCTTAAACTCTTCTTCACATGGAATATTTGTCCACGATAATTCTGCATAACCAATATTGTAAAAAGAAAATAATAAGATAATTGTAATAAAGATTTTAGACATATATATCCTTCTTCCTGCAGATAGTATAAATATAATTATAAATTTAATCAATAAAAAAAGCTTGGGAAAACTGAGGCGAACCCAAGCTTTTTTAATATGAAAATATATTTTATAAAATTGTGGAATTATTTTACATATGTTTATTTAATGCATCAACATATACGCCTTTTGGCTGCATACCAATAAACTGCTCAACAATTTTGCCACCTTTTAAAATAATAACAGTCGGGATACTCATTACACCGTAAGCTGCAGCTAAAGACTGGTTATCATCTACATTTACTTTACCAATTTTAGCTTTATCTCCCATCTCTTTGTGAAGTTCTTCAATAGTTGGACCTAATAATTTACATGGACCACACCATGCTGCCCAAAAATCTACTAGAACAGGTTTATCACTTTTTAAAACCTCTTCATTAAAATTATTCTCATTAAATTCAAGTGCCATAATAGCCTCCTTTTAATTAATACTAAATTTATCCTTTTTTAATAAAAAGTCAATGGAAAATACAAACTTTTTTATGAACACAACCATCACAAATATGATTTCTTGTATACTGACAACCACTTATAATACCTAATCTTGTTAAAGAAAAATCATATTTTGCTGGATCTTTTTCATTTAAACTTTTAAAAAAATCTGTAACTTTTATAACAGCCTTTTTACCTTTTTCCTTTTCTCCAATAATACCTAGATTAGTAGACATTCTAAGAATATGAGTATCTGCCGGCATATAAAGGCTTTCTATATTAAAACCATTCCATAATCCAAAATCTACACTATCTTTTCTAACCATCCATCTTAAAAACATATATAGTCTTTTAGATGCTGATTTGCCAGGAACTGGAAGTAAAAAATTAAGACCATTAGTAATTTTTTCAATATGCGAACGAAGTAAAATAATACCTTTATGTATACTTTCTACAGATAAAGCATCTGCTTTTTTAAAAAGATTAAATATGCTGCCATATTCTTCATAAACTTTCTTCATTAAAGATGAATATACTGCAACATCTTCCTTTGTCTGAAACCTGTAATATAAATTATCACTTACCATTGTGTTTAATGTAAAAGGATCACTTCCTGCATATTTAAAATATTTATATAAAAACCCTTGTATAGCTTTCATATTACCATATGCATATGACGCAGCAGTAAAAGCAATAAACTCTTTATTGCCATCAATTTCATGGGGAAAACGTATGGGATCGCTGTGTATATAATTTGTATTATTATAATAAGAATACAAATACTCTAAAAAATTATAAATCTTAATTTTCTCTTGTTCTGTCATCTTTTTTGACCTGAATACGTTTAATACTTATTTCCTCTAAAGGCATATGCTGTCTTAACAGTTCTATTAAATTAAATCCACCAGCATTTCCAGCAGATAATACAATTTTTCCACTTTCTTTATTATAATCTAATAAATAAGAAGAAATATTTATTTCCTTTAAATTGCCTTTCTTATCCTTTTTATAGTATAAACCTTTATTATTAGAATATATGTTATAAAATATATTATTAGTATGTTCATTAAAAACATATGTTGAAATAAACTCTGTTCCTGTTTTTAATGTGCTTATTTTTGTAATACTTTTTGCTTTTAAACCTTGTGGTAGATATTTATTGAAAACATCTATAAACTTACCCATATCAAGTGGTGCAGCTTCAAAACTCATTACTTCATTCTCTCCTGCCATTCCAACAGGAAGTGGTATCCATGTATTTATTTTTGGATGTGGATTAAATCCTTGACTATATGACAGCATAACACCACTTACCAGTAAGCTGTGGATAAAAATTCTATTTAAATCTAAAGCAGAAAAAAAGATACCTGTATCATACTTTTTATAAACCACTTCATACTGTTCATATATATTATTTGTCTTTACTATATCTTTATATTCTGTAAGCCCTGCTGATTTTTTAGGGTGAAGGCTTTTAAAATCACATACTCCACATGCAAAACATTCTCCATTACGGCAATCCCTTATAACTTCACCACTTTCAGCTTGTTTTACTTCCTTTTCATAAAATTTATCACTAACACCTGTTAATATATTGCTCCATGGAAGTAATTCATCTACCTTATAGCTTTTTGAAGCTTTTGACTGTATATCTATTCCTATTTCACTGCAGTATTCTATCCATCTATTGTAATCAAAAAAATCGTCCCATGCATCAAGATAAAATCCTTTATCTACAACATATTCCAATGCTCTTGAAACTTCTTCATCACCCCTTGATAAAAATGCTTCTAACAAACTCATTCTAGTATCATGAAATTTAAACTTAAATTTCCTTTTTCTCAGTTCATCTTTTAACATATACATTCTACGTTCCAGCTCCTGTTTATTAACTTGACCAAAACGTTGAAAAGGCGTGTGTGGTTTTGGGACAAAATGAGAAACAGATACAGATATTTCAAAAGAACCCTTTTTTACCTGTTGAACTGCTTTTTTTATTTTTGAAGCAGTATCTGCTATTCCTAAAATATCATCATCTGTTTCAAAAGGCAGCCCTATCATAAAGTAAAGCTTAACACCGTTATATCCATTTTCTGCTGCCATCATACAAGCTGAAAGAATATCATCTTCTGTTATATTTTTATTTATAATATCCCTCATACGTTGAGTTCCAGCTTCAGGTGCTATTGTAAAACCTGATTTTCTCACCTTGGATATTTCACAAAATAAAGTATCAGATACACTGCTTGCTCTTAATGATGGTGTGGAAAGTGATACATTCCTTGATGATAAAATATTATTTAGATTTAAAATAAGTGGTTCAATTTGAGAAAAATCACCTGTTGATAAAGATAAAAGTGATGCTTCCTGATAACCTGTTTTATTGATTTGATTTATTACATCTTTTGTAATATTATCAGTATCTCTTTCCCTAACTGGTCTATATATCATACCTGCCTGGCAAAACCTACAGCCTGCTGTGCATCCTCGTGCAATCTCTACTGATACCCTGTCCTGTATTGCAGGAATTAATGGGACTACTGGAGAATAATCTATACTGCTTGTATTAAAATCCTTATATATATCACGCATTACTTTTTTTGTTTTATCAATTAATGGCACATATAAAAAAGGATATTCATTTAATATTTTTAATATATCTGTTTTTTTAGTATTTTTATCTTTTAATTCTTTAATATGTTCTAATACTTTTGGTAAATTAATATCACCTTCACCAATATAAAAAACATCAATAAACGGCAGTAATGGTGCAGGGTTATACATACATGAGCCACCAGCCATTATTATTGGATACTCTTCCTGCCTTTCTACTGATTTATATGGAATTTTAGAATATTTTAAAATAGATAAAATGGTAGTATAACTCATTTCATAATGAATTGAAAAACCAAGCACATCAAATTCATTTAATGGTTTTTTCTTTTCAAGGCTTACAAATATATCGCTGCCAAAATACTCAAGAGCATCTTTCCACGGTGCAAAAAAACGCTGACAGTATACTTTATCTGACTTATTAATACGCTCATATAAAATTTTATAGCCAACATGGCTTGAACCTATTTCATAAATATCTGGAAATATTAAGCAAAAATCCAAAAGATTATCATCTTCTTTTATAAATGAGTTAAGTTCACCACCAATATATCTTGCAGGTTTTGATATATTTAGAAGTTTTTTCAAATCCATAAAAACTACTCCGTAATTGAATATCTTCTAAGTTGAACAGAATTTACTATTCCCATCATTGTAAAAAATGATAAAAGTGATGTTCCACCATAACTTACAAATGGCATAGGAATACCAACAATAGGTAAAATCCCAACAGTCATACCTGCATTTACTATAAATTGGAAAAATACATAACAGGCAACACAAATTGCAATTAACTTACCCGAGGCTTCTTTACATTTGACGGCAATATTTAATATTTTAAATATCAAAAATAAAAATAGTAAAATAATGGTTGTGCCACCTATAAGCCCCTGTTCCTCATTAAGAACGGCATAAATAAAGTCAGTATGGCTCTCTGGTAAAAAGCTTAAATGGGCTTGTGTTCCACCTAAAAATCCTTTACCATTAATACCACCACTTCCTACTGCCACCTTTGATTGTTCAGCATGGTATCCATCACCTTGTTTATCCTGCACAAATCCTAAAAATACAAGTATTCTTGTTTTTTGATAATCATGCAAATTATGCCAGCCTACAGGCAAAATTATTGCTGCTGCCAGTATTGCAATAATAAATACATGACGTTTTACTCCAAGGATAAATAAAAGCATTGCCCATACAGCAACATATGTAAGTGATGTTCCTAAATCTGGCTGTTCATATACAAGTAAAAAAGGTGGTATTAGCATCCATGATTTTTGTAATATTTTTAACAAGTCTAACCTTTTACCATCATAATCCATAAAAAGCCATGCTAATGTAAGAACCCATATAATTTTAAATATTTCTGAAGGCTGCAGCCTAAATGGACCAATACCTATCCACCTTTGTGCACCCATTTTAATATGACCTAAAATTAAAACTATTAATAAAATTAAAATACCTATACCATAGATGATTGGAACTAAACGAATAAGCTTTCTATAATTAATATAACTCATTACAAAAAATGAAATCAAACCTAATAATAACCATATAAGCTGTCTTTTATAAAAATTATCAGTTTCTTGTGTATATGGGTTGTAACCTGCACTATATATAGATACAACACCAATAAAAGCTAACGCTAAAATAATGCCCAATAATACAAAATCAGTTTCTAATAAGTATTTTTTAAACTTTTCAAACATAAATTATACCTAACACACACTTTATTTATCAGGTGTAACATAACCCATTTCAAGCATTTTTTGCATAATTTGACCACCTAAAGGTGCAGCACTTGTTCCACCACTGCCACCATTTTCTGCTAAAACTACAACAACATATTTAGGATCTCGTGCAGGAAATACACCTGTAAACCATGCATTATCTCTATATTCTTCTGGAATCTCATTTCTCTTATATCTCTCTGTTACTTTAGCACTAACTACTTGAGCAGTCCCTGTTTTACCACCTATTTTCATTTCACGAACTGCAGCCCTTCTTGATGTGCCACCACCTTTATACACTGCATCAATTAAGCCAGCCATGATATTATCCCTAATATCTTTGCTAACTTCTATCTGATGTTTTAATTCAGGTTCAATTTCTACATACTCTCTTGTATCTTGTTTAAAAATTCCCTTAACAACTCTTGGTTTGTATATTTTACCACCATTAAATACACCAGACATCATAACACCAATTTGTAATGGAGTTGATGTCATATACCCTTGCCCAATGGAAGTATTCACAGTATCACCTGGATACCAAATATCACCAATAGCTGCTTTTTTCCACTTTCTTGAAGGAAATACCCCTGTTTTTTCGTTTGGTAAATCGATACCGGTATATTCCCCTAAAGAAAATAGTTTAGAATAATATTCTATTTTATCTATATCTAGGGCTAACCCTAAATTATAAAAATATATATCACAAGACTGGGCCAAAGCTTCCTGCATATTAACATTACCATGCCCTGACCTTTTCCAGCATCTATATGAAAAGTATGAGTTTAAATGAAATGTTCCAAGACATTTAAATGTAGTTTTAGGGTCTACTGTTTTTTCTTCGTAACCAGCTAATGCCATAATAACCTTATAAACGGAACCCGGTGAATACTGCCCCTCAATAGGTCTATTAACAAGCGGGCTGCGTTTATCTCTATGTATTCTTGCCCATTCAGTTTCATTTACATATGGTGTAAACATATTAAGATCATAACTTGGTGCAGAGTATAATGTTAATAATGAGTTATCAGAAATATCAAGGACAACTATAGCACCTTTTTTACCTTCCATAAGCTCTGCTACATATTGTTGTAATTCTGAATCTATTGTTAAAATTAAGTCATTACCAGCAATGGCAGGATCTTCATGAAGAACATTTAAAATTCTACCACGTGCATCTCGTTCAATTTCCATAGAACCTGACCTGCCACGAAGTTCTTTTTCATACTGAAGTTCAACACCCATAGTTCCAATATTGCTGCCACGTTTATATATATCTTTATTCTTTTCTATATCTGCAGGAGTAGCTTCGCTTACATAACCTAATATATGGCTAAAAGCAAGCCCATCAAAATATTTGCGAACAGAATGAAGTTCAACACTTAATCCCACAAAATTATCAGCATATTCTTCAAAATATGCAATATCAGCAAAATTTAAGCCACGACTTATTAACACAGAAGCAACATTATTATCATTATATGCTTTTTTTACTGCTTCCATATCAAAATCTACTATTTGATGAACTCTTGCAAGCATACCAAAAACATCATCACCACGTCTTATATCTTCTTTGTTTAATACAAGGTCAAAGGTTGGAGTGTTGCTTACAAGTAAATTCATTTTTGAATCGTATATAAAACCACGTTCAGCAACAATATCTCTTTTTGTAATTCTGTTACGGTTTGCATCAACAGATAATTGTTCATACTGAATAACTTGCAATATAAATAAACGAGCAAATAATATTGAAGAAAATATTACAAATAATACAAAAATAAAAACAATTCTTTTTTTATAATAACCTAATAGGTCATCTTTTAACGCTGAAAAAAGCACGTTGAAACTCCATTATCGAATAGCTTACAATAAATACACCAAAATCAGCTAAACATAATTTTAGTATATATAAAATTGATAATCCAATATTATAACCTAAAACAATAGCTAAAAATACATTATATAATATAATTGAAAAAACACTATATAAAATTATTGTTAGAATAGATTTGGAATCAAACTTATATTCAGAAAACATTTTTATAATTGATAAAAATAAGAAAAATAATACACTTAAACCAATATATGATGAAATTATATAATCAGAATAAAGCCCAAAAATAATAGAGTATGAAATATATGTTTTTTCATCAATTTTACTGGATATTAAAACATATAGAATAACAGAAAAATTTACTCCCGATAAAAACACAAACACTGTTCGGGAAAGAACAAACCATAATGTTAATATTAAAATAATAGATACATATCTATTTTTGATAATCTTTAGCAATGAATACATGTTCCAATTTATAGTAATCTTCTGACTGTTCTATATATACTTTTTGAAATAAACCAGTCTTATCTTTAATAATCTCAGAAACTTTACCTACTCTAATACCTTTAGGATAAAGTATTCCTAAACCAGATGTAACAAATACATCACCAACTCTTGCATCATCAAGCCTGTCATAGTAATCAACATATAAACGACCTTTACCATCACCACGCATAATACCTGCAACTCTGGTTCTGCTGTTCATTACACTAACATTAGATGATATACTAAGTATAATATCAACTTCACTTGTTGTTGTATATACAGAAGAAACCCTGCCAACTAACCCTTGAAAGCCAATAACTGGGTCATTTTTTTCAACACCGTCAAGACTTCCTAAATCAATTGTAATAGTCTTTGTATAACCATCACTTGCACCAATTACATTTGCAGGCAGTTGTTTAAAGTTATATGTCCTGTAAAATCTAGTTAAGGCATCTAGTCTTTCACTTTGGCTTAACTTTTCTTCAAGTAAAGTATTTTCTAAAGTTAAATTATCAATTATTTTTTTATATTCGTCATTTTGTTTTTTTACATCTATCAGGTTAATATACGAATCCCAAATACTACCTATACCTGAAAACAAGCTTTTTGTATAATATACTACAGGATTAACAATGTTACCAAGTAAGCCCCTAAAAGGACCTTCCACATTAACATTTCTTGCCTGTAATATCATAATTATTAAAATAACAAATATAACAAGAAATAATCTTTTCCATTTAAACATTTATTATTCTACAGCAACTTTTCTAAGTAATTCAATATCATCAAGCACTTTACCAGAACCCAGCACAACAGCTTTTAATGGGTCATCTGAAACAATAATCGGTAAACCAGTCTCATGAGAAAGGCGCTTGTCTAAATTTTTAAGTAATGCACCACCACCAGTTAAAACAATACCTCTATCTACAATATCAGCAGAAAGTTCTGGTGGAGTTTGCTCTAATGCAATACGAACAGCATCAACTATTTTTGTAATAGACTCTTTTAAAGCTTCTCTAATTTCAGAATCAGAAATCTCAATAGTTTTAGGGATACCTGTCACTAAATCTCTACCTTTAATTTCTGTTTTGATTTCATTTTCTAAAGGAAAGGCAGAACCTAATTTAATTTTTAAATCTTCAGCAGTTGCAGTTCCCACAAGCAGATTATACTGACGTTTAATATAGTTAACAATATTATCGTCCATTTCATCACCACCAACTCTAACAGAGTTTGCATATACTATACCTGATAATGAAATAACTGCAACTTCAGTAGTGCCACCACCTATATCTACCACCATATTGCCAGATGGTTCTTGTATAGGAAGACCTGCACCAATTGCTGCTGCCATTGGTTCCTCAATTAAATATACTTCTCTTGCACCTGCTTGAATTGCTGAATCTTTTACAGCTCTCTTTTCAACTTGAGTAACGCCTGATGGAATACATATAACCATACGGGGACGAACTAACGCCCTGCGATTATGAACTTTAAGAATAAAATACCTAATCATTTTTTCAGTAGTATCATAATCAGCTATAACACCATCTTTCATTGGACGAACTGCAATAATATTTGCAGGTGTTCTACCAAGCATATTTTTTGCTTCCTGCCCAATTGCTAATATTTCCTTTGTTCCACTATTAATTGCAACAACAGAAGGTTCACTAGAAACTACACCACGACCTTTAACATATATGAGAGTATTTGCTGTTCCTAAATCAACAGCTAAATCACTTGAAAACATATTATATATAGAATTCATTGCCATTACACAACCACCTCTTACCAATTAATATTATAAACAAAATATGTATTAAAAATAATATACACTCAACTATATATTATATTTAATATATATCACAAACCATAATAATAAAAAAAAATAGGAAAATCAATAAAAAATAATGCCGAAAGGGGGATTTGAACCCCCACAGGTTTTATCCCACAGGTACCTGAAACCTGCGTGTCTACCAGTTCCACCATTTCGGCCTATACTATTATTATTCCACACCAACCATTACAGATGTGGATTTAATTACAGCACATGCTTCCTTACCTACTGATAAACCAAGAGATTTCACAGCGTCCATAGATATAGTTGCAGATATTACATTACCACCACCTATATCAATTTTAACAACAGCATTAACTGCACCTTCTTCAATTTCTTTTATTGTTCCTTTTAATTGATTTCTAGCACTTAATTTCATTTTACACCTCTAAAAACATTTTAACGGTGGATTTTACTATATAAAATTATAAAATGCAATATTTTTTATTATATTTTCTAATTTTAGTAAATTCTAAAAACGATTGCAACAAATTAAGCAGTCATTAAAGTTCTCATAAAAAATATCATTAGCCGATTTATAATTAAATAATTTTCTAGGATAATTATTAATCCAGTCTTGTATTTTTTTAATATAAGCAACTGAA
>CASEIN010000073.1 GCA_949287985.1 Mucispirillum schaedleri | reverse complement strand
TAGATTTTAAATGGTCTGCAACTAGTCTAATTTTTTGTTTTACTTTTGTACCAATTTCTGTTACTTTCATATTAAGCCTCTATTAATTGTTTTTGGAATACTTAAGATAATATTCATTATAACAATTTTTAGAGGCTTTTTCCATATAAAATCGCTTGTTTCTTAAATAATATTAATCACTTATAAGTCATTCAATAAAAAAATGGGGGTGATGCAGGTCAAGATGTTAATATGTTAATATAGTTTAAAATTAAAATATTTTTCACTATAAAAGAGTTGCAGTGCAATAGGTATTAATACGATACATATGATTTGATATTTTTAAATATAACTATTATCTATACTGCCACAGCAAAAGAATCGATAATGTTTTATTTTAGTATTGATAAAATATTTCTAAACAATTCTTCATTGCCAACTATTACTAATGTAAGCTTATTTCTTGTTCTAGTGATACCTTGAAAAAGCATTGGTTTTAGTAAATATTTGCTGCACACATGATTTTTTGCACATAGTTTATTATCTTTATAATAAAAATTATCATCTAAATACATAATAACACTATCAAATTCCTGACCTATAACTTTATGTGGGGTTTGATTCGTATAGTGTATGTATTTATCAAATTTTGAACTATCATATTGTGATGGAGTATAAGCAATAAATTCATACCCTTTATTTATGTATGTATTTAGTATCAAAAATGCATCTTCTTCATATGGTGCATATTTTAAAGAAATATTTTTATAATTAGTAAAATTAGTTTTACTATCAAACTTAAATAGTCTTTTTATAAAAGAAAATAACTCAGGGTTTGTTCTAATTTTTTCCGATAATTTATATATTATAATGTTATCTAATGATTCAATAATGCTAGGGATATTACTATTTACTTCATTACTATTTAACATTTGTTGTTCATCATATGAAAAAATCAATTTGATATTATTATCTTTTATTTTTTTTATAATATTTTCAAATTGATTCTTACGTATCCTTTGGGCTTCATCTATTATAACTATATCATATTTTGAGTAATCTATTCTAGAATATTCTTTAATTGGAAATATATCTAGTGATGAATTAGATATTAATATCTCATGTCCAGAACATAAATATGCACAATGAATAATACATATTTTTTTACCATTTTGTGCATATTCAAGAGCTATATCATAAGTAAGCAATGTTTTACCACATCCAGCACTACCCTTTATTGCAAAAAAAGAAATATTATTTTTATTAATTTCTTTTGCTATATCTTCTTTAATTTGAAGTTGCCTTAATGTTAAAAAATATTCTCCTTTTAAAAATTTTTCTGTATTATTAAGTGGAGATACCAAAAACATACTTGGTTTGAAAAGTCTATTTATATCTTTTTTAAATAAATTATCTTGATTTTTAATCTTATCAATAAGATTTATAAACTCTATTTCTTCTAATTTATTATCTACTAATTGATATAATGTATCTGTTTCACTATCATATGTATAGGAAAAAATATCCCGTTCAAGATGTTTTAAATAAAAAATATTTTGTTTTAATTGATTAGTTACTTTTTCAAAATCTTCAATATGGCTTTTTAATTCAATATTTATAATATAATCTTGCCCAATCCTTAATAAATCAAACTCTTTACTAATTTGTGGAATAGCATATGAAAAATAAAAATTACTAAGCATTTCATAGTTTAAATATTCTTCTAATCTATCTACGAAATCTTTTAAAGAATATATTTCATGCTTTTTGCACTTTATTAAATTTTCTCTCTTAGATAAATGAGCTTCAAATTCTACAAAATTTTCATCACTTACTCTTGTAAGTTCATATAAATTAACTGGTGTCATAATATTCTCCACTAATTACACCAAACAATATAATTGTAAAGCTATTATTGTCAAGAATTTATTTCACACTTATAGAGTTTATTTTAACAACATTACATTTTCAATGACAATTATTAATAACTTAATATTGTATTAATATTTTTATATCGCTTACTTCCCTTTTACTATTTCTAAAAGTCCCTCGTAATCTTTTATTACATCATATTTTAAGTTTTTTGATGAAAGTGCTGCATAGAATTTTTTTGCACAGTCTATTTTTGTCTCTTCATTTCTCCTGATATTCATACTATTTAATGAGGCTTTTGTTTCTGCTATGAAGTATATGTATTTCACTTCTTTTTCATCAAAGACTATTGCCCAGTCTGGTGCATAGTCGCCTACTGGGGTTGGTATTTTAAAACCTCTTGGTAGTTTTGAATAAACGAGCCTGTGAAAAAAAGTCTGTAAATTCAGTTTTCTATGATTATATTTTTACATATCCTGCTCTATGCATACCAGAATAAAGTTATTCAGTCAAGAGCAGGAATTTATTTTTCACATTTCTATATTCTATTCAGGCATC
>CASEIN010000072.1 GCA_949287985.1 Mucispirillum schaedleri | reverse complement strand
CAATAGGGCTTCTATCATATAACACTCTTTTGCATTTAAGTGTTTATTTTTTCTCGGTTTTAGTGTAATATCCATTAGTGGTTGTTCTCTCCTTATTTATTTTTTTGGCTAAAAAATATTATTTTATTTAAAGAGAGTTAATAACCACTTTTTTATTTAATACTTTTTTCGCAATCGTTTTTAGAATTTACCTATATTACATAATTGTTTTTTATTTATATTTTTTACTAATTAAATATTATTGATATAAGAGTATTTGAGTTAATGTAATACTATAAAAACTAATATTATATATAAAAAATAAAAGATGATAGTATTACAATATACACTTTTTGTCTGCCAT
The DNA here is from genome assembly GCA_949287985.1 of Mucispirillum schaedleri. Classification (GTDB taxonomy): domain Bacteria; phylum Chrysiogenota; class Deferribacteres; order Deferribacterales; family Mucispirillaceae; genus Mucispirillum; species Mucispirillum schaedleri_A. The sequence continues at coordinate 110,240 of CASEIN010000072.1, read as the reverse complement.
GAACTATTATCTTTTAACTTCAAATAAAGTATACCGCCTGTTTTATGAATAATTGTATTAGATTTTTTTTATGATAAATTATTTTTATATTCCAAGTGAATATATAGAGTATACTAATATAAAATATAATTAAAATTCATTGATTTTATAAAATAACATAGGCAAACCCATAAAAAAATGGGTTTACTTGTAATATAAAAAGGTTAAAAATTGTATTAAAGAAAAATAATTAATTAAATAGTATTTCACTACCCCAGTTCCAGTATTCCAATACAAATCCATCTTTATTTTTTTTATAGATATGGAAACTATCGCACTCATGCAGTATAAGCATATCTTTATAATATATAAAACTTAAACTATCATTTACTAATTTTGTTTCTTTTGGTAAGGCTTTTGGAAATATATATGTAGCACCTTCACACATTTTTACATAAGTTTTAGTATAAACATCTTCAAATGATTTTAAATTATAAATGGTTTTAGTTATTGAATTATCACCAGATTGTGTATATGAATAAAAGCACTCTTTCATATATTTATCTAACCCCATAAAATCATTACATTTCTTAGCTTTCCATGTGGTTTTGTTGTGATAATCTACAATAGAATCAATTACATCATAATTTATTGACTTTCCATAACAAATATTAGTAAAAAATAATAAAAAAATAAAAGATAAAAATTTTTTGTTCATAAATATTCTCCTTTATTAAATTGAAATTAAAAATACTAAAAATACAGCATATTCTGCATATGAATATTTATATCTTTCAACTTGTGCACTTTGTTCTGCTGTTTCAAATTCTTGTATGTCTATAAGAAATTTGTCATACAAATCACTGCCTGCATATGCATTTACAAAAAAAGTAAAAATAAAAAATAATGCCGTAAAAATAAAGTTTTTCTTCATATTACTACCCTCCATATTTTGTTTTTTCTAAAGCTTCATATACTTCTTCATATGATGTTAATGCTTGATTGTGACTATTACCATCATAAAAACTTTTATCTCTTTTTATATACTGATAATAATAAAAAGCCAGACATTAAATCTGGCTTGTATTATATAGCATATAAAATTTATTTAGCATACTCCACAGCACGCGATTCTCGTATTACCATAACTTTAATCTGCCCCGGATATGTAAGCTCTTCTTCCACCTTTTTGGAAATATCTTTCGATAAAACCACAAGACCGTCATCATTTACTTTATCTGGCTCAACAATAATACGAACTTCCCTGCCGGCTTGAATAGCAAAAGATTTCGCAACACCTTCAAAAGATGATGTTACTTCCTCTAACTGCTCTAATCTCTTAATATAGCTTTCAAGAACTTCTCGCCTAGCACCAGGACGAGATGCAGAAATAGCATCACTTGCTTGAACTAATATAGCCTCAATACATTTGAATTCCTCTTCACCATGGTGGCTGGCAATAGCATTAATTACTCGCCAGTCCTCCTTATTCTTTTTAGCTACTTCAACACCTATTGTTGTGTGAGAACCTTCTGCCTCATAGTCAATAGCCTTACCAATATCATGAAGAAGACCTGCACGTTTTGCTATTTTTGGATCAAGACCAAGTTCTGCTGCCATAATACCTGCAATTGTTGCAACCTCAATAGAATGGCCTAAAACATTTTGACCATAACTTGTCCTATATTTAAGCCTGCCTATTAATTTTAATATTTCTTGGCTTATATTGTGGATACCTAAATTAAAAACTGTTTCTTCCCCCAGTTCTAATATATATTTATCCATCTCCTGCCTGCTTTTTTGGTGAAGTTCTTCAATTCTTGCAGGGTGTATTCTGCCATCTGTAATTAATTTCTCTAAAGTAAGCTTTGCTGTTTCCCTGCGAAATGGGTCGTAAGATGATAATATTACTGCTTCTGGAGTGTCATCAACAATAATATCTACTCCTGTAATTGTTTCAAATGTTCTAATATTTCTACCTTCCCTGCCTATTATTCTGCCCTTCATCTCATCACTAGGAAGGTTTACTAGTGTTACAGTTATATCATTTGTAAATTCTGAAGCACAACGTTGAATAGCAGTAGAAATAATACTTCTAGCACGTTTTTCTGATTCATTTTTTGCTTCTTCTTCTAACTCTCTAATTGTTCTAGCTGCATCTTTTTTAGCATCGTCTATCATCTGAACCATAAGCATTTTTTTAGCTTCTTCGCCAGTCATACATGCTACTCTTTCAACTTCTTTAATAAGGTTTTGTTTGATTTCTTCGTTTTTAGCTTTTAAGACATCAATATCTTTCATACGCTTATCAAACTCTTGGTCGCGTTTAACTAACTGCTCTTCCTTTTTTAAAGCTGCTTCCATTTTCTTTTCTAAAGATTCTTCCCTTGCTTCTAACTTACGTTCAATATAGCTTATATCTTTCTTCTTCTCTTTAATCTCTTTTTCTAAATCTTGACGACCTCTAAATATAAGCTCCTTAGATTCAAGTTTTGCTTCTTTAATGATTTCTTCACTTTCTTTTTTTGCTTTAGAAATAATATCCTCAGCAGTATTGTTTAATTTTTTATTTTCTTCTTCTTTTAATTTTTTTGCGAACAAGTAGCCAACCACCAAGCCCACAAGAACGCAAACAGGTCCTATTATTGCAATATAACCCATTATATCCTCCTACTTATAATACATTTATCTGTAAATATCTCATCTACAGGTATATCAAAACTTTCCGTTTCAATTTTATCCACTATTTGAAAATCATATGCAAATGCAGTCTTTATAATAGATGTATTATTTTCTAAATACCTATCATAAAAGCCACCACCATAACCAATACGGTTGCAGTGCCTGTCAAATGCAACACCCGGCATACATAGTATATCAGGCTCTATATCTATCTCTTTTCCTACAGGCTCTAAAATATTAAAACTACCTGTCTGCATTTTATCAAACCCTAAAAACTGCTTAAATACCATATGCTTACCTTTTACAACAGGCAAATATACTAACTTTCCCTGCATAAAAAGCATCTCTATTAAGTTAATAGTGTTTACTTCCTTACCTAATGGGTAATAAAGTAAAAAAACATTTAAATAAGAATATTTTTCATAAAACATACTGGTAATAATTTGAGATTTCTCAACAACATCTTTCTCCGAAAGGCTGTTGCGTAACTCCTTAATCTGCCTTCTAATAATATCCTTATTCATAATCTTTAAAATTATGCCACAACTTGTGCAGCCGTTCCCTAATTTTTTGCTCAAACCCAAACTCTGAAGGGTTATAAAAAAGAAGGTTTTCTTTCATATATTTTTGTTTTACAAAATTACCATAGTCAAATGGATATTTATAATCCTGTGGGTTCTGCTGGATATTTGCAGGCACAACAGGGTCATGGGTTTTTAAATAATCCATTACACTATGATACCCATTATAGCTTCTATTACTTTTTGGGCAGCTTGCAAGAAATGTTACTGCATGAGCAAGTATAATATAACCTTCTGGAACTCCTACATTCATAAATGAATTATAACAAGCATTTACAAAAACCTGACCATCAGGAAATGCATTTCCCACATCTTCTGAAGCTGAAATCATAAGCCTTCTAAAAACAGCTTCCGGCGCAACACCATTTTTTATTAATTTAAAACACCATAATAATGCAGCATCTGGGTCGCTGCCCCTAATGCTTTTTATCATCGCCGATAAAACATCATAAAATTCATCATCTGAAAAATTGTTAATCGGCATTAAATTTTCTATCTCTTTTGCTGAAAGAAATAATACACCATCTTCTTTACTGCCAGTAAGAGCTGCAATCTCAAGAAGATTTAAAAACCTTCTACTATCACCTTGAGCTAAAGAGATAATGTGTTTTAAAATACCTTTCTCCTCTACTTGTGAAACATTATGCATCTTCTTTAAATGTGGGACAGCCTTATTATATAACTCCATAAAAGCTGCATCACTTAAAGCATTAAACTTAAACATAATACTTCTTGAACGCAAAGCAGGAACAAGATTAAAATACGGATTTTCGGCAGATGCACCGATTAGCTTGACTTTCCTATCATCAATAAGCTTTAATAGGATATCTTGCTGAGATTTATTGTATCTATGAATTTCATCTATAAAAACTACTATGTTCTTTTCAAAAACAGATTGTTCCGACAGCCTTTTTAAATCTGCTGCACCACTAACTGCAGCGTGGATTTTATATACTGGAGCGTTTATAACCCTGCCAGTAATCTCTGCCATACTAGTTTTTCCAGTCCCCGGTGGACCAACAAACATAATAGAATCAAAAGATGCACTTTCTATTAACGATATCAATAGCGAACCAGAAGAAGTTAAATGCTCCTGACCAACTATATCATCAAATGTTTGCGGACGCATTGCATCAGCTAAATTCATTTAAAAAAAATCCGATAAATCTATAAAAATCCGTGTTCTTTTAAAACAACGAAGTAATTTTTTAACCCCCGCATATGCCGTATCACAATTGACACTGTAGCCTGTTGTAAACAGGTGTCGCTCTGTGCTGCTTTAGGCTTTCGGGTACAAGCCCGACCTGCACACCACAACATGCATCGCAACAAAAAATTATAAAGTGTTGGCTCCAGCGTGTCGTAATGCTAAGCGAACACTGCAGGGGATTATAAATATTACCTATCTAACTTATTTATTAAATCATCAATCCTGCTGTCCATATTACTGTAACAGGAGATTTGCTCTTTTAACTGCCTGTTCTCAAGCAGTAATTTATATGCAACACTAATGGCTGCCTTTATCTCCGACCTAAGCTGAGATTTACTTAAAAACTCTTCTATCTGCAAAGTAAGCTCATTAGCAATGTCTCTATAAAACTGCTCCTGACCTTCAGGAACATTTAACTTTAAAGACTGACCTAATATCTTCAAATCAATAGAATGCATGTTATCCCAACTATGAGTCTAATTTTTGAAGCATTGTTTCTATCTTCTCTTTAACAGCTGCCTTATTCTTTTTCAACAAACTGTTCTCTGCTTCTATATCTTTTATATGGCTGCATAAATCATCATGCTTAATAAGTAAAGTATCCCTTTCCTGCTTTAATTTATCATAATCTTCAAGCAACTTATTAAGCTTTTCTTCAAGAATAATTAATTTATCTTGTACCATCATAAAATAATCATAACACTAATAAAATAAAAAGTCAACTATGGTATGGAAAGAATTTTATGTGTTTGTGGAATAATTCTTGCCTCTATACCATTAATGTAATACGTATTGTATAAGTAATCAAGTATTTCTTTACTAATTATACTATCAACTGGCTGAATAATAATATTTTTTATATTATATTTACTTAATATTTTAGCTGTATAATCAATAATATAATGTGCATTTTCATAGGGAAGCAGCAGCTTAAAATAATAATCAGTTTCTTTTAATTCACAAACACTTTCACAAAGGCTTGAAAGATGATTTAAAACCTGCTCTGAATGAGTTTTTATATCTATACTCATTATATGAAATATATTATCCAGCTCTTTAAAATGTTTTGTTATAAGACCACTTGTTTCTAAAAATAATTTTGCTTTAGACCTTTCTTTTAATTTTAATGCAAGGGTTTTCACAAACTCATACTCCATTAATGGCTCGCCACCTGTTATGGAATAACTATGAAAATTACTGCCATCACCAAATTCCTTTATTATAATATCCACTAAATCATCTACTGATACAGGATTACTATAATTTTTACCGTTAACTGTAAAATATTCTTTTGCTTGGGTATCTGTATCACAATATGGACAATCAAATGGACAACCTGATAACCTTATAAACACTTGTGCTGCCCCAATATATTTGCCCTCACCTTGAGCTGAATAAAATATTTCTGAAATATTTGCCTGCATCTATTACCTCAAATATACTGTATTGACAATTAGTAATATAATGATATAATCACCAATACTTTCCAATAACATAATTTAGGTGGATATTTTGCATAAAATAGATATTTTAATGGCCACATATAATTCTGAAAAATATATTGAAGAACAACTGCAATCCATAATTAATCAAACTTATAAAAATTTTAATATAAATATATGCGATGACTTATCCACCGATGATACTATAAATATAATATCAAAATATAAAATGCAATACAATAATATAAATTTTAATATAAATAGTAAGAATTTAGGAATTATAAATAATTTTTCCCAGTTATTTGCAAACTCTACTGCCCTATATATTATGTTTGCAGACCATGATGATGTGTGGTTTACTAATAAAATAGAAATAACTTTGGAAAAAATGAAGCTTATGGAAGAAAAATATTCCAGCCAAATACCTATACTTATATTTACTGATAAAGTTGTTACCGACAGTAATCTTAATATTATTTCAAAATCACATAATAAAAGCGAAAAATTTAATACAAATGAAATTACATTAAACAGACTTCTTATGGGAAATATTGCTTCAGGCTGCACCATGATGGTAAATAAAGCCCTTAAAGATATATGCGGCACAATTAATACCAATGCTATAATGCATGATTACTGGCTTATGCTTACAGCTGCTGCATTTGGTAAAATTGGATATATTGATACACCAACCATGTATTATAGGCAGCATAACAATAACAGCATGGGGGCTGCTGAAAATTCTTTTGCAAATGCTTATAAAAAATTTCAAACAGGAAAAATAAATATTAAAAATACAGTATTAAAAAATATTCACCAGGCAGAAATATTCCTAAACCAATATAATAATATACTATCAGATAATAATAAATATATTATCAATGAATTTATTCAATTAAAAAATAAAAAAAATATCTCTTTTATAAATAGTATTGTAAAACACAAATTTTATAAATCTGGTCTTTTGAAAAATTTAGGGCTTATTTATGCCTTTTTATAAAATTTTATTGTAAAATCATTATAATTTATGTATTATACATTAAAATATTATGGAGGATTGTATGGCTTTTTTCCACTTAGACAAAGAAAAATGCAAAAGAGATGGAATATGCTCTGCAATATGTGTTACTGGTATTATTAAAAATGATGAGAAACGTTCACCTTACATTGAAGAAAAAGATGTTTATAAATGTATATCTTGCGGTCAATGTGTTGCATTTTGTCCCCATGAAGCATGCTATGTAGAAAACCTTGACCCAAAACAATTTAGCAAAGTTGACATGCAGTCACTTGCTACACCAGAACAGTTAGATACTTTTATTAAAACAAGAAGAAGTGTTCGTAATTTTAGAAAAACAGAAGTGGATAGTGCAACCCTTGATAAAATTATGGATAATGTTCGTTATGCCCCATCAGCAAAAAATACACATAATAATAGATGGATTATTACAAAAAATAGAGAAGAAACTATAAAACTTGCTGATTTAGTTGTTGAATATATGCAAAATCATCTTGGAGATATTCCTGAAAAAGAAGCTCTACACTATAAACTTGTAGCAAGAGCATATACAAAAGGAAAAGATGTTATTATGAGAGGTGCACCACACCTTATTGTGTCTGTGTTGCCTGATGATTATGCATGGAAAGCAGAAGATGGTAATACTGCTCTTACTTATTTTGAACTTTCTGCTCATGCCCATAATATCGGTTGTGTATGGGCTGGGTATTTTACAAGCGTTGCTCGTGTTTATAAACCATTAAGAGATGCTTTAGGCGTTCAAGATAATGAATATATTGCAGGTGCTCAAATATTTGGTAACCCTGTATATAAAACAAGGCAAATTACTTCAAGAAAACCTAGTAATATTACATATTTATAATATAAAAAAGCCTTATAAACTAATAGTTATAAGGCTTTTTATTTATCTTATTTTAGGTAAGTGTTTCATATAAAAAATTAAAAATTTTCTTTATATACTCCCTATCTTCAATTTTATCAATCTCAACCATCTTTTTAGCATTTGGATAAGGACTAACTAATTTGTAATCTCTTCAATACCTTTTACATCTTTTACTAAAAACCTGTTATCAAACACACCCGCAACATATTTACGGTTATAATATATAAGATATTCCCCCATCATCTTTTTATATGTAATATCTTCAATATGTGATAAGGAATCTAAGATATAAGATAAATACTCTTTTGTAGAAGGCATATTATTTTAGCTTCCTTTTTAAATAAAGTGCAGCAAGCCCAATATATAATATACTTAATATGAATAATGCAAATGTAGGGCCTTCAAGTCTGTCTAAATAAAGACCTTTTAAAAATACACCAACAATAATATCAAGATAATATCGCATTGGGTTTATATATGTTATCCATTGAATTACTTCAGGCATATTTACTATTGGAAATGCAAAGCCTGATAATAATATTAACGGAAAAATTATCATAAACATACTCATAGAAGCCTGCTGTTGTGTAGAACTTATAGCAGAAATCAAAAGCCCTATTCCTAAAGTGCACATAATATATAAAATAGAAGAAAATAGTAAAAGTAAAAAACTTCCTGTAATATGTATATTAAACCAAAAAACTGAAATAGCTATAATTAAAATAACATCAATAAAACTAACAACTGCAAATGGTATACACTTACCTATAATAAACTCCCAAGCTGTAATAGGACTAACTGTAAGCTGCTCTAATGTGCCTGATTCTTTTTCCTGAACTATTGCCATACCTGAAAGCATTACCGTTACTATAATTAATAACATGGCAAGCATTGATGGCACAAAGAAGTTTTTACTTTCAAAACCATCATTAAACCATGTTCTATATTCTGTATCCACCCCTATACTTGATTTTATACCTGTCTTTTGTGAAACATAGTTGGTATTATACAGCTTTATTACTTCTAAAATATAACCAGAAGCCATGCCAGCATTTACTGAATTTGTAGCATCTAAAATTACCTGCAGTGAAGCGACTCTGTTTTGTGATAATTTTTCCTCAAACCCTGAAGGAATTGATATAATCATTAAGGCTTTACCAGATAATACAAGCTGTTCAGCCTCCTCCATATTATCTGCATGTATGTATGAAAAAATATTATTTGAAAAAAAATGACTTATAAAATTACTGCTTTCCATAGTATTATCCATATCCACAACAGCAGTTTTAACATGCTTTAAATCCATATTAACTGCATAACCTAATAATACAGCCTGAATTATTGGTACAGCTATAATGATAATACGCATTTTCTTATCGCGTATTAAATATATAAACTCTTTATAAAGCATTGCCATTATACGATTTATTACATTTTTCATATCTATGCTCTCAATTTAAATAAAAGCCTGCATAATATTAAAAGTATTGCAGAATAAAATATTAAAAAACCTGCATTTAAATATAAATATTCTATACCAATACCTTTTAAATACAGCCCTCTTAATATATCCACAAAATATCTTGCAGGAAAAAGATATGTTATCCACTGTATTACCTGCGGCATATTATTTATATCAAACACAAATCCTGATAGTAAGAAAGCAGGAAGCATAGTTGTAGTTGTTGTTACCTGACTTGAAGCTAACTGGCTTTTCATTACAATACTTACAAATATACCAAAGGACAGCATGCACATTAAAAATATTGTGGCAAATAAAAATACTAGTAATGTATTGCCCTTTAATGGAACATGGAAAACAAACTCACCAATTAGTATATATATTATTACATCTATTAAACCTATTAAAAAATATGTTAAAAGTTTACCAGTAATCACTTCGCCTTCTGTTACTGGTGTTGGTATAAGCTGCTCCATTGTGCCTGTTTCCCACTCTCTAGATATTGTTAGAGAAGTTAAAAAGCCAGCAACAACAGACATAATTATAGCTACAAGCCCAGGGAAAAGATAGTTTACACTTCGCATATCCTCGTTAAACCAGTATCTAATCTCTGGCACAGCAGCACCGTATGAAATATTAATTCCACTAGTTCTTATAATATTTTCTATAAAAACCCTATTATATACAGCTGATACTCCAGCCACATAGTTTATAATGGAAGATGCTGTAGTAATATCACTGCCATCAATAATTATCTGCACTTTCGTATTCATTTTGTTTTCTAAATCATCTTCAAATGATGAAGGAATTACTATTATCATCTTTATTTGGTTTGTATCTAAAAGAAGCTCTGCCTCATCATAGTCATACACATAATGATTAATATTAAAAGCGTTGTTTGATTCAAAATATGAGATATACTCCTTACTTTTTGGGCTGTTACTGTAATCCATCACACCAACAGATACATTTTCCACATCAAGTTTTAATGCATATCCAAATAAAAAAAGTAAAATTACTGGCACTAATATTATAACCATTAAACTTCTAATATCTCTAAATAAATGGATAAACTCTTTATAGCTTATAGCTTTTACTCGCCTTATATTCATCTGTTTTGCCCTCCAGCATAACTGACAAATACATCTTCTAAAACAGCATCAGCCACTTCAACAACATAACCAACATATCCTTTTTTACTTAAAAATGACATAATATCTTCTGGAGTTAATTTTGTAGATAATATTCGTATGGAATCAGATAAAAGCCCAACATCAAAAACATTTTCCATTTCTAGTATAACCTGGGCTACATCGTAAAGCCCAAAACCTTTTATTTTATACACATTCCATATCATTTTAGAAGTTTTTAACTCTTCTGGTGTTCCTATTTCCTTTAGTGTGCCTGAGCTTATCATGGCAATTCTATCACAATATTCTGCTTCCTCCATATAGTGAGTAGTTACAAAAATAGTAACTTTTTTAGATGCAAACATATATATTAAATCCCAAAAGTTACGCCTTGAAACAGGGTCTACCCCAGAAGTTGGTTCATCTAAAAAAATTATCTGTGGCTTATGAATAATAGCACATGCTAATGAAAGCCTTTGCTTAATACCTGCTGATAAACTTTTCGTTTTTTCTTTCTCATAACCTTTTAAATTAACAAGTTCCACAGCTTCTGATACAGAATAATCTATATTTTTACCTTCTATACTGTATAATTTTGCAAAAAATTTCATATTTTCATATACTGTAAGCTCATCATATAAAGAAAATTTTTGGCTCATATAGCCTATATTTTGCCTAACCATTCCCGGATTTTCTAAAACATTATAACCAGCAATAATGCATGTGCCAGAAGTTGGTGGTAATATTCCACACAACATTCTAATAGTCGTTGATTTACCAGCACCATTAGCACCTAAGAAACCAAATATCTCACCTTTTTCCACATCAAATGTAACATCTGATACTGCAGTAAAATCACCAAATTTTTTTGTTAAGTTTTTAACTATTACAGCAGTATTACTCATGGGATACACCATTAAATGTTAAGTAAGTAAATATATCTTCAAGAGTTGGTTTTATTACAGATATACTGTATTTTTCACCTAGTAATGATTGAACTCCATGAACAGCATCACTATCTTTATTAGCATGAAGATGAAGTGTTGAGCCAAAAGTCCATACTTTGCCATATTTTTCTGGAATATCACACATAATATTACGAACTTTTTCGCCTTTTATCTCAATAATATCTATATTAGGTATTTCCTGTAAATGTTCTAATGTTCCTGAGGCTATAATTTTACCTTTATTTATTAAATTAATTGTATTACAGCGTTCTGCCTCATCAAGATAACTTGTAGCATATACAATAGCTGTGCCGTCAGAAGCAAACCTATTTAGTATCTGCCAAAATTCACGGCGTGAAACAGGGTCTACCCCATTAGTTGGTTCATCAAGGATTAAAACTTTTGGTTCGTGTATTAAAGCACAGCATAAAGCAAGCTTCTGCTTCATACCACCTGAAAGCCTGCCAGCAAGACGTGAGCTAAATTTAAACATTCCACTGGCAGTTAAAAGCATCTGCCTTCTTTTTGAAATTTCTTTATATGGAACACCTTGTAAATCAGCGAAAAAATTAATATTTTCTTCCACACTCATATCACTGTATAAACCAAACTTTTGGCTCATATAACCAATACTCTTTCTTGCACCGCGGTAATCTTTTAAGGCATTAACTCCATTAATGTAAAGAGAGCCACTATCAGGAGTTGAAACTGTTGAAAGCATACGCATAGCAGTAGTTTTACCTGCTCCATCTGGACCAACTATTCCAGATATTTCCCCCTGCTTTACTTTAAGAGAAAAATCAACTAACGCATGATTATCTCCAAATGATTTAGAAATATTTTCAGAAATAATCAGTTCAGAATCTAACATCGGTTATTCCTCTATATAAGCATCAGCAGGAAAACCCGGCTTTAAAAGCCCCAATGTATCAACTATTTCTATTTTTACTCTATATACAAGTTTGACGCGTTCTTCAGTTGTATAGATTTGCTTTGGTGTAAATTCTGCAGTATCAGATATAAAAGTAACCTTGCCTTCAAATTTTTCATTAGGAAGGCTGTCCACTTTAATAATCATTTTTTGACCAACTTTTATTTTATCCATTTTAGTTTCTGGAAGATATGCTCTAAGCCAAAGTTTACTTGTATCACCAATGGAAAATACAGTAGCACCTGCTTGAACAACCTCGCCTTCTTCTTTATATGCAGCTAATATAACACCACTAACTGGAGATACAAGCTTAGTATATGATAACTGATAATCTGCTAACTCTCTATTAGCTGCTGCTGCATCTAACTGGGCTTGTGTTTTATTAACTAAATTCTCATCTTTTCTGCCAGCTTTTTTTAAATTATCCTTTAATTCTTCCAAACCCCATTTTGCTGCATCTTCATTAGCTTTTGCTAATTTTTGCTGAGATATGTATGTTTCATTATTTAACTCTGCTAGTAACTGGTCTTTGCTTACATGCATTCCTTCTGAAAAATATCTATGAGCAATAGTGCCTGGAACTTTAAAGGCAACATCTACCTGACTAACCTGTAACTGACCATAAAGCTTAAACTGACTGTCTGCTTTTTTATATAAATACCTATATCCTGCAAAAAAACATATTGCAAGAATTACTATTATAACTAATGAAACAATTACCTTTTTCATACACTCACCTATATATGTAGATACTTTCTTTTATCAAAAATAAACATATTTGTCAAATATGAATAGATAAATAAAGTCAAATTTTATACAGCTTTATTTAATCTGTTAAAATATTTTTATTATTAAAGTCACTTATAAGTGCTTCTATTTCTTCAACCGTATCAATACTTAATAAAATATTTACTAATTTTTCACAATCTTTTGCATTAAAAGATGATATAGTTTTTCTAACCATATAAGAAGAACGAGGGTTCATACTAAAAGAGCGATAACCAAGTCCAATTAAAATTGCTGTATACCTGCAATCTCCTGCAAGCTCACCACATATAGATACAGGCTTTCCTGCTGCACTTACTTTATCATGTATGTTTTTTAAAAGTGATAATATGGCAGGGTGAGCAGATGCATATAAATGGCTTACATCTTCATTATTTCTATCTACACCTAATACATATTGAATTAAATCGTTTGTACCAATGCTGAAAAAATCAACGTATTTAATAAACTTATCAATTAATATTGCAGTAGAAGGAACTTCTATCATAATACCTAAAGGTATATTATCCCTATACGGAATATTCATTTCCTGTAATCGTTTTTTCTCATTTTCTATAATTATTTTAATATCTAAAAGCTCATCAATAGATGAAACCATAGGAAGTAAAAGCCTTATATCTCCAGAAATACCTGCCCTTAACACTGCTCTTATTTGAGCAGAGAAAAAATCCCTGTATTTCATACTGTATCTAATAGCGCGTAATCCTAGTGCTGGGTTTTCCTCAACAGAACTTGGCATAAATCTACTTACTTTATCACCACCTAAATCAAAGGTTCTAACAGTAAGCGATTTATTCTGCATAGATAAAAGAGCATTTTTTAATATATTATACTGGTCTTCTTCATTTAATATACCATTATTAATATATAAAAACTCTGTTCTATATAACCCTACTCCCTGCATACCATGAACGTTTAAATGGGTAAGTTCATCATTACTATTTATATTTGCATAAAGGGAAACAACACTGCCATCTAATGTTTTACAGCTGGTATCATGGTCACTTTTTACAGAATGGAGATAGTTTTCATAATCGGCCTTCTTTTTTTCATATTTTTCCATGCTTGCTTTATCAGGATTTATAGCAACATATCCTAAAAAGCCATCAACCACTAATACATCACCATTTTTTATAAAAGTATCTGCATTTTTTATACCTGAAACTGCTACAATGCCAGATTCTCTCACTATAATACTTTTATGGGATATTTTATTACCAACAGCAGATATAAAGCCTTTTACTTTTTTCTTAACCATAGCATCAATATCAGATACTGCAAAATCATGAAATACAAGTATTGTATCCTCATTGGCATCATCTAAATTTTCTACTAAAATATTTGACATATAACGGATTAAACGCAAATAAATATCTTTAATATCATGCATTCTTGCTTTAAAATAATCATTATCTGAAAGTGATAATTTATTCATTAAGCTGTCAGTTACTTTTTTTAATGCATATTCTGCATTTACCTGTTCTTCTTCTATAATTGAAACAGCTTTTCCAATAAATGATTCATCTGTTAAAAGTAATTTATAAACATCATATAACTCTTTATATGTTTTGCTTATAAGCTGCATTTGGTCTAAAAGTTTAGAAGTATGGGAAACTGCCGAATTTAATTTTTCAATTTCAAAAGCAGTATCTTGAATTTTGTATCCTTTTACACTAACTTTATCCCTGCATATAATTAATGCCTTTCCAATAGCTATTCCATTTGAAATAGTTGTTCCTTTTTTTATTATCAAGATATTTCTCCTAAATTATTTTCTATAACTTGAGAAAGCTCTGCACCACAAACTTCAGCATCTTCTCCTTCTATTGTTATTTCAATACGAGATTCACTACCAATAGATAATGCAATCACATCTATTAAATGCTTTAGATTTACTATATTATCCCTATACTTAATATTTGCTTCAACATTATATTTATTAATTACCCCTAATAATGAAGCTGCAGTTCTTGCATGTATTCCATCATTATTTGTTATTACTGCATTAATTTTATAAACACTCATCTCACACTCCAAATAAAAGAAGAACACCTAAAATTGTGGTTACAATCATCAATTCTAATGGACCTCTCACCCATTTAGAAATTATAATACCCACAACAAATAAGGCTATAGATTTAATTACATTAATAGATTCTGATAAATAATGGTTAATAATATATGCAATAACTACACCAGCCATAAATGTAGTGATACCATCATATATCCTGCTCCACTTATTAAATTTTATTTTATTAAAAAGCTGCATAACATTAGCACCAAATGTATAGCCATAATAAAACCCTAACACCCTAAAGACTATATTAAATAAATTAAATATTATAAAATATAATATAATAACTAGGACAGGGTTTATTAATATTGCCCATAAAGAAATAAAAAAGGCAAAAGGGCGCAGCGAATGCCAAAAAAATGTATCACCTAAAGCTGCTAATGCTGAAGCATATATTTTATCATAATCACCTATTTTACCACGCATTTGAGTTTCTTTTAATAAAAGACCTAATATGAAAGTTACTAAATACGGATTAGTATTAAAATAATATATTGGAGATAAATCAAAATCTGATGGCAGTTTTGTATTATTATTTTTAAAAAAATCTTTTACAAGCCACCTAAAACCTGTTCCCTGCATATTGGTAATATTCCAGTTACCTTGGTAAAACATACTTTTTAATAAAGTTGGTAAAATAACAAGTTTTCTCATTACAATAGCCACCCTATTAAAAGTCCTAAACCTAATAATATTACCTTATGAAGCCTGTTGATTATTAAAAATCGCAGTAGATAGCCAACCATAAATGTAGCAATTAATGTAAGGGCTAAAATAGGTTCATATATATTATTAATGTCAATATTAATTAATTTAAAATATTTCATAAATATGCAAATTGCAATAAAACCAAGATTATAAATTATAATACCACGAATAAAAGCTAAAACTAAACCTAAAGCAATTAATCTGTTTTCATTATCTGTTTCATTTTGATTTACACTTTTTTTCATAAAATATTGGTTAATATTTCTAAAAACTTTGTCAGAAAATGTAACGGGATACATTAATAAAGATGTAATAAATATGGCAACTAGTATATTTATTGCATCACCATTAATCACACCAAGTACCATTGCAAGAGATGAAGCATAACCACCAAATGTATCATCATGAGTGATTGTTGTGCCTACTGGAACTTCAAGCATTCCAATAAATTCAAAAATCAACCCCATCATTAAAGCAGCATATATATCACCAAAAACAATACCAATAATACCAGAAACAACAATTGGGCGAGAAAGCATAATATTCAGACCTGCAAGCCTGTCTACAGAAATAAAGCCTGAAAATAAAATTAAAAAAATTATTTGCTGTAATGATATATCAATCATATAATACCCTATATTTTTCTATTATGATTAGAAAAAATTACTGGCTTTTCCCAAGGAACCTTGTGAAAATATATATCATATAATTCTGATAAGTTTTGCAGTTTATGAAAATCATTTAAAGATAAGAATACACTGTCATTAATACACACATCATGAGATGCAGCAGTCATACAGCCTATATTAAAATAAATATTATTTGAAAAAGTTTCTTCAATTTTAAATAAGTCATCAATTGAACCTACAATTACTAATAAATATTTTTTCTTAATTTTAAGGTATGGTTTTTTAGAGCAAAAATCACGAATAGAATATACAGAATATTTTGCATTAGCAGGCAGTGTGCTGCCATAAATTGACGCACGAACATTATCTTCTGCTAAAATATCATTTACAATAATTACATTTGATATTTTCAAATAATTTACCCAACCTTCAAGCACCTGTCCATGGATAAATCTATCATCAACTCTGTATATAATTCGCTTCATTTTTTATTAAGCAACTCCCCTGCAACCTTAATGCTTGATATGGCTGCTTCTGCTGACTCTTTTGCAATTTGAGATAAACTGTTATTACTATCCATACGCATAGTAAAAGCCTTAATTAGCATAGGTAAATTTACACCAGAAACTACTTCAACACTATCTTTTGCAAGATAAGCCATAGAAATATTTGACGGGCTTCCACCAAACATATCAGTATAAAGTAAACAGCTTTCATCTTTATATTTTGCTAAAATATCTTCCATTTTTGAGTATACATCGTCCATTAATTCTCCACTATTAATGGAGATAACTTCCACTTTATCCTGCCTGCCTATAATCATTTCTGCAGAACGAAGTAATTCTTCACCAAATATGCCATGTGTTAATATTACAATTACCATCTCATCTTTCCTTTATTGTTTATTTATCTATATCTCTATGTTTTACTCTAATACCTTGAATATTATTTTCATTTAATATTCTTAATAAGTCTTCAACCACCGTAACAGAGCGATGTTTTCCACCTGTACAGCCTATTGAAATATTAAAGTATTTTTTACCTTCGCGAATATATAAAGGTATAAGCATTAATATAATATCTTTTAATTGTAATATAAAATTATCATAATTTTCATCAGCCTTCACATACTCCTGCACTTCTTCATTAAGCCCAGTCATAGTTCTTAAACCATCATCAAAATGAGGGTTTCTCATAAAACGGACGTCCATAACCATATCAGCATCTTGGGGAAGCCCATTTTTAAAACCAAAAGACTGTAAAGTAAGTGTAAAATCATTAAGATGATGATTAAATATACTTACTATTTCTCTTGTTAAATCATGAATATTTTTTCCATCTGTATTAAGAACTATATCTGATATGCCTTTAACATTTTCCATTAAAGATATTTCTTTTTTTATGGCTTCCTGCAGGTCATTTCCTAATGGGTGCTTTCTTCTAGTTTCTTTGTAGCGTTTAACAAGTGTTTCAAAAGAAGCGTCCATAAAAATAGAGGTTGCATTATATTTTTCACGAAGCATCTTTATAAACTGAAAAACAAGATTAGTATCTTTTGACCTGGAATCAATAACAAATGCAACTTTTGCCACACCACTATCTATATTGAAAAATAATTCAATTACTTTATCTAAAATAGGCAGCGGCATATTATCTATTGTATAGTATCCTAAATCTTCAAACACTTTAGCTGCATGGGATTTACCAGCCCCAGAAAGCCCTGTAATAATTACAATGGAAAGGTTATTCATAAACTTATCCTTAAAAAAATACCTACCCCAGTTTATCAGGGTAGGCATACTCAATTACATTATGATTCTATTAAACCTACTTTACCGTCATCTCTTTTATAGACAACATTGATTTCCGAATTTTCTGCATTACGGAACACAAAAAAGTTTTTATTCATTAAGTCCATCTGCATAATAGCTTCTTCTATATCCATTGGTTTTGCAGGCAGGCTTTTTGTAATAACAATTTTTGGTTCATCAATGGCACTATCTTCATTATAATCATATACATTAAGTTTTAAATCGTCCATTGATGCTCTGTTTTCAGCACTTTTACGAGTTTGAAGCTTCTCTTTATATTTAACAACCTGCCTTTCTATTTTATCCATTGCCATATCAATTGAAGCATACATATCCTCTGATTTTTCTATACCTTTTAAAAACATTCCTTTAACATTAACGAATATTTCTGCAATATGCATATTTTTTTCCACATTTAAATTAACATGAACATCCATATGGTCATCAAAATATTTTGCTATTTTTTGAATTTTCTTTTCAGAATAATCCTTAATAGCATCTGTTAATGTTGTGTGTTTTGCATTCACTGTAATATTCATAATATTACCTCCTTAGCCTTCTTCTCTGCGACATTGTTGGAATATTCATTTCATCTCTATACTTTGCAACAGTTCGCCGAGCAATTTTTATTCCTTTTTCTTCCATTATCTCTACTATTCGCTGGTCTGATAAACATGTTGATTTATCTTCGTTATCAATTAGCTCTTTAATCTTTTGTTTAATAACACCGATAGACATATCACCACTATCACTTTCCAAACTTTTAGAGAAAAATGATTTTAATTCTATTAGTCCGTGTTTTGTCATGGCATATTTACCAGATGTAACACGGCTTACTGTAGATTCATGAAGCCCAGTAACTTCTGCAATATCTTTTAATTTAAGTGGTTTTAAACTAGTAATACCATTTTGCAAAAAATCTCCTTGAAAATCAGCTATTGCTTTCACCACTTTATATATTGCTTTTTGGCGTTTCTGAAGGCTTTCAATTACCCATACAGCATTTTTTACTTTATCTTTAATATAACTTTTTGCTTCACCATCTAAATTAGATCCTTGAAGCATTTTTATATAATAATTATTAAGACGAATATTAGGAATACCTTTATCATTTACTATTATATCAAAATTTTCTTCATTTGGCACTATAAAAACATCTGGTGTAACAAATTTTGTATCTCCACCTGTAAAATTAAGCCCGGGACGTGGGTCTGTTTTCTTTATAAGCATCAATAAATAATCAAAAGTATCTCTTTCAATACTCATACCTTTTAGTATATCATCATATTTAAAACTTGCAAGTTCTGATGCGTAATCTCTTAATAATTCATTTGCAAATTCAATATAAACTTCTTCACAATTCATGTCTTTTATTTGAGTAATAATACATTCCTGTAAAGAAGAAGATGCAATACCCGATGGAGTAAAGGTTTTGATTATAGCTAATACCTGCTGAAATAAATCTTCACTAACATTTAGTTCTTCACAGGCTGACTGTATATCTACACGGAAATATCCATCTTCTGATAGATTACCAATTATATACTCACCTATTTTCCACTGGGTTTCATCTGTAACAGTTATATTTAATTGATACATTAAATGTTCATATAATGATTCTTTTGCACCAATTACCTGTTCTAAATCAAAAGTATTATCATCATTATTTGATTTATAGCTTATATCATCAAGTTTTTCATAGCCAATATATTCGTCCCAGTCATCACCTGTTACTTTTTCTACCAAATTATTAAGGTTATCATCTTCTGTATTACTGCTTATATTATCATCTTCCAAAGCTTCCTTATTAGGACTATCTATATCATCGTAATCATCTAAACTATCTATATTATCAAAATCATCGCCACCATCTTCTGCTACTTCTAATATTGGGTTTTCTTCTAATATTGTAGATATTTCCTGCTCCAGCTCTAAAATAGGCATCTGAAGGATAGCAAGAGACTGCTTCATTTGTGGTGTAATGAATACGGTTGTTTGCAGCGATGTTTTAATATCTAAATTTTGGTTTACATTATTCATTAAATAGAAAACCCTTTTCCTAAATATTTCTCTCTAACGTCTTTATTTGCAAGAATTTCTTCAGGTGAACCTTGTGTTAAAACTCTTCCTTCTGTTATAATATAGCCTCTGTCAGTAATTTTCAATGTATCTCGCACGTTGTGGTCTGTAATTAAAACACCAATACCTCTGTCTTTTAATGAGTGAACCATTTCTTGAATATCAGCAACAGATATTGGGTCAATACCTGCAAAAGGTTCATCTAATAAAATAAAATCAGGCTCTGTAGCAAGACATCTGGCAATTTCAACTCTTCTTCTTTCTCCACCAGATAGTGCATATCCATAACTTTTTACTACATGGTTTAAATGAAATTCATCAATCAATACCTGAACCCTTTCTTTTCTGATTTTTACATCATCAAAAGTAAATTCTAAGGCAGACATAATATTTTCATATACTGTCATTTTCCTAAAAACAGACGCTTCTTGTGGAAGATAGCCTATACCTGCACGGCATCTTTTGTGCATAGGCATACGTGTTATATCTTCACCATCTAATAATATTTTACCATTTTCTGGCTTTAAAAGCCCAACTATCATATAAAAAGATGTGCTTTTACCTGCTCCATTAGGGCCTAAAAGTCCTACTATTTCACCTTTAGAAACATTTAAAGAAACACCATTTACAACAGTTCTTTTTTTAAATGATTTTTTTAATTCCAATACTTCTAAAGCCACTATTTCTTGCCCTCTTCTGTTGGTTTAAATATTATTGTTACACGTTTATCTGTGCCTTTATCCACAACTATACGTTCTTCTTCATAATATATAAAAACTTTTTCACCTTCAAGATAATTTTCGCCCTGCCATACTTTTACATTGCCAGTAATTACTGCCATCTTCTTTTTCTGGTCTAAATCTGCACGTTTAGAAATAGAAATAATATCTTCACTTCTAAAATTTACATTGCCAACACATTTAATTTTCGATATTTCATTTGTTTTATCTAAAAAAACAGTAACATCATCAGCTGTTAATGTATAGTTATCACTTACTGCAACAACATTACCATGAAAAGTTGATTTTTTTTCAGTTCCAAAATAACGCATTTCATCAGCCTGCACTTTTACAGGGGAAGATGGTGTATTTTTTTTTGCTCCAAGAAGTATTGGAGAAAAAATTAAAACCAAAAATACCAATGCTTTATATTTACCAATTCGTATCATTTGCAGTTTATACCCCTAATATTATTCTGGTACATATGTTACTGTAACATTATCTTTAAAAAAAATATAGTTATTATTTACATCAAAACTAACAGTATCTGAAGATATTGAATTAGGACCTTGAGAAACAAATACATCATTAAGAATATGCCCTTTGCCTTCTTTATAGTCATATTCTAATATTCCATTTTTACCTGTATAAAAAGTCATATTATCCATAGAACCAGTTATATTATCATATGCTTTTATAAATCGTTGAGAAATGTAAGAACCTTTATCTGCAAAGGCATTTATTGAATATTCTGAACCTTTATAATTTATATTTAAATCCTTAAGGTTAAAATTATAACTTACAATATTTGCACTGCCCGATTTTGATTTTAACGAGACATATGTATTATTATCAATAAGATATAATAAATCTATATCCTCTAAATTAACAATATTTTCTAAAAGTTCTGATTTATATGTAACCATATCATCATTATCTCGTAAAATAATTACAACCACTGCAATTAAAAATATTAAAATAGATAGTGTTATAAATATATTTATAATTCTTTTTTTATTTAAAAAACTTAACATACACTACACTAAACCGTATTTTAATAAATCTTGAAAATGAACAATTCCTTCTGGTGTTTTATTTTCATCAATAATAAAAAGAGATGAAATTTTAAATTCTTCCATAATATGTAAAGCTTTTGCTGCCAGCTCATTTTTCTTTATCATTTTTGGATTGCAGGTCATTATTTCTGATACTTTTAAATTATTGATTGAACTGTGTTTTGTGATGGCCCTTCTTAAATCACCATCAGTAATAATTCCAACAAGCTTATTATTATTATTAACAACAGCAGTGCAGCCAAATTTTTTATTATTAATTTCTTCAACTGCTTTTTCTACTATATCATTTTCATTAATAACTGGAACTTCAAAACCTTTATGCATTATATCATCTACTGTTGTAAGTAATCGTTTACCTAGAGAACCTGATGGGTGAAACATAGCAAAATCTTCTGCTTTAAAACCTCTGCATTCAACTAATGCAACAGCTAATGCATCACCTATTGCTAAAGCTACAGTTGTGCTTGCTGTTGGTGCTAAATTTAATGGGCAGGCTTCTTTATCAATAGAAGCATCTAAAATACAATCACTTTCTCTACCTAATGTTGAATCTGCCCTGCCTACAATAGAAATAAGTTTTGAACCAAGCCTTTTAATTAAAGGCAGTAAAACTTTCATTTCTTCAGTTTCACCGCTGTTAGAAATACCTATTATAACATCACCTTTAACAAGCATGCCTAAATCACCATGCATTCCTTCAGCAGGGTGCATAAAAAAAGCAGGTGTGCCTGTGCTTGCAAGAGTTGCAGCTATCTTTTTACCAATTAAGCCAGATTTACCCATGCCAATAACAACAACTCTACCTTTGCAGGCAAGTATAATCTCCACTGCTTCTGCAAAACTTTTACCAAGGCTGTTCATTGCCTTTTTCATAGCATCTATTTCAATTTCAAATGTTTGCTTACCATTTTTTATAATAGTATTTCTATCCATATCTATACCCACATTATTCTTTTTCTATATTATTTCTATCCTGTTTAAATTTGTATGCAGCTTGAATAAATGCATTAAATAATGGGTGTGGATTAAATGGCTTTGATTGAAATTCAGGGCAAAATTGAGTAGCAATATACCATCTGTGAGATTGAAGTTCAATAATATCTGCAAATCCACTTTCATCATTATTACCAGAAATTACCATTCCTGCTGATTCTAATAACTGCCTGTATTCATTATTTATTTCAAGCCTGTGCCTGTGTCTTTCTGTTATTGTATTCTCATTATTATATATTTCTTTAGCAAGACTACCATCAAGTAATGATGTAGTATAAGAGCCAAGACGCATTGATGCACCCATTTCTTCATTATAATGTTCATCATGTTTATAATCAATAACTAAGTTTTTACTTCCAGCAGGTTTTGACATTTCTGCACTTTTTGCATCTTCTAATTTTAAAACATTACGTGCATACTCTATTACAGAAGCTTGTAAACCCATTGATATACCAAAAAATGGAATATCTTTCGTTCTTGCAAAATTAACGGCTGATATTTTACCTTCCATACCACGTTCACCAAACCCAGCAGGAATTAAAATACCATCAACATTATTTAAATATTCATTGGCCATTCTATTTTCTAAAAGTTCAGCATCAATCCATTTAATATCTGCTTTTAAGTAATTTGCAACAGCACCATGTAATAATGCTTCTGTTAAACTTAAATATGCATCTTTAGTTTCTAAATATTTACCTACAACAGCAATAGTAACGCTGTCCTTTGGCTGTTTAATTCTACGAACAATATCCTGCCATAAAGATAAATCATATTCCCTTTCTTCTAAATTAAGCTTTTTAATAACTTCACTATCAAGCCCTTCTTCATTTAAAATAATGGGTACTTGGTAAATTGTTGCTGCATCCATACAGTTAATAACTGACGATTTTTCCACGTTACAAAAAAGTGCAAGCTTATTTCTAACACCCTCACTTAATGGATACTCACTTCTACAAACTAAAATATCCGGACTAATACCAATTTCCTGTAACTGCCTTACAGAATGTTGTGTTGGTTTCGTTTTCAATTCCCCTGCACTTTTAATATATGGAACTAATGTAACATGTAAAAATAATACATCATTATCATCAGCATCGAACTTCATCTGCCTAATAGCTTCTAAAAATGGAAGCCCTTCAATATCTCCAACAGTGCCACCAATTTCTGTAATAACTATATCATAATCTTTTGCACCTGCTGTGATACATTTTTTTATTTCATCAGTAATATGTGGTATAACTTGAACAGTTGCCCCTAGATATTCTCCACGACGCTCTCTCTCAATTACTGTATAGTATATTTTACCTGAAGTAATATCAGAAAATTCATCAGTATTAGTAGTTGTAAAACGTTCATAATGACCTAAATCCAAATCACCTTCACAGCCATCTGCCGTTACAAATATTTCTCCATGCTGCAAAGGACTCATTGTTCCAGGACCATAGTTTAAATATGGGTCAAACTTTCTTAAAGCGACTTTATAACCACGCGACTCAAGTAATGCACCAAGCGATGCTGCAGTTATCCCTTTACCTAATGATGATAGAACACCACCTGTTACAAATATATACTTAGCCATATTAATTTTTCCTCATTTCTAATATTTTTAATATATTCTGTAAATCTTCATACGTATCAACAGATAAAGGGTTGTAATCAGTTTTAATAACCTTTATTTTAACACCTCTTTCTATTGCTCTTAATTGCTCTAAATTTTCACATCTTTCTAAAAATGTTCTTTCCTGTGTTGCAAACTCAAATAAATAATCTCGTCTAAAACCATATATACCAATATGACGATATCTAATGATATATTCTATGTTATCTCTATTGTATGGAATAGGATATCTTGAAAAATAAATTGCAAAATCATTTTCATCAAGAATTACTTTAACAGCTGATGGATTTTCTGAATTATTAATATCCCCAAAAGGTACACAAGCTGTTATCATTTTTAAAGAATTATCCCTTTTTAAGCCATCGATTAACTGATTAATTAATGCAGGTGGTATAAAGGGTTCATCACCTTGAACATTAATAATTATATCATCATCAATACTTTTAGCAGCATATGCAACCCTGTCTGTTCCTGTAGATAAATTTTCAGGGCTCATCATTACAGTAACTTTTTCTAAATTCTCACAAACTTTATAAACCTGCTCGTTATCTGTAACAACAATTACTTTATCACAATCAGTTTGAACTGCCTGCTCTGCCACACGGACAATCATTGGCTTTCCATCAATATCAGCTAAAACTTTACCCGGAAACCTTGTAGAACCATACCTTGCTGGAATTATTACAGCACTCATGCTTTATCCTCTTTAATTATACAAACTGCAATAGCATTATATTTAGAATGAGATATGGATATCTCTATATTATCTGCTTTTTCTCCCTGTAAAAAAACTTGAGGCTTACCTAAATCATCAGGTATTATTTCAATATCAACAAAAGAATGCCCTCTGCCAATACCTGTGCCTAGAGCTTTAGAAACAGCCTCTTTAGCAGCAAATCTGCCTGCAGCAAACTCTGCTTTTTTCCCTTTTTGATTATAAAGTGCTATTTCTTTTTCAGAAAGAATATGGCGTAAAAAACTATATCCAAATTTATCAATAGTCTTTGCAATTCTGTCTATTTCAATAATATCACAGCCTAACATATATCTATCTTCTTACTATTTTTTTCATTTCCATAACTGCATCATACAGCCCTGTAAATACAGCTCTTGAAATAATTGAATGACCAATATTAAATTCATGCATATGTTCTATTTCAGCCATTTTTTGAGTATTTGTATAATTTAACCCATGTCCTGCATTTACAATAAGACCAATACTATGAGCATAACTTGCTGCTTTTTTTATTCTTTCTAGTTCATGAAGCTGTTTTTCACCTTCTGTATTTGCATAAAGCCCTGTGTGGATTTCAATAAATTCTGCACCCATTTTTTTAGCAGCATCTATTTGGCTGTTATCAGGCTCTATAAAAAGACTAACTTTTATACCTTTTTTTTGCAGCCTTTCTACAACTTTTGCAACAGTGCTATACTGCCCTAAAGCATCTAAACCACCTTCTGTAGTAATCTCCATTCTTTTTTCTGGAACTATTGTGCATGTATTAGGAACTACATCACAAGCTATATTAACAATATCATCACTACATGCCATTTCAAGATTTAAAGGAAGTGATATATGTTTTTTAATATTATATACATCATTATCTTGTATATGACGTCTATCTTCTCTTAAATGAACAGTTATACCGTCTGCCCCTGCTTTTTCTACAATTTGAGCAGCCTCTAATACATCTGGTTCTATGCCCATTCTTGCCTGACGAAGTGTAGCAACATGGTCAATATTTACACCAAGTTTAATCATATTTTTTCCTTTATTTCTTTAACAGCAAGCTCTGCAATACTGTCTGCATAATCTGATATAATTTTTTCATCTTTACCTTCAAGCATTACTCTTAGTTTATTTTCTGTTCCAGAATACCTAACTAAAAGCCTGCCGGAAGTTCCTAACTGGTTTTCAACTGTTTTTATTAATTTATTTGTTTTTTCTAATTCTTCAAGTGGCACTTTCTTTTCCACCATTACATTTTTTAATACCTGTGGATATGTTTCAATGAAATTACAAAGTTCAAAAAGACCTTTACCCTTTTTAACCATTAATGCAAGCACCTGCATAGCACTAATTAAGCCGTCACCTGTAGTATTAAAATCAGAAAATATTAAATGGCCAGACTGCTCTCCACCAAGATTACAGTTATTTTTAACCATATCTTCCATAACGTATCTATCACCAACTTGAGAACGTATTAAAGATATACCTTTTTTATTCATAGAGTATTCAAACCCTAAGTTACTCATAACTGTAGCAACTATAGTGTTATTATGCAGCACACCATTTTCCATCATATCAATGGCACATATTCCCATGATTTTATCACCATCAACAATATTGCCATATTCATCTGAAAAAACAACCCTATCAGCATCGCCATCAAACGATATACCCACATCTGCTTTATGTTCTACAACAGCCTTTGCCATATTTTCTGGGTGAACTGCACCACAGTTATCATTAATATTCATACCGTTTGGTTCAACATTAAGTAATATTAATTCCGCACCTAACTCTCTTAATGCTAAAGGTGCTACTTTGTATGATGCACCATTAGCACAGTCTAAAACAATTTTTAACCCTTTTAAGTCAATATTTTTTGGAAAAGTATTTTTTACAAATTCCACATATCTTCCAATACCTTCTATTCTGTATGCCTTACCAATAGAATCAGGGTCTAATGCTGGTTCATTATTATCTATCATTCTTTCTATTTCATGCTCTGTAATATCTGGCAGCTTGTAACCCTGCGAGTTAAAAAATTTAATGCCATTATCATAATATGGATTATGTGAAGCACTGATTACAACACCTGCATCTGCTCTAATAGACTTAGTTAAAAATGCAATGGCTGGAGTAGGTATAACACCTACCATAACAGCATCTATCCCTGCTGAACATATACCAGAAACTAGTGCATTTTCAAACATGTAACACGATAACCTTGTATCTTTTCCAATAATAATTTTACCGTGTGTATCGTTATTTTTAAATAAACCTGCAGCTGCCCTGCCAAGCTTTAATGCAAAATCTGCCGTTAAAGGTTCAATATTTGCCCTTCCACGAACGCCATCTGTTCCAAAATATTTTCTCATCTTTCTTTTATCTCTAAATTTATTTTTTGTGGTGTTAATTCTAATATATCTACAAATAAATTTGTTTTATAAGCAACAGAGCCTGTATATGTTCCTGCTGCATTAATATGTGAACAGTCAGTTACAAAAGTAACTTTATCTAAAAATGTATCTATAACATCTTCTCTGCCACGAACTTTTACATAATCAAGAGAAGGGGTATTTACAACCTGTAAATTACTTTTTAAATTCATACATTCAACTGGAACATTATTAAATTCCTGCTCTACAAGATTTTCCTTTAATTTAACTCTCACTTCCACAGTATCTGGTTCTATTTTTGTAATACCATTATACTCTTTCATAAACACATTTAATGCAAAATTTTCACTTCTATCTGATAAATTAATCTGCATTGTAGAAATATTTTCTAAATGGGATATAACTCTTGATGCTCCAGTAATAACTGCAGTGCTAGGTTTTAAAGTAATATTTTCTACTTTATAACCACTTTTAACTTCACCAATAACAGAAGGAAGTATACGAACTTCTTTAGATGCTAATTTATCCATTGTTATATTCAACGAATCAGGTTTAACATCTACTACTTCCATTCTAAGTGGTGTTTTAAAATCTATAGGAAGAATTCGCCTTCCAGAATTACCTTCAGGTAAAGATGATACATCAATATTTAATAAAACATCAGAATTTTTTAACCCTTGCAAAAGCCTTGCTGCACCTTTTATAGTAACACTTACAGTTGTAGAGTTTGGCATTGCTATATAACCTTTTGGCACATTAATAAGCTTTACAGGCACTGTTATTTCTTTCATTTCTTCATGACCTGCAACTACCACAAACCACATTCCAAGTGTAATTAAAACACTAACTATTTTTAATAATGTTTTATTATTTAACATTTTAATCTTCCACTTTTTTAATTTTTATTATTTCAGCAAGAGTTTCTTTTAATGTATTAGCATCAAGATTAGGAATAATTTTTCCACCAACTGTTACAGATATCTCACCTCTTTCTTCGCTGACAACAATTGCTACAGCATCAGTTTCTTCTGTAATACCAATAGCTGCTCTATGTCTTGTCCCATATTGTTGAGCAATATCTTCTCTCTTTGTAAGTGGTAAAATACAGCCAGCATATGTTAATCTTGTGCCTTCTAATAATACTGCTCCATCATGAAGTGGAGAATATGGAATAAAAATACTTAAAAGCAAATCTTTACTAACAACAGAATCTATTTTTTGCCCCAGTGTAACATAGTGGGAAATATCTGTATTACGCTGAATAATAATCAATGCACCTAACTGCCTGTTTGCTAAAATAGTAGCTGTTCTAACTAATTCATCAACTATTTGAGAGTTTAATGATACAGAGCGTTCAAAAAACTTTGATTCACCAATAAATGCTAAAGCACGCCTTAATTCAGGCTGAAAAATAATTATTAAAGCAAGAAATAAATAACCAGACATATTACTTAATACCCAGCCAGTAACTCTTAAACCAAGAAAATCAGAAAGACTGAGAATTAACAGTAATATCATAATGGTTACAAGCATATAAATTGCTCGTGTGCCACGAAGTAATAACAGTATCCTGTATATTACATAACTAATAAATGCTACATCAATTACATCAACAATACTAACATAACTTTTAATAAACTCAAAAATAGTTGTCATATATTCGCCTTTAGAATAAAATCAGCAATTTTTGCTGTATCTATCCCTTCATTAATATCATGAAATCTTATAATATTTGCACCATTTAAAATTGCTGCAGTATTTGCTGCAATTGTTCCAGCAAGTCTTTTATCCACTTCTTTGTTTAAAACTCCACCAATCATGGATTTACGTGAAATACCTGCTAAAATAGGCAGCCCAAAAATCTTAAATTCTTTTAAATATTTTAAAAGAATATAGTTTTGTTCCAGTGTCTTACCAAATCCAAAACCAACATCTAATATTATAGATGAATACTTAATTCCTGCATTAATACATTTATCTATACGGTTACTAAAAAAATCTTTTATATCATATATTATATGATTATAATCTATACTATCCTGCATATTTTTAGGTAACCCTTTCATATGCATAATACATACTGCACAGCCTGATTCTGCACACAAAGCAACCATATTATCATCTTCCATACCTGAAATATCATTAATAATATTTGCTCCATGATTTAAAGCATATTCAGCTGTTTTATAATTATTAGTATCTACTGATATTATCATATCATATTGTTTTGCGTAATCAAGAGCAAATTTTATTCTATTAATTTCTTCTTCAGAAGAAATACTCTCAGAATATGGTCTTGATGACATACCACCAATATCTATAATATCAATACCTGCTGCAGCCATATTATCTATTTGTGACGCTACTGCATCTTCAGTAACATACTTATTACCATCACTAAAAGAATCTGGTGTAGTATTTAATATGCACATACACTGAGTTTTATTTAACTCTATTTCCCCTTTATTATGGGTAATAATTTGTTCATCTTTTTTTGCCAGCAAGGATTTTAAGTCTTCCGATAATCCTTTTAAACCAAAAGGCTGAATGGCAAGCCTTTTAATAAGCCTTGAATATGCTGCAATACTGCCCATTAGTAAAACATCACTTTTATCAACACTACAGGCAACTACACCGCGTTTAACAGCAGTATCCATTCCTGAAGCTAAACTCTCCTGCTTTAAAATATTTGCAGCAGGAGATGATATATCCTTTACCATTATATTTAAGCTTTCACCTTTTTTAACCATATTTAAAGCATAGCTGTCAACACCAATACGCTTTAATTCATTATAAACCCTGTCATATTCAGATGAAAGCTTATATAAATTCATAAATTTACCTTTAAGCTTCTACATCAACACTTTTATCGGCTTGTTTCTCTTCACTTTGAGAAAACATATTTTCTTCATAGCCAACTGCAGCATATTCTTTTACAAGCTCTTTTAATTCAACTGTTTCGATTGTTTCTTTATCAAGTAATGCTTCAGCAGTTTTATCTAAAAGAACTCTGTTATCTTCAATAATTTTTCTTGCATCGTTATAGCATGTTGTAATAATTTTTTCTACTTCATCATCTATTAATTCAGCAGTTCTTTCACTGTAATCTTTTTGGCTTGAAATTTCTTTTCCTAAAAATATAGCTTCATCTCTTTTACCAAAAGAAATAGTGCCAAGTTTTTCACTCATACCCCAGCTCATTACCATTTTTCTAGCAATAGAAGTAAGCCTTTCAATATCGTTTGATGCCCCTGTTGACATAGAGTTAAATACTACTTCCTCAGCAATCCTTCCACCTAACATGATTCTAATCATACCTAAAAGATGGTCTTTTGTTTCATTATATCTATCATCGCTAGGAAGCTGCATTGTAACACCTAATGCCATACCACGTGGGATAATAGATACTTTATGAACAGGGTCTGCACCTTTTGTCATAATAGCAACAATTGTATGGCCTGCTTCATGGAAAGCTGTAACGCGTTTATCTTTTTCTGGTATAACCATACTGCGTCTTTCAGCTCCCATAATCACTCTGTCTTTTGCTGATTCAATATCAGAAGTATCTACTTCATTTTTATTAGCCCTTGCTGCAAGTAATGCTGATTCATTCATAAGGTTTGCTAAATCTGCACCAGAAAAGCCCGGAGTGCCTTTTGCAATAATTTCTAAATCAACACTATCTGCCATTTTAATTTTAGCAGCATGCACTTTTAAAATTTGTAATCTTCCTTTTAAATCTGGACGAGGGACAACAACCTGCCTGTCAAACCTACCAGGGCGAAGTAATGCAGGGTCTAAAACATCTGGTCTGTTTGTTGCAGCAATTAATATTACCCCTTCATTTGAATCAAAACCGTCCATTTCAACAAGTAATGCATTTAATGTCTGCTCTCTTTCATCATGACCACCACCAAGACCTGCACCCCTATGGCGTCCAACTGCATCTATTTCGTCCATAAATATTATGCACGGAGCATTCTTTTTACCCTGTTCAAATAAATCTCTAATTCTTGCAGCACCAACACCTACAAACATTTCAACAAAATCAGAACCACTAATGCTGTAAAACGGAACACCTGCTTCACCAGCAACAGCTTTTGCAAGTAATGTTTTACCAGTTCCTGGAGGACCAACTAAAAGAACACCTTTAGGTATCCTGCCACCAAGTTTTTGAAATTTAGCAGGGTCTTTTAAAAACTCTACTATTTCTGTTAATTCTTCCTTTGCTTCCTCAATACCAGCTACATCTTTAAATGTTACTTTTAAATTATCCTGATTTAAAAGTTTTGCTCTGCTTTTTCCAAAAGAAAATGCTTTTGAACCACTGCCACCCTGCATTTGACGCATAAAAAATATCCAAATAGCAATAAGTAATATAATAGGCAGCCATGATATTAAAAGCTGTAAATACCAAGGTGTAGTATCTGGTGGGGTAGCTGTAATATCCACATCAGAATCACGTAATTCTTTTATTAAATTGACATCACTTGGTGCATATGTTTCAAAACGAGTATTATTATCAGCATATTCACCAGTAATTTTATTTTCTTTAATAGTTACCTTTTTTATTTTAGAATCTGCAACACTATCTAAAAATTCAGAATAAGTTAATTTCTCATTAATCTGCGCACTTGTGTTAAAAAGATTAAATACAAGCACCATCATTAAAGCAATAACAAGCCAAAGTGCCAGATTTTTATAAATACCACCGTTCATTTATCCTCCAATTCATATGGTAATTTTACATAAATTTCTTAAATTTCTATATTTATTATTATAGTCAAGCCCATATCCTACTACAAATTCATTTGGTATAACAAACCCACAATAGTCTATAGTTACTTGTTTTTCACGTCTATCAGGCTTATCAAATATTGTGCAAATTTTTACATCACTTGCACCAAGTTCATATAAATACTCTTTTAACCTGCTAATAGTAAGCCCTGTATCTACAATATCTTCAACTAAAATAACTTTTTTATTTTTTACAGGAATATCAATATCATATCTAATTTTTAATTCACCACT
Organism: Mucispirillum schaedleri; assembly: GCA_949287985.1. Lineage (GTDB taxonomy): Bacteria > Chrysiogenota > Deferribacteres > Deferribacterales > Mucispirillaceae > Mucispirillum > Mucispirillum schaedleri_A. The sequence continues at coordinate 77,322 of CASEIN010000072.1, read as the reverse complement.
TGATACTGTAGAAGCACCATAGCTGGAAGCAGCTATAAAAGCAACTTCAACTGGAAAATTAAGAAATCTAACTAAATCTGCTGTAAAAATAAAACTACCCTTTAAAACAGATACTATCATAACTTCATCATTATGAAAATCTTTATTAATTTGATTTCCTATTTCTTCCACTTTTTTTATAATTTCTTTTTCAGAAATTAATTCTTCTACTTTATCCATGTGCTATTCCATTTCTAATAATTGTTATATTATTATTTTTTGTTATATTTTCAACCCATATTATCAAGCCATTATCTTCTACAATAACTGCCCTGTCTCTATCAAAAAGTTCCATATGTTTATCTATAAATATATCTTTTAGTTTTTTATTCTTTAACTTATCCCCTTTCCTTCTATTTCTAACTATTAATTCCTTATTAGTATAATCGCCACTAAACTTTATTGTAAAATCATCTGTTTGTAAAACACTGTCAAAAACTTTTTTAGTATAAGAAAAATCTTCCACCATATATCTTGGAAAAATTCTAATATTTCTAAAAGATTGTTCTACCATATAACCATTTGGCAAATCAAGTCTTTTTGAATGATTACCACTAAAAAAACTCAAAGTTTCATTAATAATATTTTTACTTACCCTAAAAAATATAGAAAAAACCTTTCCCAGTAAAAATTCTTTTTCAATATCTTCTAATAATAAAAATTTTTCTTTATCAATTACTGCAAACTTTTCTACATACTTTATAGCATGTTTTGTTTTACTGTCAAAATATTCTTTTAATTTTAATGACTCTTTTTGGAGCCTGCATACAGTTTTTTCAAATTCAGCTCCACAGTCATATAAAACAGGGATTAATTTGTGGCGAATTCTGTTGCGAACATATTTAATATCACTATTTGTTTCATCATAAACAGGTATAAGGTTGTTATAATCTATATATGCATTTACCATTTCTGTTGTAATATTAAGCATTGGTCTTATAATGTTATTATTTTCTTCCATAATTCCTGAGATGGTATAAATAGATGTGCCAGTATATAAATCTATAAAAAAGCTTTCAATATTATCTGAATAAGTATGTGCTGTAAAAAGATAATCATAATTTTCACTATGTAAAAGCTCCAGTAAATATTTATACCTATACTTTCTTGCAGCAGATTCCACCCCACCATTTTTATCATTAAATATTTCTTGTGATATATTAAATGTATAAAAGGCTATATTGTTTTTATTACAATAAGCTCTGCAAAATACTTCATCTCTTAATACAGTATCTCTTAAACCATGGTTAACATAACATGCACCTGTAAAAACATGCAGTATATCTTTTTTCTTATTTAAAAAGTCAAGCAACGCAAGAGAATCCTTGCCGCCTGAAAAAGCGACAAGGATTTTTTTATTTTCATATTTTTTTAATTCTTGAAATAATATTTCCTCAAATAATAAATGCATCATCTTTTTGATAAATGGATTCAAACTGAGCTTTTTTGTTTTCAAATCCACTTCTATTCATCATACCATAGGCATATTCTTTTGCTTCTTCAACACCTGGCTGGTCAAATGGGTTTATATTAACAGATAAACCAATAATAGGTACAATATATTGGAAAAGCATAAATAATTGCCCAAGGCTGTATTCATCTAATGTATTTATACCTATTTTAATAGATGGAACTTTTGATGTTAAAAGTGCAGCTTCAGTAGCTTTTAATTCTGAATTTAAAAGCTTACCTAAATGAAGCCCATTTAAATAATTAAACGCTTCATAAAAATCACCTTTAACACTAACATCATTATCATGAGTTTCAAGACTAATAAATGTAACAACTTTATCAAGTGGACCTTCTCTAAAAAGCTGAATTTGTGAGTGCTGGTCAATAGCACCAACAGTTCTTACAGGCGTTGTTCCAAATGTAATTTCTTTACCGTCCATAGTATATTTTTTACCAAGGCTTTCACCCCAAAGCTGGCAAAACCATTCAGCAAATTTATCAAGCCTTGAACTGTATGGCATTAACACATTAATGCTTTTACCTTTATCCATATAATAAAGATAAATTGCAGATAATGTAAGCACTTGTTCAAGCCCTTCTTTTGTAATACTATCAGCACCTTGCAGCATTTTATCAATATCTATTCCTAAAAAGGCAGCAGGAACAAGACCAACAGGGCTCATTACTGAAAACCTTCCACCAATAGATGAGTGAATAGGAAAGCTTCTTAATCCATTATTGTTTGCATACTCCCTTAATGGACCTTTATTAGGGTCTGTAACTACAACAATATGTTTTTTCATATCCTGAACTTTACTTTTAAACCAGCTGTGTATTAATGAATAATTTTCAGCTGTTTCAACAGTGTTACCAGATTTTGAAATAACAACTGCTAAAGTATCATCAGGAGTACATATTTTTAATATAGATTGAATTTTAGAAGGGTCCACATTATCTGCAACCCACACCCTAGGCAGACAACCTCTATCTGTGTAGCTCATAGCATTATATCCATATGGAAGAATAGCATTAACAACAGCTTCAATACCTAATGCTGAACCACCAATACCTACAACAATTAAGTCATTATAGTTTGTTTTTACATCTTTTGCAAACTCCCTTAATTCTGTAGTGTCATACTCTGGCAGTTTAGGAAAACCAACACTACCCTCTTTAACCATTTTTTGCAATCTTTCATAACCTAGCTCTGCTTTTTTCTTATACACTTTAAGGTCTTCTTCAGAAATACCACCAAGTATATTTTTGGAAGCGGCAAAATTGTAATCACAAATCAGTTTAGCCATGAATATCCTCCTTTATAAAATAGAGTGCATCCTCTATATTTTCCACTATCTCTACATTACTTATCACATCTAAAAAATACTTTCCATAACTTTTATCAATTATTCTATAATCAAGCACAACCCAAATACCACTATCATCTTCATGTCTTATGAGCCTGCCTACTGCCTGCTTAAAATATAATACAGCACGTGGCAGGAAAAAATCAATAAAAGAGTTTGCATTTCCTTCAGAAATTTTTTCAGCCTTACATTGAAGAACAATATCCTTATGAAATTCAAAAGGAAGCTGGTCTAAAATTACAGCCTTAAACCCACCACCAGAAATATCTATACCTTCTCTTAATGTGGCACTTCCTATTAATACCATATCTTCATCACAAAAATCAAGTTCTCCGATATTAACTCCAACTTGTGTGTAAATTTTCTTTTTAATATCAGCATTTCTTAATAATTTTTCTATAAATTGCATTCTTTCAATACTATTGCAAATTATCAACGCTGAACCATTCATCTGGCTTAAAAGCTCTATATATATATTATTTTTCTTATCATTTTCACTGTTATATATTTTTGGAGCAAAAAGTTTTCCTTGAACATTAAAATCAAACACATTATCAAGAATATATGTTTCACAAATATTCTGCATTCCAGTTTCTTTTGTAATATATTCAAAATCACCACCAGAACTTAATGTTGCACTAACAAATATAGCAGATGTTGCAGCATCTTTTAACCCTTTTACAAAATCAGTGCCTGATTCAAAGGGTATAAACTTTAATGTTAAAAAAACATTATTTTTCTGCATAGTTTTTTCTACTATACGCACTCCTTCCTTATCACAGTTAAATTCTTCATAAAGAAGAAGATATTGACCATATTCATCTTTTATTTCTTCATCATCTAAAGATAGAATAATACTTGATACAAGCTCTATAAACTTATTAAAATCTTCCTTTAGTGGTTCAAATAATATTTTTGGTTCTTTTATTTTATCAATAATTTTTAAATATGCTTTATATATTTTATCAACATTATCATTTTTTATTATATCTTTATTTTCATATATTAATATCATCAGTGATGATATTGCAAACTCAATACCTGCATACTGGGAAAAAATATCTGGAACAGAATGGGCTTCGTCAAAAATAATATTATCCCTGTATTCAAATATTGAACCAAATGATTCTTTACTTTTCATAGCAATATCAGAAAGAAGCAAAAAGTGATTAGTTATTATAATATCTGCTGCATTTGCATCTTTTTTTTGTATATAAAATGGGCAGTCATCATAATAGGCACATTTATTGCCAACACACTGGTATCTATCTGCTGTCATTAAAGAGCATACATCATTATCAAGTATACCCCAGGGTGCTTCAATAATAGAACCATATGTAATATTATTTTCAAACCATGATACAGCATCAATGTAAAAAGCAGCTTTTGAGTGAACATGTTTATAATATCTGTGTGGACAAAAATAATTTTTTCTCCCCTTTAAGGAACGAACACTTTTACTTCCACCAACAATTTTTTGCACAACAGGTATGTCTTTATATAAAAGCTGGTTCATTAACTGTTTTGTTTTTGTAGAGATAATTATTTTATTATCACTTGCAAATGACGGAACTAAATATGCCATAGTTTTACCAGAACCAGTAGGTGCTTCAACAAATGTATTAGTATATGAATAAAGAGCATTATTTATTATTTCTGCCATATCAACTTGTGTATTTCTTAGCACATAATCTGGAATTATTGACTTTAAATATTTATCATCTAAAAAAAATTGAGATACCTGCATAATGTCCCCTTTATTTTCTTTTTTAGTTATAATATATTATTTCAAATAAGTATACATTTTTATATATTAAAATATCAGGGGGATAAATAATGACACCATATATAACTTTTGCAGGTTATTCTGGCAGTGGTAAAACTACACTTTTAACTAAGGTTATAAAATATCTTAAAGATAAAGGATATAAAATTGCGGCCTTAAAACATGACGGTCATAATTTTGAAATGGATAAAGAAGGAAAAGATACATATTTAATGAAAACTTCTGGAGCAGAATGTGTTGCAATTGCTTCTAAAAATAAATTTGCAATAATTAGTGATACTGATAAAAGGCTGTCTTTTCATGAGCTAATGAAACAAATTCCAATAAATGTAGATATTATAATAGGTGAAGGATTTAAAGATGAAGATATACCAAAAATTTTAGTCCATAGAAAAGATAATAATAAACCAAATCTTTATAATGATGAAAGAAATATTATAGCCGTTGCAACCAATGATTTTAATGAGTTTAACAACGTAACAAATTTATTTCATATTAATGATTATGAAAAAATAGCTGAATTTTTAATAGAATATATTAAAAATTCAAACTAATCTAGATAGCTGACTGCTTCTTCAATATTATCAGCTAATTTAAGCATATTAAATTCATCATAACTGATATATTTATGATTAAGCAGCAGCTGTTCTTTAATCCAGCTAAGCAAACCAGACCAAAAATCTTTTCCAACAAGTATAACTGGAACATGATTTTGTATATTTGTAGCAATTAATGTAAGAACTTCAAAAAGTTCGTCCAACGTGCCAAAACCACCAGGCATAACAAAATAAGCACTCATATTTCTAACTAAAAGAACTTTTCTTGTAAATAAATGGTCACATAAATAACTATTTTTAATATACTTGTTGTTATGCTGTTCATGGGGTAATATTATATTTATTCCATATGTTTCACCATGATTTTCATAGGCACCTTTAAGGGCTGCTTCCATAATACCAGGCCCACCACCTGTTACAACAGCATATCCTTTACTTACTAATTCTTTACCAAGTTCAACACTCATTTTATAATATTTATCATTTTCTTTTTCTCGTGCAGAACCAAACACTACAACTTTTTTTTCACTGCTTTTAAAAAGTGATAACCCTCTTTTTAATTCATCAGCAATATTATCCATATAGGATATTAAATCAAAACCCTCTGGAGTTTTATAAATTACATCATCTTTATGCATTTTCAACCACAAAAAAGCGGCTACTAAAAGCAGCCGCCATTAATATTTTTTAAATAATCATCTTATTTATTATCGTAAAGCGACCAAGGTCCTCTTGTTTTAGCAAGCCTTTCTGCTTTTGCTTTTTCATCAGCAGAAGAATCTTGAACGATATTAAATTCTTGTTTTGGGAAAATTAAATCTGGATCTTTAATTTTCTGTTGGTTAGTCCAGTAAATAATTGGCCACATAAATGGGTTTGAATATTGTTTACCAGCAATATACCAAAGGTTATCACCTTTTTTAACAACATAAACAGAACCATCAGTAGATGCTGCCTGACCACCAATACCTAAAAGCTGCTCCATTTCTGCAAGTAATGCATTTGCTGCATCAAGTTCAGACTTAGCTTTATTAGGATCACATTTACTAAGTGCATTTTTTGCATTAGCCAAATGTTTATCTACTTTAGCACTAACTTGAGCCCACTTGCTTGATTTTGCAGCATTAGGATGAGAAGCTATATTATTTTTTCTTGCAACAGTCTCATCATATCTAGCACTTTGAGCATTAACAGCATCAACCGCACTTTTAAATGCTACATCTTCTTTTTTGAAAATTTCAACTGCTTCACCCTCAGCTTTTTTAGCACCTTCAGCATTATTAGATTTAGCTAATTTATCAGCTTCAGCCATTTTTGCTTTTGTTTTTGGTAAGTGTTTATCTACACAAGCCTTGTTTGGATTATTCAATGCCTGTCTTACCATTTCCTCTGGAGTTAAATTTTCAGAAGAAGATTTGCCACCACATGCCGTTAATAACATTACTACAGCACTCATAAAAATTATACTTTTTTTCACAATAAATCCCCCTTGTGATTAAATTACTTCATAGTAATATCATATTATTAAAATAGGTAATTGTCAAGGGTTTTTGCCTTAAATCTATTTATTAACTGGAACATCGCTCCTAATATGCAATTCTTTAAGTTGTTTTGCTTCCACAAAATCTGGTGCTCCACTCATTAAATCTGTAGCTTTTTGGGTTTTTGGGAAAGCTATAACATCACGAATAGACTCTGCCCCTGCAAATATTGATGCAATTCTATCTATACCAAAAGCTATACCACCATGTGGAGGTGTGCCGTATTTTAATGCATCAACAAAATATCCAAATTTTTCTTTTATTTCTTCCTCGCCTAAACCAAGTCTTTCAAACATTTTTTGCTGAATATCGCTTCTATGTATCCTAATACTTCCACCACCAATTTCTGAACCATTTAATACAAGGTCATAAGCTTTTGCTCTAACAGATTTTGGATCATTATTTAAATTATCAATATCTTCGTCCATTGGAGCAGTAAATGGGTGGTGAACAGCCACATATCTTTTATCTTCAGGCGACCATTCTAAAAGTGGGAATTCTAAAACCCATACTAAATTATACTGTTTATTATCAATTAAATTTAAAAGACTCCCTAAACGTAAACGGAGTTTTGACATTGTAAGGTTTACAAGGCTTTCTTCACCTGCTCCAAAGAAAATAATATCACCAGGAACACCTTCCATTACTTTTATAATTTCATGAGTTAATTCTTCACCTAAATTTTTAACAAGCGGCGATTGGATACCATCTTCATTAATCTTAATATATGCAAGACCTTTTGCACCAAGGCTTGTTACATATTCACCAAGTTCATCTAATGTTTTCCTGCTAAATACTTTACCAGCACCCTTTGCATTAACTGCTTTTACTATACCACCATTTTTTACCGTATCAGAAAATACTTTAAAAGAACAGTTTTCAACCATATTATTAATAGTTTTTAAATGCAGTCCGAAACGAGTATCTGGTGCATCATGACCATAAAGTTCCATAGCATCTTTATAGTTTATTGTAGGAAATGGACGTGGAACATCAATATCTAAAATATCTTTAAAAAGTTTAACGATTAAACCTTCTATCATATCCATTACATCATTTCTATCTACAAATGACATTTCAATATCAAGCTGAGTAAATTCTGGCTGTCTGTCTGCCCTTAAATCTTCATCTCTAAAACATTTAACTATTTGATAGTAACGTTCAAAACCACCAACCATTAAAAGCTGTTTAAACTGCTGTGGTGATTGTGGTAATGCATAAAATTTACCAGCATTAACACGGCTTGGAACAAGGTAATCCCTTGCACCTTCTGGTGTGCTTTTACCTAAAAATGGAGTTTCAATATCAATAAACCCATTGCCCCACATATATTCTCTAATAGATTTATAAATATTATTACGCATCATAATATTTTTTTGCAGCTGTGGGCGACGAAGGTCTAAATATCTATATTTTAAACGAACATCTTCAGCAGCATCAGTATATTCATCTATCATAAATGGAGGAGTTAAAGCATTGTTTAATATTTTAATTTCACTAACAATAACATCTATCATACCAGTTTTAATATTAGAGTTTACCATACCTTCAGGACGAGCAACAACTTTACCTTTTACTGCAATTACATACTCACTTCTTACTGCATCACCTGTTTCTCTGGCTTCAGGTGCTGTTTCATTTAATACTATTTGAGTAATACCTTCCCTGTCTCTTAAATCTATAAAAATAACACCACCATGGTCACGTCTTCTTTGAACCCAGCCCATAAGTAATACTTCTTCACCGATATTTTTATCAGTTAAAACTCCACAACTGTGTGTTCTTCTCCAATCTGCCATATTTGTTAACATAACTTTCTCCAATTTATTAGATTAATTTATTTTTTATATAATTTATAACTTCACTTAATTGCACAAGTTCCTGCTCACCTGTTACTAAATCTTTAACAGCAGCTTTATTTTCAGAAAGCTCATTACTGCCTAAAACAACAGCATATGATGCATTTGTTTTATCTGCCTTTTTAAACTGACTTTTCATTGAAGCCAGCGAGTAATCATATTCAACAATAAACCCTTGGGCCCTTAATTCTTTTACAAATTTTAAACAGTGAGCCAAACTTTCATTATCAAAAGCCATAATGAATACATCAGTTCCTTTATCTTCCATAGGGTTAATATCTTTTAATAACTCAACTATTCTATCAAGCCCTATGGCAAAACCAATACCCGGAGTATCTTTACCACCAAGACTTTTAACAAGACCATCATATCTGCCACCAGCTCCAACAGCACTTGCTGCTCCCAGCCTGTCTGTTACCAGTTCAAAAGCAGTTTTTACATAATAATCAAGCCCTCTAACCATTTTAGGATTTATATTAAATGGTATATTCATCATTGAAAGATATTCTTTAACACTTTCAAAGTGAGTATTACAGTCATCACATAAATATGATAATATAACTGGTGCATCTTTTGCAATAGATTTACATTTTTCAACTTTACAGTCAAGTATTCTTAATGGATTAGTTTCAAGCCTGCGTTTACAGTCATCACATAAATCATCTTTATGGCTTGAGAAATATTTAACTAAATCATCTTTATATTTTGGTCGGCATGTTGGGCAGCCTATGGAATTTATCTCCATATTCACATAATCTGATAACCCAAGTTCAAATGCAACATTGTATAAAAGCCCAATAATTTCAGCATCAAGTAATGGAGCATCACTTTCTAAAACTTCGACGCCAATTTGACTAAACTGACGAAACCTTCCCTTTTGAGGACGTTCTCTTCTAAACATATTGCCAAGATAGTAATATTTTTTTATACCCGGTGGGTTATGAAGGTTATTTTCAATATATGCTCTCATAAGCGATGCTGTGCCTTCAGGACGAAGACTAACCATCTCATCACTATCAGTAAAAGTAAACATTTCTTTTTCTACAATATCAGTTGTTTCACCTATACCACGTTTATATACCGATGTTTTTTCTAAAACAGGAAGCCTAAACTCTTTAAAACCATAGCTTCTAAAAAAAGATTGTATTTTTTCTTCAGCCATATGCCAATAGTTTATATCTTCACCAAAAATATCTCTAAAACCTTTTACTTTCTGTAACAATGCCATATCCTTCCATTTCCATTGTAAAAGTTATATATAAAACAATAATTATTTTCTATCAATAAAAAAATGCAAAAATTTTATATTTTAATTTGAAAATCATTACACACCTTTATATTAAAAACATCAGTAAGCTCTTCATACATATAATCAAGAGATTTATTTGTTTTAGGGTGTTTATAATTTTGACAAATATCCATCATTGGTTTTAAAACAAAACTTCTTTTACTCATTTGGCTGTGTGGGATTACTAAATTATCATACTCAAATATTTTATTATCATAATCAATAATATCTATATCAATAATCCTTTCGCCCCATACTTTTGTTTTAATACGTCCCATTTCTTTTTCTATACTTTGGGTAATCTCTAATACTTTCAATGGTTTTTCATCTGTTTTGCACTTTATAGCTATATTATAGTAATCTGGCTGTTCATCTTTTAGTAATGACTGCGATATATATATTTTAGAACTTTTTAAAATAAAAAAATGCTGTTTTATATAGTCAACAGCATTTTGTAATTGTATAACAGGATTTCCAATATTAGAACCAAGCCCTAAAATTACTTCTGACATAAAGCTTCTTTTATTAAATTTTCTGTTTCTTTCATTGCTTCTGCATCAGTTTTATCTGCTGTAGAAATTGCAGGGAAAAACTTAATTTTTACATGTGCATGATACATTCCAAAACCTTTTTTTGGCATATACTGCTCTGTGCCTTCTAAAATAAAAGGTAAAACATCAAGTTCTGCCCTTTTAGCAATTGTAAAAGCACCTTTTTTAAAAGAACCTAAAGTTTTACCATCGTTACTTCTTGTGCCTTCTGGAAAAATAATCAGGTTTCTTCCACCTTGTTTTACTGTATCAATTGCTTCTAAAAGACTTTTCATAGCCTTTGATGTAGAACCACGTTCCACTCCAATTACATGCATAGCTTTCATTGATGGTCCTAAAAAAGGTATTTTAAATAACTCTTTCTTCGCCATAAAAGTAAACTGGCAGTTAGCCTCGCCACCTATCATAAAAAGCATTAAAATATCAGTATAACTTCTATGGTTTCCTGTAAAAACATACGTTTTATCAGGGTTAATATTTTCTAATCCTTCAATAGAATAAGTAGCACCAGTTAATTTAATCAGTCTTTTTGCTGCAGGACCAGTTCTTTTGCGAAGATATGATTCGCCTTTACCAAAAATATTTAATATTGTTGCATTTGTTGCATAATACATAACATAAGCTACTGCAAATAAAAATCTTAAAAAACCTATAAATTTTTTCATAATAACTTTTCAGCTACCTCATTAAAAAATTCATTAAACACAGGGTCAATATATACAAAATCAGGAATTTGTTCTATACTCAATTTTAATTTAATTATAAGAGCAAATACTGCAATCAAGTTATTTGCACCACGCCCCATTGCCTGTATGCCTAAAAATGTTTTATTACTTTTATTAAATACTGTTTTTATTACAGTTTGCGAGCCAGATGAATTGGCAAGCCCGTATATATCACCAAATATATATTTAAAAATCCCATAGTCATATCCACGCTCTTTTGCCTGTTCTTCAGAAAGCCCAACAAGAGCAATTTCAGGGTCTGTATCTATATATACAGGTAATATTTCTGGTTCATATTCCAGATTATCACCCATCATATTTTTTGATGCTATTACAGCAGAATAGTATGCCCAGCTGCTATTCATCATAATACTAGAAACATCACCGGCAACATATATATTCTTATTATCTGTTTGAAGATTATTTCCAAATATAATATGTCCTTTTTCATCTGTATTAATACCTGCACTTTCAAGCATTAATTCTGAAACAGCAGGCACTCTGCCAATACATAAAAATATTTCTTCACTTTCAATAGGTCCAGCATCAGATAACGCAATATATTTCTGCCCTACACGCTCGATTTTTTTTATATCATGATTTGTAACAATAGTTACACCACGTTTTTTAAGAGTATCTTCATATTTTTTGGAAATATATGGGTCAATAGAAGATAATAACCTGTCATTTTTTTCAATTATAGTTATTTTTGAACCAAAGCGAGCAAAAAATGATGCAACCTCTACCCCTAATGCACCACCACCAATAATGGCAACACTTTCAGGTAATTCTTCCATATTTATAAAAGAAGCCACATCTATATTTTTCTTATTATTATATATTGTTGTCTTTGGAGCAACAGCACCAGCTGCAATAAGGCATTTTTTAAATTTATAAGACACTACTTGACCATCAGGTAATGTAATATCTAAAATATTACTTCCAGAAAAACATGCTGTGCCTTCTATAAATTCAACAGAGCAGTCTTCAAGAATTTCTAAAAATGACTTTTTAGATTTATTTGCATTACTATCAACAAGTTTTTTTACTTTTTTAAAATCTAAAGCAACATTTTCTACATTACTAGAAACATATGCATCATTTACTACCCTAAATTTTTCAAAAGATTTAGAAAGGTTCATTAGAGTTTCTGAAGATGTGCTGCTTATAGAACAGTGTGAACCACCTAATACCTTACCAACTAATACAACTTTTTTGCCACTTTTTGAAAGAATATTGGCAGCACAGGCCCCAGTAGGACCTGCACCGACAATAATATAATCAACTGATTTACTCATTAAGTACCTGTTTCCCAAGAGTTAAGATATGAAATTTGTTCTTCTGTAAGAGTGTCTATTGATACTTTCATAGAACCAAGTTTAGTAGCAGCAATCTGCTGTTCTACTTCATGAGGAAGAACATAAACTTTCTTTTCTAATTTACCTTGATTTTTAACTGCATATTCTGAAGCTAAAGCCTGAGTTGCAAAGCTCATATCCATAACCGATGCAGGGTGACCTTCAGCACATGCTAAATTTACAAGGCGCCCTTCTGCTAAAACATATATTACTTTACCATTTTTTAAATGATATGCATTAACATTTGGTTTCACATGTTCTTCTACTTTTTCTGATATTTCTTTTAAAGCTACTAAATCAATTTCTACATCAAAGTGACCAGAGTTTGATACGATACAACTGTCTTTCATAACTTCAAAATGTTCTTTACGAACTACATGAATATCACCAGTTACTGTGCATATAAGGTCAGCAATTTTAGCAGCCTCAATCATAGGCATAACTCTAAAGCCGTCCATAACAGCTTCTAATGCTTTAATATTATCAACTTCTGTAACAATAACATTAGCACCCATACCTCTTGCTCTTGAAGCTAAACCTTTACCACACCAGCCATAGCCTGCAACAACAAATGTTTTACCTGCAAGAAGCACATCTGTTGCTCTAATAATACCATCTAATGTAGATTGACCAGTGCCATATCTATTATCAAACATAAATTTTGTCTGCACATCATTAACAGCAATAACTGGGAATTTTAAAACTCCATCTTTTTCCATTGCTCTTAAACGAATAACACCTGTTGTTGTTTCTTCCATAGAACATACGATTCTATCATATAATTCTGGGTGTTTTTTTAATATTTCAGACACTAAATCTGCACCATCGTCCATAGTAATATTTGGATTATGAGCAATAGCTGCATTTAAGTGTTTGTAGTATGTTTCGTTATCTTCGCCTCTAATAGCATGAACTTCCACACCAAAATCTCTGCATAAAGATGCAGCAATATCATCTTGAGTAGAAAGTGGATTTGATGCACATAATAACACATCTGCACCACCTGCTGTTAAAGTTCTCATAAGGTTTGCTGTTTCTGCTGTAACATGAAGACAGCAAGACATTTTCATACCTTTAAATGGTTTTTCTTTTTCAAAACGTTTTCTAATTTCAGCTAATACAGGCATATCTTTATCTGCCCATAAAATACGCTGTTTACCTTGATCGGCTAAATTTATATCTTTAATATCATGTGCCATTTACTAGCTCCCTAATTTTCCTGCTAAATCTTTTAAATCAGATACTTTATTAGTATCTTCCCATGCAAATTCATTTCTACCAAAATGACCATAGCTTGCAGTTCTTTTAAATATTGGTTTTCTTAAATCAAGTGCTGAAATAAGCCCTTTTGGAGTTAAATCAAATACTTTTGCAACGATTTTTTCTATTTCACCATCATCAATAGCACCTGTTCCAAATGTATTAACCATAATAGATACAGGCTCGCTAACACCAATAGCATATGCAAGCTGAGCTTCGCACCTTTTTGCAAGACCTGCTGCAACAATATTTTTTGCAACCCATCTTGCACCATATGCTGCAGAACGGTCAACTTTAGTTGCATCTTTACCTGAGAAAGCACCACCACCGTGACGCCCCATACCACCATATGTATCAACAATAATTTTTCTGCCTGTTAAACCACAGTCACCCATTGGGCCACCAATAACAAATCTACCTGTTGGGTTTATATGGAAAATTGTATCTTTTTCATTAAAAAGATTTTCAGGCATAACTGGTTTTATAACTTTTTCAATTATTTCTGATTTTAATTTATCCATTGCTACACTTTCAGAATGCTGAGAAGACACAACTACAGTATGCACTTTCACAGGCTCAAACCCATTATATTCAATTGTTACTTGTGATTTACCATCTGGGCGAAGATAATCAAGCTCACCGCTTTTTCTCACTTCAGAAAGTTTCATTGTAATTTTATGTGCCAGCATAATAGGAAGTGGCATAAGTTCAGGAGTTTCATCACATGCAAAACCAAACATTAAACCTTGGTCACCTGCACCACCAGTATCGACCCCCATTGCAATATCTGGCGACTGACGGTTAATGGTAGATATTACACCACAAGTTTCATAGTCAAAACCAAATTTAGCTCTTGTATAGCCTATACCTGCAATAGTATCTCTTACAATTGCTGGTATATCTACATAAGTTTTTGTTGTAACTTCACCTGAAACCACAACAAGACCAGTAGTCAACATAGTCTCACATGCAACACGACTAAATGGGTCATCTTTAAGCATTGCATCAAGAACAGCATCAGAAATTTGGTCTGCCATTTTATCTGGGTGACCTTCTGTAACAGATTCTGATGTAAATAAATAATTACGATTATTCATTAACCTTATACACTCCTTATTATAGTGTTGTATTATCTATTGATAAGAAGAAATAATCTTCTCCATTTTATCTTTTCCAAGAAGTTTTTTCTTTTTAATTTCTTTAATTTTCATTTCAACTTCTGGTGGAAAATATTTCAAGCTATATAATGCCTCTAAATCCTGCTCTAAACGGATATGTTCATCAAAGAGTCTTTTAAACTCGATATTCTCCTTACTAATACGCTCATACAGCTCAAACTTATCTTCCAACATTTGTTTCTCCTGTTTTAATACTTAAGTTTGGACAAAGAAGCATTCTATATGCATCTTTTCCTGTTCCATAATAATTAGTTATGATAGAATTAATCTCAAAACCATAACTTTTATATAAATGTATAGCACTTTTATTACTACATGCCACTTCTAAATGCCATATAACTTTATTACCGTAAAGCTCTTTCATATAATTTATAAGGGATTTACCTATACCCTTATTTCGCCAGCCTTCATCAACTGCAATAGTAAGTAATTCTGCTTCATCAGCAATAAGCCATGTAATAATATATGCCCTTATTTCATTTTCATGTTCATATACATAAATATTTGCATGTTCATTATAAAACTCTGCTTCTAATGATGCTTTAGCCCATGGAGTTTCAAAAGAAGCTAATGCAATTTTATATATACAATCTAAATCGTCAAGCGTTGCTTTTCTTATCAAGATTAATCTCTGCTTCTGATTTCCTCAAGTAAATTGGTGAACACTCTGCACGAAAATCCCACAATTTACCACTTTGGACAGCTTTTGGTAAATTAGGAAAATACCATTTATCACTATTTACAAGAGTATAATCATTTATATTATGACTAATTTCTTCTGTATAATATTCTGAAAAAATATTTTTAGAAAAATCATAGTCCCTAACAGCATAAACATCGCCTTTTAAAAGCGATGCTGTTTTTAAATTATTCTTACAAGATATTATAGCTTCCACGTCTAATGATG
The DNA here is from genome assembly GCA_949287985.1 of Mucispirillum schaedleri. Taxonomy (GTDB): domain Bacteria; phylum Chrysiogenota; class Deferribacteres; order Deferribacterales; family Mucispirillaceae; genus Mucispirillum; species Mucispirillum schaedleri_A. Next base: position 61,457 of record CASEIN010000072.1, on the reverse strand, counting down.
AGATACCATATGCTTTTTTATTAAGCCCTGAAGAAAGACCTAAAATTAAAGCTACACCAATTCTAACACCAGTAAATGAACCAGGTCCAATACCAGCGTATAATTCATCTATACTGTTTATATCAATAGATAGTGATTTCAGTATATTATCAAGCTGCTCTAAAAGTAACTCACTCATTTTCCTGCCAGCGTATAAAATATGACTGGCAATAATCGTATTATCTTTAGAGATTACTATAACAATATAATCACTTGATGTATCTATTATTAAACGTGTCATACTTCTAATATATACCACTTTCAAAAAATAAGTCAAGAATGATAATTATATTTTTTGTATGGTTATTATATATCGTAAATTCTGTTATTTTCTTTAGAATAATTATATTTGAAAAAGCATTAACAAACCTGCAAGAAAACTATACCCTTCTGACTGCTTATTGTTTGACTGCATATTATTACATAAAGATAATTCTGGTATGATACTAAAATAATTATTAATTTTGATTTGAACATTCAGATATGCACCCAGTGCATCATCAATGCTTTCATAAGTCTCTGAATAATTAAATGTATAACCTATACCAGTTTGCAATGTAATATATTGATTATAATCATATTTAAATCCAGCAGCAACACCAAAAGAATGAATATTTGTAACATTTATAGTATTATTAATTAAAGTTATAGTATTCATATTTGTAAGTGAGTTTGTCATACTAAGGTTATAGCCATAAAATAATGATAAATATACAGATGATTTTTCGTCTACTAATAATTTACTTCCTACACCAATATTACCAGAATGAATAATTTTATTGTAAATATTTTTGTCATATAAATAAGCACCATAACCTGCATAAGTTTTTAATTCCATATATTTATTTGAATAATCATAAGATATCTCAAAACGTGGAATATTTATAAATCCATCATATAAAGATGCTGGATCATTAACATATTCTTGGTTCCAGCTGCTTAAATAAGGTAAAATTAAGGCTATTTGAAAACCATTTATACCATAACGAACCTGAAAACGTCTATTATTATTAATTAATGTTCCGTAATTGCTTAAGCCTGCTAAATTATTTGATATTTGTCCAAAAGCATAATGAGCAATAGTCGTATCTCGACCTATTAGAATAAAATGTTTGTTTTCCTTGTTTATATTATATTGTAGATAATATTTACGTATAATATCAGATATACCTGCTTCAAATACGAAACCTGTTTTTCCATATTCTATACTAATACCTGCATTTGATGAGCCTGTAAAGGCATAGCTTGCAAACTGATGTTCTATATTATTAGTATAACTTGATGGTTTATTATATTTATAAAAAAAATCTCCATAAATATTTGAATATATATTAAATTTAAAGTTATTATGTTCTAATTCTATAGCATATGATATCTGAAAATTTAAACATATAAATAAAAATAGATATAATAATTTTTTCATTATAGCTCCTTTAAATCCAAGCTGCTTCTATTAGCTGTCTTGTATATTCATGTTTTGGATTATTGATAATCTCATTGCTCTTACCATATTCTATTATCTCGCCATCTTTCATTACTGCCATATTGTTGCATATAGATTGAACTACGTGAAGGTCATGGCTTATAAAAATATATGTAATTTTATATTCCTGCTGCAAATCTCTTAGCATATCTAGTATCTGCATTTGCACATTTTTATCAAGTGATGATGTTGGTTCATCAAAAATAATAATTTTGGGCTTCATAATTACTGCTCTAGCAATAGCAATACGCTGTCTTTGTCCTCCAGAAAATTCATGTGGATACTTATTTTTACTGTTTTCTGGAAGTCCTATTTTTATTAATATTTCTTCCACTTGTTTTTTTATTTCATCTTTACTGTAACCACATGATTTTATACCTTCGCTAATAATCATTTCAGCTGTCATTCGTGGGTTTAGGCTACCAAATGGATCTTGAAAAACAATTTGAATATTCCTGCGCTGCTTTCTTAGATGCTCTTTTTTAAGCTGACTAAAACATATATTATCAAAATATACATTTCCAGTAAAATCAATTAAATGAAGAAATGCTTTAACAAGGCTTGATTTACCTGAACCACTTTCTCCAACAATGCCTAAACTATCTCCCTCTAATATAGATAAATTAATATTTTTAGCTGCATAAAAATACTGCTGTTTTTTAAATACTTTTTTAGGTAATTTATAGTAAGCATTAATATTTTCTGCTTTAAACATTTCTTTATTACTGCATGCTTTTACAGGCTTGCCATACTCTGTATTAATTAATAATTTTGTGTATTCATGAAAAGGATTAGAGAAAATCTCTTTACAGCTTCCTTTCTCTATTACATTTCCATTTCTCACAACCACAATATTATCTGCATATTTTTTTACTATTCTTAAATCATGAGTAATTAATAAAACAGACATATTAAACTTTTCTTTTAAATCCTTTAATAAATCTAAAATTTGTTTTTGAACGGTTACATCTAATGCTGTGGTTGGTTCATCTGCTATTAGTAGTTTTGGGTTGCATGCAAGAGCAGTAGCAATCATAATCCTTTGCCTTTCACCACCAGAAAAATTATGTGGATAATCCTTAAGTCTTGATTTTGAATTTTTAATGCCACATAAAGATAAAAGCTCCACAGCTTTTTCCATAGCTTCTGTTTTTGAAACACCCTCAACATAAATAAGCCTTTCTGTAATTTGCCTGCCAATTGTATGAAGTGGATTTAATGAAACCATAGGTTCTTGAAATATATAAGCTATTTCACCACCACGAATTTCCCGTAGTTTTTTTTCATCGTTATAATCTATTATTTGATTATTAAAAATAATTTTTCCCTTCGTTAGAACTGCACCTTGTTCTTTTAACAATGCTGTAATAGACAATGCACAAACTGATTTACCAGAACCACTTTCTCCAACAACAGCCATAATTTCCCCTTTTTTCACATGAAAAGAGAAATCTTTAACAGCGACTGTTTGTCCTAATTCTGTATTAAATATAATTTCTATATTTTCAACTTTTAACATATATACACCTATATTTTATTAGGATCAAAAGCATCTCGCAGCCCTTCTCCAATGAAAACAAGCAGGCTTAAAAGCAATGAAAGTAATACAAAAGCAGAAATACCAAGCCATGGGGCATGAATATTAGCTTTACCAGATGATAGCAATTCGCCCAAAGATGGTGAACCTGCAGGCATACCAAACCCCAAAAAATCAAGGGAAGTAAGAGATGTAATTGAACCACTTAAAATAAATGGTAGAAATGTGATAGTTGCTACAAGTGCATTAGGTAGAATATGCCTAAAAATTATTACGCTGTCTTTTACTCCCATAGCTTTTGCTGCTTGAATGTATTCTAAACTTCTAGCCTTTAAAAATTCGGCACGGACAACACCAACAAGTTTCATCCAGCCAAATAACGTCATTAAAAATAACAGCCACCAAAAACCAGGCCGCAGGATACTATTTATCATAATAAGTAAATAAAGCATTGGTATACCTGCCCATATTTCCATAAATCTTTGCCCTGCAATATCAACCTTACCACCATAATACCCCTGTAATGCTCCTGTAATAATGCCTATAATTGATGTTGTAATAGTAAGTAATATACCAAAAATAACAGAAAACCTAAAGCCGTATATTAATCTTGCAAAAACATCTCTGCCCTGTGCATCTATACCTAATGGGTTATTTAAAGTTGGTGGCAGTGGTGGTGGTGATGACATGTTGTATTCTATTGTGTCATAGCTGTATTTAATAATAGGCCATATAATCCAACCGTTATTAGTTATTTCATTTAGGGTAAATTCATCTTTATAGTTAGCTTCTGTATCAAAAAAACCATTAAATTCTTTATCGCTGTATGTAAAAAAAACAGGAAAATAAAATTCACCTTTATATTTCATAATGATTGGTTTATCATTAGCAATAAATTCTGCAAAAAGACTTGTAATAAATAAACACATAAATATTATAAGTGAAATAAATGCTCTTTTATTATTTTTAAATCTTTTTAATCTTCTTTTTAGTATTGGGCTCATATTTCTCTCACTTTACGGCTTTAAAAGATATTCTAGGGTCAACAAGTGTATATGTAATATCGCTTATTAGATTAAGCAAAAGTCCAATTAAGGTAAAAATATATAAAGTGCTAAACATTACAGGATAATCCCTGTTAATAGCAGCTTCAAAACCCATAAGCCCCATACCATTTAATGAAAAAATTACTTCAATAAGTAATGAACCTGAAAAAAACATGGAAATAAAAGTTGCAGGAAGCCCAGATATAACAATAAGCATAGCATTTCTAAAAATATGACCATAAAGCACTCTTTTTTCTGATATTCCTTTTGCTCTTGCTGTAATAACATACTGCTTATGAAGTTCATCAAGAAATGAATTTTTAGTAAGCATAGTAAGACCTGCAAAACCACCTATAACCATGCTAAATATTGGTAGAAATATATGCCATAAATAATCCATTACTTTACCTATTAACGACATATTTTCAAAATCTTCTGATGTAAGCCCACGAAGAGGAAACCATGCAAAATAATTACCACCTGCAAAAAATATAATTAAAATCACTGCAAATAAAAATACAGGAATGGCAGAGCCTAATATTATAAAAAATGAGCTCCAAACATCAAACTTTGAGCCATGTTTTACTGCCTTTTTAATACCAAGTGGTATGCTGATTAAATAAATTAACACTGTGCTCCATACACCAAGAGAAATAGATACTGGCAGCCGTTCTTTTATCATTTGCAATACACTTTTATCTGTAAAAAAACTATCACCAAAATCAAACAATAAATAATTTTTTAAAGTTAAGAAAAAACGTTCTACAATTGGCTTATCAAAGCCATATAATTTTTCTATTTCTTTTATTAATTCTGGTGTAAGATACTGCCCTCCAGCATATTTAGATGCTAGGTCATTTGTTTCTTCTGATAATTCCAGCCTTTCATTTGATGAATCATTCCCTAGTGCTCTATCTTCTATACTTACTGATTGTCCTGTAATTTTTGCAATCATAGTATCTACAGGGCCACCGGGAGCTGCCTGTATTAGAAAAAAGTTTATGGTAAATATACCAAGCAGTGTAGGAATTATTAAAAATAATCTTTTTAATATATATGCATTCATATTATTTTATAACCATTTTATTAATTTTTTCTTCTTTTTCAGTATTTATCCACCAGCTTGAAATACTTAAACTATAGTATGGTGTAATGTCTGGTTTTTCAAATTTATCCCAGTAAGCAAGCCTGTATTTATCAGAAAAACCAGAAGGAATTACATACCAACCAAAAAGCAGTATCCTATCTAGTGCTTGTGTATATAACACCAAATCTTTACGGTTTGGTGCTTGTATTATCATATCTATAAGTTTATCAACAGATTCATCTCTAACTGAAGCATAGTTTCTAGTGCCATTTTCAAGTGCTGCATAACTTCCCCACATGGAACGCTGTTCATTGCCTGGTGATTCAGATTGTTTCATACCAGCATATATTAGCATAAAGTCTTTATTTCTTACTTTTTGTGCATACTGGCTGTTATCTAAAAATAAAATTTTTAACTCTACACCAATTCGTTCCAATGCTTTTTGAAAAATAACAAGTTCATTTTCTAATGCTTTTGATGTAAGACCAATTTCTAAAACAAGAGGCTTTCCATTTTTATCAACCATTTTTCCATTGATATTTTTATATCCTGCCTGCTGTAATAATTTAACTGCTTCGATTAAATTTGCTCTGTTTGTGGCATCGCCCTGATTTTTAGGAAAATAAAAAGGTGATGATAGTAGTTCTTTATCTGCATTTGGTTTTACTTGTTTTATTATCTGCTGCACTTCACTAGAGGGAACAACACCACTTGATAAAGGTGAGTTTGAAAAAAAGCTGTCACATCTTTTATAATTACCAAAATATAAGTTTTTATTTATCCATTCATAATCATAAGCATAATTTAGTGCTTTTCTTACATTTATATTATTTAATGGATATTTAGCAGTATTCATAAAAATACCACGCATGCCCTGCCCATTACGAAATGGTATTTCTTCTTTTTTAATATATCCTAAATCAAAATATTTACCAGTATATCCTCTATACCATCTTTTACCAGAACCTTCTGATATTAAATCAAACTGTCCAGCTTTAAAGGCTTCAAAAGCAACTGTCTGGTCTCTAAAATATTCAAAGATTATAGTATCAAAATTATCCATACCTTTATTAACAGGTATATCTTTTCCCCAATAATTTGGAACTCTTTTTAAAGTTACAGATTTACCTGCTGTATAATTTGATATTTTATATGCTCCGCTGCCTAAAGGAATTTCAAGTGTCGCTTTTGATAAATCTCTTGTCTGCCAGTAGTGTTTTGGGATAATTGTAAGCTGCCCTGCAATAAGAGGCAGTTCCCTGCTTTTTTCACCTTTTTTAAATATAAATTTTACTCTATATTTATTAACTGCTTCAGCTTTTTCTATTAAAGCATAATAATTTCTGTAATAAGGACTTACTTTTGTAATTTCATTAAAGCTAAATACAACATCTTCACTGGTAATAGGTTTGCCGTCATGCCAGTATGCATTTTTTCTAATATTAAATATAACCCACGAATAATCTTCAGGGTATTCTATACTTTCAGCTAAAAGCCCATAATACGTTCCTGCCTCATCTGATGAACTTACTAAAAGAGTATCATATATATAACTTAAACCACTCATAGATACACCTTTTAATGCAAACATATTAAAGCTGTCATACGTTCCATATAAAGCTCTTCGAAATGTTCCACCTTTAGGTGCATTTGGATTAACATAATCATAATGTTTAAAATCTGCACTATATTTTATAGTATCCGTTAAAGATATTGCATGAGTTTTAATAATATTTTGGCAATAAGCTGCATTAAATGTTATTAATATAAGAAATAAACTTAAAAACTTTACCATTATTTCTGCTCCGGATTAAAAATACTTATAAAAGTATCTGCTCCAAGCAGATTATCATGGATAAACTTATTGACTTCTTCCACTGTCAGCTTGTCATATATATTATTTATTTCTTCCAGTGAATAAACTTTTAATCCCATTAAATTATTATATGTTAATGTATTTATCCAGTATTTATTTTCTTTAAAGGCAGTGCTGTAATTATTTTTTAGCACTAATTTTGAAGCCTGTAATTCTTCATTTGTAATACCTTTTGTTATAAAATTATCATATACATTTAATGTTTTTGCTCTAACTTCATCTTTTCTTGATGGTTCACATGGGAAAGCAATTTTAGTAAAAACTTCTGTTTTTGGGGCTTCTATATATCTGATAAAGGTAGAGACAGAATAAGCACCGCTTTCTTGTTCTCTAATTGCTTCTCTCATTCTAATGCTTAAAATGTTTCTTGTAAGCCCTGCTATAAATCTGCCCTGCACATTTGCCTTTGGCTTAGCCATTTTGATTATATTTAAAGTAGTTCTTGGTTCACTATCTCCATTTGCTTCATATTCAGCATAAGTGCTTTCTAAATATACATTTCTATCTTTAAAATATGATTTTTTATCTATTTTTTTCAAAGAACCAAGATATTTTGCGCCCAATTTTATAACCTGTTCTACATCTACATCACCTGATATGGCAAAAATATAGTTATTAATATCTAAATAATTATTTTTATATATACTAAGCAATTTATCTGCATTTATTTCTTTTAAATCATCTTCTATTAAATAATTTCTTCTATAATTTTTATTATACATTTTTTCTGTTGCTTTTCTACCAAACTGGATTTTAGCATCATTTTTATCAAGTTCAATTTTTGTAATCATAGAATTAATATAAGCACTTAAAAAGTTTTTATCTATAACTGGTGCTGTAAAATATTTATATAAAAGTTGGAATCCACTTTCTATATCATCGCTAAATCCACCACCTGTAAAATCAAAAGTATATTCTGATACAGCAGGTGCAATAGTTACATTTTTTGAAGCCAGTAACTCATCAAGATTTCTTTTGGATATATTTTCAAAGCCACTTTTTGATATTACTTTTGTCATGGTATCTGCATATATATATTCATCATCTGGTAAAATAGATAATCCACCTAGTTTTTTACCAGATAATTCAAATTTATTATGCTCTTCCTTATTTTGTTTTATATATAACTTAACACCGTTTTCATACACTACTTCTGTAATGCCTAATATTGTATTATCTTTTCTTGATATTATTTTTCCTTCCCTAATATTTTCATCGATTAATTTTGTGGTATATGCTGTTTCTTCTACAGGGCTTATAGAGCTTTTCTCGATTTCAGCATTCATTTTATTAAATATATCACTTGATATATTTATATCTGATAATTGGTTTTCAGGTGCTGATACTAATAAAAGCATATCATTTGATGAAACCATATTTTGAAATGCTCTATTGAAACTAGTAATATTTGTTTCATTAAAAACCCTTTCAAATAATATTTTATCCTGATGAAACTCTGTAAAATAACCACCACTTGTATCAAAATCACTTAATTGATCAGCGTATTTGCTTGATGGAAAATTATAATCTTCTTTAGATGCTTTATCTAAAAATGCCATTTGTGTAGTTTTGAAGTAATTTAATTCATCTTTAGTAAACCCATAACGTTTTACCCTTTCTATTTCTTGAAGCATACTTTTAAGGGAAGCATTGAAAGTATTAGGCAAAAAAGAGCCAGAAATTGTTACAATTTTTGTATTATCACCTGAAATATTAACATTTCCCCTTAACGCAAGCAGGTTTAATTTTTTTTCTTGAATATCAAGCATCATTCTTCTTGCAAACATATTCATTGCACCCATTTCAAGCACATCTTCTTTAAATTCACTGTATGTAGTTGTTTCTTTACCTTTATGGTATATGTAAAGAGTAGCAAAAATGCCTTTTGCTTCCTTATCCTTAACTACAGCTGTTCGAATACCTTTAGGATAATTAATATTTTTACTAGCCGGCTCATAAACCTGTGATACAGGAATATCTGCAAAATTATCCATAATTAATTTTTTAGCTCTTTCTATATCTATATTACCAACAACGATTACTGCCATATTATCAGGACGATACCATTTTTTATAGTATCCTTCTAATAATTCTTTATTAGCACCTTTAACAATATCCATTACACCAATAGGGTCGCGTTCTGGATATAATGAACCTGCAAGTGTATGTTTTCTACTTTCTACACCAAGCCTGTATCTAACATCGTTTCTTGCTCTCCACTCTTCTATTATAACACCTTTTTCTTTTTCTATTTCTTCCTTATCAAATGTAATGTTTACTGCCCAGTCTTTTAGTATTAAAAAAGCTGTATTTATAAGCCTGTCATTATCATAAGGCACTGTAAGTTGATAATTTGTATAATCTGTAGAAGTTGATGCGTTTGTATCTTTACCAAAAACAAGCCCCGCTTCTTCCATAAATTTTATAACATCATTACCTTTAAAGTTTTTTGTGCCATTAAATGCCATATGTTCTACAAAATGAGCAAGCCCTCTTTCTTCATCTGTTTCATTTAAAGAGCCGCTTCTAACATTTAGCCTTAACTCTATTTTATCAGAAGGAAAATCGTTTTGTTTAATATAAAACTTTAAGCCATTATCTAACACGCCTGTTACCACTTTATCACTAAATGGAAGCAGCTCCTCCTTTATATTTTGTTCGTTATTTTTCTTACAGCCTGTAATAAAAAGTAATTGTAGTATTAAAATTAAGAAAAATGATTTTTTTAATATCAACTTCATATATATTTCTCCAAAATTATTGTTCATCCAATTTAAAATTTAATTTTACAACCATAGCCACATTAACATTTTTACCATCTTTTTTAGCTGGTTGAAATTTCCACTGATTAACAGCGTTTAATGCTGCATTTTCAAATACATCAACAGGTTCTGCTTTAACAACTTTAGGGTTAACAATTTTTCCTTTATCATCTAAAATAAATCTAACCTGTACAAATCCTTCTATTCTCATATTTCTAGCATATTCTGGATATACAGGGCGTACACTTTTTAATGATTTTGGCACATTATCCACTTCTTTTAGTGAATATACTCCATCTGCTCCACCTACAGATTTAGGAGCACCATCTGATATGCTTTTCTTTCCTGCACCAGTTCCTGCTGCCTTACCTTTTGCTGCCATAACTGCACCTTTAGATGCCTGTTTATTAACCTGTTTTTTTTGTTTTTCTTTAATAATTTCTTCTTTTTTAACAGCTGCAGTTTTTAAGGCAGTATCTTCTATCTTTTTAATTTCTTTTTGCTCTACCATATTATTTTGAGCATTTTTAACTGCATTTGCATTGCTTTTTACATTTACATTTGAAGTAGATGTTTCTATACCTTTTGCCACTGCCCCACTTCCTTCGTTATTATTAAATATTTCCATAGAAAGCTGTATATGCTGTGGTTTTTCCACTTGAAATGAAATTGATGATAAAAATATTATTAATACAGCAAACGAAAAATGTATAATAAATGAATATGTAAATGCCTGCTTCATATTATTTTTTTACCTCTATTTGTAAGTTTACTTTTTCAAACTTATGTTCTTTTAAATAACCCATTAATTCAGCCAGTGGCTGTATGGCTGCCTGTTTATCTGCCCATATGGTTATAAAAGTATTTTTAGGGTCATGCTCTTTAAGGATAGCTGCTATCTCATTTATGTTTACCTGCTTATTATTAACATATATTTTACTATCTTTTGAAATAGTAACCACCACACCTTCTACCTGTTGAGATGTTGATGATGATGTTTCAGGCAACTTAACAGGTATTGCACCAGTTTGTATAAATGTAGCTGTTGCAAGCACAATTGTTAAAAGTACAAGCATTATATCAATAAAAGGGACTACATTAATTGAATCAAAGCTTTTCTCTCTCAAGGCTGTCCTCCTTTAAAAGCAGTAATTCATTAGCTTTTCTATGAAGTATGTTATATAGTATAATAGCAGGAATGGCTGTTAAAAGCCCAGCTGCTGTAGCTTTTAGTGCAAGAGCTAACCCTGTCATAATATCATTAACATTAGCACCTGCTCCTGTTCCCATAACAGAAAACGTAAACATAATGCCAAGAACTGTGCCAAGTAATCCTACATAAGGTGCGTTTGAACCTATAGTGGCAATAATATGCATGTGTTTTGTAAGTTCTAATTCCAAAAGTTCCAGTGTTTTGTAATTATCAATATTTACTTTCTTAAAAAACTTAAACCGTTCAATAGCCACAGCTACTGCAATTACACTCATAATTGCAAGTATTGCTATAACGCCATAATCAACTAAATGTTTCATTCCCATAACGTATCCTTCTTATAATTTTGTAGTAGTAATAATGCAGTAAAACCATATATCCCACTTAAAGCAATTACTGCCATATCTATAATTGTTGTTTTTGATATGCTTTTAAAATATCTGCATATTATAAAGTATATAATCATTAAAATTATAATAAAAATTATTGAAGCAGGTATATTTGAGCTTATTTCTACTTTTAAATATTCTGCAGCTGTATAAATATTTCCATATATGCTAAATGGAAATAATACATTATAAAAATATAACCTTGCACCGCTTAATGTTGGTATTATTTCTAAAGTATAGCTTTTTATTAACTGGTTATTATAAAAAAGATAACTAGTTTGTTCTGTTTCTTTTGTAATATTTACTAAGGTGTGTAGTGGATTTATATTGATTCTTAAGCTGTCTTTATAAGGGTTGTAATCTTTAATAGCATACCTGCTGACAGTATTGTTTGTATTTATTAAATAAATAATGCCTGATTTTGATACAATAAAACCATAAAAAGTGGCATATTGGTTTTCTTTTACGGATATTAAAGCGATTTCTTCATTATTAAAATCAGCTTTATATTTTTCAACAACAGGTTTATTTTCCACCATTTTAAGGTTGAATAACTGGTTGTTACTGTCAAGTAAAAATACCCCTGCATCAAAAGATTTTCTAACATCAGGATTAGAGCCATATATTTTTACAGGAAATACAAAACCATTATTTAAAAGTTCACTGGTAAACAGCTTTGATTTTTCAGTATCAACTTTATTAGTTCTTGCATTAATAAAAGTAATATCTTTACCAATACGTGCTAAATCCACAGGCATACTAAGGCTTGCAGAGCCACTTTGAGATTCAAATACTGGAGTTAATTTTATTCTAATATTTTCTTCATTAATTTTATCTGGTTCAGTTGATAAATAAAAATTATATTTTATCATATCTTCTGCACTTACTATTTTATTGTTAATAATTTCAGTATATTTATTGTTTAATGATAAATCTCGTGCAAATATTTGTGGCAATAACTGTTTAAACTCTTGTTCTGTGTATATATTACCTGCTTTATCTTTATATATATTATTTCTATCTGCAGTATATGTTCTTATGGCAAAATCATCTATTATTTCGCTGTAATAAATAAAATCTTTATCTGTATTTTTTACAAAAATTAAGGCATAAAAATAAGGCATCAATATACTAAAAGAAAAAACAGCAATACATACAATAAGATATTTTGAATAAAGCTTCATATTACAACCCCTTCCTAAACCTTAATGCTGGAAAATATATGGCAAAAAAGTAAATTACAGCAAAAACAAATGCCGTAAATGCGTATAGTGGATTACTGTTATATACTGCCATTTTAAAAGCACCAATAGAGCCTGCCATCATTAATGCAAGGCGTAATTTTACATTCCACGATGCTTCAAGTGTTATAGAGGAAGCAAATGAATAAATAATTAATGAATTTATAAACCAGTAAAAAATTATAAGAGGGATTTCTTTATATAAGTCTACTGGGAAAAATTGAGCTGTTATTAACACAACACCTAGTGTATTAAAAATCCAAATGCAAGTAAGTATGCAAAAACCAAAAAATGATGTATAAAATATCATTTTATATTCATTTATTGGCAGGTGACAGGCAAGACGAAATCTTTTTCTCTCAAATTCTGGATAAAACTGCATTACACCAAGCAATAAGGCCGATATATAAAAAGCAACTTCTACTTTACTGTAAAAAATACCATTTTTTAGAATTATATCAAGCCATATAGCACTAGGCTCATTCATAATAATGCCCACTCGCACTCTAAAAAAAGTATATACAAGAACTGCTAGATGAATAATAAATACAGCAAGTAAAATACGGTTTAATTTAATAAATTCTTTATAAAATATATTTTTCATTGATTACCCCATTTAATATTTGCCTGTTAAGGCAATAAAAGCATCTTCAAAAGATACAGTATAAGGAATAATCTGTTCCTTTTTAACAGTATCTTTAAATAAATTATAACTTTCCTCTAATGTAAGCTTTGAAATAAACTCATAATGTTCTTTTGTTATGGATATATCTAATATATCTTTATGATTTCTATATCTTTCTATATCTATGTTTAATGGAAGCCTGTAACCATTAATTCCATCTTTTATACTAGAAAGAGGTGCAGAAAGTAAAACCTGTCCTTTATTAATAATTACTGCTTCATCAACAAACCTTTCTAAATCCTGCACAATGTGTGATGTAATTAATATGGTTTTATTATTATCTTTTACAAACTCATTTAGATGGTCTAGAAATAACCTTCTATACCCTGCATCAAGCCCCATAGAAAAATCATCTAAAATTAAGGTTTCTGCTCCTTGAGCCATTAAAACAGCCAATGCCACTTGAGAACGCTGCCCACAAGACATATGTTTAATTTTTCTATTTTTTGGAAGATTTAATTTTTCCATAAAATATGCAAATGTTTTGCTTTCCCACTGTGGAAAATAACCTTTATAAAATTTTTCTGTCTGCTCTAATGTCATAAAATCATAGCTAATATGGCCTTCATGTAAAAGTCCTATGCGTCTTTTATTTTCATTACTTAAACTGGCTGCTTTTTCACCATATATAATACATTCTCCTTTTTCTGGAGTTAAAAAACCCATTAAAATATTTATAGTGGTAGTTTTACCTGCTCCATTTTTGCCAAAAAGCCCGAATATTTTTCCTTTTTCTATGGTGAAATTTAGCCCATTTAATACTTTTGTAGAACCATAACTATGCTCTAAATTTGCAACTGAAATAACAACATTATTAGAATTCATAATTTGCTCCCAACCATAACTGAGTTCCTAATTCATAATCATTTGCAGATGTGGAAGAATAAACTCTTTTACCTATTATGTTTTTAGTATTAAAAAGATTATATACTTCACAAAATATAGTTAATTTATGATTTTTCCAAAGTGGCTGTTCCCAGTAAATCCCTAAATCTACTGTAAAATTATGACCATATTGCACATCTTCATAAGCTGATGTAGTTTTAGAGACTAAGCCACCTGTAACAGGGTCCACTTCTTGATAACCATAGCTTTTATCTTCCACTTGTTCTATTGCTACATACGGAGATTTATAATTTAGAGCTACAGATATTTTTAAATGGTCAAAATACCTGCCCACATAAGCCACATTTAAAATAACGGGCCTTGCATAGTTGCTTTTTGGAAGTTCATAAAGATGTATTTGCTTACCATTGTAGTATATAATATCTTCCATTTCTTCTATATCAAAAGTATCATCATAAGAATCATTTGAAGTTTCAGACATAGACCATGTTAAATTTGCAAGTAATTTATGGTTTTTCCATGATTTGCTCCATTTTAATTGAACAGACCTGTATAAACTTGTGCCATTATTATTAAATGTATAATAAGATATACCATCGCTGCTGCTTACACTTCTTGAAGTGGCTATGCCATCTTTTCCATGTCGTTCTACATATTTCAAATTAATATAGCTATCAAATATTTTTTGGTTAATACTTGCAGTATATTCATCATTATAAGGTGTTTTTAAATTATCAAACTTATAAGCAGAACGAACATTATCACTGCTTAACTGCCAATTTTGAAGTTCATTTTTTGTAGTCCATCTTTCTTCGTAAAAACTGGGTGCTCTGCCTTCCCTAAGTTTATAAGTCATCATAGATGCTGCATAATATCTACCATATCCACCTGTTATAATCGTGTTTTTATTATTTAATAAATCAATAGATAAACGTATACGTGGTGAAAAATTAACATTAGTCATATAATCATCATAACTTACTCTTAACCCTGCTCTTAAATTTACCCTTTCAATTTGATAATCTTCTTCTATATATCCACTAACTTCATTTATTATGGCACTTACATCACTTGCTGGTGTTGTATATCTTGATGAAAAATATTGGTCGCCATCAACACATGTTCCAAAATCTCCGCCGCATATAACACCTGTGCTAAGTATTGCATCTTTATATACATGAGCATCATTTTTCCTTAAATACCTGCCATAACCAAAAGAATATGCTACCCCATAGCTTATATTATGTTCCCCAAAAAAATCTAATGGTTTTACATTGTGGTCAAAATTTAATTTTGCCTGGTGTTCATATTTATCAATACTGCCAAAACCACCTTCCATACTTAAAGGCTGTTCAGAAGTTGAAGATGAATCATAGCCCCATGGTTTAAATGATGTGGCAGCCCATGATTTATAATCATCTGGGGATATTTTCTTATTTTCTGAATAAGAATAATCAGCATGAAGTTTTATTTTGTGTCCGCCTGTTTCATTAACGTAATTTAAAGCACCAAAATACCCACCGCCTTTTATATTAAAATCGCTGTTTAATGTATTTTTTATAAAATACTTATTATTATGTGGCGAATAAGAAAAAGATGATTCTATATAGCTTGCACTATTAATATTATACAAACCTTTTGCATAATAACTTTCTGAAACTCTTTCTTGATTTTTCCAGTTTTTAAAGTTCATTAATGGTATTTTAGACCAGTTTCTATTATAACTTAATAATATTCCACCTTTATTATTTATTGGAATATCTACTGCTGCACTTAAAAAATGTTTTTCAAAATAAAGCTGGTTAGACTGGTCGCTATTTAGAAAATTATTATAAGCATCATCATTAAGAAAAAAATTAGTTAAGTAATTGTTTGTTCCTCTATAAGATATATTACCACCTAGCTTTGTGCCGGGTTTTCTTGTTTTAACATCAACTACGCCACCTTGAAATCCATCATATTTAGCTGAAATATCGCTGTCATATAATGTAACATCATCAATTAACCACTGGCTAATGAAAAACTTTTGTGGGTCACCTGCCACATCGCTTGCTAAATTAGGGTTATTAGATGCTGGGTCTAATAAGCTTGAATTAGACATTCCATCAAGTAAAAATAAATTGTCATAGGGTGCTGCACCTGATATGGATATTTGCCCCGGTGAAATTTCACCAGCAGAAGATGCTCCCCTGTATTCTTCGCTAAACTGAACTCCCGGGGCAATTTTTAAAATATCTGTAACACCTTGATTACCACTGGGAATAAGCTCTATCATATCTCTAGGTATTTCTGTTACCCCAGAATCTGCTCCTTCGCCAATAGTTTCAATTACGTCCATATCTTCCATAATAAATGTATCTTCTATATATGTTTCATTATCTATATTATCATGTTCCATATTTTCATCAGCTAATACAATAGCAGCTGTTAAAAATAGCAAACAAGGTATAAGTATTAGTATTAATTTAATCTTTATATGTTTATTAGAATTATTCATTAATGAAGCCTAAAAACACCTGTGCCAAAAGGCACAGGTTAAATTTTAAATTAATTATTTGCAACATAAGGCAGCAAATCAGTATCATCTTTGATACCATCGCCATCTATATCATCATCAAGAGTCAACCCTGACGCTGTAATCTGTTCAGGTGTTGCATTTGGCAGGAAGAAGTCTGGTTTGCCGTCCCTGTCTGTATCAACAAATGCAATATCTGAATCTATACTTGTTGAATCTAAAACAGATGCTGCCATTTCCTGTGCTATTGCAAAAATATCAGCAGATGATGTGTAGTTTCTTTCTGCAAGAATAAACCCTTCATCAATCATCTCATAGCTGGCATATTTTTTTGCAATATTTTTCATAGCCGTTAATTTAGTTGCAGCTGCACCTATGGTTTTTGCATGGTTTTCTGCTTTTACTAATATATTTTTCATACCAGTAATATTTGCAATATCATAATAAACATTTGCTATATATGTATACTGGCTAACCTGCTTATTTTTATTTGTATCACTGGAGCTGTCCATTAAAGGCACTTGTTCTTCAGCTTTTGTAAGGTAATTTTGGTATAATGTTTCTTTATTTGCAATATTTAACGATAAAGTATCAGATGCTTTATGAATATTTAAATCACTAATATTTTGAGCTGTTCCAGAAGTTAATTCTACAGCAACTGCATTATTATAGTATTGTATAGCTTTATCTGCACTGCCTGCCCTTTGAGCCATATAAGACATTAATATATAACCAATATATTTATCTATTGAAGGATTAAGGCTTCCAATATATGTGTTAGCTTTATCTAATACGCTTAATGCTTCACTGTTATAACCTAAAGCAATATACATATCTGCAACTGCATTAAAGCCATAAAAACTTACAAATTTACCCTGAGGGTTTGAGCTTGCAACAGCAAAATGCACTAATTTTGATAAAGTTTTTTTATTTGCTACAAGGTAATCTACTGCCTTATTTGTTTGATTAGCTAAATAATCAACAGCTTCTTTTGCAAGAACAGTATTACTGTTATCTTGTGCATATTCTACAATATTTTTTATAGTATCCACATATCCATTTGTTTCTGTTAATCTTGCATATTCGCTATCCATTGGGTATTTTGTTTCATAATATATTTTTGCAGTATTAAAACCATTACTTTTAGCTTTTTCTAAAACTAAACTACCTATTGTATAAGGATAAGCCTTATCTGTTTCAGTAATTAAAGCAAGTATTTCATTGGCAAAAGTTTCACCACTAAATTTATAAGCTGAAATTATTGCATCACCTGCCACACCTGTTCTTTTTAAAAATGCTATACCACCATTATCTTGTATTAAACTTTTTACAGTATTATAAACAGTTGCAAAATCAGACTGTAGTTTTGTTTTATATGAGCTGTCTTTTACTACAATATCTGAAGCAAATTTTAAATAAAAAACATAATACATTCCCTGATTATTTTTATATGTATCATTGACTGTATTCCATGGAGTATTATCTATTAGTAATTTATACTCTTGAAGCATGCTGTAAGCTAATTCTAAATTACCTTGTGATATTAACGATGGTATCATGGAATCATCTGCTGCATTACCAAAGTGAGATACTATTCGTAAATACCTTGTTTGTTTGAGGCTATCATTTAAAGAAGATGAATTTTTAATTAAATTTATTATTTCATCTTTTAAAGTATTGGCTTCACTTACCATACCAGCATATCTGTAAGCTCTCACAAGGCTTACATAAGTATCTACCACATCATTACTAATATCAGACCAGCCACTTCCCTTTAAAGTATCTAGTAACTGTTTTGCTTCTGCAATATATGTTTTTGCTAAAGTTAAGTTATAGCCTGATGCATATCTTGCAATAGAAATAACAGCATTTATTCTTGCCATATTATCTGCAATATTTACATCTGCTAAT
This sequence comes from Mucispirillum schaedleri, assembly GCA_949287985.1. GTDB lineage: Bacteria > Chrysiogenota > Deferribacteres > Deferribacterales > Mucispirillaceae > Mucispirillum > Mucispirillum schaedleri_A. The sequence goes on along the minus strand of CASEIN010000072.1, from coordinate 42,827 downwards.
TTTTTTGCTTTTTCAGCCAGCCCATACTTAGCATAAGTTGATGTTATATCTTTATATATTTCATCAATTATAGTATCACTTGTTACTCTTTTAGTAATAAGCCTTGCCTGATAACCTACATCTTGTGTGGAATTAAAGTAATAATCTACCCTTTTTTGGTTATCACTTAAACCAAGTGGGCTGTCAAGTGGCACAGTTACAGCATAAACTGTTTCTGAAGCTAAGGTTTTAATATCTGCAATTAATGCAGCATCATTTATAAAAGCTGTTAAGATACTTTGAAAAGAAGCAGCATCTACATTAAAATTTGCATAATCATTTAATTTTTTTGATGTTAAAACAGTTTGAGAAGCAACAAATCTAACAATTTGTTCTATTTGGAACTGGCTTGTAGGTATTACTACTTTATTGTTTAACTGATTATATAATAACTCAATATTTGCTAAAGCTTCAGCTGATGCCTGCCCACTTATGCCGTCAAAAATATTTACATAAGCATTTTTAAACATACGCACTTTTTCAAGATTTTGAATAGAAGAAAGCACTGTATATACATCTTGACTTTGTATACTGGATACATTTTGGTACATTTCTTTTAGTGATACCTGTAGTTGAGAATTACTTGTAAATAAAGAAGCAAGCATATTATCAATATCAGTAGTAAACTGACTTGTTGATTTAATTAAAGCAGCTATTTTACTAAAAGCATCATCACTTCCAATATTTGAAGCGATTTGATTTATAATGTAAGATATTTTTAGTAAATCTCCATTACTTTCTGGGTCAAGAAGTACTACATTTTTATCAAGACCAAAATAGCTGGATAATATGGTTATTGCATTATCATGCGTATTTGATAATAAAAGATTAGTATACAGCGAAGATATAGGTGAAAGAATAATATTGCTGTAATTTCCTGCATAATTATTAATATCTGCAGTATAAGAAACAGTTATTTCAGTGCCATATGCTGTATCAGTCCCTCCTGTTGATTTTAATGAGAAATTACTAATATCTGAACCTAATGGTAATGTTATTACAAAAGAGCCGTCACTTTTGCTCCATACATTACATAATGAATTACCATTAACCCCACATTTACCATATATATTTTTATTACTATCAATTAACTCTACTTTTGCACCCTCTACAGCAGGGTCGCTAACTTTTCCTGTAATAGTCATTAAAGGCACAGCAGAACTTCCCCCAGAACTACTGCCACTACTACAACCTGCAGCAACAGCTGCAAGCAATATAACCATTGCTGAAATTTTTTTCATAAATCACTCCTAAAATCTTTTATTTATTGATATTAATTATCATTAATACTTTTTATTTAATTTGTCAATAAGAATTTTTATATATATTTTTACTTATTTATTAATAAGTTATATATATTAAAATATTTTTTCATATAAAAATATCTAATTAATATAAATTATAATTTAGTTATAACTAAATATATTATTTAATATACATAAAACTAATAAAATAAAATTTCATTTATAAAATTAATAAATTTTTCTATTGTATTTTTATAAAAAATATTATATAGAACTATACACTGTATTTTTGTAGTTGCGGGCATAGCTCAGTTGGTAGAGTGGAAGCTTCCCAAGCTTTAGGTCACGGGTTCAAGTCCCGCTGCCCGCTTCCTTTTTTTATCAACACCTACCACTAAAGATTTTCTTTCTTGAAATATGCAGTATGTATGCAATATATTGTTGGCTGATAATAAAGCCTATTTATGCAGGAGTATTTTTTATGCTTGATAGTGAATTATTTAATATTCTTATTTGCCCAAAGTGTAAGGGAGAAATAAGACTTTCTAAAAACCAAGAATATATTATATGTGATAACTGTCATCTTGCTTATAAAATCGATAATAATATGCCAATTATGCTTATAGATAATGCAATTAATTTATATGAAATTGAAAAGGAATAGTATATGTATGTATTAAAAAGCAGTGATATATACTCCATGGAACAATCTGCAAAAGAGATTGGCTATACTGAAGATATTTTAATGGAAAATGCTGGCACTGCTGTTTATAACTTAGTAAAAAAAATAGTCAAAAAATATGATAAAATAGCAGTTTTAGCAGGGCCTGGAAATAATGGTGGCGATGGTTTTGTAACGGCAAGACATTTACTGCAAAATAATTACAATGTCCATATATATTATACTGGCGATGATAATAACTATAAATCATCATCTAAAACAAACCTTGACATATTAAAAAACTTTGAAATTCCATTAAGGAACTTTGAAGAACTTAATTCATTAGATGAGTATGATATTATTATAGATGGTCTTTTTGGTATTGGATTAAAAAGAGAAGTTCAAGGTATTTATGATAAAATCATTACAATGGCAAATAAATCTAAAGCTGTTAAAGTTTCTATTGATATTCCATCAGGTTTATATGCTGATAATGCTTTTGTAGATAATAATGTTATAAATGCTGATTATACAGTCACTTTTTCATGTTTAAAATACTGCCTATGTTTATACCCTGCTAAAAAATATGCAGGCAAAATTAAAGTGGCAGATATTACAATACCTAAAAAGCATATTGAAAAATATGAACATAGTATATTTATAAATAAAAAGAATATACCAGTCTTTAAAAAACGGGAAAAAGATGCTCATAAAGGAACATTTGGCAGAGTTGTATCCATTGGTGGCTCTATTAATATGGCAGGAGCAGTAAAAATTACTGCTATTTCTGCACTAAAATCAGGCTGTGGGCTTGTAACAGTTATACACCCTAATGAATTACACAGAAACTTTATTTCAGATATACCAGAAATTATGACGAAAGAATTTGATTATAACTGCCCTTATGCAGTGTATGAATTTATTAATGCCAATGCATCATGTGCTGCTATTGGTAATGGTATGACTCAGCAGGAAAATATTAAAGAATTTATATGTGATGTAATATATAATATAAATAAACCATTAATAATTGATGCAGATGGTATTAATAATATTAACCTTGATATTTTATCTAGAATAAAAGTAGATACTGTTATAACACCACACCTAAAAGAATTTGCAAAGCTTGTAAACTGCACTGTGGAAGAAATCATTAAAAATAAAATAAGTATGGCAAAAGAATTTGCAGATAAATATAATATTACGCTTGTATTAAAATCAGCAGATACTATTATTGCCATACCAAATAAAAATATATATATTTTAAATAAAGGTAATACTGCACTTTCAAAAGGTGGCAGTGGTGATGCATTAACTGGGCTTATTGCCTCATATATTGCTCAAGGATATTTAATTGAGCATGCATGTATTTTAGCTGTTTATACACTAGGTAAAGCAGCAGAATATGCAGTTAAAAAAAATCACCCTTCTTCCCTTTTAATTACAGATATTATCAAGTATTATAAAAAGGTGTATAATGAGTAATGAGTTTATAGTAAATGGTGTAGAAGAAACGAAAAATATTGCAGAAAAATTGGTTAATATTTTAAAGGACAATGTTGTATTTTTAATTGGTGAAATAGGTGCTGGAAAAACTACATTTACAAAATATTTTGTAGAATCATGTGGTTTATATGATGGTGTTTGCAGCCCTACTTTTTCAATTGAAAACAGGTATGAAACAGAAAATGGGCTTATAATACATTTTGATTTATACAGAATGCAGGAAGAAATTGAACTTGATATGATAGGTTTCTATGACACATTAACTGAAAATGCTACCATTTTAATAGAATGGGCAGATAAATTTAATATTGAAAAATATATAAAAAACTATAAAATAGTAAACTTCAAGGTTAACAGTAATAATTCAAGAACAATAACTGTGAAATAATATGTAAAATGGAGAAAAAAATGGCAAAAGAATTGTCAAGCAGAATAAACCCTGCAGAATATGAAAAGAGTATATATGAATTTTGGTTAGAAAAAAAATTATTTCATGCAGATGAATACTCTGAAAAAGAACCTTATTCAATAGTTATACCGCCACCAAATGTTACAGGTTCGCTTCATATGGGGCATGCTCTTGATGAGACTATACAAGATATATTAGCAAGGTATAAAAGAATGAAAGGCTATGAAGTTTTATGGATGCCTGGAACTGACCATGCTGGTATTGCCACACAAAATGTTGTTGAAAAAATTATTGCACAAGAAGGTAAAACTAGATACGACCTTGGAAGAGAAGCCTTTATTGAAAGAGTATGGCAGCAAAAAAGAGAATCTGGTGGCACAATTATAAGCCAGTTAAAAGCATTAGGTTCCAGCTGTGACTGGGATAGAGAACGTTTTACAATGGACGAAGGCTTATCTCAGGCTGTAAGAGAAGTTTTTTATACTCTTTATAAAGAAGGATTAATATACAGGTCAAACTATATGGTAAACTGGTGTGCAAGATGCCATACTGCTTTAAGTGATATTGAAGTAGAGTTTACAGAAAAAGACGACTTTTTATACCATTTAAAATATCCTATAGAAAATAGTAATGAATTTTTAGAAATTGCTACAACTCGCCCAGAAACTTACCTTGGTGATACTGCTGTTGCAGTGCATCCTGATGATGAAAGATATAAACATTTAGTAGGTAAAAATATTATTCTTCCACTTATTAATAGAAAAATACCTATAATAGCTGATGAATTTGTGGAAACCGAATTTGGAACAGGCTGTGTTAAAATTACACCAGCACACGACCAAAACGACTTTGCAGCAGGTAAACGCCACAATTTAGAAGAAATAGTTTGTATAGATGAAAACAATAAAATATGTGGTAATTTTTATGCTGAATTTGAAGGGCTTGATATTTTAGATGCTCGTAAAAAAGTTATAGAAAAATTTAAAGAATTAGGACTAGTGGAAAAAATAGAGCCATTAAAACATAATGTTGGCTGCTGTTACAGGTGTTCTTCTACTATTGAGCCTAGAGTTTCTATGCAGTGGTTTGTAAAAACAAAACCACTGGCAGAAAAAGCAGTTGAAGCTGTGCAAACTGGTAAAATTAAGCTTATACCAAAACAATGGGAAAATACATTTTTTGAATGGATGAATAATATTCGTGACTGGTGTATTTCTCGTCAAATATGGTGGGGGCATAGGATACCTGCATGGCACTGCCATGACTGCTCTCATATTACAGTTGCAAAAAACGATGTGGAAAAATGCGAAAAATGTGGCTCTACTAATATATCTCAAGATGAAGATGTGTTAGATACATGGTTTTCTTCATCATTATGGCCATTTTCCACAATGGGTTATCCTGAAAAAACTGATTTACTTAAAAAATTCTACCCTACTTCCACACTTGTAACAGGTTTTGATATTCTGTTTTTCTGGGTTGCAAGAATGATGATGATGGGTATTAAATTTATGGACGATGTTCCATTTAAAGATGTATACCTGCATGCTCTTGTGCGAGATGAAAAGGGGCAAAAAATGTCTAAATCTAAAGGTAATGTTATTGACCCGCTTATTTTAATTGATAAATACGGCGCTGATGCATTTCGCTTTACACTTGCCATATTTGCAGCACAAGGCAGAGATATTAAAATGAATGTTGATAGAGTTGAGGGATACCGTAACTTTATTAATAAAATATGGAATGCATCAAGATTTATACTTATGAATCTTGGCGATAATATCCCTGTAATTGATGAAAGCAAACTTACAAGTGTTGATAAATGGGTATTAATGAAGCTTCAAAGTGCAGCTAAAAAAGCATCTCAAGCAATTAATACATATGGTATTAATGAAGGTGCAAACGAGCTTTACCAGTTTTTCTGGCTAACATTTTGCGACTGGTATTTAGAGTTAATAAAAGATAGAATGTTTAAAGGAAGCATTGAAGAAAAAGAACAGGCTCTTGCTACTGCTGCCTTTGTTTTAGAAAAATCATTAATAGCATTACACCCATACATTCCATTTGTAACAGAGCATATTTTCCAAACATTAACAGGAAAAGAAACAATAATGTATGAAACTTATCCTGATAATTTAGCTTATAATTTTGAAAATGAAGAAAAAGGTATTGATAAAATTATTGAAGCTATTAACTTAATAAGAAATATTAGAGGTGAATATAATGTTACACCTGCTGCTCTTTTAAAAATATATATAACAACACAAGATAGTAATGCATTATCACTTTTTAAATCAGAAAGCCCATTAATCATGAAAATGGGTAAAGCTGAAGCATTATTTTTTAATGAGGAAGCACCAAAAGACTGTGCAAAAAGTGTTGGTAATGGTTTTGAGGTTATGGTATCATTAGAAGGTGCAGTTAATGTGGCAGAAGAAATTGCAAGGCTTGAAAAAGAGAAAAAAGCTGTAGAAAAAGATGTAAATCTTTACGGTGGCAAGCTTCAAAATCAAGGTTATTTAGCAAAAGCACCTGCTCATGTTATAGAAAAAGATAAAAAGACTTTTGAAGAAGCAAAAGCTAGGCTTGAAAAAATAAATGAAGCTTTAAAAGGATTGCAAAAATAATGGCATATGAAAATAAGCAGCCGTATTTTAGAAGAATATTTGCCGGCAAAAATGTATATATTTTTGCTGTTGTTGCAATTGCTTTTGCTGCTTTAAATATATACAGGCTTAACAGTCCTTTAGAAATAGGTACTCAAGCACCAGAACTTACCCTTTATGCATATAATGGGGAAAGTTTTAAGATGAATGAAATAATGGGGGCAAAAGTTTTAATTTTTTATAAAAAACATACTTTTTTCTCCAATTATATAATTAATACTACATATAAACGAGCTCTTGCTGGGTTTAAAATACTGCAGGATAAAGGACTTGCTCAAGTTATAGTAATAGCACAAGGCTATGATACTGTTAATGAATTAAATAATCTTTTAGGGGAAGAAGATTATAAAAATTATAAAAATATAATATTTGCTGCTGATACAAAGACGGCAGGTAAAGATTATGGGATAAGAAGCTGGCCGCATTTGTATGTTATTAGCTCTGATAATAGAGTGATTTATGAAACAAAAATTGGCAGTGCTGATAAAGTGCAGCAAATTTTATGGAGGGACTAATGGAAAACTTTTTTAACAAAGATTTAGCAGAAAGCTATGATGTTATTATACTTGGTGGTGGTCCTGCAGGATGCGCTGCTGGAATGTATGCAGCAAGAGATGCCCTTTCTGTGCTGATTTTAGAAAAAAACTTCCCCGGTGGCAATATGGCTATTACTGAGCATATTGAAAACTATCCTGGTTTTACTGAACCTGTTCTAGGTCATGAAATAACAGATAAGTTTGTGAAACATGCACAAAAATTTGGTGCAATATTAAGGCAGGGAAACTGCATAGAAGTTATAAATGAAGGTGTATGGAAAACTGTTATTTTAGAAGATGGCAGGAAAGTTAAATGTAAAGCATTAATTATTGCAACAGGCTCTAAACCTAAAAAAACAGAAGCTAAAAACGAACAAAATTTTATTGGCAGAGGTATATCATTTTGTGCTACTTGTGATGGCGGCTTTTTTAGAAATAAAGAAGTTATTGTTATTGGCGGTGGTGATTCTGCTTTAGAAGAAGGTATTTACCTTACAAAATTTGCATCAAAAGTAACAATAGTTCATAGAAGAAATGAATTTCGTGCAGCAAAAATAATACAACAGCGTGTAAAAGAAAATGAAAAAATCCATTTTATGACACCATATGTAGTAAACGAAATGCTTGGAGAAAACACTGTAACTGGTGTAAAACTAGAAAACAGAGAAACTGGTGAGATAGTTGACTATAAATGCGATGGTATTTTTGAATTTATAGGCTGGGACGCTAATACTGATATATTTACTAACCTTTTAGAACTTACTGATGGTGGGTTTATAAAAGCTGGTGAAGATACTAAAACAAATATTGATGGTATTTTTGCAGCAGGTGATGTCCGTAAGAAAGGACTTATGCAGGTAGTAACTGCTGCTTCTGATGGTGCTGTTGCTGCTAAAATGGCAGAAAAATATATAAATGAAGAGCTAAAAGCTTAATATGTTATATGTTATTGGCACTCCCATTGGTAATTTATCCGATATATCTAAACGGGCAGTTGAAACCCTTTCTTTAGTAGATGTTGTATTTGCTGAAGATACTAGAACTGCCCTTAACCTTTTAAATGCATTAAACATAAAAAAACCATGTAAATCATACTATAAAGATAATGAAACAAAAGCATCTAAGGAATTGATACAGCTACTGCTTAATGGAGATAATATTGCATTAATAAGTGAAGCTGGTATGCCTTGTATTTCTGACCCAGGTGCTGTTGTCATACAGGAAGTAATAAAAAATGGGCTGGAATATGAAATAATACAAGGTCCTACTGCACTAATTCATGGGCTTATTGCTTCAGGCTTTAGTGGTTCATCTTTTTATTTTCATGGGTTTTTACCACATAAAAAAAATGATAAAGAGAAGGAAATAAAAGAACTTACATCGATTAATGCACCAGTTATATTTTATGAATCACCCTATAGAGTAAAAGAAACATTAACATTGCTATTAAATTACTTCCCTGCCCCTGTTGCTGTAACACGAGAAGCTACAAAAATGTTTGAAGAAACTGTTTTTGTATATAATGAAGAAGATATAGAAAAAATAAATATTAAAGGTGAATTTGTAATTGTAGTTAATAATAAAGTGCAGGATACTGCAAGCCAGCATAATGAACAAAGAATTGATTATAATAAGATAATAAATGAATTATTAAGTGATGGTTTATCATCTAAAGATATATTAAAAGTAATGAAAACTTTAGGGCTTAAACGAAATGAAGCCTATGAGCTTATAAATAAAGTTCAAAACAAGTAGCATATATAACTATAAAACTTCAAAAAATAATTATCTATATTAAATTATAGCTTGTAATATTTCCGTATATTAAAAGTGCCACTATTATAAGCATAACACAAGTATATATTATATACTTTCTTTTTAAAGAATTCTCTGTGATAATATCAAAAGCTTTACGTTCTTCCTCAACAATCTTACTGGACACTAGTGCTACTATCTCATTAAACCCATTCATTAATGATGAAATCATGGCAGTATGGGTTCCATCATTTATAATTAATACAAACCTGCCCATTGCAGAAATAGCATACCCATAGCCTATTTTATCAATTTCTATTATTGTTGTTTTAAATAAACTTTTTACAATAATATTATCTTCAGTAACAATAACTTTCTTCATTAATGATGAAATAAGCATAATAAATACAACAGTTATCATAACAGATAAGAGCTTTACATTTAAATTACTTTGCCTGTTTACATCATTAATGGTATAAATAATTAATAAAACCAAAATAAAAATATGTAATATTATAAAAGTTTTATTTGTTCTAAAATTTTTCAAAGTTAACCTCTATAAACATTTTATCAAATAAATATGGGTCTTGATTTAAAAGACGCCTAATAATACTATCAAATGTACTTATGTTTTTAGTATATAAATTCATTAAGGCAGTAATTAAATCATATTTATAATCAGCCCCATATGTATCATTATATATTTTCAAATAATTATTTAACCTTGTTTCGTTAAAATTAACAAGAAAATATAAAAGCATATAGAAAAAAGATGTCTGGTCAGTATAGCCAAGCCTATCAAGAGAGCCATAAGATGCTTCAGCGTTGACAAAATCCCTAAGCCATGTAAAATAATATAAGGATACTTTATAAAGCTCAGAATATCTAAAATCCATATTAGATAAAGTCTGCAAATATTTCAAGCCATTATTTTTGTCATTTTTAAAAATTGAAAAATAAACCATATCTTTTAAATAAACTTTATCTTTTGCAAACCGCGAGTTAAACTGTATAGCATTTGCTGCTCCACGCTGCAGCATTGCAAACTTATAAGCTAGAGTATAATACCTGTCAGCATCATCAACATCTTTAAACTGTTCAACAGGAATATGCCTTAATGCCAGTAAATTTCTCACACGGCTTACCCTAAAAATAGGCGAGTTTTCAAGGTTATCTAACTTACTAATATCATAATCATCAAAATAGTCCATAAATAGAACCATAGTTGCTGCAAAGCCGTTATTTTCATCTTTAAATATACTTTCTGCTTCGTTTCTTCTTGAGTTTCTCTCCCCTGCTAAAACTGCCAGATATAAAAGCATAACATCTTCATCACGTGGGTTTAACTGTTCACCTATTACTTTTGATGCATAAATTTTAGCCTGGTCAAAATTTAGTTTAGCATCTGGATAGTTACCTTTTCTATAATTTAATAATCCAGATATAAGGTGAATATAACCATTATTTTTATCTATTACAAAAGCTTTATCAATAATAGATTGAGCTTTTTCATTATCACCTAAATTAAAATAAGTAAGAGCAAGGTTATAAAGGATAATAATATTATTTGTAAGTTCATCAGCTGCTTTTTCAAATTTAACCCTTGCTGCATCAAAATTAAAAGCTGCAAAATCGTCCATAGCTGCATTATTTAGCTTAATACCTTCAAGCTTACCAGTAAGACTATCTCTATCTCTTTCTTTTAATGTTGTTCTTCCTGCAATTAAAAACTGTGCTGTTTCGTCAGGTTTTATAAATACAGGGTAAGCAAGCATAGAAGCTACATCAATACTTTTATCATCAAACCTGTATGTAAAACTCATATCATCAAGAACAGGGCGGACATTAAACTCAAAAGACGGTGGGCGAATAGATATTAGTGAGCTGTTTTTATATTCCTCACCTATTGCAAGAATAGTTTGCGGCTGCCTTAAATTCCATGCTGTTACAAGCTTATACCAAAATGTATCATACTGTAATAAGTCCAAATTTTCTGCAAATTCTGCAGCACGAGCAAAATCTTTTTTCTTAATATTTAAAAATGTATTATAAGCATAATAATCGTGACCGTTTTCACCACTTGCAGATTTTAAATAATTTTCTGCATCGTTATATCTGCCCTGTTTTAATGCATAAACTGCTCTAGCAAGGGCATACCAGCCATTATTTTTGTTCGCTTGAATATATGGTCTTATTTCATTTTGTGTTTTATTAAAATAACATACATGTTTTGCGTAATATGACAGCACTTTATCAGTTTTTAACTGACCATATAATGTTTTAATATATTCTCCTGCCTTTGCTGTATCTATATAAACTAGTATATTATATTTTAAAAGGCTTAATTCTTCATCATTTGGGTATTCTTTTAATAAAGAGTCCACTTCGTCTATAGCTTGATTATTTTGCGATAATGACATGTATGCTTTTATAAGACGAACTCTATAGTCTCTTTCATCATTGCCACTAATTAATATGCGAAGTGTTTGTGCCTCATCAGAATATTTTTTTAATGCATTAAATATTTGAGCAAGCTTATCATATCCTGTTTCTGATGCACCATCAGAATATAAGGCCTCTTGAGCATTGGAATAAGCACTATCTTTATTACCAAGTGCAAGATAAGCATTTGCTAAGTTATAATGTATAAAAAAGTTACGAGTAGGTAAAGATTCTAATAAATCTATACCATCTCTATACTCCCCAATACTTATTAATAAGTTAGCATAATTTTCAAGAACAAGTGGTGATTTTGCATCTTTTTCCATAGCTTTTCTATAATAATACATAGCTTTTGCTGTATCATTAATGCTTAAGTAAACGTTTGCAATACCACTGTAAGCTGCAGCAGAATGGTTTGATTTTTCAATATATTTTTCAACATAGCTTCCAGCCTCTACAGCTTTTTCTCCACCCTGCTCTGCTAAAACTGCAATTAAATTCATTAAAGCCTCTGTAAAATCTGGGTCAGCTTTAACGGCCTCTCTAAAATTTAATTCTGCCATTGGTGTATTATTTAAAAGATAATAGCTTACACCTATATTATAAAGTGCAGTAGCCTTATTTTCTGTAGTTGCTTTTTCATATGATGCTATGGCTGCTTGAAAATCACCAGTTGAAAACTTTTCATTACCTGCTAATATATCGGTATTTTCAGATTGAGCAACTGAAGATATATTAAGATTAGCAGTTGCGTTATCATAAACAATTGTTCTTTTTTCACTACAACCATATATAAATAAAATTGCAGATAGTGCAAAAAGTATTATTTTTATCAAACCATACCTCTAAAAAATTTTAATATAAAAATGCATACCCTATTATGTTACTATATTCGGCATAAATCAAGTATGCTTTATATTTTTTTTGAAGTATTACATATTACTTAACTTTATTCAGCAGTTTTTGGTGGTATATAATAAAGTATTCTCTGGCAGTGTGGGCAAGTATGAATATCATTATCTTTTTTAACTTCTACATAAAGTTGAGGTGGTATATGCATATAGCAGCCGTTACAAACTTCATCTTTAACAGAAGCAATACCAATATTATGTCTGTGAGCCCTAACTCTATCATATTTCATTAATGTGCTTTTTTTAATTTTAGATGCTTGTGCCTGTCTTTCTTCTATTAATTTTTCAAGTTCATCATGCATTTCTTTATCTTCATCTGCTTTAGATGATGAAACTTCTGCCAGTTCTTTTTCCAAACTTTCTTTAAGTTCTACCATTTTACTAAGTTCAGATTCATATTTGAAATCTAAATTCATCATTTCTTTTAATTTGCTTTCATCATCAGTAATATTTTTCTTTAAAGTATCAAGTTCTCTAATAACAGATTCATATTCTTTAGTATTTTGAACAGATGAAAGTTTATTTTGAGAGCTCATTAAATTATTTTTTTTCTCATTTAAAGATGCTTCAAGGCTAAGGTATGCTTTTTTATTTTCGTCTAATGCTTCCTTAATGCTGTCATAGCCTGAAATTGCTTTTTCATATTTTTCTTTTACTGCTTTGATTTGTGATGGAGTATTTTTTATAACTCCTTCAATAGATGCTATTTTTGAATCAATTTTTTGAAGTTCAATAAGTTGTTCTAGTGTTTCCTGCATGGATTATTTGCCTCCCCAGTTAATTATTTGTGTTTCTTGTTTTATCACTATAACTTCTATATTAAATTGTTTCTTTAATATTTCTAATAAATAGTTCATATATATTTCTTCAGTGCCTTGGTGGCCTGCATCAATAATACATATTCCATGCTCATAGGCATCTAAAGCATCATGGTATTTCATATCACCAGTTAAAAGGACTTTTACTCCTTTTTTCAAGGCATCTTTCCAAAGTGAAGCAGCAGAACCTGTGCATATGCCTATTGTATTAAATGGTTCTATATCTTCCATATTAGTATTAATATTAGTAATATTTAGCTTTTCTTTTACAAATGAAATAAACTCTTTTAAAGTATAAGTTTTATTAAGGTTGGCAATTCTTCCAAAACCATAAGGAATATTATTTTCAAGCTTTATCAAATCATATGCTGCTTCTTCATAAGGGTGTGCTTCTTTCATAGCTTTTATAACATTATTAATATCTTTTTTAAGCACAACAGTTTCAATCTTTACTTCATCTACAATTTGTGGCTCTAAAGGTTCTCCCACAAATGGTTTAGCATTTTCAAGTGGAGTAAAAAGCCCTGCCCCTTCTGCAATAAAACCACATGAAGAATAATTGCCATATAAAGAGCCAGCCCCTGCATTTGTAATGGCATTAAAAACTTGGTCTTTATAATCATATGGAGTGAAAACTGCAAATTTATATACTTCTTCACAGCCTTCCATACTTAAATATCCATCTTCTTTTTCAGCATTTAAAAGGCTGCATATGTAATCATTTGTGCCATTATCTGCAATATCAATATTTGTGTGATAGCTTAAAATATCAAGATTACCTTTTATGGCAGCAACGGCTTTTTTATGGTTGAAATTAGCAACATCAATACCTTTACTTTCGTGAAAAAAAAGGGGGTGATGAGTAATTAATAACCCACACCCCTCTTTAATTGCTTTTTCAATAACATTATATTTTGGATCTAAACTTAAAGCTATTTTAGTAACCTCTTTATCACCTGTGAAAACCTGTTTACCAGAGAAATCCCACTTAGACTGCTTACTAATATCAGCAAATTGATGCTCTAAAAAATGAATTATGTCAGTAGTTTTAACCATAATATAAGCTTATTTACCTTCTTATACTAAAAATAAAAAGGGGAGTATAAACTCCCCTTAAAAATGGGCCAACTAGGACTTGAACCTAGGACCTACCGGTTATGAGCCGGTGGCTCTAACCAAACTGAGCTATTGGCCCTATCCTTAACAGGAAGTATTTTATCTCAAATTTTTTTTAATTTGTCAAGCACTTTTTTTTATAAATATAAAAAAATTTTAGATGTAAAACTTATTGTCAATACAAATAAAAAATATTATAATAAAGCTAAATATACTATCAATGAGGTATTATATGTCATTTAATGAAGAATTACAAGCAGAATTAATTAATGCTTCCATATTACGCAGTGCTTTTTTTAATTATTTTTATAGAATATTTAATGGTGTGCAGACAGATGAATTTTTGGGAGTATCTATAAAATATCTTTCATACTTTAATGATTTAAAAGAATATATTGAAGATGAAGAATATCATAATGCATGTGATTTATTTGAAAAATATATTGAAAGCGAAAAAAATCTTACAAATAGGGAAGACTTTTTACAAAGATTAAATATTGAATTTACATCACTTTTTTTAAGTGGTATGGGAAATGTGCCTGCTTCTGCCTCATCATATTTATCAAGCGATGGTTTATTAAAAGGTGAAGAATGGCAAAAAGTTACAGCCATATATAAAACAAGAGATTTTCAGATGCCTGAAAACATTAAATCTCCAGAAGATTATATTAGTGTGGAAATGCTTTATATGCAAAAATTAAGTGATTTAATAGGCAAACTGGCTGATGAAAAAGATGTTAACCTTATATTATCAGCAATTAATGACCAAATAGATTTTGCAGAAAAGCATATATTAGTATGGATAGATTTATTTGCAAATGCAGTATATGAAAAAGCAATGACTTTAAATTCAACACTTTATTCTTCTGTTGCAATTATTATGAAGCACTATATTAAATATGATATAGAATTAATTAAAGAATTTTTAGATGAATTACAAAAATAATCTTTTTATATTCAAAACAATTTTATGTATAAAAATTAATTAATGGGGAGCATACAGCTCCCCAAAATATTACATACCTTTATATTCTTTATCTTCTTTATTGATTTCTTTACCATCACCAACATATAATGCGTCTATATTACCATTGCTTAATGGATAAAATGTTACTTCTTCATCTTCATAGTATGATTCTACACCCAATGTTGCAAAATCTGTATATTTGGTAACGTCCCATTTATCTAAAAAGTTTTTAATTTCTTCCCTTTCAAGAGCAGGTTCTGTTTTACCATCAGATAATACAAATTTTTCACCATTATAATACATATAATCAGTATTTTGTTTATCATATGTATTTGGATCATCTTCACCAATTAACACCCTTGCATATGTTGCATTTGCTGCATCTTGTGGGTAATATAAAGAATATGAGCTCCATTCCTGCCATGAACCATCATATATAGCAGCGTTTTTATAACCTAATATTTCCCTGAATATAAACCAGTGTGGAGCAGTAGTTCTGCCAGTATAGCAGTGGAACATAATTCTTTTATTTGGGTTATTATCAAGATTTGCTATAAATGAAGAAGGATTAGTTGTTTTACCATCATTTTCTGTAAAACCTTTTACAAGGGATTTGATTTGTTCTGGAGTTTTAAAAGTGCCTTTACCACCTGTAATTTTATATTTTCCATCTTTAGAAAGTTCTGCATCAAGATACATTGCCCAGTGTGTAGCATAGCCACCTTTTTCCATTGGCTCAAATGCAAGTTGAGTAGCACCTTTAATTCTACCATCTATTGCATTATTGTTATATATGGTATATGTAACAATTTCTCCGTTTGATTTTACTGGTACTTTCGCATCAATAGTAGATAAAACTGCCACTTCACCAGAGGCATCTGATTTTAATTTCCCTGTCTTTACATATTCTAATACTTCCCCAATTGGAGCACGTAATGAATCTATATTATTTGCAGGTAAATCTCTAACAGAAAATGTTGTCGGCTTAATAGAAGCAATATCTGCTGGAGCTGCTTTATAAGTATCAATATTTGCAATATTGTTATCTTTTGTAAACTGATTAAAGAAATAATAGTTTGCACCATTTAATACTTTTAAATTGTCGTTTGTAAAGCCCCAGTATTTTAAAGCCCAAAATGTTCTATAAATCATTTGGTTTGTTAAGTCATGGCTTGTAAGAACTATAACAGTATCTTTATCTACCCCGTATTTTGATAAAAAGCCGTCCACCTTAGCACCACTTGCAACCATAGCACCATTTGGAGCAACACCATCACTTCTTTTTTCCATTAAATATTCTTCCTGACTAAAAGCATAAGCACCTTTTATAGTGATTTCTGGTAATGTTCCATTTTGAAGTGTTACGTGAAGAATAAGAATTTTTTTACCATCATCTGTTTTATATCCATTATCAATATATTTTTTTAACTGATCTGCCTCAATAATAGCTGAACCTGTTTCTTCAACAGCAACAGCAGCAACAGTTTCTTTCTGTACAGCCCCCTGCGTCTGTTCTTCAGCCTGCTTTTTACATGCAGCAAATACTGTTAAAACTAAAACTGTTACTAAAGCAATCTTTAGAAACATCAATGATTTAGTGTAAAATTTGGTAAACATATCTCCTCCTGTTTATGTTTATAATACCATTATTAATAAACATACAAACCACCATATTAATAATATTACTACTATTTTTTAAAAATGCAAGCTTTAATTTTGTTTTTATTTAATATTTTAAAATAATGTTTTATAAAACAATAAAATGGTTTTAAAACTAATTTTACTTGAATTTTTAATAATATTATTACTACCTTTTTACTATGAGAATAATATTTTTTAGCATAAAAATATATATTAATTTATTTAAATACAATAAAAATAAAACACTATTAATTTTTTTGCTTGCAAAAAAATATATTATAATGTAAATATATTATATAAACATACAAACACCCATGTATGAATGAAGCAAAATTTTAGGAGGGCTAAGATGAAGCTTACTAGAAGAAATTTTATGAAAACTTCAGTAGCTGGTCTTGCTGGTGCTGCCATTTATTCGGGCAGTCCGTTAAAAGCTGAAGCAAGAGAAATAACATCGGCAGATTTTGGTGTGGAAAATAGAACTTTTCTTACATGCCGTATGTGTGCTCAAAATTGTCCAATGGTGGCTTATACTAGAGATGGCAGGCTTGTTAGAATTGACGCAAACCCAAATACACCATACCCATCAATATGTGGCAGAGGTAGAGCAGCTGCTGCTGCTTTATATGACCCACAACGGATTAAAACTCCCCTTATAAGAACAGGCAAACGTGGAAGTGGCGAATTTAGAAGTGCATCTTGGAATGAAGCACTTGATTTAGTTGGTAATAAAATGCTGCAGTTAAGAGATGAGGGAGAGCCTCATTCTGTAGCTTATTTCCCTAGATTTAACAGTGCATCTTTACTTGATGATACTATATTTAATCTATATGGAACAGATAACTTATTTTCATATGGTGATACCTGCTTTGGTTCTACTAACCAGTTAGGTTTAGGCAGTGTGTTTGGTGGTGGTGGTGATGAGCCAAGACAAGGTAATTCATCTGTTATGGGTGATTATGAAAATGCAAAACTTGCTGTGTTAATAGGCAGAAACCCTGTTGGTGGTTTAGTTGCTTTCCCTTGGGGAGGAATGTTTGGCAGGGGTAGAAAAAATGGTATGAAAACAGTTCTTGTGGACCCTAAAAAGTCATTAGGTGTAGGCGAAACTGATACTGAATGGCTGCCTGTTATTCCCGGTGGTGATGTAGCATTTTTAATTGGTCTTGCTGGAGAGCTTTTTAATAATAAATATTATGATGAAGAATTTTTAAAAGAGTATACAAATGCTGATATGCTTATAAATACAGAAACATTGCAGCCTGTATATCTTCAAGAAGGTATTAGTGAAGATGATGCAGAAGACGGTGTTGCTGTTGAGCCAGATTATCAGGTATTTGATACTGCTTCAAATTCTGTTATGATGAAATCAGAAGCTGAAAGCCCTTCCCTTTATGGTGAATATGATGTTAATGGCGTGAAAGCTAAAACAGCCCTTCAAATGCTTATGGATTCATGCAAAGAGTTTACAATTGAAAAAGCAGCAGAAAAAAGTGGTATATCAATAGAACAAATTAAAAAATTAGCAAAAGATTTAAACGATACAAGACCTGCATGTTTTCTTGAAAGAGGTTACCGTGCTACAAGGTATTTTAACTCACTTCATGAAAAGCAGCTTATATCTGTTATTAACGGACTTTTAGGCGTATATGGTAGAAAAGGTGGTTTAATATATGGCAGGTATGCATATCTTGAATCCCCTTTTGACTATTCAGACAGCAATGAAATCTCAGTAAATATGTGGTTTAAAGAAAATGTGGAAGGCTTTGAACTTGCAGACCCATATAATATGAGACGAACATTTCCTTTAGCTGTAGAAAGAGAAGAACCGTATAAATTACGTATGGCTTTCTTAAATGGTCAAAACCCTATAGGTGGCAGTGTTGGTGGTCATAAAATGGCAAAAGCACTGGAAAAAATGGAAATGGTGGCAGCTATTTCTCCATTTTGGAATGAATCACTTCTTTATGCTGATGTTATACTGCCTGATACTACATTTTTAGAAAGGTCTGAGCCTTTATTTGGTCAATATAAAGCAACATTTCCAGTTATCACTGTTCATGACCAGGTGGTAGAGCCTATGTTTGAAACTAGAAACGGTTACTGGATTATGCTTGCTATTGCTAAGAGAATATTTGATGAAGATGAATATGCATCATATTTTGGTGATTTTGAAGCTGGTGGTATTAAGTATATTGTAGACTATCAGCTTGATAATCTTTACCTTGATGATGAAGATGCAGCCATATTCTCAAGAAGAAAATTAATAGAAGATGGCGTATGGTGTGGTGTGCCTGCACCTGTTAAGCCAATGAATAAACCAACACCTTCTGGCAAACTAGAAGTTTATTCATTATTTATGGCAAAATGGAATGAAAGGCTTAAAAGTGAAGGCAGGGATAAAGATGCACAATACTATAACCCATTATTTACCTGCCCGCCTACTTATTATCAAACATTAAAAGAACAGCTTGATAGTGATGAGTTTATACCTATAACAGGCTTTTCGCCACTTAGTTCATTTACAGGTGCACAAACAAGAAATAATATACTGTTAAAAAATGTTGGCTCTAAATTAAACTATTCTGCTGTATTTATAAATACGGAAAGGGGTAATGCTTTAGGCTTAAAAAGTGGTGATTTAGTAGAAGTATTTAATATTGAAGAACCATCATTAATAGTAAAAGCAGAAGTTCAGTTATCAGAAACTGTTGAGCCACATACTCTTTTCACTTACTATGGTGTTGGTAACGGTTTATACAGAAAACTTGCTGATAAATTAAGTGTTGCTTCCCCTATTGGATTAAACCCAAACCATATAGGTAACTTAACTTTTATGCCTGTGGAAGCTTCTGCTCCATCACAAGATTTTATTGTTAAAATAAGGAGGGCAAAATGAGTTACGAAAAAATGGCAGTTTGCTATGATACTCAGTCATGTATAAAATGCTTTGCCTGTGTAATAAGCTGCTCTACTGAAAATAGAATGAGATTACAAAGGGATTATAATTACACTGTTGAAAAATCTATGGTGGAGGAACAGGCTCACTTAAATTACTTAACTGTAGAATGTTCTGAAAAAGGTAAATTTCCTAATGTGTTACAAATTGCAGCATTTAAACACTGCCAGCATTGTGATAATCCAAAATGTATGGAAATATGCCCTGCTCTTGCTATTTCTAAAAAAGATACTGGGGCTGTTGTTATTAATCAGGAAAGATGTGTAGGCTGTCAAGCCTGTAAAGATGTATGCCCATATGATGTGCCAAGATATTCTAAAGATACTGGTAAAACATATAAATGCACCATGTGCCATGACAGGCTCACATCAGGAATGCCAACTGCTTGTGCTGCTGCCTGCCCTTCTGTTGCTATTTTTTCTGGCAAGCAGGAAGAAGTTATTGCAGAAGCTAGAAAACGTGCAGAACATTATTCAAAAGTATTTAATAAAGAATACTTTGTATATGGGGCTGATAAAGTAAATGATACTGTTGGCACTCTTTCATATATGACTATTGCTCCACTTGAGAATAGAGATGACTATTTACTGCCTGCTGACCCAACAAGTGGGGTAGCTGGTGGCAGAGAAATTACAAAAGTAATAGGAACTGCAGCAATTATTGGAACAGCTGCAGCTGTAGCAGGGCATGCTGTTTATTCTGCTGTGAAATTATCAGGCAAAGATGAACATAAGGAGAATGAAAATGAGTAGCTCAAATGAAAAAATTACACTATTTTCAAATATGCAAATGTGGTATCATAAACATGTTATCCATTTTATGATGATATTTATATTTACTGGGCTTCCAATACTTTCCCACTCATTTTCATGGATAGCCTACCTTATTGGTGTGCCTATATCTGTATTTTATTCAACAGCAGAACCAACATATGTTGGTATAGAAATATGTAGAGCACTTCATAGAATAACAGCTATGTTATGGATAACATTAAGCATTCCATTTGCTTTTTCTATGCTTTTTAAAAAATGGCATTTAGCTTTTAAGAAAAGAAAAGATGAGTCATGGAAAACTTATGTAACAGAAGAACTTGCAGATATGAAAAAAATGTATATTGATTTTTCATATCCAAAAAGAGCAGGTAAATATAATTTAGGGCAGATTGCTGCAGGGCTTGCTGTAATTGTATTTAGCGTAATAATGATTGTCAGTGGTTTATTTTTATGGTTTAGGGTATCACTTGATTCTACAACTGTAAGTATTATGCGTCTACTTCATGATATCGGCTTTACAGTGTTTGTGATATTTTTAATCATACATATATACTTAGCTGTTCACCCAGTTAATAAAGCAGGATATAACGCTATGTTTAGAGATGGTAAAGATGATTTAGAACATGCTAAGAAAAAACACCCTGGAATGTTTGTTAAATAATATTTGATTACAAGTAAAGAAATGGAATTTCTTAAAAAAAATATCAAAAGGCGTAACCTTTTAAAACTCTTATGGGTTGCGCCTTTTGCCCTGCTATACAATTACTTGACACCAAAAGTAAAAAAAGATAAGGTTATAACTATACCTGTTAAATCAATACCTTATGATAGTGTTTATTTAATAAAAGATAAGCAGATAGGCATATTAAACAGGGAAAATGGTATAACAGTTTTAAGTATTGCCTGCACTCATTTAGGCTGCATATTAAATGTGGAAAATGATAAATTTATTTGCCCATGTCATGGCAGTATGTTTGAATTAAATGGCAGTGTTATAAAAGGCCCTGCTTTAAAACCCTTAAAGCATATAAAATATACCATAGAAAATAATAATATTATAATAAATTTATAGTTATGTTTAAAGAATTTATAAAACATTTATTTCCAAAAGTTACAATTAAGAAAAATTTAAAAATATCATACACTTTATGCCTTGGTGGTCTATCTTTTACTGCCTTTTTAATACTGATAGTTTCTGGAATATTACTTGCTTTATATTATACTCCAGAGCCAAATAATGCTTATAATTCAATAATATTTATAGAAGAAAATGTATCAGGTGGAAAATATATAAGAAACCTGCACAGGTTTGCAAGTAATACATTTTTAGTTTTAATTTTTTTACATATTTTAAGAGTTATATATACAGGTGCTTTTTTAAGCAGAAAATACAACTGGGTTATAGGGCTATTTCTATTATTTTTTAGTATTTTTACAGGCTATACTGGCTATCTATTACCAATGGACCAGCTTGCTTTTTGGGCAACACAAACTGGGGCAGAACTAATTAAAATACTTCCATTTGGTGACTATATATATAATATGTTAATCCCTGATGGTATAGGCGGCAGGCTTACTTTAATTAGGTTTTACATTCTGCATATAATAATTATGCCTATTAGTATTATTATACTTTCTTTTATACATTTTTTTAGAGTTCGGCGTGATAAGGGGGTTTTACCTTACTTATGATAGAAAATAATAAAGATAAATACATAAAATCAGACCCCTACTTTTTTAAAATAATAAAAATATCATCTATTATTATGATTATTTTTATGCTTGTTGGAGCATATTTTTTTGATGCACCACTGGAGGAAAATGCAGAACCATATAACGCCCCTAACCCATCTAAATCTGCCTGGTTTTTATTATGGACTCAAGAACTAGCTTCTTACGGCAGCTATTATATTTATTTTATAATTTTAATTTTTATAATATATATGGTTATGCCTTTTTTTATAAAAAAAGTGCCAGAAAATGCAGTGTGGTTTCATAAAAGTTATAAAGTGATACATATTTTAACGACTATAATTTTACTATTTATTATAATGCTAACTATTATAGCATATTTTTTTAGGAAAGAATATTGGTTATTAGGTTTTTAATTTTACTTATTATATTTTCATATACTTATTCTTATGGGGAAAACAAATGTATTTCCTGCCATAATGATAATATATGTATGGAAAAAGGTAATAACTGCACAATTTGCCACAGGGGAAATGATAAAACAACCCGTCCAGATATTGCACATTACAAACTAATTAAAGGCGACTATGCAGAATTTAATAATGAAAAAAGCATAATAACCCAAAAAGGCATACAATTAATAAATGATGCAAACTGCACAAGGTGCCATAAAATTGGAAATACTGGTGCAAATTATGCCACAGACTTAAATTCTACAGTTAAACGATTATCTACTGATGAAATTATAAAATCTATTCAAGAGCCGGTTATAAATATGCCAAAATTTAAGTTCAGCAAGGAAGATTACAGGTATTTAATAACAGGGATTTACCATTATGCTATTAATACAGAAGTAAAATCTATTACCCAGGTGGTGCGTCTTAATAACAAAGATAATTCATCAGATTTATTTAATAATAAATGCGGTGGCTGCCATAAAGCATTAACAAGTATTGGTGCATTAGGTTATTATGACAGTGCCCCAAATTTAAGCAGTTTAAAAAACTCATATCCTGATTATTTAAATGGAAAAAGCTGGAATAAAGATAATTTAAAAAAATGGCTTTTAAACCCAAGAAGTATTAAAAAAAATGCTACTATGCCTAAAATTGAACTAAATGAAGAAGAAAGTAAAAAAATTATTGATTTATTATTACAATAAATCATATTTTTAAATATTTACCCTTGACATACCCCCCCCCTAAAAGATTATACTAAGTTTCTAAATTATATGACTAATTTAAAATATTATAATATACTTTTATTTATCAGTATGTTATAATATTTCTACAAAAATTGGAGGGAGTTTTCAAAAATGAGTCAAATTATATTTTCACCTGAACAGTTACAATTTATCAATGAAGTTTTTGATAAATCAGAAGAAAAAAAATATGGTAAATCAGCAAAATTATTAAATTATGTATTGATTTTAGATGATTTAAAAAGTTTTAAATCAGCACCAAATGGTATGAAGTGGACTGCCGATGAAAAGGCAAAGTTTGAAAAATTAAGCCATGTGGAAAAAAAGAAATATTTAATTAATAAAATGGGTTTTAAAGGTGGTGTAATTCTGCCACATTTAACCATTGATAAATTATATAAATATCCAAATATAACTGATGCCACAAGTAAAAGTAAATATGATGCTGCCATGAATTCCATATCTTCATCAAACAGGTCCTTTAAAAACATGGATAAAGCTGCGCAGGATAATATATTAAATAACCTGCGATATGCTTCTAATAAAAATAATCTAATAGCCAGTAAAGAATTAGCAGATTTACTGTTTTCTAGAATTGAAAATGTTGAAGAATCTCAAGGTATAAAAGATATAAAAGAAAGTTTAGATTTATATAACAAGCTTATTAAAGCAGGTTCTCCAGATGGTTATTATGGTTATTATGCAATATACAGGTTTACTGTAGATAGAAATAAACTTTTATATTCTTCTCTAACACCTGCAAGCCTTGGTTTAAATGAAACAACAGCTGCAAAATATTTAAATGAAGCTATAAAAATGGGACAAAAACAAGCTTTATTTGATTTGGCAGAAACTACAGAAGGTTCAAGTATGGCAGTTGACATGTATATAACAGCAGGTTATTTATATCAAGATAGAAATGCTTTTGAAAAAGCTATGAGAAGTGCCAGCTTTGATATTAACAAGGAAGACTATGAGATATTTTATATAGCTTGTATGCGTATGGCAATAATGCTTGGTGGTAAGTTAGATGAATTAATATCATGCTATTCAAATGGTGTAAGTGTTTATAATAACCCTGCTAGAGTAAACCAGCTTCGCCAGTATGCAGGAAATAGAAAGTTAATAGATGGCTTAGACCCTTATTTTGATGAAAAATTTCCACCTGATTTAGTGCTTGATTTTGGAACCCACTTTTATGGTGGTATGTATGGTGGCTCGAATAACCATCCTGGTGTTTATTTTTGGATTAAAAAAGGTAAAATGAAAGACCCTAGGGATAAAGACAGCACTAAACAAACTGTGCAGGATTTTTACAATAAACTTTGGCAGATTATTTTATATGAATACAGTTATTTTGTAAAATATGGAGTAGAAATTGCAGAATACTATTTTGTTGATGTGTTTTCATATGTAGCTCACTTGCTTTATCGTAAGTATCCATCAGGGTTTGCTTCGGCTCGACCATATATTTTTCCACAAGATGTGCTTGCTACAAAAATAGATTATAATAAAGTTCCACCAAGAGATATGAAATAATTATTAGGGAGTAAAAAAATATGGATATTACATTTAATAATTTAGAAACAACAGAAACCACAAGAAGAAATTTTTTAAAATATAGCGCATTAGGCATATCAGCATTAGCAGGAATTAATGCATTACAAACAAATTTGCCATTACCAGTTACAACATCAGAAAATGTTATATCATCAAATATGGTAGATTATACTACAAAACCATATAATGTATTTTTAGTAAGTGAAAATATTAACCAAGTAAATAAATTACTAACTAATACAAGGGTTGAAAATGTATATGTATACAGCCATACATTAAATGCGAACATATCAAGTAAAGTAATATCTAATAATTACTTACAAAAATTATTATTATCACTTGGTTCAATAATCCCATTTGATTATGATATAACCTGCCTTGATATGAAAGCATGGAAAGTTCGTGATGCATTTTTATATGTAAGTGAAGCATATGCTAATATTCAAAATAACAGCACTGTATTACTTAATGAAGAAAAGTTACTATCATCATTAAATACAATAGGCTTATACAATAAAAGTATTTATGTATCAAACAATTCCCCATGGAACAATAACCATGTAATCATAAAAAATAACATGATACCAATGGGAAATATTATTACTTTATAAAATCACACAAGCACTTTTAAATCATTAAAAGTGCTTGTTATTCCACTAACTATTAATCATAGTATTACATATAAGTAATATTACCTATACACATACTAAACACTATATTCATAATGCATTAATATATTGCAAATAGGTTTTATGTGTAATTTTTGGATATATTACTTAAAAATTATCTCTTATAAATTAATATAAATATTATCTTGCAATTTCTAAGCTTATATTTATAATAATATCTATTAAATATAGGGTATTATATGTTACAAGTTAATAATTTAACAGTTGAATTAAAATCTAATAAAGAAAATTTTTATATATTAAGAGATTTTTCGCTGCATATTAATAAAGGTGAAATCTTTGGTTTAGCTGGTGAATCTGGCTCTGGTAAAAGTGTTTTTGCTAAATGTATATTAGGGTTAAATAAAGCACCTATTTATAAAACAGGTGGGGAAATTATTGTTGATAGCATTAATACTAATGACAAAAACAGTTTTAAACTTATTCGTGGTAAAAAAGTATCAATGATTTTTCAAAACCCACTTAGCTCCCTAAACCCAGTAATGACAATTGGCAGGCATTTAATAGAAACTATCAAGCTTCATAATAAAAACATAAGTAAGTCTGATGCTTATAATATGGCAGTATCACTTTTAAAAGATGTGGAAATTGATATGCCAGAAGAAAGGCTTAATAATTACCCACACCAGCTTTCAGGTGGAATGAACCAGCGTGTTATGATAGCTATGGCACTTGCTACAAACCCTGAACTATTAATAGCTGATGAACCAACCACTGCTTTAGATGTTACAATACAAACACAAATCATTAACCTAATACAAAAGCTAAATAAAGAACGTAATTTAACTACTCTTTTTATTTCACATGATTTGGCACTACTTGCTTCAATTTGTAATAATATAGCAGTGCTTTATTCTGGGGAGTTAATGGAAATAGTTTCATCAAAAGATTTAATAGATGGCAAAGAAAAACACCCATATACTAATGCATTAAAAAAATGTATTGCTCAAATTGGTAATAAGGGCGAATTAACTACCATAAAAGGTTTTATTGAAAAAAATAATTTTTTATATAATGAAAAATGTATTTTTGCCGATAGGTGTGATAACAGTATAGATGTTTGCTGTAATAAAAAACCAGTATTTAGTAATGGATATAAATGCCACAATCCAAATACATAAGGATTAGCCTATGAATAAACTTAAAAAAACAGTAATTTCTGCTGCTATGGAAGAATATGGGAAAATATATATTCACTCCCTGCCCCACCCAAAACTTATTGTGGGAGAACGTGGGCTTATAAACAGTGAGAAAAATAATGGGATTGTTCTTGCCATAGGCTCTGCTTCCTGCTCTGATTTTAAAATGGAAGATGATTATATTTTTGCCAAACTTCGTTTTAACGGTGTATGGGAAAATGTGTTTATACCTTATGAAGCAGTAGATGCAGTTTTAAATGACCTGCATAAGCCTTTATGTATTTTTAATTTTCCATATTATGAAAGCAACGAGGAAAATGTCCTTAGAATAAACACAAACCCAAATATGCATAATAAACCAAAAGAAAAAAAACAGGCTGTTATTGTTAGGGCTGATTTTACTAAGAAAAATAAATCATAACACTATTTTATAAATGCTGCATCAATAAAATCTGCACCATTATCTTTTGTTTCCCCTAGTTCATAGGCAAGGTTATAAAAAAGTGAAAGCCCTTTTCTATGGTCATCTGTAATGCTATAAACTATGGTATTCCAATAATCCTCAATTTGCTCCAAAGTAAAACCCTGCTCTATATATTTTGGTGCAAGTTTTGAAATATCTTTTGGAAAAAGCTCCCCATATTTCGTAATATTTTGCACTAATGAACTATAATATTCATCTGCTGCTGCTTTTTTACTAATTATCCATAAAGCAAAAACAAAAGGAAGTTTCGTAAATTTATACCACTGCTCACCTAAATCTATTACATATGGCGAAGGTGAGTTATAATATGCAAAAAGTGCTTTATCACCTATTAATAAAAATGCATCAGCCTCACTTTCATTAGATGTATAAGTAACTTGAAGATTATAAAATTTTTCAAGCACTATTCTGCATAAAACTGTAGATGTATTAGAATCCTTTGTAAAATATATTTTCTTACCCTGCAAATCTTCTATTTTATACTTACTATAAAGGTTTACACTTTTAACTGGCCCAATAGATGAAACACATATTTTATTATGAACATTATATAATGCATGATTTCTTGCAAACTCAATACTAGAAGCTGGAGATAAATCTATCCTGCCTTCACGCATTGCCTTATTTAGTTCTGCAGGCACACCTTTTATATACTCTATATTTTTATCCTGCAGTAAATAATAAAATATAGGGTAGACATTTGCATAATCCATAAATCCAATTTTTAACATTTAACACCAATGATATATAATATATAAATAGAATAAATCATATTATTAAAAAAAGCTAGATAATTATAAATATTTTGCTATAATAAAAAAAGTAGTAGTTTTTAGAGGTGAAAAATGAACAACATAAGTAATACTTTAAAAGATAATATGCACTCGGCAGGTGTTATAAAAACAAACTTTTATAATTATTTTTTCAAAGTGTTTAATATATACCCAGATACTAACTTTATAGGTGCTACAGCAAGACTTATTCCCTATTTTGAAGAACTAAAAAAACATATCCTTACAAATGATTACAGCGTATCTATTAACGTGTTAAAAAATTATAACTCATATGAACAAAGCCTTGATGAAGATAGTATTGAAGATTTACTTGAATTACAACAAGATATTTTTACAGAACTTTTTCTTGATAGTGTTTATGCTATCCCATGCACTGCTTCAGAATATTTATTTAGCAATAATATGCAAATAAGAGAAAAAGATAAAGTTATAAATATATATGAAGTAAATAACTTTATACCACCAGAAGAAAATACACTTCCTGCAGACCATATCAGTATCGAAATGCTTTATATGCAGCAGTTAAATGCGTTATTAATTAAGTTTTTAGAAGAAGAAAATTATGATAATGTGGCAAACCTGCTGCAAGAACAGTATAACTTTCTTCAAGCTCACCTTTTAACATGGGTAAATGAATTTACAGTTCATTTAAAAGAACAAATTACTCAAATAGATAATAACCTATACTATGCAGTTGCTGGTATTATGAACGAATTTATAAAATATGATAAAACGTTAACTGAAGAATTTTTAAAAGCAGTTAAGGGATAATTTTTGGGTTACCTATTTGCTCTGCTATTAGCGATGTTTTACAGTAAAATTCAAGCTGCTCCATAAGATAATATGCAGAGTATACATCTTTTGACCAGCACACAGCCCCATGGTTTGAAAGTAAGCAGCCATTATGCTCATTAATATATGGCATAATAGATAATGCTAACTCTTTTGTGCCAGGGCGAGCATATTCTGCCACAGGGAAAACTCCAAGGCTCATAATAGCTTCAGGCATATATCTCATATCTACAGGGCGAGAGCATACTGCAAAAGCTGATGCTGTTACTGGGTGAGCATGGACTATTGCATTTATATCCTGCCTGTTTTTATAAACTGTTGTGTGAAGCAAATATTCTGATGATGGCTTTTTACTTCCCATTAGAACACTACCATCATAATCTATTAAAATTATATCATCTTCCACCATATACCCTTTACTCATCATAGTAGGTGTTATCAGCAGTTTATTTTCATCTACTTTTATAGATATATTGCCATCGTTTGCAGCAACAAGCTCCCTATTATATAGCCTTCTGCCTATTTCACATATATCCTGCTTATATTTTTCTATCATATTACTACCTATTGTTTAGTATTTTTTCCAAATTAACAATAAAAGGCGGC
The DNA here is from genome assembly GCA_949287985.1 of Mucispirillum schaedleri. Lineage (GTDB taxonomy): Bacteria > Chrysiogenota > Deferribacteres > Deferribacterales > Mucispirillaceae > Mucispirillum > Mucispirillum schaedleri_A. The sequence goes on along the minus strand of CASEIN010000072.1, from coordinate 13,427 downwards.
TTTATTATACCATATTCTGTAATAAAACCTGTTATTAATTCATTTGGTGTAACATCAAATGCAGGGTTTAAAACATTAACATTTTCAGGGGCAGTTTGGCATGAAGAAAAATGAGTAACTTCTTTTTTATCTCTTTCTTCTATTATAATATCTTTTCCTGTTAATGTCATATTATCATATGTCGATGATGGGCAGGCAACATAAAAAGGAATATTAAAATACTTTGCTAATATTGCCACATTCATTGTGCCTATTTTATTGGCAGTATCACCATTGGCTGCCACCCTGTCACAGCCTACTATTACCATATTAATTAGACCTTTACTCATAGCATAAGCTGCCATATTATCACATATTAATGTTACATCTACCCCTGCAGAATATAACTCGTAACTTGTAAGCCTTGCCCCCTGTAAAAGTGGTCTTGTTTCATCAGCATATACTTTAAATTTTTTGCCGTTATCTAACGCTTTATAAATTGGTGCTAAAGCTGTGCCAAGTTCTGATACTGCTAATGCTCCAGCATTGCAGTGAGTAAGTATACCCATACCATCACATATTAAATCCTGCCCATATTCGCCTATATTTTGGCATATTTTTTTATCTTCTTCAAAAATATATACTGCTTCCTGCTCTATAATTTTATATAATTCTTCTGAAGTATGTGCTTCAACACTTTCTGCCTTTTTTATTATTCTATTTACTGCCCAGGATAAATTTACAGCAGTAGGACGAGATGATATTAAATATTCACCATTTGATTTTAGCATTTTAATAAATTCATCAACCGAATTATTTATATGGTTTTTCATAGAGATTAAAAGCCCAAAAGCACCAGCTATACCTATTGCAGGGGCACCACGAACTTTTAATGTTTTAATAGAATCATATACCTGCTCTAATGTTTCCTGTTTCTCATAGATAAGCTCCAAGGGAAGCTTTGTCTGGTCTAAAAAAATTAACTGTCCGTTTTCATATTTGACTGCTTTTGGTAAAATATCTGAACCCATAATACACCTTTATATAAATATGGTAGTTATTATATTAAATTTACCAAAAATCTCAAGTAAAATTAATAATTCTTGATTTTCATAAGGATATTTCATATAATATACACGGAGATAGTATGAAAAAATTATTTTATATCACTTTTTTAATTGTATTTTTTTTGGCATTTACATGCTTTGCACAGAATAAAGTTATACCTGTAAATATCGGCACTGGTGATAATAAAAGTGGTTTATACCCTATTGGTATATCCATTGGTAAAATATTAAATATAAATTCAAAAATTCATAAATTGCAGCCAAATGTAATAAATACCGAAGGCGATGTTTATAATGTTGATAATGTTATAAATGGAGATTTAATGCTTGGAGTTGTTTCTGCTGATGTGCAGTATAGAGCATACAAAGGGCTTGGAGAATGGCAAGGTATGCCACAATATGATTTACGCTCCATAATAAGCCTTAGCCCAGAATATATCCAATTTATAGCAAGAGAAGCTTCTAAAATAAAAACCTTAGTAGATATAAAAGGTAAAAATATTCATCTTGGCTTAATTGGAGAAGGCACATACTTAAACAGTAAAAAAATATTAAGTTCATATGGGCTTGATAACTATACTGTATATTTTGATAATACAAGCACTTCTTTGCAAGATGTTGTTGTTAAAATGCAGGACGGCAGGCTTGATGGCTTTTTTATTACTTCTATTATGCCACTTAATACCATAAAATTACTTACAGAAACTACACCTGTTAGGTTTATTGATATTACAGGGGTAAATAAATTGTTTTTAGAATATCCACAATATAAGATTACTTCACAACCAAAATCAATATATCCAAAAGCATTAAATCCTAATGACACAAAAACGGTTAGTATAATGACAACCGTTGTAACATCAAGTAAAACATCAAACTATGCAGCCTATATTATAGCAAAAGAAATTGTTGAAAATTTAAGCATTTTAAAAAGGCTGCACCCTGCTTTTAAAGATATGGATATAAAAGAGATGCTCCAGTATAACACAGCACCAATTCACCCTGGTGCTATGCGTTACTATATGGATAAAGGGCTTATAAACTAAAAATATTTCAATGTTGGTTCATCAAGCATTAAGTAACCATGTAATATTACTGCTATATATTGAAATATTCCATAACTTGGGCATACTTCATATAATGCTTCACAAAACCCTGAAATATAAGGCATTACAAAGGTATCTAAAAATAAAAGCTGAGCTTTTGCATATTCTGAAACCTGCTCTATATTATCCTGTTTTGCCGTTTCTATTGCCATATGGCTCATAAATGATAATATCTCATTTATACCACCACTTTTAAATTCTGGCGTGTATCCATACTTGCTATATACTTCATCAATATTTTCAGTATTGGGAAAAACTATACCAATTGAACCTGCTGGGTTTTTAAAAATAAAATTGAATTCTTCTTTTAATTTGGCTTCTATCCAAGAACTTTCAATTTGCTGAGAATTTTTATACCATGTTGCAAGCCCTTTAAAACCTTGTATAATTTCTTCCTGCTCATCTATTACTTCTACTGATTCTGTTAAATCGTATAAATATTTACATAAATTATATATATTATCACTATCTGTTGGTGCTGTAAAAATATCAGCAAGCAAGCCATAAACCCCTGCCCTTCCTGCCATTAAAAGTTTTATACTTTGCATATCTATCATGTTATCACCTAATTTACATTTTTTCTATATATAGCAGAATTATCATATTAATACAATTATATTTTATTTTTAATTCCCAGTTTAGAATTAAAAATACACTGTAGTCGCAGTAAATACCATATTACTTACTTATAAATATAAATTATTCATTGATTTTTTTATATAATATGATAAAGTATGCAAACAAGAATATTTATAAAAAAGGTGAGAGATGAAAAAACTGCTTATTTTCATTACTGTATTACTTTCTGCCCTTTCTTTTGGGTGCAAAAAAAATCAAACAGATAATAATTCTGCTTCTGGGCAGGCTCAATTAATTATGGGATTAGATGATAGTTTTCCACCTATGGGTTTTCGTGGCGATAACAACGAAATCGTAGGTTTTGATATAGATTTAGCAAAAGAAGTTACTAAAAAGCTTAATATGGAACTTGTGTTGCAGCCTATTGACTGGGGCACTAAAGAATTAGAATTAAATTCTGGTAAAATTACATGTATTTGGAACGGTTTAAGCGTAAGCCCTGAAAGACAGGAAGCTATGGCTTTATCAAAACCATATTTAGCAAATAAAATGGTAATCATTACAACTGCTGATTCTCCAATTAACACAAAGGCTGATTTAGAAGGTAAAAATGTTGGGCTTCAAACTGGCTCTACTGCTGTGCAGGCACTAGAAAAAGACCCTATTAATGAAAAAGTTAATAAATCTACTTATGATAATAACGTTTTAGCATTACAAGATTTAGATATAGGTAGAATTGATGCCGTTATTATGGACGAAGTAGTTGCAAGATATATGCTTAACAAAAAAACTGGTGCATATAAGGTATCAAATGATTACTTTAACGAAGAGTTTTATGCAATTGCATTTAAAAAAGGAAACGATGAATTAAAAACTAAAGTAGAAAAAGCAATTGATGAACTTATTGATGATGGCACTGCTTCTAAAATATCAATAAAATGGTTTGGTGAAGATATTATTAAAAAATATTAATAAACTTTAGCATATTATCATATGTTTTTCGGGGTGAAATAAAGTGGATAGCAGTTATTTAATACAGACAGCCCAGGCTATGCTTCAAGGGGCTCAGATTACAGTGCTAATATTTATTGTAGTGATAACTGTATCGATTCCCCTAGGCTTTATTATCACCCTACTTGGTAAAACACAATATAAACCTATTACATGGCTTATAAATATATATATTACCATAATGCGTGGAACACCGCTTATATTACAGTTATTCTTTATATATTTTGTAGTTCCACATATTCCACCATACATTTCTTTTGACAGGCTTACAGCAGCATTAGTAGCATTTATACTAAACTATGCTGCTTATTTTGCTGAAATATTTAGAGGTGGTCTTTTAGCCATTGATAAAGGTCAGTTTGAGGCAGCAAAGGTTTTAGGGCTTTCAAAACTGCAAACTTATATTCATGTAATTATTCCACAGATGATACGAGTAAGCCTGCCTTCTTTAAGTAATGAAGCAATAACATTAGTTAAAGATACATCACTAGTATATGTAATAGGAGTGGCAGAAATCAGCTATGTTGCAAAAACAGCCGTATCTAAACACGTTTCGATTATGCCTTTTGTTATGGCAGGTGTTTTATATCTATTATTAATATTAATACTTACTATTGTATTAAGATTAATTGAAAAAAAATTCAAATATACGAGTAAATCATTATGAGCATAATACAAGTAAGTCATCTTAAAAAGTCTTTCGGAAATTTACAGGTGTTAAAAGATATATCTTTTAATGTGGAAAAAGGTGATGTAATAGCAATATTAGGCTCATCAGGCAGTGGTAAAAGCACACTTTTAAGATGTTTGATAGATCTAGAAAAAATAGATGGTGGCACAATATCTATTGATGGTGAAAAATTTGTTGAAAACGGAAAATATATGCCTGCATCTGTTGTGAAAAATGCTACATTAAAAATGGGTATGGTGTTTCAACATTTTAACCTTTTCCCACATATGAAAGTTATTAGAAACCTTGAAAAACCAGTTGAACTTGTAAAAAATGAAAACAGGAAAACCATAAGGGAAAGAAGTTTAGCATTACTTGCAAAAGTTGGGCTTGCAGATAAAGCTGAAGTTTACCCTGACAGCTTATCAGGTGGGCAAAAACAACGGGTTGCCATTGTCCGTGCTTTAATGATGAACCCTGAAATTATGCTTTTTGATGAGCCTACTTCATCACTTGACCCAGAAATAACTAAAGAAGTGCTTTATACCATGAAACAGTTAGCAGAAGAAAAAATGACAATGCTTATTGTCACCCATGAAATAGGCTTTGCAAAAGAAGTTGCCACAAAAATATTATTTATGTCTGATGGTGAAATTTTAGAAAGCGGCACACCTGATGAAATATTTAATAACCCTAAGAACGAAAGAACAAAACTATTTTTAAATAACAGCTATTAATATGAAAGATAAAGTCCCATCTACAAATGCCATAAGATACTTAAATGAGAAAAAAGTTGTATATACCCCAATGTTTTATAAATATGTAGAACATGGTGGCACAAAAGTTTCATCTAAAGAATTAGGTGTTGATGAGCATAAAGTAATTAAAACACTTATTATGGAAAACGATAAAAAAGAATATTTTATTGTGCTAATGCATGGTGATATGGAAGTATCTGTGAAAAATTTAGCAAGATATATGAATACAAAGACAGTTCACCCCTGCACCCCAGAAGTTGCTAATAGACATTCTGGATATTTGGTAGGCGGCACCTCCCCTTTTGGAACTCGAATGAAAATGAAAGTATATATCGAAAAAACAATATTAGACCTTGATAAAATATATATTAATGGAGGTAGAAAAGGTATGCTTGTGGAACTTAATCCTAAAATACTTCCTAAAATACTGGATTCTGAACTTGTAGAAGTAGGTATAAGGTAACTTATAAAACATTGTTTTATGAATTAAAAAAATCTTATTTTTTTTAAAATATTTTATTGCATTTTGTAAAAAACAAGTATAACATATGTCTAGGATATATTGGAGGAAAAGGACATGAGTAAAAAGTTCTTAATTTTACTAAGCGTATTGCTGTTAGCATTTGCTGCATGTAAAAAACAGCAGCCAGCAGAAACTGCTGAAAATCAAACAGCGGTTGCAAATGAATCTGTTAGTGATAATACTACACCAACAGATAATACTTCTGCAAAAACTACTACAGTAGAACAACAGGCAGTAGTAGTTCCTGAAGTAAACCCATTGATAACAGTAAACGTTTTAGAAAAAGAAAAAGATACTGCTTATACTACTGGTGAAAAAGCTCAGTTTATGGCAGGCGACCATATGAAACAGTTTGGTATTACCTGCACTGCTTGTCATGGAGAATCTGGTCTTTTAGATGATGCTGAAAGCATGGTTAATGCTTACTGCGTTTCCTGCCATGGTGATTTAGCACAAGTTTCTAACGAATATACAAAAGATTTAGAAATTGACCCACACAAATCTCACTTAGGAACTATCAATTGTACAGCATGCCACGGTGGTCATGAACCATCTAGTATGTATTGCAATAACTGCCACTCATTTGATAACCAAATCAGTTTTGCAGGTAATAAACCACTTCCTAAAAAATTAGATATTGCTTCTTTCACTAATGCAAAATCTGATATTGTTGAAGAAACTGATGTATTAGTTATTGGTGCTGGTGGTTCTGGTTTTATTTCAGCTTTAACTGCACAAGAAAAAGGTGCTAATGTTATATTAGTTGAAAAAATGCCTATTACTGGTGGTAACTCTCAGCTTGCAGCAGGTGGTATGAATGCAGCTGGTACTACTTACCAAAAAGCAGCAGGTATTCAAGACGATGCTGAAACAATGTTCCAAGATACTATGAAAGGTGGTAAAAATCTTTCTAACCCAGATTTAGTACATGTACTTGCAAATAATTCAGCAGATTCTATGGCTTGGCTTACATCTATTGGTGCAAAATTAAGTGCTGTAAACTTTGGTGGTGGTGCAACTAATAAACGTTTCCACGCTCCAGAAGGTGGTGCAGCAGTGGGAAGCTACCTTGTTAATGTATATAAAGATAATGCAGTTAAATCAAAACTTGATGTAAGAGTTAACTCTCCTGCTGTTAAATTATTAGTGAGCGATAATGGCAGTGTTTATGGTGCAGTAATTGACGGTAAACATAAAGGAATGTATGAAATCCATGCTAAAGCAGTTATTTTAACTTCTGGTGGTTTTTCTGCTAATGCTGATAGAGTTGTTTCATATAAACCAGACTATAAAGGTATGACTACATCTAACCAGCCTGGTGCTACAGGTGATGGTCTTGATTTAGCTAAAGAAGCTAATGCAGCATTTGTTGATATGGAACAAATCCAAATCCACCCTTCTATTGCTGTAGGCAGCAGCACACTTATTACTGAAGCAGTTCGTGGTGTTGGTGCTATTATGATAAACCATGAAGGTAACAGGTTCTTTGATGAACTTTCTACTCGTGATAAAGTTTCTGCAGCTATTTTAGCTCAAAAAGGTCAAACAGCTTACCTTATACTTGATGATAATATCCGTAAAGATTTAAAACAAATCGAAGGTTATTTCCATCTTAATTTAGCTAAATCTGCTGAAACATTAGATGAACTAGCAAAAATCATCAACGTTCCAGCTGAAAACTTAAAAGCTACTGTTGAAGAATACAACAAAGCAGTTGATTCTAAACAAGATAAATATGGCAAAAAAGCTGATACTTTAGAGAAAAAACTTACTAAAGGACCTTATGTAGCAATTGAAATTGCTCCAGGTATCCACTACACTATGGGTGGTGTTAAAATCAACACTAATGCACAAGTTATAGATAATAACGGCAAAGTTATTCCTAACTTCTATGCTGCAGGTGAAGTAACTGGTGGTGTTCACGGTGGTAACAGACTTGGTGGTAACTCCATTTCTGAAACTGTAACATTTGGTAGAATAGCTGGTGCTCAGGCTGCAGCTCAAGCTTTAGCTGGTAAATAATTAATCAAATTATTACACATATAGACCTTACTTCCCTAATTTTAGGGAGTAAGGTTTTTTTATTATCTAAATTTAAGATACCTTATTAACTTTTATCCCAATATATTTTATGTAATAACCCTATTATCACGAAATATGTATATATGTATTAAAGTATAAAATAAAAAAACAGCATATAAATATACTGCAAAAATGATTAAAAAATATATTTATAATTATCTTATTTAGCCAAAATACTTACAAGATACTTTTTCTTATTTATTTGAGAATATAAACTGATTTATTTTTATATTCATTTCTAAATACAAAACAAAGTGCAGTAAAAAATATCATTATAAAAAATTTGCCTGCTGCATTTTATTAATCTTTTAATATTACTTACTTGGATACATACTGCAATTTAGGTTTACAGATTAACTTTATATTTGCTATTTTAAATCTAAATAATAAAAATGACTTTGTTTGATAGTATAAAGCAGGATATAAATATCCTGCTTTAATACAATATAGAATATAATTTATTGTCCATTAATTATCTTAATAGTTAAGGATACAAACATTATGATAAAAACTACAATAAGTATCATTTTTACAAATGACTGTCCCTTTTTAATGGCAAGTTTACTTCCAATGTAGCTGCCTAACACATTTGCTACAAGTAATGGCAGCCCTATTGCCATAATTACAATCCCTGCTTTTAAATACATTATTAAAGAGCCAAACCCTGATGCAAAATTAACTATTTTTGCAACAGCTGAAGAATTTACCATATCCATACCTAATATAGAATAAAAGGCTATGATTAAAAAAGTCCCCATTCCAGGTCCTATAAAGCCATCATATATGCCCAATACAAATGTAATAATTGGAACAACTATATATAATTCTTTTTTAGAAAAACTGCTTACATTTTGTTTCATATTCTTTTTAGGGATAAATGTAATAATAGCAGCAACAGGAAGTATCATAAGCACTATTTTATTTAACACATCAGCTGATATTCCTTGGTTTATTCTAGAGCCAACAGCCCCTCCAAGTAATGCAAAAATAAGCCCTATTATAGCAATAGGCCATATAACTTTCTTACTGCGTATAAAATTATAAGCAGCAGTTGCTGTTCCAAAAACAGCAGGCACTTTATTTGTAGCAATAGCTTGCTGTGGGGGAAGACCTGCAAGCATTAAAGCTGGCACTAATATAAAACCACCACCACCTGCAATACTATCAATAAACCCTGCACAAAATGATACAAATATTAAAATTGATAATATAAAATATGAATCTGAAATATATTCCATATAATCACCTATATAAATGCTATAATATAAATTTATAATTATTTCAATTGCTTTCTTTTAATATTTAATATATATCTTATAAATACTACTTTATGGAGTTATATAATAATGGAATTAATAGAAGTAATAGCAGCCAAATTACACGGCATTAAAATAACAGAAAGTGCCCTGCACTACCATGGCAGTATTACAATTGATGAAGATATTCTTAAAAAAGCAGGCATTAGACCTATGGAATTTGTATATATATGGAATAAAGCAAGTGGTGCAAGAATAAGCACATATGTTTTGCCGGGGGAAAAAGGCAGTGGTGTTGTATGCTTAAATGGTGCTGCTGCAAGAAGCTGCCAAGTTGGTGATGAAGTTATTATTTCTCTTTCTAAATATATTACAAATGATGAAATGAAAAGCAGAAAAGCAAAAGTGCTTACATTTAACCATGACTGTAAAATAAATACTATTGATGAAATATTAGAATATGATTTTTCATCTTCATCAGATGATGACTGGCAGTTCAAAATCAATAAAATATATTAAATAGACTTTATTAATGCACTTAAACTTATATAATCAAAATTTTAAAGCATAAAGTTATTAAAAAAGAATAACTTGTAAAATATCTTTATACTTTTTATTATTAGTCATAACCTTTTATGGTTGTTACCTTACCATTTTTATATACGTATAAAAGTGGAAAATTTACTCCTTCTGGATATCTGCTTACTGCCTGCCCTTTTACTGTTATTTCTTTTGTATTATTATTAAATGATATTTCAGGATATCCAGGACCACACCAGCCTATAGTGTCCATGTATGTAAATTTATTATTTATTCTTTCAAAAATTCTTAAATCAGCCCCATCACACGCATTACCTTCTGGATTATCTTGAAAAACATAGTATTGCCTACCTGTATCATCAACCACATAAAATATAAGTGATAATGATAAATAATATTCTTCTTCAAAACCATAAACTTTTTTATTATTTATATATACACTTACATCAGAATTATTCAAACACTGGCTGTGTAGAGAAAATAAACTAGTTTCTGCTTGTATTGATAATGGAATTACAAATAATAAAATTGTAAAAATAATTTTTTTCATAGTATCACCAATTAATTTCCTTTGCTTACACTACCATTTTTATATTTATATTTTAGCACTTCTTTATTATTAGCATACTTTTTAATAGTAAGCGATGCTTCAGAATTATTTGCTATAATTTCAGGTATACTATTATCCCATTCTATATATGATTTATTTCTTAATTTTAATTTGGTTATATCTTGATTAAATTCCATAATCAAAAGCTTTGTATTATTAATATTAAATACAAGAAAATATATTGTTTCAGAATTTTTATTATAAAAATTAGTAAAATATATGAGTTTTATATCTTTTTCACTACTGCATGTTTCTTCAAAAAGAAGGCTTTTGTTTAAGTTAATCTTACATTTTGAACTATTTTTTGAACTTGTAATATCTATAAATGACTTACTAAATACCCCATAATCACTTTCTTCAATTACATACTCATTTTCTGCTGCAATAAGATACGAAAAATTAAGAAAAGTTATAATTATTACAAGATATGCTGTTTTCATGTTCCCACCAATTTGTTTATTATATGCATTATATAAAATTTATCTTTTTTTACAAGTATAAAATATAAAAAGTAATAAATTATCAATAAAATATAGGTATTATTTTGAAATTACAAATAAAGAAATAAAAAATATATTATAATAAACTATATGGAAAATAAAAAAAAACCAAACTTAGAAAATATCTAAGTTTGGTTTAAATTATGATAATATTTGGTTATACTATTTTAATGCTTGAGCAGTTGCTACAGCTACTGCAACAGTAGCACCAACCATAGGGTTGTTACCCATACCTAAAAAGCCCATCATTTCAACGTGAGCAGGAACTGATGAAGAACCTGCAAATTGTGCATCAGAGTGCATTCTTCCCATAGTATCAGTCATACCGTAAGATGCAGGGCCTGCTGCCATATTATCTGGGTGTAGAGTTCTACCTGTTCCACCACCTGATGCTACTGAAAAATATTTTTTATTTTGTTCTGTGCACTCTTTTTTATATGTGCCAGCAACAGGGTGTTGGAAACGTGTTGGATTTGTAGAGTTACCTGTAATAGATACATCAACTCCCTCAAGGTGCATAATTGCAACCCCTTCCCTAACATCATCTGCACCGTAACAGCGAACATTAGCACGTTCACCATTAGAATATGCTTTTTCTTTTACTACTTTTACTTCTCCAGTAGCATAGTCAAATTGAGTTTGAACGTATGTAAAACCGTTAATACGAGAAATAATTTGAGCAGCGTCTTTACCAAGACCATTTAATATAACTCTTAATGGAGTTTGTCTTGCTTTATTAGCATTTTTAACAATACCAATTGCACCTTCTGCTGCTGCAAAAGATTCATGACCTGCTAAAAATGCAAAACATTTTGTTTCATCTCTTAAAAGCATTGCACCAAGGTTACCATGACCAAGACCAACTTTTCTATCTTCTGCCACAGAGCCAGGTATACAAAATGCCTGTAAACCAATACCTATATTTTCAGCTACCTCTGCTGCTGTTTTTGAGCCTTTTTTAATAGCAATAGCTGCACCACAAGTATAAGCCCAGCATGCATTTTCAAAGGCAATAGGCTGTATTTCTTTTACCATATTATAAGGGTTAAAACCTTTTTCTTCACAGATTTTAAGTGCTTCTTCACAGCTTGATATTCCATATTCTTTTAAAGCTGCATTTACTTTATCAATACGTCTTTCATAACTTTCAAATAATGCCATAATATCCACTCCTTGTGATTATTCGTGACGCGGGTCAATATATTTTACCGCATCGTTAAATCTACCATAAACGCCTTTAGCACCATTAAGTGCATCTTCAGCAGGAGTGCCTTTTTTAATTGCGTCCATCATTTTGCCAAGATTTACAAACTCATAACCAATAATTTCATTATCAGCATCAACTGCAACACGTGTAATGTAACCTTCTGCCATTTCTAAATATCTAGCACCTTTTGCTTTTGTTCCAAACATTGTTCCAACTTGAGAACGTAAACCTTTACCTAAATCCTCCAAGCTGGCACCAATTGGAAGCCCACCTTCAGAAAAAGCAGTTTGGCTTCTACCGTAAACTATTTGTAAAAATAATTCACGCATAGCAACATTTATTGCATCACAAACTAAGTCAGTATTTAATGCTTCTAAAATTGTTTTTCCTGGGAGTATTTCTGAAGCCATAGCAGCAGAATGCGTCATACCAGAACAACCTAATGTTTCAACAAGTGCTTCCTCTATTATACCATTTTTTACATTTAATGTAAGTTTGCATGCACCTTGCTGTGGAGCACACCAGCCTACACCGTGAGTAAGACCGCTAATATCTTTAACTTCCTTTGCCTGAACCCATTTACCCTCTTGTGGAATAGGTGCTGGGCCATGATAAGCACCTTTAGCAATTGGGCACATATGTTCTACTTCAGTAGAATAAATCATATCCATTTCCTCCCTAAATAAAATTATTTATTGCTTTTTTATTTTCTTACAAAACCTCTAATACCAACATTGATACGTGCAAACCCTGTTCCTAATACATCATAACCGGGAAGCCTTGAAGTAAATGATTCAAAACCTCCACCAGCTTCAACAAATAAAGACATATTTTTACCACTATATATATCTGCACCTAAACCACCATATACTTCATAGTAAAAAGGTTCATCACCTAAATTACTACCTTCTGCTCCAACAAGAGAAAAGTTGCCTGCAACAAAACCATAAGGAAGAACAAAAATATTCTTATCTAACTGAGAACTAGACATACCAAAAGTGATTTTTTCTGTAAACCCAAGATAACCAATATTATAATCGGTACTGATATTACCATATCCATCAATTGAAAGATAGTTTCTCATTTCAAAACCATCGTTTTTAAAGATAGTTGCTCCAAATTCACCATAGCCACCGCTTTTTGTTCTAGATAACGCAATACCACCACCAAATGATAAATCAGCAGCATAAGAAAAAGATGATGCAGCAAATATTATAGTAAAAGTAATAAATAAAAATACTCTTTGTCGCATAAATCCCTCCGCAACATACATTAATAGAAAAAGTATAGACGAATTAAAGTTTTATGTCAATATAATTAGGATCTGGTGGTACCCCATTTTTTATACCCATATCAAATCGTCCTTATCTTTTGGTAAAAAATGCTCAATAGTAAGGCTTTTTTTGATATTCTTCTTCTTTTTAATAGAATAATTAAAAACAAAATAGTTTAATATTTTTTTTATACCTTCAGCTAACCTATAATATTTGAATTTAACTTTTTTCTTTTTATTATATTTAGCTTCTTTCATAGCAATAT
>CASEIN010000071.1 GCA_949287985.1 Mucispirillum schaedleri | reverse complement strand
ATATTGCTCTTCAATAAAACTTCTAATTGATAGCACTCTGATGAAGTTAAGTGTTTATTTTTTCTCGGTTTTAGTGTAATATCCATTAGTGGTTGTTCTCTCCTTATTTATTTTTTTAGCTAAAAAATATTATTTTATTTAAAGAGAGTTAACAACCACTTTTTTATTTACTACTTTTTTCGCAATCGTTTTTAGAATTTACCTTAATATAATATATAACACATAAATCTAGTATTATAAATTTGTTAATGATGAAATATAAAAAAGAGCAGGTTATTACCTGCTCATTAAGTATTATTAGAGATTAAAATATTATCTATTGTTAATATCTACATATGGTTTTTCTGGTGCAATACTGCTGTATCCAGGACGAATAATCCTTTTTCCTGCGAAAGTAATTTCTTCGTTTCTATGTGCACACCAGCCAACTATTCTTGCCATAGCAAAAAGTGGAGTAAATATTTCTTTTGGAATACCTATCATATCATACACAAATCCAGAATAAAAATCTATATTACTTGAGACTCTTTTGGTAGTTCCTTTTTTAAAGTTACTAAAAGTATCAATTGCACGAGATTCTATTAACTCTAAGAACGTCATCTCATCTGTTCTATTTTTTTCTTTAGCTAAATCTCTAGCAAGTTCTTTAAGTAATAAAGCTCTAGGGTCTGAAATAGTATAAACAGCATGACCAATACCATAAATAAGACCAGATTTATTATATGCTTCTTTATTGAGCATTTTATTAAGATATGCATCTATTTCATCCTGGTCTTTCCAGTTTTTAATATTTTCTTTTAAATGGTCAAGCATATCTGCAACCATTAGGTTTGCACCACCGTGTAATGGACCTTTTAATGAGCCAATACCAGCAGCAATTGATGAATAAGTATCAGTCATAGTAGAACTTGTTACACGGACAGTAAAAGTGGAGTTATTACCACCACCATGTTCTGCTTGTAAAAGTAATAATAAATCCAGTGTTCTAGCTTCAAGCTCAGTAAAATCTTCACCTTTTATCATAAACAATAAATTTTCTGCAATGGATAAATCTTCCCTTGGGTGTCTTATATGCATTGTTCTACCATTATATGCATGGCGTAAAACGTGGTATGCATAGGAAATAATAGTAGGAAATTTTGAAAGAAGATATAATGACTGCCTCATAAGATTTTCTTGTGATACGTCATTAGGGTTTTTATCATAAATATACATTTCTAAAACTGTCCTGGCAAGTATATTCATAATATCAGAACCTTCTAAATCAATTAAATGAAGCCTTGTTTTCTTTTCAAGAGGCATTTCTGCTGCAATCATAGATTTAAATTCATCTAATTGAGTTTTATTAGGAAGGTTTCCAGATAATAATAAGTATGAAACTTCTTCAAAACCAAGTCTTTTTTCTTTTAAAAGGGCATGAACCATATCATTAACATCAATTCCCCTGTAAAAAAGTTTACCGGGGATAGGAATGAGCCCATTTTCAGACTTTTCATATCCAACAACATTACCAATGCGAGTAAGCCCAACTAAAACACCAGTGCCATCTTCATTTCTAAGACCTCTTTTAACATTATATTTTTTAAAAAGGCTTAAATCCATTTGTGTAGCTTCTCTCATAGCTTCAGATAAATCATATATTAAGTGTTCTTTTATAGTAGCACATTCTTCAGAAAAACTATCATAACTCATTCTAATATTCACCTACCTAATTAATTTAATTATATTTTTTGCAAAATCTGAAGTGGAAAGGGAAGTACCATTTTCCATAAATCTAGCTAAATCATGGGTTGCATAGCCGTTTCCAAAAGATTCTACTAATGCATTTTTTATTTTATCACTAACTTCCTGCCATGAAATATATTCAAAAAGCATGGCAAAAGACAGCAGCATGGAGCATGGGTTTACTATATTTTTACCTGCAATATCAGGAGCTGTTCCATGTGTTGCTTCAAATATTGCATGACCTGTATTGTAATTTATATTTGCACCAGGAGCTATACCTATACCACCAACCATAGCAGCAAGCTGGTCTGAAATATAATCGCCATTTAAATTAAGAGTAGCAATAACAGAATAATCTTCTGGTTTTAATAATGTATTTTGTAAAAATGCATCAGCAATATTATCTTTAATAATTACTTTACCATTTTTTACTGCATTGTTATACGCACTATCAGCAGCTTCTGTTCCTTTTTCTTTTTTTATGGCTGCATATTCATTCATTGTAAAAGTATAGTCTTTAAATTCTTTTTCAGCTACTTCATAACCCCATTTTTTAAAACCACCTTCAGTAAATTTCATAATATTACCTTTATGAACAAGGGTTACAGATGGTTTTTTATGGTTAATTGCATATTCAATTGCTGCACGTACAAGTCTTGATGAGCCTTCCTGTGATACTGGTTTTACGCCGAAAGATGATGTTTCAGGAAAACGCACTTTTTTTACGCCCATTTCATCTTTTAAAAAGTTATAAAACTTTTTAGCTTCATCAGTACCACTTTCCCATTCTATACCAGCATAAATATCTTCTGTATTTTCACGAAATACTACCATATTTACTTTTTCAGGTTCTTTTAATGGGGAAGATACACCTTTAAACCATTCCACAGGTCTTAAGCATACAAATAAATCCAATTCCTGCCTTAAAGCAACATTTAAAGAACGTATTCCACCACCTACTGGAGTAGTTAATGGTCCTTTTATACCTATTAAATATTCCTTAAAAGTATCCATTGTTTTTTCAGGCAGCCATTGAGAAGTTTCTTTAAATGCTTTTTCTCCGCCTAAAACTTCAAGCCAGTCTATTTTTTTATTTCCTTTATATACTGTAGAGATAGTATGATCTACTATTTCTTTACAAGCTTTTGTTATTTCTACACCAACACCATCGCCTTCAATATATGGAAGGGTTAACTCATCAGGAACGATTAATTTATTACCATTTTTAGTTATTTTAGCCATAATACTTCACCTTTAATTCTTTAGATTATTTAAAGCAGAGCCAGCTTTAAACCATTCTATTTGTTGATTATTATAAGTATGGCTTACTTGGAAAGTATGTGTCGAGCCATCTTTATGAGTAAGTTTTACATTTAATGTTTTATTAGGAGTAAAATTACTTAATCCTTCAATAGATATTAAATCATCTTCTTGAACAAGATTATAATCATCTTTATTTATAAAGGTGAGGGCAAGCATACCTTGTTTTTTTAAGTTTGTTTCATGTATTCTTGCAAAACTTTTTACAATAATAGCTTTTACACCAAGAAATCTTGGCTCCATTGCAGCATGTTCCCTAGATGAACCTTCACCGTAATTTTCTTCTGCTACAACTATAGAGCCTTTTTTATTATCTCTATAGTATTTTGCAGTAGATGATACACTGTCGTAATTACCAGTATCAATATTTTTTACTTTATTTGTTTCATCATTGAAAGCATTAACTGCTCCCATTAACATATTGTCTGATATGTTTTCTAAATGACCTCTAAATTTAAGCCAAGGTCCAGCCATAGATATATGGTCGGTAGTGCATTTTCCTTTTACTTTTATTAATAATGGAATATTTAATATGTCATTACCGTCCCATTTTTCAAATGGTTTTAATATTTGTAACCTTGTAGATTTTGGATCTATTTGAACTGTTATATTATCACCATTTTCTACAGGTGGTATAAGACCATTATCACATTCTACAAAACCATTTTTAGGCAGAGCATCAAAACTAGGAGCATTAAGCATTACATCATTACCATTGGCATCTTTTACAGTATCTTTTTCAGGATTAAAACTTAACTTACCAGATATTGCATAAGCTACTGCCATTTCAGGAGATACAATAAAAGCATGAGTATTAGGGTTACCATCTGCTCTTTTTGCAAAATTTCTATTAAATGTAGTTATGATAGTATTACGTCTTTCATTGTCATCTGTAACACGTTTCCATTGCCCAATACATGGTCCACAGGCGTTTGTCATTATTAAAGCACCAGCCTTTTTAAAAGTATCTATTATTTTATCTCTTTTTGCTGTTTCAAGAACTAATATAGAGCCAGGATTAATAATAAGCTGTGCTTTAAGTGGAATATTTTTTTCAACTGCCTGCTCTAAAAGGTTTGCAGCACGTCCTAAATCTTGATAAGATGAATTTGTACATGAGCCGATCAATGCAACTTCAACATCTTCAGGATAATTATGTTCTTTTACTTTTTGAGCCATCTCTTCTACTTTAGTAGCAGCATCTGGAGTAAATGGTCCATTAACATATGGCATTAAAGTATCTAAATCTATTTCTATTACTTGATCATAGTATTTTTCAGGGTTATCAAGAACTTCTTTATCAGCAGTAAGATAATCCTGATATTTAAATGCAAGCTCAGCAATATTGCTTCTATTAGTTGCTTTTAAATAGTCTGCACTATGATTATCATATGGGAATAGGGACGTAGTAGCACCAACTTCAGCACCCATATTACAAACTGTAGATTTTCCTGTTGCAGGAAGTGATGCAGTGCCATCACCAAAATATTCTATAATAGAATTTGTTCCACCTTTAACTGTTAAAATCCCAGCTAATTTAAGTATAATATCTTTAGGAGAAGCAAAGCCTTTTAAAGAACCAGTAAGTTTAACACCAATTAATTTTGGCATTTTCAATTCCCATTCCATACCAGTCATTACATCAGCTGCATCAGCACCACCAACACCAATAGCAATCATTGAAAGCCCACCAGCATTAGGTGTGTGTGAGTCTGTTCCAATAATCATTCCACCAGGGAAAGCATAATTTTCAAAAACAACCTGATGTATAATACCTGCGCCTGGTTTCCAGTAATCAATACCATATTTTGCAGCTACACTTTTTAAGAAATCATAAACTTCTTTATTAGCATTTTCTGCTGCTGGTAAATCAATATCAGCTCCTTGGTATGCTTGAATTAAATGGTCGCAATGAACAGAAGCATTTGTAGCAACTTTCTTTTTACCTGCATTCATAAATTGTAAAAGTGCCATTTGAGCTGTAGCGTCCTGCATGGCAACTCTATCTGGCTTAAAATTAACGTAATCTTCACCTCTTTTATAATTTTGAATTTTTTCAGGATGATAAAGATGAGCATAAAGTATTTTTTCAGCCAAAGTTAGTGGTCTGTTTAATACTTTTTTTGCAGCATCAATTTTTTCACTAAAAGCCTTGTAAAATGTTTCTGACATAATGATATCCTTATTTTTATTTAATAATAATTAGATTTGTCTAAAATTATAATGCATTTTCTTGTAATAAACAAGGGGAAAATAGGGTAAAAGAAAAAATTACATAAATTATGTAGAGATTGTGAAGATGAACTATAAAAATACTTTCACTTTATAATAAATTAATATATATTTCCCATATAGCAAGTAGGAAATAAAAAATATAAATTATAAAGTTTAAGTAAGTATTTTTTTGCATAGTAATGCATTTAAATAAACTCCCTCCTTTTTGTAGAAAGTGGAACAGGCTTTTGCCTGTTCCATTTTTTTTATATATTTTTTATAAAAAATATATAAAAATTTATTGAGCCTATGTGGCAGGTTCAATTTTATTATTTAATACTGATGCAAATATAGTAATATCGCTAGCTTTTCCTGTAACTAACAGTTCATCTCTATCATTTATTTTATCATCAGAGCCGGGGGATACTTTCACTTGAATTCCAGATTTTATTGCTATAATATTTACATTATATTTAAAGCGTGGGTCTATTGCTCTTATAGACTGCCCAGTATATGTTGAACCAACAGGTACGGTTATAGTTTCCACAGAAAGACCTTTAATACCTAATGTAGTAACTTTTTTATCCTGATGTTTTTTAGATATGGCAGCAACATCTTCTTGACGAAGTTCTGCTTCTACTGCAGAAATATTCTCATCAGGTATATAGTAGTGTTTAAATACTACTGATAATATTGATGCTGCTGATTCTACTTCTTCAGATATAACTTCAGATGCTCCCAATTCTTTTAATTTTGCATTAAACACTTGGAAACGTGTTCTAGCAATAATTATTAGTGTAGGGTTAAGCCTTCTAGCTGTTTCTACAATATTTTTTGTAGTGTTAAAATCAGCACCAGATATAACTAAAGTTCGTGCTTTTTTTATAGAAGCATGTTCAAGGATTTCTTCTTGTGAAGCATCTCCATAAAAAATTGGAGTTCCTTTTTGTTTTTCATTATGAACAGTATTTGGGTTCATTTCTATAACTATATATTCAATACCTGATTGGGTTGCTGCTTTTGCAATCATTCTACCAGATAATCCAAACCCTACTAAAATAATATGGTCATTAAAAACTTTTTTATCTGTTTTTTTATCATGAAAATATCCCTTTAAAATATTTTCAGGTAAAGGCAGTTTAGAAATTATTTTTACTATTTGAGATGAAAACAGCATTAAAAATGGTGTTGCCATCATTGATATAACTGCAATTGTAATGAATAATGAGTTTTGGTATTCGTTAAATATACCATCTTGAAGTCCAGTTGTTGCAAGAATAAAAGAAAATTCCCCAACTTGAGCAAGAGCAAGACCAGTTTTTAATGAAGTTTCTAGAGAATAACCTAAAATATTTATAGCCATAGTAGTTACAAGAGTTTTTACAAAGATAACTAGTAAAGATAAAAATATTATAAAAATTGGGTGAGCAATAAATGTTTCCATACTAATCATCATACCAATGGATATAAAGAAAAAGCCTGTAAACACATCTTTAAAAGGTATAACATTACCTAATGCTTGATAACCATAACCAGTTTCACTTACCACCATACCAGCTAAAAAAGCACCTAAAGCAAGGGAAAGACCTGCTTTATTTGTTATTACGGCAACCACAACACATATTAATATAATAGAAAATAAAAATACTTCTCTGCTTCTAGTATTAGTAACTTTTGCTAAAAGTTTCGGAACAATAAATCTTGCTGCAGCAAAAAGCAAAACTACTACAATTATTGCATTACCAAGTGTTAAAACAATATCCCATGCAGATGAATCATTACCTGGAGCAAGCATTCTTGCTATTAACATCATAGGAATAACTGCAATATCTTGGAAAATAAGCACACTTGTTGTAATCCTGCCATATGGCGATTCTATTTCACCACGTTCCATCATAAGTTTTAATACAATTGCTGTTGATGATGGAGCAATAATCATACCTATAAAAATAGAAAGTTCAGTATTCAGCCCAAAAATTATGCACAGTAAGGTGATAAAAAGAGATGTAATAAACACTTGAAGCATACCACCACCAAGTGCAGAACGTTTAAGGGCGATTAATTGTTTTAAAGAAAACTCTAAACCAATAGTAAAAAGAAGTAGGATAACACCAATTTCAGCCATATGGGTAACATTTTCTGTATTAGAAATAAAACCTAAACCATTTGGACCTATTAATAAACCTGTAATAAGATAACCTAAAATACCCGGAATTTTAATTCTTGCACATATTAGTAATACTATTGTTGAAACTGCAAAAATTATAGTTATATCTCTTAATATAATATCCATACAAAATACCTGCTCATAAATTAATATTGCCCATATTCTATATAAAAATATTATATAAATCAATTAAAATTTTATAATGGCAGGCAGCCTAAAGCACCATTAAATTGTGGATTTGCAAGTGGAGTTACTTTTTTACCAATAAGTTCTGAAATATACTGTATAAGACTGTTGTTTGAAGCTACCCCACCAGAAGCATATATAGTATCAGACTGAAATGATTTTAATAGTGGTAGTAATTTTTTTGCAATAGATTTATTAACGCCTGCAGCAATACTTTCAAGTTCCACACCTGATGTTAATAAACCAATTAATTCACTTTCACAAAATACAGCACATGTACTTGAAAGGTTAGAAGGGTTATTATTCATAGAAGAAAGTTCATCAATAGATATTCCAAGCACATTGCAGGCATTTTCAATAAATCTGCCAGTGCTTGCAGCACATTTATCATTCATAATAAAATCTTCTATATAACCATCTTTACCAAGTATTACTTTACTATCCTGCCCACCAATATCTATTAAAATAAAACTATCATCACCAGTTTGCCTTAATGCACCTCGAAAATGTGCTTTTATTTCAGATATTATTTCTGCATTACTAAATGACATTAAATTTCTGCCATATCCTGTGGCTGTTATTTTATAATCATCATCAATGCCTAATTTTTCAACATCTATATATGTGTTTGTATTGTCGCGTGTAATATACTGCCTGTAAAAACTAACGGTATCAAATCTTTTAAATTCAAGGTTATCTCCATCAGCCTTTACTATTTTAACATATCTAGAGCCTAAATCTATACCAAGGTTTTTCATAAAATTCCTTTTTTCTTTTTAATTTCAAGCATTTCAATAAACGAGTCAATTCTTATTTTAGTTCTGCCATCAATATCACCAGGACTATCTCCCTCAATAGTAAGCACAGGAACATTTAAATGTTTTTTTATTAAAATATCTTGTATCTGTCTGTAACAAAATGACTGGACGTAATGGATTATACCATCAATTTTTCTTGTCTTAATTTGCTCTTTAATATCATTGATTCTATCCATCACACCATATGGATATGTATATTCTATATATCGCATAATATAATCTGAATTTCTTGATGGAATACTAAACTGCCTTTGAACTTCATTAAAAACTATTTTACAGTTTTTGCTTTCAATAAAATCATACATGGCAGGGTTTATAGTTGGAACACCTATACAGCCAATGCGAACATATTTTTCTTCAATATGACGTTTTGATGCTTTTTCTATTAAATCATCAACATCTTTTGAAAACTTATCTAAATCACTATTGAAATCAGTAGAAGAAACAAGATATAAATGATTTTCAAAACCTGTAACATATCCATCAACAGTCATTTTATCAACTATTTTTAATTTATCTCGCACTTTATCTGTAATTTTAGAATAATCATATACCATATCAAGTGTTACATTTAATGCTTTTCCAAGATTAACCATTTGCTGTTTTAACGCATTATATGGGTCTTTTTCTTCATAAGGATATGCAAAAGGGTGAACTGTAATATTATTGGCAGAGTATAGTTCAGTTAGAGCATGGGTATTACTGCAATCACCATTAGTTACAGATATTATTTCATCAACTGCTTTTTCTTTAACAGCAACAGAGTATAAACCTTTTATCCATGAACAGCAGTTTCTAGGAAGTCCATCGTTTTGTGCTTCATCCATTAATTGGTTTGGGTTTTTATTGCATACAAATACATTATTTAAATCAACGGGAATATTGCCACCTGCTAAGACAAATTCTACAGGTATAGTTGTAGTAAATCCTATTTTTTTCAAGTTAAACCTATATTACAAGTAAAAGCATAATAACAAGCACAGAAATAGAGCCTATAACAGTGTATTTTATTAAATCGCCTTTTGGCATACCACCAAGCAGTTCTTCGCCTCTTGCTGCATATTCTACTTTTAGCTCGTTATAATCTCTCTCAAGTTTATTTTTTTCATTAATTAAATTAAAGAAGAATTTCTCAATATCTAATTCTTCTAATTTTTCACTATTTATATAATTTTTTATAAGTGATGGTTTTTTTGCTTTCATAGTTCCATTTCTTTGTGTTACATCTGTGAAACTTAAATTAAAACCGAAGTTTTCTAAAAATTTATTTCTAACATCTCTATCATCTTCATCTGCATTATCTGCTGTTACAAAATCAAAAGGTGTAATAGAGTATTCTTGAAAGTTTTCTCTAAGCCATGATACAAGCTCATTTAATGCAAATGTTCCAATACCTTTATTTCTTAAATTTTTATCAAGAAACAGACCTTGAGTAGGTCCAAATTCTATAGAGTTACTTCTATGATTTACAAGGGCATATATTTTATTAATTGAAAGCTGATCGCTGGCATTACCAGTAACACCTCTAATAGGGCGTGAAGAATTACTTGTAACAGGTATTATTCTCACAAGCATCATTTCATTGTCACCTTCTTTATAATGCTTCATAGAAAATACAATATTTCCAAATAAACGTGAATTTGCCCCAGATGTTTCTTTTACTCTGACAAGCTTTAATATAGCAGTTCCATATTCCTCTGTTCGTTGTTCAAAATCACTCATTCTTGCCCTCAATTAAATAAATGTATAAAAAAATATAATTAATGCATTATAAACCCTTGCAAACATTTTTTTTTAATAATATAACTATTATTATATAGTTATGCAACACAATAGGAGCAATATATGAAAAAAATATTTACAATAGTATTTACCTTTGTATTATTATCGGCAATAAATATATTTTACTTAAGTTCAAATTCTTATGCAGCGCTTCCAACTAATTATGAAAAATTATTGGAAAACCCTGAAGTTAAGAAGATAACATACAGTTGTATTTTTGACAATAAAAAATATCCATACCCTACATGTAATTTTGTAGAAAGGTGTGATGGTAAATCTACATGCTTCAAAGTAGGTGATTTAGATTATGTTTCATTCTTTGTATCCTTTAATTTTCAAAGCTCTGAACTTATAGCATCAGACTATATAATGAATTTAGCTCGTTCTTATGAAAAGGATAATCAAATAATTCAAAAGGAATATATATCAGAACTTTTTAACCCTGAAAAACGTTCATTTTATGATGATGATAAAAAGAATTTATTGTTTAAAAAGATGGTTTTTGCAAATATGACACCATCGTCTTTTGTAACAAAGACAGATAATGACGTTTCTATATTTTTATCAAAAAAAGATATATTCTTAAGAAATGTAATATATCCATCTTTAAAAATTAATGGTGTTGTTTATGATAAAAACCAGCCAATAGAATATTTAACTGAAACTTCTGTGCAGTATTCAGTATATCCTCAAACTATAGAAATAGGGTATGTTAATGAATGGCTTGCTCAATTTCTTGGTGTGCCATCTATTAAAAAATATGAAACAGACCTTGCTAAAGTTTTAACATATTTTAACAGTTTAACTAAAAATAAAGATATTATAGAAGATCATTCTTCAGCAAAACTTTTAGATTCTGAAAAAGCAAGACCATTTGTTTTTGAAGAAAAAATTGCTAAGGCAAAAGCTGAAAATAAAGATCCTAATCAAGTATTTCCTGTTCTTCCTGAAGATTATAATCATTTTTTAAATGAGTTTTTACCTAGTTACACTTTAGAAAAAATAGAGATTATAGCAAAAACAAATAAAACAGAAAAAGTTATAAAAACATATAATAAAAATAATATTGCAGAATTATTAATTAGTAATGAAGATATTGCAGGGTTTGCATACAGGGTAGATAGTGTTAAAGATACTGTTTTAGCAGTTAGATATACACATAAAGCCAATTCGCCAAGATATTCAAATCCGGGGTATTTAAAATTAAGAAATTCGGGGTTACATAGTATATATAATAAACTTAGGCATACTATTATTACAGATATAGAGATTACAGCACCATATGAAATTACCTCTATTCCATATGATTGCATAGAAAAGGTAAATGTAAAAGATATTTTATCAAAACAAGGTGTAAGCCAAGAAGAAATATCAGCTTATCTTTCTTTATTTAAAGATAAAAAAACTAAATGTATTGATTCTGAGTTATTTATGACAAAAGTTATATTTTTGAGGGATTTTAGAGAGTAATATATATATTTATGAAAGTTTTTAATAACATTAAAGAAAAATTACTTGCTTTTATGAAATTTTTAACATCATCTAATGGAGATGTTAAAAGTAACTTACGAAAATATTTCTTTTATTTTATAATAGTTATAATATTAAATATTATTGCTGGTAAAAATATAACACATATGGGTTATCCATGGTATTCCAATGTGTCTATGTTTTTACTGTTGAATATTAATATAATTTTAGTAATTGTATTATTACTGTTAATTTTTAGAAATTTAGTAAAAATCTTATCAGAGCAGCGTGGTGCATTAAAAGTCAGGTTGTTGGTATTTTCATTAGTAGTTACTATTTTTCCTGTTACTATTATTTTTATATATTCAAGCCAGCTTCTTAATGATGGTATAAATAAGTGGTATAACAGACAGGCAGAAAGCATCGTATATAAAGCTTCAGTTTTTATTGATGATTATAGAATATATGAACAAAAACAGTTAAATAAATATATATCGTATTTTACTGATTATTTTGAAAGTAATGATGTTTATAATAAAAATAATATTGATAAATTTTCTAATTATATATGTAGATATGTTTATAATGAAATATTAACAGATATTATAGTATTTGATTCTTCAGATGAAATAATTTTGCAGTGTAATAAATCAAGCAATAATTACTTAATAGAAAAATTATTAATTAATAAGCAGGAATTATATAAAGACCATTACTTATACGGATATGAAGATATAGGAAGAGGAATTCACTGGGGTGGCAGTTATATTAATAAACAGTCCATTCGTGGTGGTTTTTTAATTATGCAGCAGACATCTGACGAAATATACACTGATTTAGGTGGCATGCAAGATGATTTAGAAATGTATAATCAAAATTTATATTTTGCTAATCCAATAAAAAATTCGAGTATATTGCAGTTGCTGCAAATATCATTATTATTACTTTTTTCTTCTATATGGGTAAGTATGCTTTTTGCAAGAAGTATTACAAAACCAATTGAGGAATTAGCAAAAGCCAGTAAAAAAATATCAAGTGGTAATTTTGATGTAACAGTTAAGGAATATACTGGTGGTGAAATAGGTGATTTAGTATCAGCATTTAATAGTATGACAGCTAAACTAAAAGAATATACAACAGAACTTTATTCTAAAAATATGGTTTTATCTGAAATGTTTGAGCAGATTTCTCGTGATAATATGTATATTGATGCTATATTTAAGAATGTTGATTCATCAATAATGCTTTTATCTAATGAACTTGAAATATTAAAATCCAACATAAAGGCAGATATATTTATTAATAATTATGGTGCATTTTTCAACAGTAATATTCTTGCACGTGTTAAAGATTTTATGAATAGTGATAGTGAAGAACAAATAGAAAATATAGAAGTTACAGATAAAAGTGGTAATAAACTTTTCTTTATGAGTTTATCAAAAATTGTATTAAGAGAGGAGGAGCAGGTATTAATACTACTGGGAGATGTTACAGATATTGTTGATGCCCAAAAGGTAGCATTGTGGCGAGATATTGCTACACGTATTGCTCATGAAGTTAAAAACCCATTAACACCTATAAAATTAATGGCAGAACGAGTAAAGAGAAGAACTTATAAAATGAATGATGCAGCAAGTAGAGATATTATTAGTGAAAGTATGGATATAATTATTACAGAGGCTGATAATTTAAAAGAGTTAATAGAAGAATTTAATATGTTTGCGAGGCTTCCAAAAGCTGATAAGCATATGTATAATTTATCAGCGTTACTAAGAGATACTATATCTCTTTATAAAGAGACATACCATAACATAGAATTTAAAATAGATTGTAATACTGCAATAGAGCTTTTATGTGATAGACTGCAGTTAAGACGTGTATTTCAGAATATTATATCTAATGCTGTATATATAATTGGTGCAGATAATGGAATAATAAGTATTGAAGTATTAGAAATAAATGATAATATAGATATTATTATTAGAGATAACGGAAAAGGAATTGATGAAAACGATCTGCCTAATTTATTTAAACCTTATTTTAGTAAAAGGCAGGGTGGCACAGGGCTGGGGCTTGCTATTGTTAAAAAAATAGTGGAAGAACATTCTGGAACAATAACAGCAGGTAATAACGAAACTGGTGGTGCTTACTTTAAAATAACACTTCCAAGAGGTATATGATGAAAATATTAATAATTGATGATGAAAAAAATATTTGTTCAGCAATAAGAGGTATTTTAGAAGATGAAGGTTATGACTGTGATTACAGCTTAAATTATGCTGATGGCTATAAAAAACTACAGGAAAATAAATTTGATGTTCTATTTTTAGATATTTGGCTTCCAGATATTGATGGTATAGAAGGCTTAAAGGAAGTTAAGCGTCATTTTCCTGAAACAGAAGTTATTATGATTAGTGGTCATGGAACAATTGAAACAGCAGTAGATACAATTAGGTATGGTGCATATGATTTTCTTGAAAAACCACTATCTCTTGAACGAATTGTTATGATAATTAAACACTTAGATGATAAAATGGCTCTTATGCAGGATTTAAGAAGCTCAAAATATAAAAATATTAAAAAGTATGATTTAATAGGTGTTAGTGAAGTAATAGTTAGGTTAAAAGAAAAAATAGAAAGAATTGCAGCTATGAATTCATGGGTATTGATTACTGGTGAAAATGGAACAGGTAAAGAACATGTTGCACGTTTAATACATATGCTTGGTAAACGTAACGATAAACCATTTGTGGAAATAAACTGCTCGGCTGTGCCAACAGAATTAATAGAAAGCGAACTTTTTGGCTCAGAAAAAGGAGCATACACTGGTGCAGTAAAACGTAAAATAGGTAAATTTGAGCTTGCCAATGAAGGTATTTTATTTCTTGATGAAATAGGTGATATGGGGCTTATGATGCAGGCTAAACTTTTACGAGTTTTAGAAACTGGGGAGTTTTCAAGGCTTGGTGGTAATGATGTTATAAAATCAGATTTTCGTCTTATTTCAGCAACAAACAAAGATTTACAAATGGAAATAGAATCTAATAGGTTTAGGTCTGATTTATATTATAGAATAAATGTAATACCTATAGAAGTGCCACCACTTAGAAAGCGTAAAGATGATATACCATTACTTGTTAATCATTTTGTGAACGAAACTGTAAATATTAATGGTTTGCAGGATAAAACGGTAACAGAAGAATTAATGAATATATTTATAAATTATGAATGGCCAGGTAATGTAAGGCAGCTAAAAAATATAGTTGAAAGAATGGTTGTATTATCTGAAGATAATATTTTAGATATTAAAGATGCACCATCAATATTACTTTCTGGTAAAGACAATATAGAACTTGATTTACCTGGCGATATATACAGCCCATCATTAAAAGAAGCACGTGATGAATTTGAGAAGAATTTTATTTTAAAGGCTTTACAGTCTACAAATTGGAATATTGCTCAAACTGCAAGGGTTTTAGATATGGAGCGAACTTATTTATATAGAAAAATAAAATCATATGATTTAGAAAAGTATAAAAAATAGTTGCAATAATCTAATAAAAGTAGTATAAGTGTTCTATTGAACATATGTTCGGGGTGTGTTATGACAAATAAGCAGGAACGTTTACTACAGTTTATACTAGATTTTCATAAAGATAATGGCTATTCTCCTTCTATTAGGGAGATAGCTAAAGGTATGGGCGTAAGCTCACCTTCCACAGTTAAAGCTATGCTTGACAGGCTTGAAGCTCAAGGTGTTTTAAACAGGTCATCAGGTGTTGCCCGCTCTTTAGCTCCTGTTACTTCTGAGGAGGAAGATTTAGGCATACCAGTAATTGGTAGAATTGTTGCAGGAACTCCTGTCATGGCAGAAGAAAATATTGAAGGCTACATTCCTGTTAAGGAATTTCTTAAAAACTCCAATGGTGGTTTCTTTTTAATTGTAGATGGTTACAGTATGAAAGATAAGGGCATACTTCCGGGTGATTATGTATTTATACAGCCATCAAAAGAAATAAGTAATGGTCAGATAGGTGCATTTCGTTTAAATGGTGAAGTTACATTAAAAACTTTTAAAAAAACAAATGAAGGTGTTTTTTTATTACCTGCCAATAATGAGTTTGAGCCAATACCTGTTAATGAAGATGATAGTTTTGAAGTTATAGGCAGATATGTTATGCTTTTAAGGTTAAGGGAGCAGGGCTATAAATTTATGTAGGTATAATATATAAATATGTCATACCGTATTATGTGTATAGATATGGATGCTTTTTATGTTTCTGTGGAGCAGTCGTTTAAGCCATATTTGAAGCACCGTCCACTTGCAGTTGGTGGAAAAAGGGATAGGGGTGTTATTTATACATGCTCTTATGAAGCAAGAAAGTATGGGGTTCATTCAGGAATGGGCAGTGCTGTAGCTAAAAGTTTATGCCCTGAGCTTGTGTTTTTGCCTGTAGATATCCAAAAATACAGCATTGTTTCTAAAAATATTTTCTCACTTCTTTCTAAAATGCTTCCAAAATTAGTTGTATCATCTATTGATGAGGCTTATGCTGATATTACAGATATAAAGATGGATACTTTTCAGCTAATTAAGAAGATAAAATATGTTATAAAAAAATATTTTGATATTACCTGTACTATAGGTGTAGGACCTAATAAAATGACTGCAAAAATGGCAACAACTGTAAACAAGCCTGATGGGTATTACATTGTAGATAATGATTCGGCTGTTTCATTTCTTGATTCATTTCCTTTATCAAAAATATGGGGAATAGGTGCAAGTACTTTAAACCGTTTATCTGAATATGGTATATTTTCTGTTTATGAATTAAGGACTTATGGCAAAGAAAATCTTGAAAATATTTTAGGAATTCATGGTAAAAAACTTTATAATGCTGTTAACGGTATTTATGAAGAGGATGAAGCAACAAAACTTTCTAACAAATCTATAAGTAAGGCAACCACATTTGAATATGATATATCTTCAAAGCAGGAATTGTATTCATATATTTATTTATTATCAGAAAAAGTATCACGTAAATTAATGGATAATCTGTATGCTGCTAAAGTTATTTCATTAACTTTAAAAACATATGATTTTGAATATAAAACTTATAGAAAAACTCAAAATAAGTATTTTTTTACTCATAATGATATTTATAATTATGCAAAACAATTATTTGATGAACATAATGCAGGAAAAGTCCCACTAAGATTAATAGGGGTAGGATTGGCAGGATTGCAGCAGGTAGATGATTCTTTTTATGTATATTTTACGGATAAATCTTGATAATATTATACTTACCAGTAAAATTCTATACCAAAATTTATAAATAGATTATTAATAAATTTTGTTTCTAAAAAGATATTATAATGTTTATAAAGTTTTAGTTCTAGACCAACTGTCATATTTATATTATTGTTGTATTTTTCTTCATACATAAATTCTGCTTCTATTTGCTGTGCAGGTATATTTATTAATAAGTATTCTTCTGGTATATTTATAATCACTTTATCGTTAATCAAACTGCCATTATACAAGGATGTATAGTCAACACCAGTATATGCTTTTATATTATAATTTTTATTTATTTTATATAACAAACCAGCTTGTAAAGCTATATTCATACTATAGAATATATTTTCATAATTCGTAGAAGCTGTAATTCCAAAAGCAGAAATAAAGTTAATATAAGGCACAAAATTTTTGTATTTATATTCATATGTTAATTCTATGCCACTCATAAATGTATGTTCATCATCTTTTATTGCATATGTACTGCTGTAGTCTTTATTTAGTAGTATAAAGCTTTTGTAAGGGATAGTATAATTTATTTTTGTTTCTGTTTTTTTATAATTATAGCTGATAAATGCTTTCAAAGGTGGTAGTATTTGTACTCCAAATTCTGAAATTATTCCATTATTTCTTTTTTGAATATTATTACTGCGTATTTCTAAATCATACCCAGTATGAGATAAATTATTTTGTCGTATATTATTAATAGTAAAGTTGTTATTATTATAATAATGAGAATAAGCTAAACTAAAATTATACTTTTCTTTCTTTATATAACCTAATTTATAAAACTTATTGTTTATTTCACTAGAGTTGGCATATACTGTTACGTTGTGTAGTAAAATCAGTATAAAAACATATTTAATAAAATATACTTTTGTCATTATAAAGTCCTATTCATAGACCCTGTTTTGTATTCTTCTAAATCTAATACTATAAACATAAATCCTTGTGCCTTAATATGCTCTATTATATTTTCTCGTAATTTATTATTTAATATTATTTCATCCATATGTTTTTTGTTTGCTTCAAGTCGTGCAATATTATTGTGAAATCTTACTCTTACTGAATTAAGCCCTTGTTTATGAATATATACTTCACATGCTGAAATTTTATTAATCATATTTCTTGTAATTTCTGTGTTATAAGGAAATCTAGAAAAATAGCACGCAAAAGATGGTTTTGTATAATTTAAACCTGCTTTTTTTAGTAAACTTCTTATTTCATTTTTTGTAAGTTCTGCCATATCAAGTGGGCTTAAAATATTTAGTTCATCTACGGCTTTTTTACCAGGGCGAAAGTCACTTCTATCATCAAAATTTGAACCCTCTATAATATGCTGCATACCATCGTTTTTAGCCTTTAATAGAAGGTGAGAGAACATATATTTTTTACATATATAGCATCTTTCTTTAGGGTTATGTTTTATATTTTCTATATCATTAAGTGGGTCAATTTTTATAACTTCATGACTTATACCAAGATTTTTTGCTGTTTCTACAGCTTCAGTAAGTTCATCTTCTGGGTATGAATATGAATGAAAAGTATATGCTTTTGAATTTATTTGTAGTTTTGAAAGATAGTAAAGTAAAAGGGTGGAATCTGTGCCACCAGAAAAAGCGATAGCACAGTTTCCTAAACCCTTTAAAATTTCTATAAGTTTATTTTCCTTATAATCTAAATTCATATTACAGGTTAAAATGTGTAGCTATTAGTGCAACAGAAGTCATTACAACAGTGTAAGGTGCTGCAAGTTTCATCATTTCTAAATAAGAAAGCCTTATTAATGGTGCAAGTGATGAAGTTAACAGGAATAAAAATGCTGCTTGACCATTAGGAGTAGCAACAGATGGAATATTTGTACCCATATTTGTGGCAACAGCTAACTTGTCAGCTTGAACTGCATCAATTATACCGCTTTTAAGAGCACTTGTAACTTCAGTAATATATATAGTAGCTACAAACACATTATCACTAATAGCAGAAAGCAAACCGTTTGCAATAAAGAACGCCATTATTTGGTCTTTACCGTCCATACTAAATACTACATCAACAATAGGTTTAAATAAACCTTGGTCTGCAATAACTGCAACGATAGTAAAGAATACAACTAAAAGAGCAGTAAATGGAAGTGATTCTGTAAATGCTTCACCAAAATGATGTTCTTCTGTAACACCTGTAAAAGATGTAACTAAAACAATAATTGTTAAACCTACAAGACCAACTTGTGCTAAGTGGAGAGCAAGTGCTATAATTAAAAAGACACCAGCTATTGCTTCCACAATGTATCTTGCAATAGTTTTACTATCCATATTTTCGGAAGTTTTTTGCACCTCAGCTTCTAAAACTGCACGAACATTTTCTGGTAACTGATAACCATAGCCTAATATTTTTGTAACTTCTACAAATAAGCAAGTTAAAAGCCCTGCCAAAAATACAGGTACAGAAATAGGAGAGCATTGTTTGAAAAACTCAATAAAATCCCAGCCCATTTTGTCACCAATAATTAAGTTTTGAGGCTCACCAACAAGAGTTAAAGCACCACCTAAAGCAGTACCAACTGCAGCGTGCATCATTAAGTTTCTTAAAAAACCACGGAAATTTTCTAAATCTTTCTTATCCTGTTCATCAATATCATCATCATCTTTAATTGATTTGGCTTGTTTTTCACCTTTAGATGATGCATATTTATGATAAATACCATAAAATCCGTAAGCAACTGTAATAACAACAGCAGTAACTGTTAAGGCATCTAAAAATGCAGATAAAAATGCGCCTAAAAATGCAAATATTAAAGATAATAACATTTTAGAGCGTACAGATACTAAAAGACGAGTAAAAATAAAAAGTAGCAGTTCTTTCATAAAAAAGATACCTGCAACCATAAACATAAGTAATAATAATACTGGGAAGTTATCTACTACGTGGTCATATACATGTTCTGCATTAGTCATACCAATAACGACTGCTTCAATAGCTAATAAACCACCTGAAGGAAGAGGATAGCATACTAAAGCTAATGCCAATGTAGAAATAAATTCTGCCATAAGCACCCAGCCTGCTACAAATGGGTTAATAGCAAATAAAATAGGGTTAATGATAAGGTAAGATAGTATTAATATTTTATACCATCTT
Source organism: Mucispirillum schaedleri (assembly GCA_949287985.1). Classification (GTDB taxonomy): domain Bacteria; phylum Chrysiogenota; class Deferribacteres; order Deferribacterales; family Mucispirillaceae; genus Mucispirillum; species Mucispirillum schaedleri_A. The sequence goes on along the minus strand of CASEIN010000071.1, from coordinate 34,206 downwards.
GGAGCTCTGCCTAAAAAGTTAGAACCAAAGGCAGATAGAATGTTTTGCTCTTTTTGAGCGTAAGGACTACCGTTTTCGTTCATCTTTTTCTCCCGACAAAAAAATTTCACCATCTCTATTATAAATATATTTATTTATAATGCAAGAAGAATTTTAAAAAAAGTTGACTATGGTAAATTCTAAAAACGATTGCGAAAAAAGTATTAAATAAAAAAGTGGTTATTAACTCTCTTTAAATAAAATAATATTTTTTAGCCAAAAATCTTCAAAAATATATGCACCCTTGCATATTCATCAAAATGTCTTGTAAAATCAGTACTTTTTAGTAGTTTTTCGTTTTGGTTGAGGAAAAAATCAATATTTCAGACAGAAAACTTTAACGGTTGCAGCGGTTGCAGATTGTTTTAAGTGTTTTGGTTGTTTATTTGATTTCTTCTCATTTGTGTTTGCTTCCGAAAGGAGCAGACGAAATGCAGAAAAAAGTAGTAACAGATGAAAAATTTCAAAGGCAACTTAATCTTGAGTTGGAAATGTCTTTGCGTGGTAGGCGTAAGGTTGAGCGTATTTATGCCAAAGCAAAATCAAACAAAAACGAAAGTATTACACTTTATGGACAAAGCCTTATGCGGACGCAGCTTAATGCTGTATCATCATCTATTGATAGGTTTATGACTGAAGCAGAAAGCGGCAAAGCTGGCAGACGCCATACAGCTTTAAAGTATCTTAAATTAATAGATGATACCCGTGTAACTGCTTTCATTACATTAAGAACTATCGTTAATAGTTTAAGTTCCAAAGCTAGCCTTTCAAGCCTTGCATTAAAACTTGCAGGTGCAATTTATGAAGAGCATAAGCTTTCTGAATTTGAAAGGCTAAACCCAGACTTATTTAATCTTATGCATAGTATCGTGAAGACAAACCACGAACAGCACAAAGCAAACGCCTTAAACATAGCTATGAAGCGTGCAGGTATTGGTGTGGAAGCGTGGAGCAAACAGGACAAAGTGCAGTTAGGTGTAAAGCTCATAGAGATTTTTATGGAAACAACAGGCTTTATTGAAATAAGTGGGGAAAGCAATTTAAAAGGCACTGTAACAAACTATGTAGTGCCTACTGAAAAGTGCCTTGAGTTCATCAAACGCACAGAAGATTTTGCAGGAGCAACACCTGAATATTTACCAACCATTATTCCACCGAAACAGTGGAGCGATGTTTTTGACGGTGGCTACTATGCAAAAACCAAAGAGCTTTGGCTTGTAAAGGCAAGGTTTTCGCCGAAAGCCTACCTTGAAGAACTAAACAACCGCACAGAAGAAATGCAGACGGTGTATAATGCGGTGAATGCCATACAAAATACATCTTGGCGGATAAATAAAAGAGTGTTTGATGTGATGGAGCACTTATGGAAAAAACAAAGCATAATCCCAGATAAGAAAGGCAACTACATTACTGATGAAGATATGCCGCTTCCAGTATGCCCTGTATGTAATGGCGTAGTTGAAGAAACAGGCGACCATAAATGTTTCAGTATAGAAGAAAACAAAGAAGCTTTTAAGTCTTGGAAAAAGAAAGTAACGCAAACCCATAAAGATAACATTGCCCGCCGTTCTAAAAGGCTGACTGTAGCAAGGATAATCAGCGTAGCAAAAGAGTTTTTAAATGAAGAAGAAATATACTTTCCCCACCAGCTTGATTTCAGGGGCAGGGTATATGCAGTGCCATCATTTTTAAACCCGCAGTCGCAGGACTGGGGCAAGGGGTTATTAGAATTTGCTGAAGCTAAACCAATGATAGAATGGGGAGCTTTTCGTTGGCTGGCTATCCACGGGGCGAATGTCTATGGGGAAGATAAACTAAGCCTTGATGAGAGGTTTTCGTGGGTGATAAGCAACGATGATGTTATAAGAGCAGTAGCTGATGACCCAATAAAAAATACCTTTTGGCATAAGGCTGATAAACCTTTCCAGTTTTTAGCCTTTTGTTTTGAGTGGGCAGAATATAAAGCAGCCTGCGAGCGTGGGGTGTGTTTTTATTCAAGACTGCCTATAGCAATGGATGGCACCTGTAACGGCTTGCAAATCTACAGCCTGCTTTTAAGGGATGAAGAGGGCGGCAGAGCAACTAACCTTATACCATCAAAAATGCCATCAGATATATACGGTGTTGTGGCAGGCAAAGTTGTTGATAAGTTAAAACTTAAAATACAATCAGGGCAGAAAAGGTTTTCGTCAACTGGTGCCTTGCTTTATGATGAAAAAATAATAGCACCAGCATTAATTGATTTAGGAATAGACAGGAGCTGCACCAAAAGGCAGGTAATGACAGTGCCGTATGCTGCCACTTTTGAAAGCTGCAAGCAGTATACTTATGAGTGGCTTCGTGAGGCAGCAGCAAAGCATAAAGATAACGTGATAAATGAAATATACCCTGATAATAAAAGCTTATTTTACCCTGCTTTATTTTTAGCTGAAACTATCTGGCAGGCTGTGGGGGAAACTGTTATTAAAGCTTATGAGGGTATGGGATATTTGCAAAACATAGCTTCCATAATAGCAAAAGACAGCCTGCCAATATACTGGACTAGCCCAGTAGGCTTCAAGGTAATGCAAGCTTACAAGGAAGAGAAAAGCATAAGAATTGATACGAAACTAGGCGGCACATTGAAAGTATTTGTTAACGATGAGCTTCCTAAAATTTCCAGTAAAAAGCAAAGAATGGGGATAGCCCCTAACTTTATCCACTCACTAGATGCTGCTGCTATGATGAAAACGGTGGATAAAGCAAGCAAGCAGGGTGTCTCGCATTTTGCGATGATACACGATAGTTACGGCACCCACGCAGCTGACAGCACAAAGCTTGCAAGCATATTAAGAGAAGCGTTCGTGGAAATGTTTTCAACTGATGTGTTGCAAAAGTGGACTAACGAAGTTCTGGAAATTGTGCCAGAGAGCAAGCGAAATAAAATGAAACTGCCACAGGCGGTGGCTTATGGCAGCCTTGACTTAACAGATTTACTTGAAAGCGAGTATTTTTTTGCTTGAAATTCATAATTAAATATGGTAATTTTCTATAAAAAATAGGGTATATATTAAATGGGAGTATGGCTTTCTGCCTGCTCCCATTTTTTTATTAGTCATATACACAAATCTTTAACCACACAAAAAGATAAGTTGTATAATAAAAATATATTTATTATCAGTAAGTTATAGATATAATTTAAACTTTAAAAAATACCCTTAAAATTTCCTTTATTTATCAATGAGTTACAATTAACCGCCCCTATAGAGAAACAAACCCCCAAAAAATCTGCAACCGAAAACTGCAATTAAACTGCATTTTGTCGTTTCTTTTATCGGCTTATTTTTATTGATTTGTTTTTGTATGGCGCTTATCAAAAATGGTTAATAAAAATAGCAGGCATATATGCTGGTGCATATATGGTCTTGTTAAAAAGCTTAGCTCACCCAGTAGGCGTAAAGCTCCTACAAGCTTAAAAGCTTTTTGGCTGATAAATTTTAAACAAAAAAAAAGAAAAAACCAAAAGAAATAAAAAATCAAAACAAGGAAAAAGGAAAAGAACAAAACAAAAAAAAGAAGAAAAGAAAAAAAAGTAACAAAAAAAAGAAAAGAAGAAAAAAAATAAATTATATATAATATATTAAATATTAATAATATATAAGCCAAAAAAAAATAATTATTTTTTCTTTCTGTGTGTTAAAAAAACTTGCCTGCAAGGTTTTTCCTTGTGGGCTTTTTTTATTTTTTTTTTGTGTGGTTACAAGGAGGTTGGAAATAGGAACAGGAAAAAGATTAGGAAAAGTTATAAGCTGTTTAAAAACATTCAGGAGTTAGAATAATGAATGATTTATTTAATGAAAGTTATGTGGATAGGAAGTTACTAGAGTATGAAGACAGGAAGCTAGGAAGTGGAGAGATAGGTATTATTGGTAACGGAAAAAGGGTAAGGAAAAAATACAAGGAAGATAAGGAGGAAGAAGAAAATGGAAAAGGAAAACAAAACAAAGGAAATTAAAATTATGGTGTGTGGTAATGATGTGGAAGTAGTAAGCGACAGCATAGATTATCACGGTTTAAAAATGGCAACACTTGGGCTTATGGCGTTTGTTAAAAAACATACAGAACTTGCTAAAAGTGAAATAGAAGCAGCCATTAATGAAGAACTGAACGAAGAAGAATTAAAAAGTGTGTTTGCAGAGTTACTGCACGAGTGGGCAGATAAAATACTCAAGGAAGAATATGAACTACGATAAATTAAGCAATGCTGATGGCAAAAGGGTTAGTAAGTGTGCTTTTAAGGTAATAGACAATATCCACGATTTTGAAAAGCAGGAGCAGATATTAGGAATAGCATGCGCCTTTTGGGAGGTAAGCAGGCAATCGGGCATTAGCCATTCTAGGCTTATGGAAGTGGTAAATAACATTGCTTTTGAAGCAGATAAAGTAAAGAGAATAGAGTTTAAAGCATTAGAGCATTATGTAAAAAGGCATATTATAGGAGAAGATTAAATGGCAAAAGAAAAAGAAGAATTAAAAGAATGTTTTAAGAAAAATTATTTAACGCCAGAGGGTATTGCAAAATTTCCGCATTTAGCAGAGCCTAACACTAAATTTGTAAAGCATGGCAAGTATGAAGTGCGCCTTTATTTTGACAGCGAAGCAGGAGCAAAACTTTTGGCTATGCTGCAAGAAGCTTATGAGGAAGCTATCAAATGGGCAAAAGAAAAGTATGAGAAGATGAATGCACAAAGCAAGGCTAATAACCCATTTAGCCCACAACAGTTCTACAAAGAGGAGGTGCTTGATGATGGCACTTCAACAGGCAGAGTGTTTATTCATTTTGATAAGTTTGCCAAACTGGAATTAGGTGGTGGCAGAGTGCTTGAATTTAAAGTGCCAGTATTTGACAAAGCAAATAAACCAATGACGCAGGAAGATATTAAAAAGGCTAGCAGTGGCTCAACTATGAGAGCAGCTTTTAAAGTGAAGCCATACTTTATGCCAGCAGGAGCAAAGGCAGGATTAAGTATAGACTTGCAGGCAGTTCAAATAATTAAAGCAGTGGAATATACTAGGGACGCAGAAAGCTATGGTTTTGCTGCTTATGATGAAAGTGATGATGAAGACTTTGCAAGTGCAGCAATTCCTGCTGGAGAAAAAAGTGTAAAAGGTGAAGGCGATTTCTAAAAGAACAAAAACAGAAATGAGAGTGGCGGCACAAAAGAATAGTGGTGCTGGCAAAAGTGCATTTGAAACAAGGCTGATGAATGAGCTTAAGGGCAGCAACTTTGGCTATGAGAGCATAAAGCTTGAATATACAAAAACCCATAAATATGTGCCAGACTTTATTCTTTATGAGCCATGTATTATAGTGGAAGCCAAAGGGCTTTTTGATTTGGAAGATAGAAGCAAAATGGTTGCTGTTAAAAAAGCATATCCAGATTTAGATATTAGATTAGTCTTTCAAAATGCTAACACAAAAATACATAAAGGTTCAAAGATAACTTATGGGGCGTGGGCGGAAAAGCACGGCTTTAAGTATGCAAGCTCGTCAATACCTGCTGAATGGTTAAAGGAAACACCAAGCGGGGCAAGTAAACAAGCTTTTATTATGGTAACAGGAGGCGAGCGTATTTTGCGAGGTGGGATTTTCCCGACCGAGTAGGGAGGAAAAGGAAAATCCCGCTGGGGTAGAATGAAAAATAAAAATAAACGAGGAATAAAAAACAGGGCTTTGCCCATTTTTTATGAGGAGTGAAAAATAAGAGGTATTAATGACATTATTATTCATTGTTCTGCGACACCGTCTAAAATGGATATAGGCAGGCAGGAAATAGACCGCTGGCACAGGGAGCGTGGTTGGAATGGTATAGGCTACCATTATGTGATAAGGCGAGATGGACGCCTTGAAAATGGTAGAAGTTTGGAAGAGGCAGGGGCACACTGCAAAGGGCACAATAAAGACAGCATAGGGATATGCCTTGTAGGCGGCATTAAGGACGGCACAAAGAATAAGCCAGTAAATGATTACACAGATAAACAGTGGGAAACTTTAAGAGGTTTACTGTTAGAGTTAAAATCTAAATACCCAAATGCAAATATTGTAGGGCATTGTGATTATGAGCCTAATAAGACTTGCCCTAATTTTGATGTGAAGCAGTGGGCTAAAGAAAATAATTTTATCTAAATATCGGCAGGGTTTAAAGCCCTGCTTTTTTATTACCTTACATAAGGAGTGGTTTAAATGAAAAAACTAATAAAAATAGAAGAGCAGATAATTAATAATGATAAAGTAAATAGCGTAACTGCAAGGGATTTATGGCAGGCACTGGAAAGCAAGCAGGAATTTACACATTGGGTTAAGGCTAGATTAGAACAGGCTTACGCAGTAGAGAATGAAGACTATATCTCATTTGATAAAATTATCAAACGAGAAACAGGTGCAACAAAAGCAAGAGAATACGCCTTGTCATTAGACCTTGCAAAAAATATAGCAATGCTTGAAAGAAACGAGAAAGGTAATCAAGTAAGGAAGTATTTTATAGCCTGTGAAAAAGAATTAAGAAAACAAATTAAAGCACCTACTAATATGGTTGAGGCATTAGAGTTAGCACTGGAGCAGGCGAAGCAGATAAACGCTCTTAATGAAAAGATAGAACAGGATAAGCCAAAGGTAGCATTTGCTGAAGCGGTAACAAACAGCAAACACTGCATAAGCATTACAGAGTTATCAAGATACCTGCAAAATAATGGTGTAAACATAGGCAGAAATAAACTCTATGATTATTTAAGAGATAAGGGTTACTTAATCAAAAGCGGCAGAGATAAGAACTTACCTACACAACAGTATATGAAACAGGGTTTATTTAAAGTGGTAGAAAGTGTTGTTGATTACAGCACTTATCAGCTTGTCACTAAAAGCACATTAGTTACAGGTAAAGGTCAGCAATATTTCTTAAATAAATTCTCTGCCTATGAGTAAATATCTTTATCACACAGCCTGCCCTAAGTGCAGGCAAAGCGGTGGAGACCGTAAGGGCAACAATATGGCAGTCTATGAAGATGGCTCAACATATTGTTTTGCCTGTGGGTATACAGAGCAACCAACAAAAGAATACAGATATAAGGAGACTAATATATCAGAAGTAAAGATAAGTAAAAAAGATGAGCTTATAAGCTCTCTTGAACATAAGGAAATAAAAACAAGAAAGATTAGTGCTGCCACCTGCAAACAGTACGGCTATGGGATATCACAGTATAACGGTAAAGCTTGTCAAGTAGCAGAATATAGAAACGAAAAAGGGCAGGTGTGTGCTCAAAAGTTACGCTTTGCTGATAAGTCTTTTCTCATTAAAGGGGATAACAAGCAGGCGTTAATGTTTGGAGCACATCTTTATGGGGGCGGAGGGAAGCGCCTTGTTATATGTGAGGGTGAAATAGACGCTCTTTCTCTTTATGAAGCTTGGGAAAAGAAATACCCTTGTGCCATAGTATCCGTGAAGAACGGTGCAGGTGGAGCAAAAAACGATATTGCTCGTCACCTTGAATGGATAGAAAGTTACGAAACAGTAATATTCGCATTTGATATGGATGAAGCAGGCAGGAAAGCAGCTTATGAATGTGCTGAAATCGTAAGCCCCCACAAAGTGAGAATAGCACACTTTCCAGAAAAGGACATAAACGAATGCTTAGTAAAAGGCAAGGTTCAGGAAATCTTAAGGGCAATATGGGAAGCTAAACCATATTCGCCAGACTATATCCTAACAGGAGAAAGCTTGTATAATGAATGCAGGAAGCCAAGAAAAAGGGGGCTGCCATTATGTTACCCAGATTTAGAAAATAAAACAGAGGGGATTAGGCAGGGTGAGCTTTGGCTTTTTACAGCAGGAAGCGGAATAGGCAAAAGCACGGTTGTGCATGAGATAGCATACCATATGCATGTCCAGCATAAGCTGCCTGTTGGGTTAATCTGCCTTGAGGAGAATGCAAGAACAACGGCACAGAGGCACTTAAGCATGGCAATGAATAAAAATATGTTAAGTGCAGAAATATCCTTTACAGATGAAGAATATGAGCAGGCTTACAACACAGCCATAAAAGATAACTTTTACGTCTATAATCATTTTGGCTCACAGGCAACAGAAGTGCTTATGCCAAAAATAAGAAGTATGGTTAAATCACTTGGCTGCAAAGTTTTAGTGCTTGACCATATAAGCATAGTTATTTCTGGTCTTGATGAAAAAGAGCAGGGCACTGATGAAAGAAAAACCATAGATATGTTTATGACAAACTTAAGAAGCTTGTGTGAAGAAACAGGTGTAACCATTTTGGCGGTGGTGCATTTAAAAAGACCATCGGACAAGGGAAAAAGTTGGAATGAGGGCAGGCAGGTATCATTGACAGATTTACGAGGCAGTGGTGCTTTAGAGCAGCTTTCAGATGTGGTGGTGGCACTAGAAAGAGACCAGCAGGCAGAGGGGATAAATAAGAATGTATCACGTATACGGATATTAAAGAACAGACCAACTGGTGTCTGTGGGGAAAGCGACCATTTAATATATTCAAGACAGACAGGCAGGCTGCTTGCATACAATGGGGAAAACCCAAATGATATACCAGACTTCAATGTGGACAACAATAAAGAAAAAGACAATGTGCCATTCTAGGTAAGGGGGCAATAAAATTACAATATATGAAATAATCTTAAAAGCAATTGGCGTGGAGGCTGGGCAGGAGTTTTTAGTAGGGGATACAAATTATAGGCTTTACCCTACTAGGCTTGAAGTTAAAAGTAAATATTCTGGTTGGCAGCAGGAAAATGCCGAAGTTATGTTTAAGTGGCAGCTTGGAAAGCATGAGGAATAATGTATAAAGATAGAGCCAGTATATTAGCAGACATAAAAAAACATTGCTATAACATATCTGCTGTTATTGATAAGAGCAAGCAGGGGAAGATACTTGTAAAGATAAATGATGATAACCCAAGAGAAATAGAAGTTATAGATATGAAGGGAATGTTTTGTATTCTTATTAGGTATGAAAAAAATAAACCTGTAGATATGGATACAAGAAGCAAAGGTATATCCACAAGTGATGATGGTTCATGGCAGGGTATGTCATTATCTCCACGTTCAAAAGCTTATGTTGGCTTTTCAAACTTTTATCATAGTATTAAAGGAGGTGTTTCGTGAAACATATTTTTGATAGACTACTGGAGTTACTAATTGGGAGTTTAGTGTGGGAAATGTAGCTGCGCCACATTTATTAATTGATGGCGATGTTTATATTTATAGAGCAGCAGCAACCTGCGAAAAGGTTATAAACTGGGACGATGATAACTATGTTAACTATGCCTCATTAAGTGAAGCTAAAGTTCTATTTATAAACACAATAAGTGAGCTTCTTAATAAGTTTGAAACAAAAGAGTATACCATAGCTTTGTCTCATTACAAAAACTTTAGAAAAGAAATAAACCCAAATTATAAGGCGAACAGAAAAGATAAAAAGCCGCCAATGGTTTATAAACCTTTAAGACAGTGGGTGGAGCAGGAATACAATATATTTTGCAGGGAGTATTTAGAGGGCGATGACATTTTGGGCATACTTGCAACAAGCAAGGTAATTATAAAGAACACAAACAAAATAATAGTATCACTTGATAAGGATATGAAAACCCTGCCCTGCAAATACCATAACAATAGAAACGATGAAAGTATAATTGTTTCAGAGCAGGAAGCAAATTACAACCATATGCTGCAAACACTTACAGGCGACCAGACAGATAACTACAAAGGGCTCGCTGGCTGTGGATTAAAGACAGCAGAAAAGATAATAAGCAAGGATATGAGCTATAGGCAAATGTGGCAGGCTGTAGTGGAAGCCTATATTAAAAAAGGCAGTTCGGAACAAGTTGCATTACTTAATGCACGTATGGCTAGGATATTAAGAAACTATGACTATGATTACGAAAGAAAGAAACCAATACTGTGGAGTATTGAAAATGAAGTATAACTAAATAAGTATTTTCAACGGACAAGGTCAAGGAGGATAAGAAAATGAAAAATGATACGCCTTATATAGATAAGGCTTTAATGGACTATCTAAAAAGGTTATTTCCAGAGCGTGAGATAACCCCAGAAACTAGTATGCAGGAAATGTATTTTTGGGCTGGTGTGGCAAAGGTAATAATAACTCTTGAAACATTAATGACTAAACAGGAGAAGCGAAAATGAATTATGGGTTGTTGTTGTATATAGTTAGCCCTGTTGATGAAGATGAAGAATAAGTAAGAAAGGGAATACCATCCCCTTTGCATAGTTATGAGGAGTGAAGCAAGCCTATGGACAGGCTTGCTTTAGTAAGTGCGGGAGCATTCACTGCGACCAAAGCGTTCTTTTTTCATTCTACGGACAGAATGAAAAATAAAAATAAACGAGGAGCAAAAACTGGGCTTTGCTCATTTTTGCGAGGAGTGAAACGTGTGTCAACCAAAACCACAATTACAGGCAATACCGCAGGCTAGCACAAAGGCACCGCCGCCGCCTGAAGAAACAGCCTTAAGTATTGTAACAGGTAAAGAACAGCAGGATAAGAAAAAGAAAGGCGTAAAATCGTTACAGACGTACGATAATGGGGCAAGCCCACTTGCCATACCTACAAGAAAGACTGGGGGCTTAAATGTCCCAAAAGTATGAGTATAAAGCAGTAGGTAAAGAAAGGTTTGATGTGTTAGAAAAAGATAAATCTTTCTACATAAACCTAGCCATAGACTGCTGCAAATATACACTTCCTATTATGCGCTCTTATTTTGAAGAGGTGTATAATAGGGAGTTATCACACCCTTATCAGTCCTTAGGTGCAGCAGGAGTATCAAACCTTGCAAGCAAACTGCTTACAGCATTAACACCAAGCAACACGCCATTTTTTAAATTCATAGTAGATGATTATAAGCTTCTTGAAACAAGGCAGGAAGAAAGCGAAGATTTTAGAATAGTGTTAGAAACTATCCTAACAGATTACGCCAACCAAACATTAGATGTTATTAAAGCAAGTAACGATACTTCTTTTTTATATGAGATGTGGCAGCTACTTTTAATCTCTGGTAACGTATTAATCAGAGACCCTGATGATAACGGTAATATTAGGATATATTCATTACGAGATTACGTTGTATCAAGGGACAGGGCAGGAAATCCTGTGGAGATAATATTAAAGGAAATAATATCAGAAAATGCTTGGACTGATGAAATAAGGGCTGTCGTTAACAATAGCATACTGCCATCAGATAATTATAATAACAAGCCGTCAGATAAAACAAACGAAAAAGAAGTAGAGCTTTATTCATACTGCAAAAGGTGTGGGGATAAATACTATATCCACCAAGAAGTGCAGGGTGTAATACTTGAGAGCACAAAGCAGGAAGTAAGCATTACAGGCTGTCCTTTTATTGCTTTAAGGCTTTTTAATGGTGCAGGAGAGGACTATTCAAGAAGCTATGTATCAAATTATCTTGGGGATTTGAAAAGTTTAGATGGATTAAGCCAGGCAAGCGTTGAGGCTGCCGCTATGATTTCTAGAAACATTTTGCTTGTAGACCCAACAGGAATAACAGATAAAGATGATATTGAAGAAGCAGAAAATGGTGAAGTAATAGATGGCAGGGCAGGTGATGTATCTTTCCTGCAGGCTCAAAAAGGTTACGATTTAAGGACGGTAACAGAAGAAGTAAGTAAAATAGAAGAAAGGCTTAACCGTGCTTTTTTAATAACAGGCGGAATGATAAGGGACGCTGAAAGGGTAACAAGGGAAGAAGTGCGGGAAGTAGCAAAGGAAATAGAGCAGTCATTAGGCGGGCTTTATTCTGCCTGTTCTTACTCTTTTCAAGTGCCATATTTAAAGAGAAAAATATATAAGCTTGCAAAGATGAAACTGTTACCAAAGCTGGATAGTGCTATTAAGCCAGTTATTATTGCTGGCTTTGAAGCATTGGGAACAAACTCTCAAAAAGAAGAGTTGCTTGAATTTGCAGGATATTTAAGAGAATTTAGTGGTGGAGCATTACAAACTTATGCAAAACCATTAAACCTGATTAAGAAACTTGCTTCCATTATGAATATATCAATAGATGGGCTTATCAAAACTGATGAAGAGTTACAGGCAGAACAGGAACAGCAGGCACAAATGCAAATGCAGCAGCAGCAAGTGGATATAGCAAAATCTGCAATACCAGCTGCCATAAGCAATATGCCAGCATTACAGCAGGTAGCAGAACAACAATAGTAACGAAAAAGGGGATGTCATCCCCTTTACAAATAAATGTTAGGAGGATATTCTTTTGAGTGGTAAAAACGAAACAAAAGAGGAAACAATGCTTACTGAAACAGAGCAAACACAGGGAGCAGGCAAAGAAGAAGTGGCTCATAATATACAAGAGAGCCACAAGGAGAAAGGCGAGGCTAATGCTAAAAAACCTAGCGAAAAGCCTAAATTTGTACGCACAGATGGAAAAGATGATTTTTCAGCTAAGGCAGTAACCGCCAAATTAAGCACAGGAAAACCAAAGAAAACCACAAAGGTAGTGTTAGGTACAAACAAAAGAACTTTTACAAGAACAGATTATTAAGATGGAGGTGGTGATGACAGAAACACCAATATTGCCAAGTGATATGCCAGAAGAAGATGGGCAGGAAGAGGGTATAAGTGATGAGCAGGCTTCAAATCAGCAGAGCCAGCAGGAAAACATTGAGCCAGTAGAACCAGAAGAAACTAGTACAGATGAAACAGTGCTTGATACAACTGCCTTTGAAAAAGAGTTTTTAGAAAAGGGAGAGCTGTCAGAAGAAAGCTACAAGCTTTTAGCAGAGAAAGGTATATCAAAAGAAGTAGTAGATAGGTATATCGAGGGGCGTAAAGCTTACGTGCAGGCTTATGATAATGAAGTAATGAACTCTTGCGGCGGACAGGCTGAATACTTTGCTATGGCTGCATGGGCAGCAGAAAACTTGAGCGATGAAGAAAAGGCAAGTTTTAATGGTGCTGTAAATTCAAGGGATTTAGGGCTTGCAAAGTTGGCTGTAAGTGGGCTTTATGCTCGCTATAAGGCAGCAGGAGCAGGCACGCCACAAACAAACTTTATAGAGGGCACAACATCAGCCAAAGCTCCAAGCTTATATAAGAGCGAAAAAGAAATCGTGCAGGATAAAAAAGACGCACGGTATGAAAAAGACGCCGAGTATAGAAAGTCGGTAGATGAAAAAATCAGACGTTCAATAGCGGCAGGAACAATATAGAGCAAAAGGAGAACACTATGAAAATTATTTTATTCATTCTTATCTTTTTAGGGTTATCATTTTTAATCTATAAAAACAAAAATAAGATAAAAGACTGGGGTGCCAGCCTAAAAGATAATTTTTTTAAAAAAACAAATAACTAAAGAGGTGGGTTATAGCACATACTAACGTAGGACAAATTAACGGACAAGGGGACGAGAAAGCCCTTTTTATTACAAACATTTCAACAGACGCAATTAAAGCATTTGATGAAACAAATGTATCTGCCCCATTTATTAGGGAGCGCACTATTGATTACGGTAAGTCTGCCACTTTCCAAGTTTATGGCACAGCAAAAGCAGAATACGTGCCAAGAGGCAATAAGATTGAGGGCAACAACAATATGCTTCATTCTGCTATTACAATTAATATTGATGATGTTTTAGCAGCAAGTGTTAAGATATTAGATATTGATGAAGCTATGAGCCATTATGAAGTTCGTTCAGAATATTCAAAACAGCTTGGTGCTGCAATGGCTGTAAAGCAAGACCAAATAAACTTACAGCTTGCCTGCCTTGCTGGCAGAACAGCTGCACCGCAGGACGATATGGCGGGTGGCTCACAGTTAACTGGTGCCAATGTGGATACTGACGGGCAGGCTATGGCAGAGCTTATTTTTGGAGCAAGGGAAATTATGGCAGAAAAACATGTGCCAGAAACAGACCCAAGAGCATTTTTCTGCCGCCCTGCTATATACTCGCTGCTTGCAATGACAACAGATATTATCAATAAAAACTGGGGTGGCTCTGGTGTATATGCTGATGGTAAAGTTTTTCGTGTGGCAGGCTTTGATATTATAGAAACAATGCATGTGCCAAACGAAAACATTACGCAAGAAACAGGGGCAAACAACACTTATCACGGGGACTTTACAAATACTGTAGGAGTGTGTGTTTCTAAAGGTGCTGTTGGTAATGTTTATTTAAAAGCATTAACTACTGAAATGGCAGCAGGAGATTATAAGGTTGAAAACCAAGCAGTGCTGCTTGTTGTCAAGCGCTTAATGGGTGCTGGCATTTTAGAAGCACGCAGAGCGGTAGAACTTTTAAAACAATAATAAAAAATACGTCCTTGTATTTTTTATTTAACGTAACTACGGAAGCAAGTTCCTTGTTACTCACTAAAGCAAGCCTATCCGTAGGCTTGTAAAACAATAAAACAATAATAAAAAATGTGTCCATACATTTTTTATTTAACGTTTGGTCGCAGTGAATGCTCCCGCACTTACTAAAGGCGGTGCGTCCTGCACCTTAAAATAATAAACAATAATAAATAATGCGGGGCGTTATGCCCTGCGTTTTATTTTAAGCCCTAAGGACAGGGCTTCTTTAGCAAGCTTGAGAGCATTCACTGCGACCAAGCGGAGATTTTTTTATTCTATGGACAGAATAAAAAATAAAAGTAAAAATGCGTGGATTATTCCACGTATTTTGTTTATAAGGAGAAAAATATTTATGACACTACTGGACGCAGTAAATAGAATATTGATTTCTACTGGGGAACTTCCAGTAGAAGCATTAGAAGAAAACCCAATAACAGAGGTGGCACTTGCCATTAGCCACATAAACATGGCATGCCGAGAGGTGCAGCTTGCAGGGTGGTATTTTAACTCTGAATATATAGAATTAACACCAGATGATAAAGGCATTATCCGTTTGCCATTTGATACAGTAAGCGTAAAAAACTTGCCTTATGGTTTGGTTTTAAAAAATGACAGCATATATGATACAACAAAAAATTCATATATTATAGGGAAAAAGGTAAAAGCAACTCTAATAAGCTTGTTGCCGTTAGAAAAACTTCCAGAAACATTTGCATTATGGGTAACCTTAAGGGCTGCTAAAAAATATCAAGACAATGCCATCACAAGTGCAGAATTAAAAAGCAACCTTGAGAGAGAAGAGCTGGAAGCTATGCTTGCGGCAAAAAAAGAAGATAGGTCAATAACAAGATACAATGTGAAAAGCAAGCCTAGCTTAATAAAGAAAATACTAAGGCGGTAGCTAATGAAAAAAATAGAAGTAAAAAACATCATCGGCGGTATAAGCCAGCAGCCTGCATTACAACGGTTTGAAAACCAGTGCAGCGAAATGATTAACTGCATACCAAGTGCCACAGAGTTTTTAAGAAGAAGATACGGCACTCATCATATAGCAGAAATAGAATACACTGGTAATGAGTTTATAGATTTCATAAAAAGAAGTGATGAAGAATACGGACTTTTGATTATAAACAAGCAGGGTGTTGCAAGTGTCTATGATTTAGCAGGCAACCTTATAGGCAAAAGTGGGGAAGTAGAATATTTAGTAAGTGACAACCCAAGAAGTGATTTAAGGCTTTGCACCATAAGAGATTACAACTTTCTATTAAATACAAAAAAGAAAGTGCAAGGGGAAAGTGTAAAAGAAGTAGAGCTGGAAAAGCGTTCTCTCTGCGTAATAAAACAGGCTGCCTATGGGGAAACATATTATGCAACGCAGGAAGTATTAGGGGTGCAAAGAAAGACAGCGTCCTATACAGTGCCTGCTAACCCACAGGAAGAGATTACGGCAAGCGATGTTTTGCAAAAATTAATGTATTCAATTGGTACAGAAAATTTTTCTCGTGCATATTATTTTTGCACTGGAGAGATTACTCACGATATCTGGGGGCTTGTTAGTGAGCTGCCACCGCACGTACATAAGTGGAACATTGGTGCAGGAAATGGTCAAGTGCAAAATAAGTATAGCGAATGGAACAAACCGTGCCCGTCTAGCAATTGTAACGGCAAACTTATGCCGCTTATGAATTTACCTAATATAGATAAGGTATATAAACACGTGGGATTAGCAAATGTTAAACTAGAAATAACAGATAGTGCTGGTGGAACATTAACTGATACGTTTAAAAACGAATGTAAAAGTTTTTCTGATTTGCCATTAGTTGCACCACACGGCTATTGTATGAAAGTAATAGGCGATACCAGCAGCAATGAAGATGATTACTACATAGAATTTGTTACAGAAGAAAAAAAACAAGGGGAATTTGGAGAAGGCTACTGGAAAGAGTGTGCTAAACTAGGGGAAGATGTGGGCTTTATAGATAATACAATGCCACACATTTTAAAAATTACTGATGACGGTATAGTGGTAGAAACAGCTCAATGGGAAAAAAGAAAAGCAGGGGACAGGGAAACAAACCCAGCACCCGACATTGTGGATAAGCAAATAAAAGATATTGTGTTTTATAAAAACAGGCTTGGGCTTTTAACAGATGACGGTATCACTTTTTCAGAAAGCAAAAGGTTTTTTAACTTCTTTGCCACAACAGCAACCACAATGCTTGATAGCGACCCTGTTAGTGTTGCTATCTCTGGCACAAAAGCAGACGCTTTAAAACATGCTGTTTCCTACATGGAAGCACTATTCTTATATAGTAACGCTTCAATGTATGCTTTAGAACACGGCGAAGTATTATCTAACAGCAGTGCAGCCATAAAGCCAGTTATCCAGTTTGATACAAATATGAGTGCAAGACCTGTGGTATGCGATACTTCTATTTACTATACAGGGGAAAAGGGAGAGTATGTAAGGGTGCGAGAATATAAACCAAGCTCCCAAACAGATGTATATGGTTATTCTAATGATATTACAAGCCATATCCCAAGATACATAGAACAAGGCATTTATAAAATATGTGTATCATTAGAAGATGGAATGTTGTTTTTAATTAACGGCACAGATAAAGTCTACTGCTACAGCTTTATCAAAGAAAATAATGAGCTTTTGCAAAGTGCGTGGCATAAATGGATTTTTGGTGGTAATGTGCTTTATGGGGAAATACTGCAAGGCTTTCTATATCTTTTAATAAAAAGAAACGGGGTAATATCTTTTGAAAAGCTTGCTATAAGTCATAGTGATACAAACTTTACAGATAACTTAAAAAGTGATGGTAGTTTTGATATGTATAAATCAAGCTATACTTTTTCCACATTCTTTATAAGAAGTAATACTCAAGCCATAGATATGAAAACACTGCTTAAAACAATGACGATAAAAGCAATGGAAGAGAGCGTCTATTTTGTGCGTATAAAAAGAAAAGGCAGACAGGAAGAAACAAGGCAGATAATAGGCAATAGCCGTAACAGGTTTTTAGTTATGGCAGAAAATAAAGATGTGGAAATATCTATTGAGAGTTATAGGGACAGCAACTTTAACATAATTGAATATGATATGGAGGTGGTGTATGCTAATAGGAGCAATTAAGATTGCATTTACTAATACAGATACTGGCAGTATTGACTATGTAGAACAGGATAAGATAAAAGAGTTTTGGGACAACCTAGCAGATGATGATAAGCTAGAAATGGCTTCTTGGACGTATGAAGCTTTTTTAGAAAGACTAAGCACCACTTATGCTTATTACATAAAAAGGGAAGAGAAAGTTATCGCCATTGGCGGCACCTATCCTAATTATCCATATATTTGCCTGTGGCTGCTTGTTAGTAAAGATGTGGCTAAATACCCTAAAGCATTAATAAAAGCCGTTAGAAAGGCAATTAAGAAAGAATTAGGGCTATATCCGCCAAGTGTGTATGCCGTCCTTGCTTTGCCTCATAATCAAGCAAAAACACATCACAAGTTTTTAGAGAAAGTTTTGAAGATGAATTTCACAGGGGAGCATAGTGATAATAAGAAAATATATATAGCAAAAAAAAGGGAGCTTTTGGAATGTGTGGAATAGTCAGCAGGATTTTATAGGCATACATCTTATGATAAATGGTGATTTAAATAATAACGAGCGTGTATCGTTATTATTTATCCTTATGCTTTGTTTGAGCGGTGAGCGAAAGCAAAGTGGCGTAGGGGAAAGGAAGAAAGGGGACTTGTCCCCGTTCTTAAGGAGGAATGGATATTTGTGAACCAGTATCAATAGCAACAGGGATTATTGCGGGTGTAAGTGCCATAGGTGGCACAGTTGCGGAAATGTATCAAGAAAAGGAAGCCATAGAAGCACAAAATGAAGCCAATGTGCATAACGCTAATATGGTTATAGAAGAAGCCAACGACTTATCTAGGCAGGAGGGCCTGCAGCAGCAGCAGGAAAGAAAGCAGGCGGCAGAGCAGGGCTTTAAAGCAAAAATTAATAATATGCAGCAAGCAGCAACAAGTGAAGCAGGAAGTGAAAGCGAAGGGCTTGCAGCACGGCTTACAAGCAATGAGTATAGCAGAATGCTCGCTCAAGATAATTCGCTTATGCAGGCAAATTTAAGAATGCAGGAGAGCCAGCATAATATGGCAAGAAGTATGTATATGAAGTCTGCTAAAAACCAAATAGCAGGGCTTAAGGATATTAAGCAAAGTAATGCAGCTGCTAGGTGGGCAGGCACAGCTTTAAATATTGGAAGCATTGCTATGGGA
The DNA here is from genome assembly GCA_949287985.1 of Mucispirillum schaedleri. GTDB lineage: Bacteria > Chrysiogenota > Deferribacteres > Deferribacterales > Mucispirillaceae > Mucispirillum > Mucispirillum schaedleri_A. The sequence continues at coordinate 15,461 of CASEIN010000071.1, read as the reverse complement.
AGCACAGCAGACGGTATGAGAAGGACAAAAATTTAGGGGACTTGTCCCCTTTACAAAGTTTTAAGGAGGAATGAAAATGAAATCAGATTTCGCTAGGAGCAGCTTAAGCATAGCCCCTGCTGCCAAACTAATGAGTGCAAAAGCTTTTGTTAACCCTGATGAAGTATACGGGCAGGGTAACGAATGGATACGCCTTGCTGAAAGTTTAAAAGGCATTAGTGCTCAAGGGGACAGATTAGCAGATGAATTTATAGAAAAGCAAAAATCAAAAGCTAAAGCACAAGCTAATAAAGACCTTTTAAATATGATGAGAACAGGCGATAAAAATGTGGAAGAATATTTAAAGGAACAAAAAAGGCAGGTCAGCAAGTTTAATACGTTGGGCACATCATTTTGGACTAGGGAGTATTTAGCTAAAGGTATGGCAGAAAACTTACTTGCTAAAAAGAAAGCAACACTGGAGCAGGACTATATTAATAAGGGCTATGCAAATCTATCAGTAGAAGAATATAACAAAAGACTGGCAGATGATGTGCTTAACTTTGATAAAGACTTGGAAAATTATGATGATGATACAAGGCATTATTATGAAAGTATGCCAAATAAAGAGCTGTTTGCCCTAATGCAAGAAAAGCACATTAGAAATGTAAATGAGAAAAATCTAGCCTTAAGAGATACAATAGCAGAAAATAAGTTTAAGGACACATTAAGAAATACTACTGATGGGCTTATGGCTGTTATAATAGACGATAAGCAGACGCCACTAACAGACGTGCCCTATGGAGAATTAACCCCAGAGCTACAGTCAAAATTAAAAAACGCTACAGTGCTTTATGAGAAAGTAAGCGGCAGAAAGGTTGGCGTTGGGCATAATGGATTAATTCAAGATATAGCAGCAGCCGATGATATTTCTAAAATTGCTATGCTAAGTGATAGCCCAATAGTTAATAATCTTGTGGGCTTAATGAGAGAAACGGGAAGAGCGGGAATGACGCCGCAGGAAACAAAAGAGCGTTTAATGGCTGCTATAAAAGCAGAAGTTATGGAAGAGCCAGAGCTTGCAGATATGGCAGAAGCCTTGCTTATTGTTACACTTAATAAAGCAAACAGTGATAAGGAATTACAGGCAGCTTATAACTCTTGGGGGCATACAGATAATAACAATATTTCAGATGATGAAGATATTGCACTTTTTTCTCTGGCAGAGGCTAAAGAGTTATCTAATGAAATCATCTCTACTGGTATAAACCAACAGGCATTAATAGAGCAGAATAAAAAAGTAAAAGAGTTTAGGGATTATGAAGATGGCATGGACTTTTTAAAGGACGCTTTAAATGCTGGTAAGCTTACAAGAAAAGATTTAGAAAGGTTAACACCACAAGAGATAGCTGATAAACTAAAGCTTGATTATGACAGTTTTGGGCAAGCTATTGTTGATTACCAAGAAGCACGAGTAAAAGGCTATACAACCCCAAAAACAGAAAGCCACTTAAGAAGTTATAATTATTATCTGGAGGGCATAAGAACAGGACGAATACAAAGTAAGCAGGAAATAATTGACGCTTACCACAATAGAAATATACACCCATCAGATTATGAAAGGCTTCTTAATGAGTTTGATAATAATACAGGGGCAGCAGGCGTAAAAACAAACTCTTTATTAAATGCTGGATTAAAATATGTGTTTGGAGATATTGATATTAAGCTAGGCTCTACAGAACCAGATAGGGCAAATAACTTAAAAAGCAATATTGAAGAAGCGTTGAGGAAAGCAATAGTAGATGGCAAGGTAGCTGATGAACTAGAAGCGGCAGAGTTTGCAAAAAAATATTATCAAGCCATATCTCAATTTGAAATTGGTGCAGGAACATATAGTAACCTTGCAAAACCAGCAGTTAATGATTTACAATTAAAAGAGCAAACAGCAGAAAGTATTGTGCAGGGAGTGACAAAAGCAGAAAGGGACGAAAGTGGCAAACTTATTCAGCCACAACTTTATTTTACGCCAGGTGTAACAGAAGCGGACTTTCTAGGTTCTGACAATGCAAAAATCTTGCGAGAGGTAGGAGTATCAGAGGAACAGTTAAGGCAGGCTTATGCTAAATCAAAAGGAAACTCTGGAGTATACCGTGAAGAAAAATGGGACGACCACTTGACAAGTATGCTAAAAGGCGATACTTTAACAGAAGAAAACCTGTTGAAGATATATAACAAAAACCCAAAGGTATTGGAAAAAGAGTTTGGATTTGAGTTTAAGGTTGTTGATGGCAGAGTGTTGCCAAAAGATGAAAAGATAAGGCGAGATTATATACGTTTGTTGAACGATGGGTTTTTACCGTCTGATATATTAAGCAGACAAAAAAGACATGTAAAAAACCCTACTGTATTTAAAGGTCTTGGAGATTAATATGAAAAAGATAATTATTGCACTTTTATTGTTTATACCAAACCTGCTTTTTGCTGAAGTAATATCGTATGGCGAATTTATTGAAAAAAGTGCTCAACAGGAAAATACTAAAAAATATAACAAAAATTATTATACTGGGATAGACCTTTTAAAAGACGCATATAATGCTGGCTTGCTTACTAGAGAAGATTTAGAAACCTTAACCCCACAAGAAATTGCAGATAAGCTGAAACTTGATTTTTATGTTTTTGGGCAAGCTATAATTGATTATCAAAAATCAAGAATAAAAGGTTATACTGTGCCTAAAACAGAAAGTTACTTAAGAAGCTATAACCACTATTTAGAGGGCATTGTAACAGGTCGTATTAAAAGTAAAGATGAGATTACTAATGCTTATCGCAATGGGGATATACACCCATCAGACTATCAAAAATTACTTGAAGCACTTGATAAAAACATTAAAACAAAAGAAGAAACAACCAACGGTCTTGTAAAAGCTGGAACGAAATATGTGTTTACTCATATTGATATAAAGATAAAAGATGGTCAAGCTGCGTTGGAGTTGAAACATGATATTGAAAAAGCTTTGAGGCAGGCAATAACAGATGGTATAGTATCTGATGAATTGGAAGCCATGAAATATACTGAAAAATATTATAATTTTCTGGTGCAACCAGAATACAGGTTTCGTTAAAAATAATGATAAGCGAACACGCACAACACTTACCCCGTCATTTTGGCGGGGTTTTTTGTTACCAAAATTTAATGAGGTAAATATGGAAGATATAAAGAAACGTTTTTACAAAAAAGATTTAACTATTGCCACCGAAATAGATATTGATACACGTAAAGTAATATGCTGCCAAGTGTTTTGGAACGGAACAGTCTCAAAATATAAAACAAAAAAACAAGCATTAAAGGCAGGAATAAAACATATCAAAAATGAAATAGAGACATTAACATCTCACAGGGAAACTCTTTTAATGCAGCTTTCGTGTCGTATGCAAAGCCATTGGGCTACAAAAAGAGAAAGGGCAAAAATAACAGAGCAGGTTTTAGAGATATGCGAAGCTTTAGCCCATATCCAAAACCTTATTAAAGACTACAACAAAGTAATAGTCGGCTTAAGAAAAGAAATAAAAATGGAGGAAAAATAATGAAAATACAAAAAAAAGAATTACTAAACCATGATGACAGAGATTTTTGTTTAAACCAGCACGAGCAAGAAATATTTTCACGACAAATGCCTAGCTGCACGATAGCAAAACGGGTAGGTAACCAATGGAATGTGCTCTATGGAGATAAAGCTTTTAACTATAATACTTATGAAAAAGTGCTAGAAGTATTAAGAAAGCAAAAGTTTATTGTTCTTTATGAAAATGGAAACGCCAGATTATTTGACACAGCAGAAGAACTAGTACGTTTTTATATAGAAATAGTAAGAGAGTGTCAATGTGATATAGACAATATCTTGATGAGGTTAGATGTATTGCTTGCCAATAATAACATGTTTATAAATTTATTAGAAGCAGCTGTAAATTATAAGGAGAAAAAGTAAATGAACAACTTACAAGTATTTAACAAAAGTGAATTAGGACAGGTTAGGGTTATAGGAGATAAAGATAACCCATTATTTTGCTTAAGAGATGTGTGCGATATTTTAGGTATCGTAAATAATAGCGATGTGAAAACAAGCATTATCAAAGAGTTTGGAGATGACCTAGATTTAATCTACCCCATCTCTGATAATTTAGGCAGACAGCAAAATGCAACATTTATCACAGAGCCACAGCTTTACTTCGTATTAATGAGAAGTGATAAACCAAAGGCTCGCCCTTTTAGGCAGTGGGTAGTAAACGATGTGTTACCACAGATAAGGAAGACTGGCTCATACAACCACCAAGCACCTAAAAATATGGTAGAAGCTCTGGAGCTTGCATTAAACCAAGCAAGACAAATAGCAGAGCTTAACAATAAAATAGAAGCAAACAAGCCTAAAGTTGCTTTTGCTGACAGTGTTGCAAGCAGCAGCGATACAATATCCGTAGGGCAAATGGCAAAGCTGATACAGCAAAACGGTGTAGATATAGGCAGAAAAAGGCTTTTTGATTATTTAAGAGAAAATGGCTACCTTATAAAAGGAAAAAGCAAAGATTTAAATATGCCTAGCCAAAAATCTATGGAACAGGGTTTATTTCAAATAAAAGAAACTGTTATTGATACAGGCAGTAAAGCTATTATAAGCCTTACACCTAGAGTTACCACAAAAGGACAGGAGTATTTTTTAAGGCTATTTGGGTGTAATTAATTTTTTAGATAGGGGAAAGGTGGAAAGGAACCTGTCCCCTTTACAAAGCTATAAAGGAGATTAAATGCCTATTGATTTTAATCAACAGTATAACAGCAGGAAACCGCAGGAAGAAGCACCACAGGAAGAAGATTTAGGCATACTAGACTATGCTGCTGATATGGGCAGAGGTGTGGTAGGTGGAGCACTGGACGCCGCAGAAAGTATTGTGCAGCTTCCAAACATGTTTTCTGATGAAGAAGCTGAACGTATTATGCCAGAGCTTGAAACAAAAACAGCTTTGGGAGATATTACAAACACTATTACTCAAGGAGCACTTGGGCTTGTTGGTGCTGGCAAGTTTATAAAAGCTGCTGGAGTTATCTCTAGTGTTGCTAAATTTGAAAAAGGTGTTAAGGCGGCTGCTGCCATTAATAATGCCACCACAAGAGGCGGGCAAATTGCAGGGACTGCCTTTAAAAGCGCACTTGGGGATTTTGCAGTATTTGATGAAAACGAAGAAAGGCTTTCAAATATTATTAATGAAGTGCCATCTCTTGCAAACCCTGTAACAGAATTTTTGTCAGCAAAAGAAACAGACACAAAAGCAGAGGCAAGGCTTAAGCTTGCAATTGAAAGTGCTGGGCTTGGTGTTGCTCTTGATGGGCTTTTATCCATCATCAAGGCTTCTAAATCCTACGGCAGAAATAAATTAAAAGACGTATATGATAAGTCTTTTACAAACAACATGGCTTCCACATTACATGAGCAGGCAGAAAATGCTGCAAGAAGAATAGATGATGAGGCAGGAAGTGCGGCAGAAAAAGAGATAAAAAAGGAAAATGATGTAAATATCGATGAGATGATAAAACTTTCATCTGGGGCAAAATATGATGATTATAGAGCGTATAAAAAACATATTATAAATAACGGCAAAAATAAAGCTCTAAAAAAAGATATTGAAAAACTTTCAGGCAATATTGCTCACAATGTAGAAGAGGTGCTGCTTGGAGGCAATACGGATGTTGTTGAAGCCTTTGCCAAAGTTGTAAGAGAAAACCCGGCTTTTACAAAAATAGGGGAAAAAGATAAACATTTATACCGTGCTGTTATGGATAAAGTAAGGGATAAAGTAGGCTACAAGATGAGCCACAATGAGATGGCTCTGGCAGTTAAAACAATGCAAAGCCAAGACTTAATAGATAAAGATATGGCTCGGCTTTTAGAAATTGACAGCAATGTCCTAAACACTTTATCTCCACGCCTTTTATATTACAGGCTTGACGCCGTTGCTCAAACTAACAAGTTTGTAAAAGAGCTTGAAAACAACCTTTTAAATAAAGGGGTAAGCAATGAAAGTTTAACAAAAGCTTATGAAGAATATGCCACAACTTTAGCTAGAACTCAAACCATTATATCATCACTTGGCAGGGCTTTAGGCTCTCTTCGTATAAAGCCTGATAGGCAGGAACTTTCTAAACTCTTAAATAACCTTGAAGAAGAAGCCTTTAAAAACACAAAAAAAGTTTCTGTAAAAAACGATAACTTAAATATCAGCCCAAACGATATAAAAACATTAGCAGGCGATGGGGCTGTAATTGACAGCAAAAGGTTAAACGCTGCCACAAAGCTTATTGATATGGGGCTTGATATGAATAACCCTGCCCATAAGCAGGCGTTACTTGGTTTATTTGCTGCTGATGAAACAGCCTTTTTAAGAATGCTTACAAGAAAAGAAACAAGTAACATGGCTTATGCAGGGGAAAGTCTTATGACATATTTTGTTAATAACCTGCTATCTTCGCCTGTTACTCACATTTTTAACTTTGCAGGCACTACCATGAAAATGATATTTTCTCCAATGGAAAAAATTGTAGGTGGAGCATTAAGGGGCGACAGTGATAGTTTTATGAAAGGCGTGAGAGAGTTTGCAGGATATAAAGCTGCCTTTGGAGACAGCTTAAAGGCTGCAAAACTTGCACTTAAAACTGGTGGAAATATTTTAGACAGCACTAAAAATTATCCTAAAATCAATGCCGCAAGAATTGCCGAAGATTTGAAAATGCAGTATGTATCTTCAGCTTATAAAAACTCTAATATTAACCCAGTAGACGCCTATTATAACACAAGGGGAGAAGTTGATGTTATTGCAAAGGCGTTGGGATATGTTGGAAGTTTCCTGCAAAGCCCGCTGCGAGCAATGGGAGCAGTAGATGAATTTTTTAAGCAAATGGCTTATAGAAGTAAAGTATATTCTAATGCAATAGAAAAAGCCATAAAAGAGGGAGTAAGTGACAAAGCAGCCTTTATCCAAAAAGAGATGGATAACGCTTTCTATAATGGAGCAGGCATAAATAAAGAAGCTTTAAATTATGCTATGCGTCAGACTTGGACAGAGCCCCTTGACAGCTCCACCCAAATAGGCAAAGCTGCCATAGCTATAAAAAGCATACCAGCATTAAGACCATTTGTGCCGTTTATTACAACCCCTACAAACTTAATCAAAGATATTATTGAGCATACTCCATTTATGCGGCACGCTCCCACATGGATTAAAAGAGAGTATGAAAAAGGCGGCGAAGCTGCAGCTGCACTAGAGGGTAAAGCAGCACTTGGCATGGCGTTGGGTTTTATGGGTGTATCACTGGCAGCTGATGGCTTAATCACTGGAGCATACCCAAGCGACAGCGAAGAAAAGCAGTTATGGATAGCTCAAGGAAGATTACCTTATTCTATTAGGCTTGGGGATAAATGGATACCTTACAACAGACTTGACCCCTTTGGCGCTTTCTTTGGTATGGCTGCCACCACATACGATAGGGCAAAAAGAGATGATACTATTACACCACTTACATACATTTCTGTTATCCTTGAAAATATAGGTAATAAAACATACTTAAGTGGTGTTATGGATTTAATGGAGGCTATCCAAAACCCAGAGACACCAAGCCTTAAATATACTGCACAAAACTTACTTTCAGGGCTTACTCCATTTTCATCTGCTATGCGGTTTACAGCAAGGCAAATTGATGGGCAGATGAAAGAAACAGGTGGGGAGTGGGATTTACGCTTTGCTTCTAATATTCCTTTCTTATCAGACAAAGCACCAGCCAAATATAATTTTATTACAGGCCAGACACAAGAGCAGTCATACCTTTGGAGTAATGCAAAAGATAATATTGCATTAGAAAAGGTTGTGCCATATGCTGAAAGTATTAGAGGTGGAGCACCAAGCAAAATTATTAAAGGTGTAAAACTTACGCCAGTTGAATATTCTGAACTTTCACGCCTGCAGGGACAGATTAAAATAGGTGGTAAAACTCTTATGCAGGCACTGGAAAACTTAACAGAAAGCTATGCATGGAAAAAGGCAGGCAATAAGTTTAATACGGACGGTAAAAGTATCCGTGCAGGGTTGCTGGAAGATGTTATGGGAAGATATAAAAAAGCAGCCCAAAGAGAATTTTTAAAAGGCAATACCGCTTTTACGAAAAGGCTACAGGAGGAAAAAGAAAACATTATGCGTAGCGAAAGTTATAAAATAGAAAGGTTTGTAAAAGATGGCGTAAATGTTAGTGACTTGTAAACCTTTATTTTTCATTCTGTCCTAGAATGAAAAAAGAACGCAGCTACAGAAGTAAATTCTTTGCTGCTCACTAAAGCAAGCCTGTCCGTAGGCTTGTAAAGTTTTTTGGAGGTTGTTATTAAATATGAACTAAAAAATGGAGAGCTCTTAAAGGGCTCTCTTATTCTTTTAACAGAAAAATATGACAGCTACAGGATAAGGCTTGATTATGAAACTCTTGTAGAGGGGCTTGATTACTCTATTGAGGGCTCAAGGCTTTGGGTGGAAAAAAACTTATACGGCTCATATTTAATTATCGAAGATGGCAGCCGCACAGATGATGTTGCACCGCTGCTTGAAAGAATTGCAGCACTGGAAGAAAAAATAAATACTCTTGAACCTAATGTATCAGGGCTTGATGATTTTAAAGTTATGGCAGAGCTTGCCTATAACGAATGCACCACCTTTCAAGAAAATATAGAAAACCTTAACAATACATCGGTTAATATGGAAGCAGCAATTAAAAACATGGAAACAGATGTCGGTCTTTTAAATACAAAATATAGCACATTATCAAGCACCATAAAAGAGCAAGATAAGAACACAAAAGAAATCATATACTCCATGAGTGAAGTGTTTTCTAAAAGATATAATGATTTATCTGATGACATATCACACCAAAACGAACGCATTGAGAACTTGTTTGTGGAATATGACAAAGTAATAAATGCTTTAGTAGGGGTTTTAAAAGAAGTGGTAATACTAAAAGAAAGCGTGCCTGGCAGTGTTATAGATGATAAAGCATTAAAAGAATACACAGAAGAAGTAAGAAAGTTAAACAATAAAGTCTTGCTGCTTAATACTTCTATAGGTGTAGAAACTGCCCAAAGAAGAAGAATTGATACAGAAATCAAAATACTTCTTGCTAGGCTTATTGCTGATGTGGAAAAAATAGAAGCCATCATTATTGGCAACTATGATGATGAAACTGCCGTATATGAGTTTTTAGAAAAAATTAAAACTGAACTTAATTTGAAAATCAAAAAATTAGCACGCATTAATCTTGCCAGTATGACAAGGGAATTTAAACTTAAACAAGCTATCAGTAAACAGGAAAACAGGCTGATAGATAAAATAAACAATGTGGCACGCATTACTGTGGCTAATATAACAAGATTATTTAAGTTAAGAAAAAAAGTGGAAACACTAGAAACAAATAAGGAGAGTGAATAATGGATAATGATAATCCAGTAAAAGAGCTGATAGATGAGCAGCTTGCCAGCGATATTAACGAGATTTTAGAAACTGTAGAGGCTGGCGTGGAAAGTTTTACAACCCACACCAAAGACCTTAATAACCCGCACCAAGTTACAAAAGAACAGGTAGGGCTTGGCAACGCTGATAATACAAGCGATATGGATAAACCCATAAGCCATGCTGTATCGTCTGCTATCAAAAGCCTTGAGGGGAAAATAAGTGGTGTAGATAGTGCTGTTAAAACGTTAGAAAATAAGGTAGACAGCGCTGTCAACACTCTTAATACTAAAGTAGATAGTGCTATAAACACATTAGAGACAGGTATAGGGCTTACTGTACAAGGTATTATGAGTGCGATACATACACATATACAAGAAAACGAAGAGCAACACCGAGTGATTAAAAGCTCTGTTGAAACCCTTGATAATAAAGTGGATAGCGCTGTTAACACCATAAATGGCGATATTGCACAAGTCAAAAGCAGTGTTGAAACTTTTAAGCATGAGATTAACTCTGCTATCCAAACACTAGAGCATGAGTTTGACAGCGACCTGGAAACTGCAAAACAAGAAATAATAGAAGTGGTAGATGGTTTTAAAGTAAACCTTGACTTCATTGCAACTAGTGTGGAAACATTGAAATCTCAAACACAAAGTGCTATAGAAACAAATAAAACAGAAGTGTTAAACACTGTATCTGGTATTAAAACAAGTCTGCAAAGCGCAATAGAGACCCATAAAGCTAATACAGATAGTGCAGTTAATACTTTAAACCAAAACTTAAATGGTGTAAAATCTGCACTGCAAACACATAATCATGATGAAATGTATGTAAAAAAAACAGATGTATCTGATAGCGGCTTTGCAGCAGCTGACCACAATCATGATGACACCTATTCAAAAATAAACCACCAACACACCGAATATGCAGCAGCAAGTCATAGCCATATACATAATCATGATGAGTTATACAGTAAGATAAATCATTCTCATTCAGGTCTTACTGTGAATAATGTGTCTCGAGGTGGTTCAACTATGAACGTGGAAGCATCGGGAGCACTGGGCACATGTATTAATGCAGGGCTTACATGGAACTACAACACTGATAACGGAGAATTTTATATAAACCTTGCTGCAGATAATGCAGATGTGGGAGCAACTATTATTATTGCCCCAAACAAACAAATAAGAATAGCATACGCAAGAAAATAAAAGGAGAAAAAAACTATGGGAATTTTAGTAAAAAATGCAGAACTGGAAAATGGAATTGTTACAGACCTGTATTATCGTATGCCTTATTATAAGGCAAGTGATAAAGGCTTTCAATGTGTTTGCAGAGTGTATTCAAGCCTTGAAAAAAGAAAAGAAGGGCTCGGAGTGGTTTATTCTAAACACTATGTAAATATTGAAAACCCAAAAGGAAAAAATGTTTCTGAAATGAATGCAAAAGAAATGTATCAATACGTTTATGAGCTTTTAACAGAACATTTGGGCGGCACAGCAGAGTTTAAATATTCTGCTGAAAAAGCAGCTCAAGCCGCAGTTCAGGTGCAAAATGAAGAAAGTTAAAAAAGCATATTTCCCATTTAATATTATTTTATGGGTATTTAAAAAAACTATGTGCTCGCCTACAAGTAAGGTGGCTATGATAGACCCAATATTTTTAAACATATTGACTATCGGCGAGCCATATATTTCAGAAACACACTATAAGCATGAACACTGCCACATTAAGCAGGTTCGCCGTGAGGGCAGGTTAAAGTTTATTATTAAATATCTCTACTACAATATAAAGTATGGATATAAAAATAACCCTTACGAGATAGAAGCAAACAGGGAGGCTAATTGTGCTTAATCTAATATCTACGGGCAAGGTAACACTTGCCCTTATTGTTATCATTTTGCTTTTATCTGGGGCGTTTGCTACTACGGTGGTAATTTATAAATCAAAAGTTAAATCTCTTGAAATAGACCTAAAAGAAGAGCAATTACAGGGCGTATTACTTCAAGACAGCTTAACAAGTGCAAATATTGCCATCGATAAACAAAACAAAGCAATAAAAGATTTGCAGATAAACCAAGAAAAAGCAAGCCTGCAGCATAAGCAGGCACTGCAAAATATCCAGATACAAAAAGATAATATGATTAAATATACCACAAAAAACATACAAGACAATAACTCGTGCGAAAATATTCTACATATTATCAAACAAAATCAAGAGGAGTTTTTAAATGGAAGAGCAAGCGATTATTTCAAAATTGAATAAAGAAAAAACATATAAAAAAAATAAGGCGGACCTGCACCATATAGCTCTTGCCTTTCTTTTCTTCCTGCTTTCACTTATACTCTTTGGCTGCAGCCCTAAAACTATCTACAAACAAAACATAAAAGAAGTATACATACCCGTTAAATGCAACCCTAAAATTCCAGAAAAACCTAAACCAACAGGCAGCCCTGCTTATGACAACATTAATATTCTTGCTTATGCAAGAGAACTAGAGCAAACCGTTATATTTTGCACAAAAGGAGATTAACCATTAACACTATCACAGACTATATTAAAGAACACTCTGTATATATTTGGCTGCTCGTTGTTTCTATCTTTGGCGCACTCTCTGGGTTTCATGCCAGGAGCGAAAGGGAAGAACCGCTTAAAACATACACATTTAAACACAAGTTCTGGGCATGCCTTTCTGCCATGTTTATTTCATACTTTACTTTTGAAGCAGTGCTGTGGCTTGCTCCAGATGTGCCAGTCAAAATGGCTGTGGCTATCGGTGGACTTGCTGCTTTTTCTGGAACAGATATCGGGCTTACTCTTTCAGAAGCCTTTGTTACTTTCATCAAAGATAAGTTAAGGAGCAAAGTTAAATGAGTAAAAAAGATAAACTAGCCAGTCTCCACGAACAAATTTCTGATTACTTTTTAGACAAAATAAAAAGTGGCGATGTCACTGCTGCTGATGTTAACAATATGCTTAAGTTTTTAAAAGATAACGGCGTAAATTCTGCAAGCATTAAAAACCCTAAACTTAAAGCAGTAGCTGAAAAATTATCAGAAAGCATAAGCGATGAAATGCTTATGCAGCTGGAAAACGAAATGGGGTGTAATTAATGCAAAATAATTACCCTAAACTTCCAGAATGGGCTCACGATTTTAGAAAGGTGGTAGCTTACATTTGGCAGGGGCTATCCCTGCCGCTACCAACACCTGTCCAAATGGATATTGCAAAGTTCTTATCAGATGACACTATAGATAAAAAACTTATTGAAGCCTTTAGGGGCGTAGGCAAATCATATCTTACTGTGGCATTTGTCCTATGGAAACTACGGCTTAACCCAGAGCTAAAGTTTTTAGTGGTATCTGCCAGCATGAAATATGCTAGAGAGTTTGTTTCTTTCTGTAAACAATTACTTTACTCAAACGAACTCTTTACCTGTATGCAGCCAGATATTCACCAAAGAAGTGCTTCAGACGCTTTTGATGTAGCAAACATTAAGCCAGACAAAAGCCCAAGCGTAAAGGCAGTAGGTATTACAGGGCAGATGACAGGAAGCCGTGCAGACTACATTATCTTTGATGATGTTGAAACACCAAACAATTCCCTTACGAACGAACAAAGGGAAAAGCTTTCAGAAAGCATTAAAGAAGCTGCTGCCATATTAAAAGTTGGTGGCACTATTATCTATCTTGGAACACCACAAAGCGAAAATTCTATTTACAATTTACTTGCTGATAGAGGCTACACCACACGGATATGGACGGCTAAATACCCTGATATTACTAAACTTTCAAGCTATGGAGAAAAGCTTGCACCAAGCATTAAAAATGCAGTAATCAATAACCCAGATATTCAAGGAAAAGCCACAGACCCCAAAAGGTTTAATGCAGAGGAACTTCTCTCTCGTGAGATAGAATACGGAAAAGCCGGGTTTGCTTTACAGTTTATGCTTGACACTGCATTATCTGACGCTCAAAGATACCCATTAAAGCTGCAAGATATTATTGTGTATGACCTAGATATTCAAGAAGCACCCGAAAAACTTATACACTCCAGAGCAGCTAAAGATAAATTAAATATTGCTGCCTGTGGTTTGCAGGGCGATTACTACTATCAAGGCTCTATGGTAGGAGAAAAATACCTGCCTTATAAACAAAGAATTATGGCTATAGACCCATCAGGCAGAGGAACTGATGAAACAGCATACTCTATTGTGTATGAACGTGATGGGTACCTTTTCCTGCTGGACAGCGGCGGTTTCACTGGTGGCTATGAAAAAGATAATCTTGATAAGCTTGCAAACATAGCAAAAAAATATAACGTGCAAAAAGTGGTAGTAGAAAGCAACTTTGGCGACGGTATGTTTTCAAAACTGCTTGAACCTGTGCTTATTAGTGCAGGCTGTAAAGCTGAAATTGCTGAAAGCAGAAGCACCACCCAAAAAGAAAAACGCATTATTGATACCCTTGAGCCCGTCCTTGCTACTCACAGGCTTGTGGTTGATAGAAATGTTATAGAAAGAGATATTCTTAAAACCTTGCAGTATTCAGAAAATATCAGGCACAGGTATATGCTTTTTTATCAGCTTACTCATATCACAGCAGATAAAGGTGCATTAGCTCATGATGACAGGCTTGATAGCCTTACATTAGCAGTATCTAGTATAAAAGAAAGCTTAAAGCAGAATGTTGATACCAATATCCTAAAAAGAATTAAAGCAGCAGAAAAACTGGAACTTGATGTTATCTATTCGGGTAAAGCACCAACAGGGAAAAAAGCAGCTAAATATCGTGAGTTGTTTGGATACGCACCAACTCTTATACATGTGGCAGGTGGCAGCAAGAAGAAAAAGAAAATGAGGTAAATATTGAAAGAACATTTAAAAAAACATAAAATGAAAGAACATCACAAAAAGAAAGAATATTATATGGTGGCAAATGCTGATAAGGGCTATCTTGCCTGCAAATGTGGAAATGTTGCAACAACACAAAAAACAAAAGCACGCAAGTTCTTTTCATCAGATGAAGCAGAAACAGCAGCCCTTGCAGCAAGCGAATTATTTAATGTCAAATTTATTGCTATTCATTCCACAAGTGAAGAAGCAAAAGTCCTAGAGAAAATCTTTAGCGAATAAAATATCCAGCAGTAGATTTATATATATGCCCTTAAAAGTTCATAATTTAGCCTGTAAGAAGAGATAGGGCTGTAGTATGGTAAATTATACTTACTCGGCAATATCGTTGCTTAAAAGCAAAAATATGAAGAAACAGGCAGGGCAAAATGTTTTTACTGTCAGAAATGTAAAGGCTATATAATATACGACGAAAATAGGACGCTCCCCCGTCTGCTAAAAAAATTGCTGGGACGGGGGATATTTTACAACAGTATCAATAAGTTATGGCAATAGAAAGCAGGGTAAAAAATAATTAAGTATACATAAAAAATAATAATAAAAATACAAGCATTGCATTTATTATGCAATTGTATCTTTATAACTCATTGATAATAATATTATTTAATATTTTAGAAAAGAATATTAAATAATATCATAGTATAATATACAGCGTTATAACACACATCACTATAGCATACATCATACATCACTACAACACGCACCACTACAGCACATCACAATACAGATTATCACAACTCATTACCGCCCAAACCCTAACACCACACAAGTATATAGTCTTATTTCTCATTCTTTTAGGCTTATTTAAAGAGATAGCATACTAAACAATGAAATATACTACATAAGCATAAAAATTGCTTACAAGCCAAAATTTAAAAGATTAGAAGTATATGCAAAAATGCAAAAGAAAAAACAAAAAAATAATCTCTCTTAAAAATTCCCTATCTGTTTTTGTTTTTGCTTTTACGCACAACAGCTGGTTATTTATATTTATTATTATGTTATTATATTATTATTTATATATTATATTAT
>CASEIN010000070.1 GCA_949287985.1 Mucispirillum schaedleri | reverse complement strand
CTGGTAAAATAATATCACTGTTAGTGATAAAATAGTATTAACTGCGATGTGACTTGAACAAGTCAGCACCTTTAGATGCTGCAGGTGATAGTGGCTTATAGCCAAAGAGCAAACTACCCGTTTAACGGGTAGTTATGATTTAGTAAATTATTCTACCCAGCTTTGTGCCCTTTTTACTGCTTTATGCCATTCATATAATTGTTTTTCCCTGCGTTCCTGTGTCATTTGTGGTTCAAAACATCTGTCTAATTTCCACATAGAACGAACTTCTTCTTCGCTTTCCCAAAAATTAACTGCCAAACCTGCCAAATAAGCTGCTCCAAGTGCAGTGGTTTCTGTAATGACAGGACGTTCCACCACCACATCTAACATATCTGCCTGGCACTGCATAAGCATATTATTTCTACTTGCTCCTCCATCAACTCTTAATGTGGACATTTTTATACCTGCATCTTTTTCCATGCAGCGAACAATATCTAATGACTGATACGCAATTGATTCAAGCCCCGCACGTGCAATATGTGCTTTAGTAGTCCCTCTTGTAATACCTACAATTGTCCCTCTTGCATAAGGGTCCCAGTATGGAGCACCAAGACCAGTAAATGCTGGAACAATATATACTCCACCATTATCAGGCACAGATTTACCTAATGCTTCTGTATCTGATGTATTTTTTATAATCTGCAAACCATCTCTAAGCCATTGAACAACAGCACCACCAATATAAACAGAACCCTCAAAAGCATAATGAAGACCGTTACCAGAATTCCATGCAACAGTTGTAAGAAGATTATTTGCACTTAATTTGCTTACCTTACCAGTATTCATAAGTAGAAAACACCCTGTGCCATAAGTATTTTTAGCCATACCCTCTTTTGTGCATGCATTACCATATGTGGCAGCCTGCTGGTCACCTGCATCTCCTGCAATAGGAATTGGTGAACCTAAAAATTCTGGGTGCATTGCTCCCATTACTCCTGATGATGGCATTACTTTTGGTAAAAGAGATTCTGGAATTTGAAACAGCTCCAATAAATCTTTATCCCACTCACCTGTATTTATATTAAAAAGTAATGTTCTACTGGCATTAGATGGGTCTGTTGCGTGAACAGAACCTTTTGTAAAATTCCATATTAACCATGTATCAATATTACCAAATAATAAATCACCTTTTTCTGCTAATTCTCTTGCTCCCTTTACATTATCTAGTATCCATTTAATTTTTGTTCCTGAAAAATATGAATCAAGAATAAGCCCTGTTTTTTCTCTAATTAAATCAGTTTTTCCTTCTTCTTTTAATTTATCACAATATGCAGATGTTCTTCTATCTTGCCAAACAATAGCATTATAAACTGGAGCACCAGTTTTTTTATTCCAAACAACAGTTGTTTCTCTTTGATTTGTAACACCAATAGCAGCGATATCTTTGGAGGAAACACCAGAATTTTTAACACATTCTCTAACAACAGCTGATTGAGTATCAAATATTTCATTTGGATTATGTTCCACCCAGCCATCTTGTGGAAATATTTGCGAAAATTCCTGTTGAGCAATTTGTATAATATTGCTTTCTCTATCAAATAAGATTGCTCTTGAACTTGTTGTTCCTTGGTCTAACGCTAAAACATATTTTCCCATAAATTACCTCCATTATTTTAAAAAAAAGAAAATAATATATTTATAAATAAGGTATTAATAGCAATTGAAAATGCTGGTGGGTCTATATGGTTTCCACCATGGTTCCAAAACACCCTTGCACCAAATTCTTGAACAGCCATACCCATAATACCACCTAAAATACCAAATAAAATGGCAATATCTGTTCCAAAAAATGGTTCAGTTTTTAAAAACATTAATGCTCCAACTAAACTTATAGCATGGGTAACTGGAACTTTGCCTGTTGCCCCCTGCCCTAATGCCATCATAGTAAGCATAATACCAGAAATACCCCATGTAAAAAATAATGGGACATTCCACGCTGCTGTAGATGAAATTTTTCCACTTTCTAATAATGGTCTTAAAACATCTAATGTGCCAGCAGCAATAGCAGCAGCTACTCCACCCATAGATATACCTATCATCATTAAAAGTGGTTTTGGAGTCATGTAACCACACCAGGATAATTCATAATGATTTGTGCCAAAAATACCATGTTTTTCAATTGATTCTCTATTACCAAAAGGGCTTTCTTTTAAGAAAATTACTCTAGATATTAAGGAAATAATAACAATAGAAATTGCACCTGTATCTCCCATTTGAATATAAGGGATTTTACCAAGCAGCATTGCAAAATAAAAAGATACAACAGCAGATAGACCACCAACAAATAAAACGTCCCAGGATGTCCCCATAAGAGGTGTTACAATATCCTTTGCGTTATTTGTAGGGTGGTTACCTCTAACACCATGTGCATAAGTTGCTGCAACTACCCCTGATAAGAACCCGCCAGCTGCTGGTCCAAAAATTGGTCCTAATGCCACCTGCATTAAAATAAAATCTGAACCACCTGCAAGCACTACTAATGCACCCATCACAGCAATTATTGTGCATAAAATAAATGCCCACAAAGCACCTATACTTGCTCCAAATATTCCACCACAAAAGGCATAAATAATGGTTATTAAAATACTGCTACTCATATAGAACCTCCATATTATTTATAATCACTTCTACATAACTAAATTCACTTCCTTAAATATTTTGATTAACATGCTACTTACCTTCTACCATATGCCTGATAACAGATACTGGGTGGTAAGCTTTTTGGTTTGTTCCATGTTGGATTTGAACCTGACATGTTCCACATTCTGTGGTAACTATTTCACAATTACTGTTTTTAATTGTATTAAAAAGTTCACTTCCTACTTCCATACCTATTTTATATTTTTCTTTTTTAAATCCATAGCTTCCTGAAATACCACAACAGCCAGCCTGTGCATTTTGCACCTTGTTACCAGTTAATGTTTCTATTAAATCAATACTAGGAAGTCCTATCCCTTGAGCTCTTAAGTGGCATGGAGAATGGTATATTATTGATTTTTCAGGCATATTATTATCAAATTTAAGCTCTCCACGTTCAACACAACCCATTAAAAACTCTTGAGCGTCCATTAATCCACCAGAATAATTTTCAAATACAGCTTCAGGAAACATTTCCGGAACATCTTTTTTAAACATTAATGCACAACTTGGGCAGCCTGTAACTACAGGAATATTTTTTTCCTTATATTCTTTTATTATAGATACATTAATTTTAGCATTTTTTGCTGCATCTTTTTTAAATCCATTAGAAACTAGTGGAAGCCCACAGCACACAAATTTTTCAGGCACTATTACCTCATAACCTGCCTTATTAAATATCCATATCATATCAAGCCCTATTTGATAATCATAGTCATCAACATAACAGCCTGGAAAATATACTATTTTTTTATCTAATTTAGGTTGTTTTAACTTTTTATAAACAAGCCTGAAATGTTTATCAAATTTAGGAACAGGTGCTTTTTTTGATATGCCTATTCCATCTAAAATCAATCTTGTTACAGGGTTATGCATACCAAAGTTTTTCAAAAATGTTGGTATATATTTAAAAATATCTGCTAAAAGACCACCATGGCTTAATACCCAGTCTCGTAGTTTTCCACCATTTTCTTCAGCATAAGCACAACGTGCTTCCATATTTAATGTGGAAATAGCAACACCTTGTGGGCAAGCTATATCACAGTTTTTACAATTTGCACAATAATGCAGTGATTCCTCTTCTGCCACATCAAGAAGTCTAAACCTTTCATATGCTGGTCCTATTAATCTTGGTCCTAGAAAGTTTGGGGTAACTTTGGCAACCGGACAATGAACCTGGCATATTGTACATGCTATACATTTATCAGGATTAATATGTTCTGATGACATAATACATCTCCTTATTATTTACTATTTACTGCTGATAATGCAGCAGTGTAACCTGTAGAACAAGCAACACCATAGCCTGACTTTTCAGTTTGAAAATCATAATTTGATAACGTATTACCTGCAAAATAAACATTATCATAAAGTGGAGTATTATTACTTCCTACTGCCTGTAGTTTACTATTTACATTAACACCAAATTTAGTAAATTCATGATTTCCAAATACATTTTTATCAGACCTTTCTTCTACTGTTTTTGGCGATTCTAATTCTATTTTAAAAATAGTTTCATACACCTTATCTGGAGTTGATGTGATACCACCACCAATTACGCCACCTGTAGCAATAATATATTGTTCTGCTGTATATTCTGTTTCTACAGCACCTGCTATATTATTATGAAGTGCAATTAAACTCACACATTTATTATTCTGGACAACAGCACGTTGAACATTGCAGTTTTCTATAAATTTAACATGCAGTTTTTTTGCTTCACTAACAAGTGCATCCCGTAGCCTGTAACCACCTACACCCGGTGGTATAGATAATGATTCCACAACAGTAAGCCCTTCATTTATAAGCCTGTCATAATTTTTTGCGTAATTTATTGTGCCGCATATTGGTGGAATAATAACAGCATCATAGCCTTTTGCACATTTTAATAATTCAGTTTTAAGCCAGTTAAACCCTTCTTCTTTATCTACATACCTTGCAATATCAAGGCAGTTTAAAACCCTGTAAGTTTTACCAAATGGAGAAGTTAAAACTGCATGAGAGATTTCAGCTTCAGAAAATACTTTGTAATGCTTTACCTGTTTAACAGCTAAAGCAGTTTGAGCATCTTTTAAATATTCAACACCAACAAAAAGTATTTTTTTAGCATTTAATACTCTTGAAGCGTTATTTGATTCGCTGCAAATATAAGTAGGTTTTGTTGTGCCAACAATGGATATAGCTGTTTGGTTACGACCATCATCACTTATTTTAATTTTATAACCATTATTGCATGAGATATCTATTAAGCTGTTAAATGCATTTTTTATATTTGCTTCACCAATAATACTATAAGGGTGATTTGCTGGTAATTCTTTTAAATGACTATATGG
Organism: Mucispirillum schaedleri; assembly: GCA_949287985.1. Taxonomy (GTDB): domain Bacteria; phylum Chrysiogenota; class Deferribacteres; order Deferribacterales; family Mucispirillaceae; genus Mucispirillum; species Mucispirillum schaedleri_A. The sequence goes on along the minus strand of CASEIN010000070.1, from coordinate 12,295 downwards.
TGAATCTGTTATTTTTTTACCGTTGATATAACCTAAAAAATCTACAGCACCACTACCAATAGATAAAACACCAGCTCCTTCTGATAATACACTTACGGATTTTCCTGCTTTTGCAGCTGTAATTGCAGCCATAAGCCCTGCCATACCGGCACCAACTACGATTATATCACTATGCCTCATAACCTTCTCCATCAAAATTAAGTGTAGAAATATAAATCGCCCTTGTAAGTTCAGCTTCACGAAGCTGACCACCCCATAAAGCAGGTCTTAAACCATTCCAGCGTTCCTGTAAAAAGTTTTTAATATTATCTGTTGGTTTAAGCTTCATTTCTATATTCTCATTTTCAAGGGCTGCTATGGCTCTTAAAGAACAAAATGTCCCTTGACATGTTCCCATTCCAAGCCTTGTTCTAAGGCGTATGTCATTTAAATAATATGATGCATCATCACCAGCTACATATTTTATCTCTGATAATGTTACCATCTCACATTCACATACTATTTCATTTTTTTCTTGGTTTTTTTCCATATTATCAAGAACTTTATCAAAATCAGCTCCGATTCTATCTGCAACTATTTTAACAGCACCTTGAGGAAAATATTTTTTTGCCTTTGTAATAGTTTTTTCTGTAATATCTGGGATAATTGGCTCAACTGCTGTTCTGCATTTTGTGCTAACCCCTGCCATATTTGCTATAACATCTGTTACTTTTTCTGCCATAAGCCTGTATGTTGTAAGCTTGCCACCAAAAATAGATACAAAGCCATACAGGCCTTCATCATTATGATTAACTATATTAAAATTACGGCTTGCATTTCTTCCTGCACCTTTTGCACCATATAATGGGCGTGTGCCTGCAAATGCTCTTAAAATCCTATAATCATCTACATTAGGAAATACTGCCCTTCCTATATCAAGAAGCTTAACAATTTCCTGACTTGTTGGTGTTTTATCATCTGGAGTGTCAGCCTCTGCTGAAGTAGTTCCAAGTATTGTAACAGAACCATGTGGGACAAAAATATCTCCATCTGAACTTTTATGCAGTCTGTTTATTACTCTTGATGTAAACCTGTGGTTAAAAACAAGCAGTGTGCCTCTATCTGGAGAAATAGACAGTGGAGCAAGCCCAGATAATGCTACCATTTCCCCTGCCCATGAGCCTGATGCATTAACTATATAATCACAACCAAATTCAACTATTTCATTTGTTACTCTATTTAAAGCTTTTACGCCCTTGATTTTACCACTTTCTGTTATTATTTCAGTTACTTTATGATATGTATATAATTCTCCACCATATTTTCTTGCACTCATTGCATTTTGCCAAACTAAGCGAAAACCATCTATACATGAATCTGGCACTTTATATACTTTTGATATATCTCTTGATAAATTAGGTTCTAAACGAAATGCTTCTTCTAACGGAACTTCTTCTGTTTTAATACCAGCTGTTTTGCAACCTTCTAGCCATTTTGGGATAAATTCTGAATCGTCTTGAGGGGTTTGAACGAAAAAACCTTCTGTTAACTCTACACATTGTTTGCCAATTTTACGAAGTATCATATTTTCTTCAATACATTCTTTAGCAGAGTCATTATCATTTACAGCATACCTTGCACCGCTGTGCAAAAGACCATGAAATCTGGAACTTGTGCCATATGCCAGCCCACCCTGCTCAAGCATTATAGCAGGAATACCACGCATACTTAAATCCCGTAAGACTCCACTACCAGTTGCACCGCCACCAATTATAATAACCGTGGTTGTAATCATAATAGAACCTCACATAAATAATTATTACTTTCTAAATATATATAAATTTAAAAAATATTTCAAGTTTTTATTTAATAATTATAACAATATTTTAAAAATATATTAAATAATTATAAATAAAAGGTTTTTTTGAAAAGAAAATTTAAAATTTTCTATATTTTAGATGAAAAAATTAATAAAAAAATATACTTTAAAAGATATTTTTAGTATAAAATAAAACAAAGTTTATTATTATTTTAATTTTGTAATATATCTACTGTAAAACTGACTGAAGAAGAGCGTCCTAAATTATCTGTAACTGTTAAGGTGTGTTTTCCAATATCTGCATACCAGAAAAATGGTTCGCCTATAGGTTTTGTTCCAAGAAATCTATTATCTACAAAATAATATAAGATTTTAGCATCACTATCTGCTGTTACTTTAAAATATATATCTTTTTTTTCTCTTGTTATACTATATACTGCATTATCAGAAGGTAATACAATATTAGGTGGATTACCTGTATTTGCAACATAATCTATTTTACAGCCAGGCATAAATTGTGGCGGCTGTTTTTTTTGAATACCAGACTGTTTAAAAAGTTTATTTATATCTGACGGCCAAAATTCAAATACCTGCATTTCTGTAATTTCTTCATTATAGCTGCACGCTCTAAGTCCTGTTGCTTTATCAATTGGTATACTTCTATATACATCTGTTACTTTAATAGGAGAAACACCTGGTATAAAATATCCTAATTCTTTATGGGGGCAGTATTCATTTGGTAAATCTCCAGTGGGAGCACATATTTCCACTTTTTTTACATTAAGTTTGCCTTGAGGAAATAATCTAGTATACTTTTCATTCATATTATACTTTAAAGCTGATGCTGTTTGAAAAAATAACTTTCCAGCAGAAGTTCGCCCTAAAAATACATTATTTCCTTGCCCATTAAAATTACCAACCCATACAACAAGTATATATTTTCCTAATATACCTGCACTCCATGCATCTCGAAAAGCATATGATGTGCCTGTTTTCCAAGGTATAAAATCATTTTGAAAAGCATCGATAACTGGTGGATTATAAGATAACATATCCATTACTAAAAATGATGCTTCTTTAGAAAACATTCTATAACTATCTTCCTCACACTTAATATCTGTCTGGTAATTTATACATTTTTCTTCTCCAAAATTAGCAAGCCCTGCATACATTTTCGCAACATTTTCCATTGTAACTTCAAACCCACCAATTGCTAAAGATGTGCCATAATATTCTTCTGGCTGTAAATTTTCTACTCCTGAATAATATAATAAATCATAAAAAGATGATTTAGGAAGCTTTGTTAAAAGTTCTATTGCTGGTATATTTCTTGAATGTATTAGTGCATCTCTTGCAAAAAGCGGCCCTAAAAAACCTCTGTCAGAATTTTCTGGAGAATATGCCCCATACTGCCTAGGGGCATCTTTCATTAATGATTTTGGGTGTATTAATCCATTATCTATACCTAGTGCAAAAATAAATGGCTTAAGTGTTGAACCAGGTGAACGCATAGCTTCTATACCATTTACCTGCCCTTCTATTTCATTATTAAAATAATCAGCAGAACCAACATAAGCTGCAACTTCCATAGTTTCATGATTTAATAAAATTGCAGAAGCATTATAAATTCCAATATTTCTATTTTCTAGTATAAAATGTTTAACACTATCTTCTAGTAATTCCTGCATATCAAGATTAATAGTAGTATTTATCTGACCACGAAGCCCTCTGCTTAAAAGATAATCTGTTAAGTGAGGTGCTTTAAAAGGCATATGAGATGGGTGGCGAACCATTATTTCCATATTAATTATAGAGTTTAACTCTTCATCTTCTTTATGTTTTTTTAGCCATAATGGAAAAATACGTTTTCTACTTTTAATACTTTCTGCCATTCCTTCATTTGATGTTGGCGCTCTATTATTAGGGTTTTGTGGGATAATTACAAGGGCAAAACTTTCAAATAAAGTCATATCTTTTGATGGAATATTATAATATATGGCAGAGGCTGCTGCTGCCCCTTCAATATTATGACCATAAGGTGCTAAATTAAAATATGCTTCAAGAATTTCTTTTTTGCTGTATTTTATTTCAAGTAAAACAGCATGAAACATTTGATTGATTTTACCAAAAAATGATTTTGAATCTATTTTATACTTTAATCTTGCAAGCTGCATAGTAATAGTTGATGCACCTAAAGGACGCCCATTATCACCAAACAAAGAATACACTGCTCTAAAAACTGATACAGGGTTTATACCAAAATGATAGTAAAAATACTTATCTTCATACATTAATGTAGACTCTTGAAGATATGGCGATATTTCATCAAGTGGAGAATAAAGCCTGTAAATTCCATCTTGAGAAAGTGTTAACCTTAAAAGATTACTTTCATTATCATAAAATGCAGTGGAAAAACTTACATTTTCAAGAATTGGTTTAGCAGTTATCTTTAAGATAATTGATGTTAAAATTAACACTATACCTATAAAGATAACTGCATAATTTACATAAGATATTTTATTCCGCATCATTTATTGTAAAGCTAAAATTATTACCAACAGCATAAATATCTCTGTTGTATAAACTTTCACCATAAGCTGGTGGAACGAAATATTCACCAGAAGAAAGCATTTTTAACTTATATGTAATAGTTTCATCATAATCATTATATATATTTAAATATATAATAGCTCTATCTTCTCTAAACTCATGAAACTCATAAGCCCTTGGAACATTTACACCATTTTTAGTAAGAATTTCTGTTCCACCAGGAATTAAATCTGTTACAGCTATCATAGTTTTTTCACCATAATTGCTATCATTTCTAGAGATTTTTATAGATACTGTAACTTCATCTCCTTGTTTAGCACTAGTTATTTTCTTACCATTTTTATCATAAAATGATTTTGTAATACTTAAACCATTAGATTGTTTAGATGGTAAATTTTTATCATAACCAGTAGTTGTAATGTGGTAATAATAACCAACTGGATTTTTCTCTTTAAAAGAAACATTTATTTCTTTTATATTTTCACTAAACTCTGCTTTATTTTTATTTGTTTTATCAACAGTAATGCCCTTACCTGCATCTACATATGTAGGCATATCTTCTGCAGACTTACCTAGACCATAAAGAGCAGCAAAAGAAAATGCACTAGAGAATGAATTATAATATCCTTCATTAATATCATCAAGCAGTCTTGTTACTAATGCTGGGTTTGCCTTAACAATATCTGGAGCATGACGACTTGCAAGGTAAATATATCTGGCAGTATTGGTTAATGAATCATCAAAATCGTATCTAAATAAATATTTAGTATATGCTGGAATTGATGACTCCAGTAATTTTCTACCTTTTTCTTCGTTTTTATAAAGTACATATGTTGCACCCATATAAGCTGCTGTTAGTGAGCTTTCCCAGTCATCATATTTTTTAGACAAATAATCCTCTAATACATTTAAAGCTCTTGCAGAAACAACACCATTTCTTGCAAGCAGATATGTGGCAAAAGCTATATCTTGAGCATCTTCAATATATTCAGGCCTGCTGTTGCTGATACTTTTTAAATAATCAATAGCATTATTATAAAGACTGTTTGGCACATTATAACCAAGCTCTCTAGCATCAATTAAAAACTGTGTTGCATATATTGCTGGTAAGTCATAAACATAGGAGCCACCATTCCAGTATGTAAATCCATTTTTACCTTTTTGCCTTGATGTTAACTCTTTAATATAAGCATCATAAACATCTTGGACTTCTTTTATATTTACATTTTTATCAGTAGTAGCAAGCATAACAACAGGATATATTTTACTTGTAATCTGCTCTGTACAGCCATATGGATAATATTTTAAATAACTTCCAATACCTGCAACAGCATATAATGGGTTAGCTGAAACCATAACTTCTCTTTTTGCAGCCAAATTATGCATATTACGTTCAGGCACTTTAAGAGAAGCTTCTTTATTTTTAAATGAACCTACTGCAATCTCTGTTCTATATGGAACAACAGGGCGAATAGATGATGTTATTTTAGTCTGCAGTGGTTTTTCTAAATTTTTATTTTCAACTTTTAATGTAATATTACCACTTCCAAGTTCATCTGTTACTACAACATCAAAAATAACTAATGCTTCGCCACCTTCTTTTATTGTAACTGTTTTAAAAGCATCACCAATTATTTGAAAATGTTTTGACGGAACAGCTGTAATTTTAATATCTTCCTGTGGCTGTTTTCCTATAAGGTTTGTTATTCCAACAGACATACGGAATTTATCACCCTGAACAGCAGCATAAGGCATATTTGGTGTTAAAACAACTGGTGAGCGAGAAATAAATGCAGTTTCACTACTTCCCACACCATCTTTAGAAACAGCAACTGCCATAACCTTCATAGAACCATTAAAATGTGATGGAACTGTAAATGTATATTTATTTTTATCACCTGCTTTCACATCAATAATTTTAGACCAAAAAACTGCCGGCTTTTCAACAACTCTGGCAAATGGATTTAACCTTTTTGCTGCCATATCTGCCATTACTGCATTTTCACCACCACCAACACCATAAACATCACTTAAAATATTATAATCTGGCAGAATTAAATCTGCTGTTTGTGTTGTCCTAACAGATAAGGCAACTTTTCTCATAAAATAATTTAGTGGATCAGGTAATTTATAACCTGCCACTTGGAGAATACCTTCATCTGCACCATAAACAATAATTTTACCATTTTTTGCAGCACTGTATTCTACTGTTATATTATCGCCCGGCATAACTATTTCAGGAGTTTTTAAAGCAATACCTATTTTTCTTTTTGATTTATCAATAGTAAATGGCATAACTGCATAACTTAATGGTTTTGTAAAAATATCTTTAGAAGCAATATCACGGACAAAAGTTACATTAATATATCCGTTACCTTCTAAATCATTTGGAATTTTTATACTTTGTGTCATAGTATTAGTATTACTTTTAAACCATTTATAAGTATATACTTTTTCTTTTTCAACTGTTATTAAACCATATCCTGAATAAGGTGCTGTTATACTTAAATTAACAGTATCACCTGCCTTATACTCTTCCTTATCAAGTTTTAATAAAAGTTCTGATTCTTGAGCAACACTGGTATCTATATCTTCATTACCTGCAACATAATAATCAACCTTACCTATAACCATATTATCTTCATTAATAATTTCATATACAAAATCACCTGCAATATTTGTTGGAAGGTTAATATCTGTTCCTTTTTCAGTAATAGCAACATTGCCACTATTTATAACGTTATAACGTTTAATATTGCTGTATCTATATCTTCCATTTGAATCTTTTATTAACTGGCTTGAATAAGTTATTTGCGATACTCTGTAACGCATACCCGGCTTACTAATTTTATTTAAATTGCTGTCTACTGCAATAAAATTAACCGTTGCTTTTTCATTAGTGTTTAAAAAATATAAGTAACTATCTGTTGTATAACCAACTAAATAATCAGCTGGAGATATTTTTACACTAGTATATCCTGTAACACCATCACCACTTCCAGCTTCAAAAACTTCACTATTAAACTCAAGTAAATATGTTCCATATGTATATTGAGTAAATAATTCTGATAAATCAAACTGAGCAATACCCTTTTCATTTGTTTGAGTATCACTAATATTTGGTGTATATGCTTTTCTAATACTGCTTTCCTTATCTAAATAAGGGTCTGTAAATGAATATTTTTTCAATTCTGGAAAATAAAAGCGTGTAGGAACAAATGCAACTTCAGACTTAACTCTTCTATTAGCTGCAGGAGTTCCTATCATATTATCTGCTTTTACTTCAATATTAATTTTATCTGGTTTTATCCAGCCTTTTGATTTATTCTCTTTAACAGAAGCATTTACACGCATTGTATCTGTATCAAACTCTTTTAATTCAAAAGATACAGCACCTAAAGATGATTCAAAATCACCTTTATTATTAAGAAGATAAATCCTTACATAATAGTTACCAGTAGTAAAATAAGGCTGAGTTTTTAAAACAGTTTCAAAAAAACCTGAACTATCAAGAGAATAGCTTTCTTTTAAAACCACTTCATCTTTTGGAGAAGTAATGCTTATTTCAACAGGAACACCTGCTAATTCTTTTTTCCATGCAGTATCTTTAATAATGCTTGCAATATTTACATCTTCTCCCGGTCTATAAATTCCCCTGTCAGTAAATACCATTGCTTTTAAGGCATCTGCATTTGATATATACTCGCCACCTATATCAAATTTAGAATATTCTATCTCTCTTTTATAATCAAAAGGCAGATAGGTAAAATCATTATCTTTTTTTGCCACTATTGCAATTGGTGAGTTATCATTATCTTTTGAAAGCTCATATTGGAAATGACCATTACCATCTGTCTGCCCAGATACAATTGGAAGACCATTTTTACCAATAACTTGAACTTGTGCATTTTTTACAGCTTCACCTTTTGATATAGAAGCAATAAATACATCTGTCATATTACTTTTATTACTTTTTGCAATAATATACATATCTGTAATAAGAATAAATTTAGACATTTCAATATATCTTTTATTTCCATAATCATAGTAATCATCTTCATAATAATATTCATCATAATCATCATAATCATCATTACGTATTTTTTCACCTTCTTTATCTAAAGATGCTGCTTTTATATAATATAAACCTGGCTGCCCGCCTAAATAATCAGCTATATTAATTGTAGCATAACTAGGGTATATTTTATCTGAAGATGATAGTGGAAGTTTTGCATTTTTATATTCTGAAAAATTAGTTTCATCTACTGAACTAGAATTAAAATTAACATCACCTAACCCTTTGCTTGTTGAAAAAGTAATGATATGTTGTATTTGTTCTGGCAGTATTTTACCAACTGATATATCTAATGCACTTGCACCACGGGATTCAAAAGTAATATTTTTTTCACTAATTAATGAAAGCAGTGTTCCCTTTTGTAGAATACCAAGTGTTGGTTTTATTGGGTCTAATGTAACTTTATCTTCAATATCTGCTCTTAAAACAATCCCTGAAACTGATTTTAAATTCTTATTAATTACTAAATATAATGATGTGCTTTCTTCTACATCATAATTTATTTTAAATGAATGAACAACATCGGCATTATTACCTGTATCAATTGGTGTAACAGTAACTTCTACATCTTTATCGTAATCATAAAGTTTTAAGTTTTCTATTAAATCAGCCATATTTACTGCTTCAGAAAAAGTTAATACAAGTGTATGTCTAGGGTTATTTTTTTCATCTCGAACTATTGGTGCTGAAGCTGTATCAAGATAAAACCTTGCCCCTTCACTTATTTTTTCCACAACATAAGAATGGCTTATTTCATAGAGCAGCTTGCCACTGCCTGATGCACTATCTATTCTTGGCAGAGAAAACATTAAAACCTGCGTTTTATCATCAACCATTGGAAATTCATTGGAAATAATTTTTGCTCCGTAACCATCTTTATCAAAATTTATCTTAAACTTTAATTCATCTTGATTAAGCAGTAAGGAAGCTTCCTTTTTAAACTGTTTTTGATTAAATAAATAATTAAATTTAATATTAAGAGTGTATTGTTGCTTATTATTACTAAAATCATTATCAATATGTTCTGAATTTATGTAATATGTAAATGGTTCAGTTTTAAAACTTGTGGAAAGTTTACTTAATTTATAATATGTATTAAATAAAGATTTATCCATAGTTACAGAATATTTAGTATCAGCAGACCATTCTGAAGATGGAATGAATGTGATATTTTTACCATTTTTGCTGCTAACCCATTGACCTTTAATTTCTGGACTAATTTTAATAAGGTTATTAATCTCTTTCCCTCTATATTGGCTTACAAGTGCAGGATTTGCATCATCAGATGAAAAAACTATTTTTAAGTTAGAATCTTTATTTTTAATATTACTTGATTTAGGGGCTTCAACATTATAAGTTAATAATACATTTTGTTTTATTTTCTTATTATCTTGTTCTACCGTAGCAGGAGTTTGCTTTGATATATCCACTTGGGAAGAAGATACATCTTCACTTGAATTTTGTTTACCACTATCTATTTGCTGCTCAGATATAGTTTCCTGCTGGCTGTTTCCAGAAATGTTGCTTTCATCACTTTTTTTACAACTAGAAAATACTAATAAAAAAATAAATAAAATTACATAAATTCTTTTTCCCATCTCATAACTCCATATATTAAAATTCTTTACTACTTGCATCATTTAAAATGTCATTTGATATTTTTCCTACCTTATCAGATACTTCTTTAGTTGAAACTGCTACTTTTAAAGTGCTTTCTGTTACTGACTGTAACTCAAGAATTGAATTTCTCATTTCCTGCATTTCCATTGTCTGTGTATTAATTGCATTATCCATATGGTTAATAGCTTCTACTAACGCATTTGTATTATCTGAAATCTCATGTAAATTCTTTTGAGTTCTTTCAGCAAGTTTCCTTACCTCATCAGCAACTACTGCAAACCCTCTGCCATGCTCACCAGCTCGAGCTGCCTCAATTGCAGCATTTAATGCCAGTAAATCTGTTTGGTCTGCCACTTCATGTATAACTTCAATTATACTCCTAATAGCTTCTGAATGCTCAACAACCTCTTTTGCCCTTATATTAACTGACTCCATTGATTCGTTTAAATGGTTCAATGAAGAAATATTTTTAGATAAATGGCTGGACTGGGTTTGCGCACTACTTTCCAAAGTATCAACATGGTGTTTTAATTCATCAGAAGACCCCATAAGGTTTTCACAGGTATTCATAGATGTGTGCAGCATTTCTCGAATCCTCTCACCCATTAAATTGATACCTTTTATAACTGATAACAATTCACCATCAAGCATTCCTTCATTAATAGAAGCTCTAAAATCATTACTTGAATATTTAGCAACAACCTGTAAAATATCCTGCATTGTATTATTTAAATTAAAAAATGTTTCATTAATATTATCTTTTAACATATTTAAGGCAGGATTACTAGTAGATGACTGAATTTTTACATTTAAAAATCCACTTTTAACTTTTGCTGATACTTCTAATGATTCTTCAATTAACTGCTTATCTTCATTTAAACCTTTTTGAAGTAAATTTACCTGCTCTGTAATTGCATTTGAAATAGCAAGTATCTCATCATTACTTTTTGATTTATATGACACTTTTTCACTTTCATCTCTATGGCTTATACTGTCAAAAAAATCAAATAATGATACAGTCATTTTCCTAAGAGGTAATATGACAGCATAACGTATAACTAGATTAATAGATACAAATAATGCCAGTAAAAATAAAATTACACTAATAAATATTACAGTTCTTAAAAATAATATATCACTAATGTAATCACTTTCTAAAGCACTAATAATTATATTCCAGCCTAAATCATTATTTAATACATCTTGTGCAATATAATCATGGTTATTATACTTGTATTGAAATATACTATTTTCTTTTATTGCATTATAAAAAGGTAAACTGCTTGGCTTTTCTGCTATATTACCTATGGTAAATTTATCATTTACTTTATCAAAAGCCATTATATAACCATTTGTGCCAATTTTTATTTTTTCTATACTGTCTTTTAAAACATTATATGCAGGAGCAAGATTATAGCCGATAAATAATATGCCTGTAACATTATTAGCAGCATCTTTTATTGGTTCATAAAAGGTCATATAGTCATTGCCAAATAAAGTTGCTTTACCAATATAAATTTCACCTTTTAATACAAGATTATATGCAGGATGATTATGGTCTAATTTTGTCCAAATTGCACGTTTACCATCAGCATCTTTTAATGAAGTTGTTATACGTATAAAATCATCACCATCTCTTGCAAAAATTGTAGCTATATCAAATGTAGTAGATGAAAATTTATCTAAAACTTCAGTATTACCAGTAAGCTGATTATCATATAAATAATAATCAGGATAACCATTGGCATTTTTACCCCTTAATTCAAAATCTTTTGAGCTGCCATAATTTGATTCTAAAAAATACTTAAAAACAGACATGGAATTTTTACTGTTTTCTTTTAATTGACCAATTAAATTATTAAAGGAACTATTAACCAAAAGTGCAGCTTCTTTAATATTCATCTCAGCATTTGATTGGGCACTTTTTGAAGCATAAATACTAATGAAAAAAAACAGCACAACTACTAAAATAGCAATAATAGGTGCATTAGTAATAAAAATTTTTTTTGCAATTGAGGAATTTTTTATATTAAACATCTAATCACCTGTATAAAAATTTTAGTAAGACATTATAAGATATTTAAAAAAATAATGCAACCATATTATAATCCCTGGTGGTACCCCATTTTTTATACCCATATCAAATCGTCCTTATCTTTTGGTAAAAAATCCTCAATCGAAAGTATTTTTTTGATATTCTTCTTCTTTTTAATAGAATAATTAAAAACAAAATAGTTTAATATTTTTTTTAT
>CASEIN010000069.1 GCA_949287985.1 Mucispirillum schaedleri | reverse complement strand
GCTGCCTGAATAGAATATAGAAATGTGAAAAATAAATTCCTGCTCTTGACTGAATAACTTTATTCTGGTATTCATAGAGCAGGATATGTAAAAATATAATCATAGAAAACTGAATTTACAGACTTTTTTTCACAGGCTCTATATTTCTAAATATAAGTAATTATTTTTTAACACTCTAATATTAATATTATTTATATATTACTTCTAATATTTTATTTTCCAGCTGTGTTGTTATCTATATTATATAATTCATACAACATGTTATTATCTAAATCATCTAATTTCTCAATCTTTTTATCATTTATATAATATGTTACTTCTTTATTGCCATCACCATAATATGTTACACTTTTCCCATGTGTTTTACCATTTTTAAATTGCATTTTTGAGAAAAGAATACCACTATCTTGGTCGTATTCTCTTGCAGTTCCATCTAATTCTCCATCTTTATAGTTTGCTTCAAACCTTATTTCTCCTTCAAAAATACTGTATTCAACATGTTTACCGTGTTTTACCCCTTCTTTATAATCATAGTAGTAATCTATATACCATTCATCATGCGTATCATCTTCTCTTATAAACGTGTAGTATGAATATACTCTGCCATCTATTTTACCTTTTTTTAGTGGTATAAAATACCTAAACTGTTGTTTGCCAAGCATTTCATCTTCTGTATATTCATCTATACACAGCATACCAGTTATATTTTCATGATATACACCTGATTCCTGTAATTCATCTACATTTACATTATCACTAGCATACTGACATCCTAAATCATTAATATCTGCATGGGAATATAAAGGAATAATTAAAAAAACAAAAAAATATATTACAATACCATATTTGAACATATTTCCCTCCACTTATATAATATCACATTACAATATAGTTAAATTATTATATAGAAAAACATAGAAATCACCATATATTATATAACTATATTAATATATAATTCAATAAAAATATATAGTTTATTTCATACTAAATGATTTAATACTTATATTACATGACATATAAACAAATTAATAAATAATTTTAATATATTTCATTATAAATAACTTTCTAGTTATATTAATTTAAGCAAATATAATTAAAATAATTAATAAATATTATTTATTTTACTTTTACTCCATTATTAAAATATTCTATTTTCTCTATACCATCTTCAGTATAATGTATTGCTTTACCATGCTCTTTACCATTTTTATACTCTACTTTTAAAGTTATAAATCCGTCCACTATACTCTTTTAAAACACCATCAAGTTGACCGTTTTTATAATGTGATTCATTTATTATACTGCCATCATCATAATAAAAAACTTCTTTTCCATTTTTTATACCGTCTTTATATTCACTATAGCTGTTTATATGAAAATTATCATCATTTTCATATTTTATAAAAGATTGCTTCCTGCCATTTAATTTGCCATTTTTAAGTGGAAAATAATATTTAAAATGAAGTTTTCCATACATTTCATCATCAATTATATTTTCATAACATAATGTGCCACTTATATTTTTATCATAAGTACCAGTGCTATAAAGTTTAGTGGTATCTATATTATTATCTTTAAAATCACATTTTATTTCAATATTTTGAGCACATAAATAAAATGGTATAAATGTTATTATTACATAAATTATTACTAGATATTTAGCCATCATTTCCCACTCCATATAAAAAAAGCCTCTCAAAAAAATTTATGAGAGGCTTTAATATATAGCTTATATAAACTATCTTTTTGGTTTAGCTGTTGCTTTAATGTAAACTATACCGTTTTTATGTCCTGGGATAGAGCCTTTAACAAGTATAACATTTTTTTCAGGCATTACTTTTACAACTTTTAATCTTTGAGTTGTAACAGTTTCCACGCCTAAATGCCCAGCCATTTTTTTACCTTTATTTACTTCTGCAGGCCATTCTTTCATACCTATAGAACCAAGTCTACGGTGAAAGCCTGAGCCATGCCCACCAGGGCCACCTGCGAAGTTCCAGCGTTTCATACCACCAGCGAAACCTTTACCGATTGTAACGCCTTGAATATCAACTAAATCACCTTCTGCGAAAATTTCGCTGTTGATTGTTTGACCAACGTTATATTCATCAATAGCATCAACGCGTACTTCACGAAGATATTTCATAGGCTTAACATCTGCTTTTTTGAAATGTCCAGCCATAGGTTTATTAACTTTCTTTTCTGAGAGTATCTCTTCGAACCCGATTTGTATAGCATTATAGCCATCAGATTCAACGGTTTTTTTCTGTACAACTACACATGGTCCTGCTTGTACAACCGTAACCGGAATAACCGCTCCGTTCTCAGAGAATATTTGAGTCATCCCGATTTTTTTACCGATAATTCCCTTTGCCATTTATTCCTGCCTTTTAGAGTTTAATCTCTACGTCTATGCCCGCAGATAGCTCAAGATTCTTAAGCGCATCAATTGTTTGAGGGTTATACTCAAAAATATCTATTAAACGCTTATGAGTCCTTATTTCAAACTGCTCACGAGAGTTTTTATCTACGTGAGGTGAACGCGTTACACAAAATTTTTCTATGCGTGTAGGCAGTGGTATAGGACCCACTACCCTTGCGCCTGTTCTTTTAGCTGTATTTACAATGTCTTTAACAACTTTATCTAAAATTTTGTGTTCAAAAGCTTTAAGTTTAATTCTTATCTTTTGATTTTCCATTATAATCTACCAGCCTGATTATTCAATAATTTCAGTAACAACACCTGCACCAACAGTTCTACCACCTTCACGAATAGCAAAACGTAAACCTTTTTCCATAGCGATAGGTTGGATAAGTTGTACTTCACAGCTGATGTTATCACCAGGCATAACCATTTCTACGCCTTCTTGTAATGTGATGATACCAGTAACATCAGTAGTTCTGAAATAGAACTGTGGACGGTAACCACCGAAGAATGGAGTGTGACGGCCACCTTCATCTTTATTTAAGATATAAGCTTCAGCTTTGAATTTTTTGTGTGGAGTGATTGTGCCAGGTTTAGCTAAAACTTGACCACGTTCAACTTCATCTTTTTTAGTACCACGGAGTAACACACCGATGTTATCACCAGCTTCACCTTGGTCTAAAAGTTTACGGAACATTTCAATACCAGTAACTGTTGTTTTAGAAGTGTCACGAATACCAACAATTTCAATCTCTTCACCAACTTTAATAATACCACGTTCAACTCTACCTGTAACAACTGTACCACGGCCAGAAATAGAGAAAACGTCTTCTATTGGCATTAAGAATGGTTGGTCAACAGAACGTTCTGGAGTTGGAATATAAGAGTCTAATGCTGCTAATAAATCCCAAATTGGTTTAGTTTGAGCTTCATCTGTTGGGTTTTCTAATGCTTTTAATGCAGAACCTTTGATAATTGGAGTATCATCTCCTGGGAATTCGTAAGAAGATAATAATTCTCTAATTTCCATTTCAACAAGTTCTAAAAGTTCTTCATCATCAACCATATCACATTTATTCATGAAAACTATGATGTATGGAACGCCAACTTGACGAGCAAGAAGAATGTGTTCACGAGTTTGTGGCATAGGACCATCAGCTGCAGAAACAACTAATATAGCACCGTCCATCTGAGCAGCACCAGTAATCATATTTTTAACGTAGTCGGCGTGACCTGGGCAGTCAACGTGTGCATAGTGACGAGTTTCAGATTCATATTCAACGTGGCTTGTTGCAATAGTGATACCACGTTCTCTTTCTTCAGGAGCTTTGTCAATATTTGCATAATCAACAAACGCCGCTAAACCTTTTTGAGATAAAACGTTTGTTAAAGCTGCTGTTAATGTAGTTTTACCGTGGTCAACGTGACCGATTGTACCAACGTTTACGTGTGGTTTTGTTCTTTCAAATTTTTGTTTTGCCATGATTTATTCCTCCAAAATCTTTTTAATTTCTAGATTTAATTATTTCTTCTGCAATATTTGCAGGTACTTCTTCATAGTGGTCAAACTGCATAGTGTAAGTTGCTCTACCTTGTGTAATAGAACGAAGTTCAGTTGAATAACCAAACATTTGTTTTAAAGGTACCATTGCATTAATTACCTGAGCGTTACCTTGTACGTTCATACCTTCAATTCTACCACGTCTTGAGCTTAAGTCACCCATAACATCGCCCATGTATTCATCTGGAGTAACAACTTCCACTTTCATAATAGGCTCTAATAATACAGGTGAAGCTTGTTTCATACCGTCTTTAAATGCCATAGAAGCAGCGATTTTAAATGCCATCTCGTTAGAGTCAACTTCATGGAAAGAACCGTCAAATACAGTTACTTTAAAGTCAACAACAGGATAGCCTGCAACTATACCATTTTCCATAGCTTCTGCAACACCTTTTTCAATAGCTGGGATATATTCTTTTGGAATAGCACCACCAACGATTTTATTTTCAAACTCAAAACCTTTGCCCGGTTCAAGCGGTGTCATTTCTAACCAGCAGTGGCCATAGTTACCTTTACCACCAGACTGTTTAATATATTTACCTTCAGTTTTAACTGCTTTACGGAAAGTTTCGCGGTAAGCAACTTGTGGGTTACCAATATTTGCTTCCACTTTAAACTCTCTTTTTAAACGGTCAACAATGATTTCAAGGTGAAGTTCACCCATACCAGAAATAACTGTTTGACCTGTTTCTTCATCAACTCTAACTCTGAAAGATGGGTCTTCAGAAGCAAGTTTACCTAATGCAACAGAGAGTTTATCTTGGTCTGCTTTTGTTTTTGGTTCAATAGCAATAGAGATAACTGGCTCTGGAAATTCCATAGCTTCTAATATGATTGGTTTTTTCTCATCACAAAGAGTGTCCCCTGTTGTAGTGAATTTTAAACCAACTGTTGCACAAATATCACCAGCCCTGATTTCAGAAATGTCTTCCCTTTTATTAGAGTGCATTTTTAAAAGACGGCCGATACGTTCTTTTTTATTTTTAGTAGAGTTTAAAACATAATTACCTGCTTCAAACACACCAGAATAAACCCTAAAGTATGCAAGCTGGCCCATGTATGGGTCTGTCATGATTTTGAATGCTAATGCTGCAAATGGTTCATCATCACTTGCTTTACGAACTTCTTCTTCGTTAGTTTCTGGGTTAATACCAGAAATAGCTGGAATATCAAGTGGAGATGGAAGATAGTCAACAACTGCATCTAAAAGTTTTTGGATACCTTTATATTTAAAAGCAGTACCGCATAATACAGGGTTAAACTGTAATGCACAAGTACCTTTACGAAGTGCTGCTTTAATTTCATCATTAGAAATTTCGCCACCTTCTAAATATTTTTCCATAAGCTCTTCATCTGCTTCAACAACAGTTTCTATCATTTTAGCACGATATTCATCAGCTTTATCTTTTAAATCAGCAGGGATTTCTACTTCTTTAAATTTCATACCGAAGTCGCCTTCAACATCCCAAATGTAGCCTTTCATTTCTATTAAATCAACTACGCCTTGGAATTTGTCTTCAGCACCTATTGGTATTTGAATTGCAACAGGTGTAGCACCAAGTCTGTCATTCATCATATCAAGAACACGGTAGAAGTTAGCACCAGTTCTATCCATTTTGTTTACAAATGCAACTCTTGGTACTTTGTATTTATCAGCTTGTCTCCAAACTGTTTCAGATTGAGGTTGAACACCAGCAACAGCACAGAATACACCAACTGCACCGTCTAATACTTTTAATGAACGTTCAACTTCAATTGTAAAGTCCACGTGTCCCGGAGTATCGATAATGTTAATAACATAGTCTTTCCAGAAGCATTGAGTAGTAGCAGAAGTAATTGTGATACCTCTTTCTCTTTCCTGCTCCATCCAGTCCATAGTTGCTGCACCTTCGTGAACTTCGCCTATTTTATAGTTTACACCTGTATAGTATAATATACGCTCTGTAGTAGTAGTTTTACCAGCATCAATGTGAGCCATGATACCGATATTTCTTTGTAAATCTAATGATTTTGCTCTTGCCACAGGAAACTCCTATATTACCATCTAAAATGTGCAAAAGCTCTGTTTGCTTCAGCCATTTTGTGTGTATCTTCACGTTTTTTAATAGATGCACCTTTGTTTGATGCTGCATCCATTAATTCACCAGCAAGACGCTCTATCATAGTTCTTTCTTTTCTAGCGCGAGATGCTGTAATAATCCATTTAATAGAAAGAGCTTGACGTCTAGCAGGTCTAACTTCTGTAGGCACTTGGTATGTAGCACCACCAACTCTGCGAGATTTAACTTCAAGTACAGGTTTAACGTTTTCAATAGCTTTTTTGAAAACTTCGATACCTTCTTCGCCGCCTCTTTCTTTAATTAAGTCTAATGTTTTGTAAAAAATACCTTCAGCAACTGATTTTTTACCAGAATACATTAAGCTGTTGATAAATTTTGTAACAAGTGTATCCTTATATATAGGATCTGGTAACACTTCACGTTTTTTAGTTCCTCTTCTGCGTGCCATTTATATTCCCCTCTTATTTAGGCCTTTTAGCACCGTATTTAGAACGGCTTTTTTTCCTGTTTGCAACGCCAGCAGTATCAAGTGCGCCACGAACAACTTTGTAACGAACACCCGGTAAGTCTTTTACCCTTCCACCACGAACGAGAACAACAGAGTGCTCTTGAAGGTTGTGGCCTATACCCGGGATATAAGCTGTTACCTCAATACCATTTGTTAAACGAACCCTTGCAACTTTTCTTAAAGCTGAGTTAGGTTTTTTAGGTGTTGTGGTATAAACACGAACACACACGCCACGTCTCTGTGGGTTTGCTTGTAATGCCGGAGATTTAGTCTTTTTAATCATTTCCATACGACCAAATCTAACTAACTGATTAAGAGTCGGCAAATTACACCTCCAATAAAATTATGGTTTTTCACCACGATATATTATTATTTATTAAAATTTTTCTGCCCCATAAAAAAGCAATTTTAATTTTCTTAATTTGTATTAATAATTTAGCTTGTCGGAAACTCCCCTTTTAATGGATACTATTAAGACAATAGCTGCGGTTTGTTTCCATCATTAGTGGCAAATACTATATCATCTAAAATAAAAAAGCAAGTATTTTTTTTATTTTCTTATATTTTTTTGTATGTTTGTAAATTTTACCAGTTTTGTTTTATGTGTGGCTGTTTATAATGTATCTATAAAGAAATTACAACTATTTAAATAAATTTTATATATGCTAAAGATTATACTGCTGCCATAAAACAATCTATGCAGGCAAAAAAAAGACTGCCAAATCATTACTGGCAGTCTTGCAATTATTTATAATTATAATTTATATTTTCTTCATATTAGCATCTTCTAATATCTGGGCTGCAATAGTATCTACATTATTTGTAATATTATTAGTATTTTCAACTATCTCCATATTAGACTGCACTACTTTTTCATGTTCTTTAATATTTGTAACAATTATATTAATGCTCTCTATCTGGCTGTTTATGGCAGAATCCATACTCATAATACTTTCTGTTAATGTATGTATGCTGGATTCTATTTCAGAAAGCGAATGAGATGTTCTATCTGCTAGTTTAGATACTTCCTGTGCAACTACTGCAAACCCTCTGCCTGCTTCCCCTGCTCTTGCTGCTTCAATTGATGCATTAAGTGCCAGTAAGTTTGTCTGCTCTGCTATCTCTCTGATTATATATATAATCTCTTTTATAGATTCTGCCTGTTGTGAAACATCTTCAGTTTTTTCTGATACTATATTGACAGACTCACGCAGAGTATCCATTCCACATACTGTTTCTTCAAGTGATGCACTTTGTTCTACACTTGATGATGATAGAGAATGCATAGCCTCTTTTAAATTATTTGTCTGTGTAACTAAACTATTGGCAAAACTTGTAGACTGCTTTAACATGGAACGTATTTCATCTGCCAGTTTATTTATTGCAAGCTCGATACTTCCTGAAGCATCTGGGATATCAGACTTAAAATCAAGTGTTTTATACTGTTCTACCACACTTAAGATATTATTTAAATCGCTTCCTACACTGCTTTGCAGTGCACTTAAAATATCTTGGAATACATTTTTTAGTTCCATAAGCTGCTGATTACCTGTGCTGCTGCTAATAGTTTGTGTAAGACTGCCCTCTTTTACATATTTACCTGTTTCAATTATTTCATCAATTAACTGCTTATCTTGAATAAATGTCTGGCTTATTTTCCTTATGTTATCATTAATAATAGCTGCCATTTTACCAAATTCATCATTTGTAGAAATATTTATAAACTCAATATCATCTTTTTCATGGTTTAGATATTTGAAAAATTCCTCTAACCCTTTTAATATTACTTTTAAATTATTTAAGAAATACCCTACTATAAGAGATAAAAATACTATAATAATTGCAACAAACAGCAGAATAACACCTATTTGTTTTAAAAGTATTCCTCTAAATAATAAATCGTAATCTTTCATAGAATTACTTGAGCATACAGTCCAGTTATATTTATCTGTTTTCATACACATAGTAAGATATACCTGACTGTTATATTTATCTTGAAACAAGTTTGTAGGTTTATTAATACTTGTTTGAGACTGGCTTATAAACCTACTATATATATCTTTATTTGTATGATTATCATTCATAATAAAAGATTTATCGTTATGGGAAACAATATTATTTTCTTTATCAAAAAGAATAATGCTGCTAGAATCACTTGTTTTAAGCCCGTTGATTATTTTTTGAAGCTCTTCTAGATATATATTGGCACCAACAACTGCTACAAGTTCATTATTTATAATTACAGGTACATATGCTGTTGTTATGTAAGTTTTTGTGGTAATATCAATGTATGGTCTTGAAAAGCCAGCTTTTTTTGACTGTTTTGCCTCTAAATACCACTGCCTTATTCGAGAATCAAAATTATCTTTTTCCATATTTAATCTAAAAGGATTATTACCAGATATATCATCTGTTTTAATAAGCCTACCATCACTTTCATAACCAATAAATAACGCATTAAACTGAGTATGAGGGAAAATTTCTTTTATAAATGATGTCATATTATCATCATCTAAAACAACGCCTTTTTCCACTGCTGACTGCGTAAATTCATTTATTGCATTTAGCCTGTATCCAAAAAATTCATTTATATAATTAGACAGGGATATTATACTTTCCTGTTTACCACTACTTAAACCTGTTATAATGCTTGATTTTAAATCTGAATATGTAATTATAAATAAAATACTAAAACAAATTAATATAAGTATAAATATAAGAGATGAAATCTTCCTGACAACACTTGCTTTAATGTATGACATCATTTGGCTGCCCTCCCACTTATATGAAAAATAAAACATTATTTATATATTAGTATGTATTGATAATATAGATGATTATTTTAATTTTTTCAACATAATAAAATTAGTAATATAAAAAAGGTAAATTCTAAAAACGATTACAAAAAAATAAGCCTCATCATTTGACTAGCTTACCTTGTAATTGTTATTTTTAAATAGTTATCTTTCCAATCCTTTATTTATACTCTTTTCTTTTTCCTGTTTTTTTGCATCATCAAAAATATATTTTAAATCATAAGTTTCACCTATCTCTGTAACATCATATTTCTGTATACAATCCTTAAGCCATTTAAACTTTTTATTTAATTTTTCAGTTATATCAGTTATATAGTGGGTTGACATTGGTTCACTAGAAATATACCCTGAATACTGCCTATGTTCAAATCCATTTTCTTCCATAAATTTTTTAATACTAGAGTATGCTTGATGAGTATTTTTAAAATATTTAAGCAATTCTTTTGTATCTAAATCAAAATTTATTGATTTTTTAGTTTCTGCTTTATCCATTGATTATACCCATACACCCTCGTTATGTCTTTTATAATATTCTTTCATATCTGTATCACCTTCTTTTCTGTCAATCCAAATCCATTCTTTTACATTTTTTGTAAACCATTCTTGTTCTAGTAAATTTTGAATATTGAAAATACCCATTACAGCTAAATCTTTTTCATTACCTTGGCAGATATAAGTATATTTATTTTTTTTGATTAACCCTGTATTGTCTGCTAATTCATCAATATCTTTATAAATTTTTTCTAAATCATATTTACCTTCCCTTGTGATTTTATCTTCGTCCATTACTATCCTTGTTCCTATTCTATAATCCATATTATACCTCCAAACATAAAAATTATTGATTTTAATCTAATATATAAATATATCATTTGTAATATTATTATACAATGTTTAAGCAATTCTTTTGTATCTAAATCAAAATTAATTGCTTTTCTTGTTAATTTTTCTTTCATTTTTTAAGCCCAAATACCCTCATTACTTTTTTTACAACTTTCTATTAAATCAGTATCACCTTCTTTTCTATCAATCCAAGTCCACTCTTTTACATTTTTTGTAAACCATTCTTCTTCAACTAAATTCATAAAATTAAATATACCAAGAGCAGCTAAATCTTTTTCATTACCTTGACAAATATAAGTATATTTATTTTTTTTGATAAGACCAGCATGCTCTGCCATCTTGTCAATATTTTGATAAAGTTTATCTAACTCATATTTACCTTCTTTTCTGATTTTGTCTTCATCCATTACAATTCTTGTGCCTCTTTTATATTCCATATTATTCCTCTAAACATAAAAATTATTGCTTTTAATCTAATATATAAATATATCATTTGTGATATTATTATACAATGTTTAAGTAGCTCTTTTGTATCTAAATCAAAATTAATTGCTCTTTTGATTACTTTTTTTCTCATTTATTAAACCCAAACACCTTCATTCTCATTTTTAAAATGTTCTATTAGATTTTCATCACCTTCTTCTTTATTTATCCAAGTCCATTCTTTTACATTTTTTGTAAACCATTCTTGTTCAACTAATTTATGGAAATTAAATATAGCAAGGGCTGCTAAATCTTTTTCATTACCTTGACAAATATAAGTATATTTATTTTTTTTAATTAATCCTGCATATTCTGCCATATTATCTATATCTTTATAAATGTTTTCTAAATCATATATACCTTCCCTTTTGATTTTATCTTCATCCATTACTATTCTTGTTCCTCTTCTGTATTCCATATTATACCTCCAAACATAAAAATTATTGCTTTTAATCTAATATATAAATATATCATTTGTGATATTATTATACAAAGTATTTTATTATCCAAAATTATTATAGTAAAAATAATAATTTTTTATTGATAATATATTTTTTAATGATATAATCCCCCTTATGAGTTTGAGAGGATGTAATCACGGCTGTATCCATAAAAAAGAAATAAAAGTAGAACAGATGAAAGAATTATATCTTTTTAGATGTGCAGCTTTAAAAAAGTATATTACTAAAGATGAAGTCAAATCAAGATGCGGCCTGTTTCAAGGACCGTTAAAAATTAAAGAACACTCTATAGATGAATTTCTACCTTAAAAACTCTTTTTTTATTAATTATTTGGAGTAAAAATGTCTGAAATTAGTTTACCAAAATATTCAAAAGCTGAAGAAATTATGAATGCAGTTACCCACGGCATTGGTATTGCATTAAGTATAGCAGGGCTTGTTATATTAGTTGTATTTGCTGCCATTTATGGGGATGCATGGAAGGTTGTATCATCTGCCATATATGGTGCATCTATGATAGTTTTATATACTGCCTCCACATTGTACCACAGCTTTTCAAAAACAAAAGCAGCAAAGAAATTAAATATGTTTGACCACATATCTATATATTATCTTATTGCTGGCTCTTATACACCATTTATGCTTGTAAACCTGCGTGGTGCTTGGGGATGGTCTATTTTTGGTGTAATATGGGCGTGTGCTATTACTGGTACAATATTAAAAATAATATATGGTAATAATTTTAGGAAAATATCCACTGTTATATATCTTGCTATGGGCTGGATGATATTGATTGCCATATACCCTTTTGTAAAAAATGTTGAACTAGGTGGCGTAATACTTTTAGCAGCAGGCGGGCTTTCTTATTCATTTGGTGTAATATTTTATAAATGGAAATCACTTCCATTTAACCACGCCATATGGCACTTGTTTGTATTAGCTGGTACTGTGCTTCAATTTTTTGCAGTATTATTCTACGTGGTGTTATAGAAACATTATGATTATCAAACTTATCCAACCAAGAATGATTAAAAGACCAATGGATACAGGGCTGAAAACAAAAATGTCCCCTTCCCTTGGGCTTTTAACCATTGCAAATATGTTTCAAGATAAACATACCATAATATATGAAAACGAAAATATAAAGGATATTGATTTTGATGAAAAAGTTGATATTGTAGGCATAAGTATTACTGTAGATATTTTTCCCAGAGCCTGTGAAATAGCAAAAATATTTCAATCTAAAAATATTCCTGTTGTAGCAGGCGGTATCCATATTACAGCAAACCCAAATGAGTCTGAAAAATATTTTGATGCATTAAGTATAGGGCTTGCCGAATTTACATGGTATGATATTGTAAGCGATTTTGAAAAAGGCTGCCTTAAAAAAAGATATACCCATAATGCTGCAAACATTAAACCAGAAAATATTGTATCCCCTGCTTATAATCTTATTAATAGAAGTGAATATTTATACTCTAATATAATATCTACAAGCAGAGGCTGCCCTTTTAAATGCGATTTTTGCTATAACAGCTGTGATGCTTATAAAGGCTTATTTGTTACTAGAAATATAGATGATATTATTGCAGATATTAAAGCAATTAATTCTACACATATTATGTTTATTGATGATAACTTAATAGGCAACCCTTCTTGGACATTTGATTTATTAAAAGCTTTAAAACCGCTAAATTTAAAATGGAATGCCGCAGTTTCAAGTAATGTTGTTGATATTCCTAATATGCTTGATGAAATGAAAGCTGCAGGCTGCCAAAGTCTTTTTATAGGGTTTGAAAGCATTAATATTTCATCTATTGAAGATGTTAGTAAAGTACAAAACAATGTAGAACGCTATAACTATATAGTATCAGAAATACATAAACGTGGAATTATGATAAATGCCAGTTTTGTTTTTGGGCTTGATGGTGATACAAAAGATACTTTTGATAAAACATTAAAATGGATTGTGGATAATAAAATAGAAACTGTTACATCCCACATATTAACTCCATACCCAGGCACTAAGCTTTATAAAAAATTTAAAACAACAGGCAGACTTATTAGTGATGATTATGAAAAATATAATACAGCCAATGTGGTTTTCAAACCTAAAAATATGACAGAGCAGGAACTGCAACATGGCTATCTTAAAATATATAGGGATATTTATACTATTAAAAATATTATAAAAAGGATGCCAAAATCTAAAAACCAGTGGATACCATACCTGCTTTTTAATCTGTTTTACAGAAAATTTGGAAAATTTACTGATTTTATATGCAGTATAATAGGCTATAATAATATAGGCAGGCTTGCTGCACTTGTTTCCTATAAAACTAAAAGTAGTTTAGGGAAATGAAAAAGCAATAGCTGCAAGGGCAAGCTCTAGTGTAGCATCAACCACAGGTATTTTTGATTTTATATGTGGCACAAGTATAGGAATTTCTGTACAGCCTGCTATTAATACATCTGCACCCATATCCGTAATCTTATCTACACACTTTTGAAAAAGTGGAACATATTCTTCTGTTTTACCAGCTTTTACACCTTTATATATGCAATCCATAATATCATTTTCTAACCTTTCATCCAGCTCTATTATGTGATATCCATAGTCTTTTAATATATTAGCATAAACGCCAGATTTTAGTGTTCCTGTTGTAGCTATCAGCCCTATTTTATTTGCTTTTGGATATTTATTTTTAATAGCTTCTGCTGTACTTTTTACAATATGAATAAGTGGAATAGAAACTTCTTTTTCAATATCTTTAGCAAAAAAATGAGCTGTGTTGCATGGCATAATTAAAGCATCTGCTCCTGCATTTTCTAGCCTTTTTGCACTTTCTATTAATTTATCTTTTGGATTTTTACCGCCATACAAAATATATGCAGTCCTATCTTCTATCTGCGGATAGCTGTCTATTATAATATGTATATGGTCTTGGTCTTTTTCTGCTTTTGTGTTAAATGTTATTTTTTCATATAAATCAATTGTAGCAAGTGGACCCATACCACCGATTATACCTATTGTTTTCATATTATCACCTTAAAAAATAAAAATCCACAAAGGGACAGACCCTTCGTGGATTTTATAATTTGGAGTTTGTATGATTTTATACTGATTTGTTATCTTCCCAGTATGACATATCCATTTCGTTTTCTACTTTAGCTACAACACAAGTACCGCATAAGTCACCAACGATATTCATAGAAGTTCTACCCATATCTAAGAGAGCATCAATACCTAATATCATAGCGTATGCAAGTTTTACATTACCTTGACTTACATCTAAACCAACAGAGTTAAGTACCATAATCAGCATGATTGCACCAGCACCCGGAACACCTGCTGTTCCTATAGAAGCAAGTACTGCTGTAATAATAATTGTCATCTGTTGAGCACCAGTTAAAGGAATACCTACTGCATTTGCAATAAAGAATGCACAAACACCAAGGTAGATTGTAGTACCATCCATATTAATAGTAGCACCTAATGGTAATGTAAAGGAATAAACACCTTTAGATATACCCATTTTTCTTTCTGCTGTATCCATAGAAACAGGAAGTGTACCGCCTGAAGAACGAGTAACAAATGCTGTAAGCCATGGTTCATATACTTTTTTAATGAATTTCACTGGTGATATTTTGAAAATAGAGCATATTACCACGTATACTACAAACATTTGGAAAAGTAAACCAATATAAACAGCAACTGTTACGTGTAATAATGGTCCGAAAGCTTCTGCACCCTGCTTAGCAAATACTTGGAAAATTAAGAAAAATACACCTATTGGAGCATACATCATAACCCAGCCAACTACTTTAAATATTACTTGTGCACAGCCATCAAAAAACTTATAAACACTATCGGCACTTTCTTTTATTTTTGCATCCTGATTATCCCTAGCATAAGCTAATGCAATACCAAAGAAAATTGAGAAGAAAATAATTGGTAACACATCACCTTTTGCAATAGATTCAAAAGGGTTTGTTGGAACAATTGCAAGTAATGTCTCAACCAATGATGGTGCTTCTTTTGCCTGAATTTCTTGAGTTGTTTCTTTTAATGTAACGCCTTCACCCGGCTGCATAATATTACCTACTGCAAGCCCTACAATAATTGCTAAAAATGAAGTAAGCATATAGAAAACTATGATTTTAACGCCTACTTTACCCAGTCTGGCAGGAGATATGCTTGCTACACCAGAAATAAGTGTGAAAATAATAACAGGTGTAACTATCATTTTTAAAAGCCTAATAAATAAATCACCTAATGGGGCAGCTACCAGTAATGCATAGCGTTTAGAGGCATGTTCCTCTGGTATAAATGCAAATATAGCACCTATAATACCACCAAGTATAAGCCCTATTAAGATAGCCCATAATAACATCTTACGGTTTTGTTCAGCCATTATGACCTCCTTGCAATAATATTTATATTATCCTATTTTATATAAATAAAATATTGTTCTAACTAAAGAATAAACTATTTTAACTAACTAATCAAGTAAAAATTTAACATGATATTAATTTTTTTCAAATATATACTAAATAACTGATACTAAAAAGTATTATCTAAATAAAAATTCTAGTCATTGAAAGATAGATTTATAAAATTAATACAAAAAACACATGTTTATAAAAATATATTTTTAATATTTTATAACATTGTTTTTAATACAACCATATTCAACTTTAATATTTTTTTTGATTTATATTATTTTTTATTTGACATTATGCCATTATATTGATAAAAAAATATTCTATTTATATTTTTCACTCTTTAGTAAAAGGGTGTTTGATGGCTCGTCGGGGGCTATGCAATGGTTTTGCGGCGAACCCCGCCAGGTTCGGAAGAAAGCAACGGTAGTCGTTTAAGCTGTGTGCCGTAGTTTCTCTGACGGGTCTTCATTCTTAATTATTTTTTGTTAGGGTTAAATTATGTTAAGTTCAATTCGTAATAATCGTAAAGCATTATCTATTGTTCTATGGCTTGTTATTATTGCCTTTGTTGCTACTATATTTGTTGTATGGGGTGTTGGTGAAAAAACATCATCTTCTATTTATGCTGTTAAAATTGGCGACAAAGTAATTACAGAAGGCGAATTTATTATGCAAAACAGAATGGCAGAAGATGAGCTTCGCAGGTTTGGTGGTCAGGTAGATAATCTTTCATCTTATGTTTTACAATCAATGATAGAGAAAAAAGTTTTATTAATGGAAGCTGATAAATTAAATATACCTGTTACAAATGCAGAACTGGTATCTTATATTAACTCATTACCTGCCTTTCAAGTTAATGGTGTTTTTAACCTGCAACAGTATGAAGCAGTTTTAAGAAGCAACAGAACTACACCTGCTGCTTTTGAAGCAAATGCAAAAGATGAATTAAAAATTATGAAAATTCGTGGCCTTATATACCAAAGCCAGTCTGTTGTAAGCCCAAAAGAAATAGAAAACGAATATAATTACAGACATTCTACTATAAACCTTGAATATGCAGCTATACCACTTAATACTTTTGAAAATAAAGTAAAGGCAGTGCCAACAGATGCAGAACTTCAAGCTTACTATGATATTATAAAAGAAGCTTACAGAGTGCCTGCTGAAATAAAAGTTAAATATGCAGCCTTTAGTAAAGATAAGTTCTTAGCAAGCTATGAAGTAGATGATGATATGGCATTAAACTACTACAATAACAATAAAAACCTTTTTAGCCAAAAAGAAGGTGCAGAAGTTAGTATGCTTTTAATACCTGTAGCAGCTGGTGATAATGAAAGCGAGAAAGCAGCACTTGATAAAATTAATAAAGCATATGCTGATTTACAGGCAGGAAAAGCTTTTGCTGAAGTTGCAAATACTTATAAAGAAAACGACCTTACAAATGTTGATGGGTATGTTGGTGTAGTTGAAAAAGGTTCTATGCAGTTTGATTTAGATAACCTTATTTTTACTACAAAAGAAAACACATACTCTAATGTAACAAAAACTTCCAGTGGTTACGCTATTGTATTTGTTCACAAATTAATACCTGCAAAAGATTATACATTTGAAGAAAAGAAAGAAGAAATTAAAAACGAAATTAAAAAAGATGCAGGTGCTGATGCATTTAATACATACACTTTAAACCAGTATACAAAAATATTAAATAACATAAATATTACTGAACTTGTTAAAAAAGAGCCTGATTTTGCTTCTTTTGTTACAACAGATAATAACTATACAAAAGAAACAGATGCATTCTTTTTACCACAAATTAAAGAAAACCTTTTTATGCTTGATAAAGGTGGTGTAAGCCAAAGAATAGATAGTGATAATGTTACTTATATATTTGAAGTGGAAGATAAAAAACCATCATATATACCAGAATTAAATCAAATAAAACAACAGCTTTTAATTGATTATAAAGTGGATAATATTACTAAAACAGGTATAAAAACATTAGAGAGTGATATTGCTGGTAATGGTTTTGAAAAAACAGCAGCTAGTTATAATGCAGAAATTAAAAAACTTTCTTTTGAAAGAGCAAATGCTGATTTGGAAAGTTTATTTAAAAGTGATGAAACATTAATACAAACTATACAAAACACTAAAAGTGGCAGCGTATTACCTAAACCATATATGCTTGATGAAAACCTATATATATTTAAAGTTGCATCAATTACACCTGCTGATATGAGCAAACTTGACAGCCAAAAAGATACAATAGAAAACTTTATTGGCTCTATTAAAGGCGAAGCAGCAATTTCAGGGTTTGTAAGTAAAGCATTAGAAAAAATAGAAGTTAAATACAACAAAGACTTCTTAAGCAGAAATAGAATTAATATTCAACAATAAATTTAAGTTCCCTTTTTGAGACGAACCCAAATTTTTGGACAGATAAATGGGGTTCGCCTCAATTTTGGGAGCTTTTTTTATACCTTATATGGCAAGCATTAATGAAGTTGGCAGTATATATAAATACTACTGCATTACATAATATAAGCAGTATTAAATAAAACTATGATGTTATAACATATCATAAAATAATCCATTTAAATTAATATTAAAATTTTTTTATACTTATATATTTTATTAAGATATTTTTAATAAATAGTTATAATTTAGGTCATTATAAGATTATCCTAATAATTTTTGAAAGCAGATTATTGTAATACGTAACTCAATATTTTATGTAAGTTACTGTTTTATTACTCTAATTAATACAGATACTTATAATTAAAGCTTTATAAAGCATACATTAAAAATAAGTAATTCTTGGTTATTTTTAACAGATATTTATAAAATAATATATTAAAAAAAATAGATTTAAGATAAATATATATGTAATAAATTTATATAAAATCATAACTACCCGTTAAACGGGTAGTTTGCTCTTTGGCTATAAGCCACTATCACCTGCAGCATCTAAAGGTGCTGACTTGTTCAAGTCACATCGCAGTTAATACTATTTTATCACTAACAGTGATATTATTTTACCAG
>CASEIN010000068.1 GCA_949287985.1 Mucispirillum schaedleri | reverse complement strand
TCAGTTGCTTATATTAAAAAAATACAAGACTGGATAAATAATTATCCTAGAAAATTATTTAATTATAAATCGGCTAATGATATTTTTTATGAGAACTTTAATGACTGCTTAATTTGTTGCAATCGTTTTTAGAATTTACTTCTTTTTTTATAGGTTTTTAATTATTGACTTTAAGATTAATTCATTATAGTATAATTTTGATATTTACAGGTGAGCTATGAAAAAATTTTTTATTTTTACTCTTTTAATTTTTTCTTCTATATTATTTATTTCATGTAGTAATAGTAAGTCAGGAAATTCTACTCCAACTGTTAACCTTAAAAATGATTTCTATGAAGCAGTTAATTACGAACTATTATCATCATGGACTATTCCTGCTGATAAATCATCAATAAGTCATATCTCTAATATGGACGATATAGTTTCAGACAGGCTTAATGGACTTATTGAACAGGCAGTATCTTCTAATCCTGTAAAAGAGCAAGATAAAGATGAATATAATATAAAAGCATTATATGAAACAGGTATGGACTGGGACACAAGAAATGTAAGTGGATTTGGACTGTTACAGCCATATTTAGATAATATAGATGCAGCTGCTACTGTTAAAGATTTATTAAAGGTTAATATGGATCTAAACAGGAAGTATGGAATTGCACCTATTTATGCAATTGCTGTGCAGGCTGATATAATGAATTCAAATCAAAATGCATATTATATGCAGGTAAATTTTGTTTTAGAAAAAGAGAAATGGCAGGCAGAAGATCCTTTATTTAAAACTTCTTTTCAAGAATTTATAAAAAAATTATGGAGTATAAATGATAAGCAGCAAAATGCAGAGCGGGTTGTGCAAGAAGTAACAAACATGATGATAGAAATTGCAAAACAAGGTCTTAATGCTGACGAATTAGGAAATCCAGAAAAGATTAATAATCCATTTAAAATGTCAGAAATTCCAGGAAAATTAAATAACAATATTACAGTAGATGACTTAATACAATATTATGGTGGAAGTGCAGATGATACTGTAATTATTGTTCAGACAACTGCATTAGCTAAATTGGCAGAATATTTAACAGAAGATAATTTATTGCTTCTAAAAAACTATATGAAAACAGTAATTTATCAGGAACTTGCTGATAAAGTAGGGCTAGAATCATATAATGCATATTTGCAATATCAGGCTCAAATACGCGGTTTACCAGAAGTGGAATCTGTGGATAAAGTTATGCAGGAACAGATTCGTAATCACTTAAATTTTCAGCTTGGAAGAATATATGCCACAAAGTATGTAAACGAAGAAATAATAACAAATATAACAAAAATGGTTGATGATATACGAGGTATTTACAGACAGCGTATTAATAACCTTAGCTGGATGGAAACAGCAACTAAAGCAGCAGCAATAGATAAGCTTGATAAAATGCAGGTTGTAGTTGGATATGATAAAAATGCAACATGGCCACAGGATCTTTATGTATTATATTACACAAATAAAAATGAAGATGGTATTTATGTTAATAATCTTCTTGCAGATGCAGAAGCAGCCATGAATTATATGTTTGAAAATAAAGCCAAACCTGTTAATAAAAGTATTATTAGTGAAGCACCGCAGACTGTAAATGCTTTTTATTCTCAACAGCATAATAAAATAATTATTTTAGCAGGAATTCTACAGTCACCATTTTACTCTATAGATGCAACCATAGAAGAAAATATTGGTGGTATAGGAACCATAATTGCCCATGAAATAACTCATGCTTTTGATAATCAAGGCTCACTATATGATGCAAATGGTAATTTCGGTAATAGCTGGTGGACTGCAGAAGATTTGGCTGCATATGTAAAACTACA
The DNA here is from genome assembly GCA_949287985.1 of Mucispirillum schaedleri. Classification (GTDB taxonomy): domain Bacteria; phylum Chrysiogenota; class Deferribacteres; order Deferribacterales; family Mucispirillaceae; genus Mucispirillum; species Mucispirillum schaedleri_A. The sequence continues at coordinate 41,474 of CASEIN010000068.1, read as the reverse complement.
ACAAAAAGCTATTGATTATTATAATGGATTTCAGATAGACAATCAGTATGTTAATGGCACACTTACTTTAAGTGAGAATATTGCAGATTTAGGTGCTGTATCCTGTGTTACAGAATATGCAAAAAATAATCATTATAATCTTCAAGCATTATATAGAGCCTATGCAGGGATATGGGCTATTAAAGCACGTCCTGAATATTTGGCTAGTCAGCTGTTAATAGATAATCATGCTCCAGGAAAAATAAGAGCTAATGCTGTTCTTTCAGCCACAGATGATTTCTACACTGCTTTTGATATAAAAGAAACTGACGGAATGTATAAACCAAAAGAAGAAAGACCATCTATCTGGTAAGATAAATAAAATTATATTATACAAAATGGTATAATTAAAAACATATGTAATATATGAAGGGGCAGCTTTTTAGCTGCCCCTTATTATTTGTAGTTACATAGATAAATTAAACTTGATAGCTTGCAAGACTGCCATTTTTTAAGTTATTTTTTATAATTTGTAGTTGTTCATACGGGCTTAAAGCATTTTGAGCGTATTCCTGCATAGCATCATAACTTTCAATTATTTGCTTTTGGTTTTCAGCTATTGTTTTTGGTTTATCAGTTATCTTTGATGTGTTTATAGCATATGTAAAAAGCTCAACATCTTCATTTTCAAAAGCCATTAGTACATTATGAAGTGAGGAGGCAGAAAGTTTTGTAACACTAATATTGCCCTTATTAGAAAAAAATTCATCAGCAGAAAGTTTTAATCCAGTATTAGATTTTTCAATTGTATTAACGGAATATTTTTCGTTTTTAGCTTTTGCTTCAAAAACCATATCCCAGTATTCTTTATCGTTCATGGTTTCTTTTTTATATTTTACATATTCATTTGCTGTCAAATTATCTTTTATAAGATTTTTACCACGCTCTACAATATTTTTATTATAAAAGTATGCTTCTATATCTTCAACAGTTAGCTTTGCAAGTCTGTCAGCATCAGTAAGCCCCATTTTCTCGCCCATTTGAACAAGCAGTCCCCATGAAACATCGTCCATTTCCACATTATCAGGCTTTGATACTTCCTTTCCTTTTTTCACAATATCAGACATATAATTATCAGTAATAGCCTTACTTCCTTCAGATTTAGCAGAGTTATCATAATATTGTTTTTGTTCTGCCTTATTAGCTGAAAGCTGTGAAACATTTAAGGAATCACTTTTTGGGTTATTTAATTCAGGTTTTTCTATACTGACATTATTTTTTTCATTATTTTTTATAGATTCATATGCTTTAACAGGATTATTTTTACTCTGCTGTAGTGCAGTATTATTAATTTCATTAATAGGCATAGTATCCCCCTTGTATTATAATATCGGTCAACAAAGGGGAATACTTTAATTTAATTAATTTTTATAGCTTTCATTGTGCTGGCTTACATCAAGCCCAATTTCTTCATTAACATCAGAAACTCTAAATGGTATAAATTTGTTGATAATATAGTAAAGTAGAAAACTTACAATAAAACTATATGTAACAGTAATAATAAGGGCAGCAATATGCATAAAAAATTCATGAGTATTTCCTGCAAGTAAACCATTGTAAAATACACCGGTTAAAAGGCTGCCAGCTATACCACCAATGCCATGGGTTGGAAATACATCTAAAGCATCATCAACTGATTTAGAAAAAAAGTGAATAGCAATATTACAAATAAGAGCAGTTATAAACCCTACAAAAAAACTTACTCCAACAGAAACCATTCCAGCCATAGGTGTAATTCCTACAAGACCAGCAACAACACCAACTGAAGCTGATACTGCACCGGGTTTTCTGCCACGAAGGTAATCATATGCAATCCATGTAAGCATAGCAGTAGCTGCAGCCGTGTTTGTATTAACGAGTGCTTTAACAGCAACAGAGTTTACAGCTAAGGCAGAACCTGCATTAAACCCAAACCAGCCTATCCATAAAAATGCAACACCAAGTAATACAAATGGAATATTTACTGGGACTGATGAAGTATTTTTACGTTTTCCAAGAAAGATAGCACCAGTAAGAGCAGCAATACCGGAAGTAGTATGGACAACTAAACCACCAGCAAAATCTGTAACGCCCCACTGTTTAAATAAGCCTTCAGGGTGCCAAAGCATATGGGCAATAGGGGAATATACAAATATGGAAAAAAGAATAATAAAGTAAATATAAGCAGAAAAATGCACTCTTTCAGCAAATGAGCCTGTAATTAATGCAGGTGTTAAAATTGCAAATTTCATTTGAAAAAGAGCAAATACAACAAGTGGAATAGTAGGTGATAAAAGTTCATGGGTATTATAGCCTACACCATCAAACATAAAAAATGTTAAAGGATTGCCAATAATACCTGCAATATCATCACCAAAAGCAAGGCTGAAACCAAAAATAACCCATATAACACTTATTATACCCATAGCTATAAAACTTTGAAGCATAGTAGATATAATATTTTTTGCTCTAACCATTCCACCATAGAAAAATGAAACACCTGGTGTCATTAAAAGAACTAATACGGTAGCTGTAATCATCCATGCAGTATCAGCATAATTAATGTTTTCATCAACAACATTATAAAGTGAGCTGCTTTCAGGAATAAATAAACCAGCAATAGAAACTAAAGCCATAAAAAAGAAAATTATTAACCATCTTATTTTCATAGTAAACCTCCATATGACAATATAAAGTCAAATAGTATGCCAAAACATTAAAAGATATAATTAATTGATAACAAAGGAAAAATTAAAAATAAAAAAGAAAATAGTTTTACAAAATTGTAAAAGTTAATAAAAAAAGGATAATAAATGTAATAAAAAAGTGTAGATAAATAAAAAAAATGAGCAGCTTAACTGCTCATAAAAATGTGCGAACAATAAAATATTATATTATGTTATAATTTTAGTATCTAGGTTTATTACGTTCTTTGAAATATACAAAAACAAGAAAAATAACGAACACCAGTGCAATTATACCAAAAATAATAAATACAAACATATCTTTACTAGAAACACTTTTTGATGCCATATGTTTGCTTGCTGCCTCATAATTTGGGCTAATCTGCATGGAAAAATTAACCCATAAAAAATTCGAAATGTAATTAAGCAGGTATAACATTGTATCCTCCTACTGAAGTTGTATAAAATATAGCAAATAAATTAAAATTTATCAATGTAATAATAATAAAGCACTAAAATTTTTTTAAATTTGAAAAAAACTATTGACAAAATAAATAAATTTATGTAGATATATCAACGTCAAGAGTGCTTTAAATATAAAGATGAAAAAAATTGAAAAAAGTTCTTGACAAAATTCTAAATTCATAATATATACTATTTCCGCTTAGTAAAGCGAATGCTGGTGTAGCTCAAACGGTAGAGCAGCTGACTTGTAATCAGCAGGTTGTGGGTTCAATTCCTATCACCAGCTTTATATAAACTCCGCCTTAATTTAAGGCGGTGTTTTTTACGGGGAGATACCCGAGTGGCCAAAGGGGGCGGGCTGTAAACCCGCTGGAATTTCCTTCGGAGGTTCGAATCCTCCTCTCCCCACCATCTTTATTATGCGGGTGTAGCTCAGTTGGCTAGAGCATCAGCCTTCCAAGCTGAGGGTCGCGGGTTCGAATCCCGTCGCCCGCTTATCATAATATAAGTATTAATTAATATACTGGAATGAACTGCCCGAATGGCTCAGTCGGTTAGAGTGCGTCCTTGGTAAGGACGAGGTCCCCGGTTCAATTCCGGGTTCGGGCTTTTATTATGATAAAATATGTAAAAATTATGGTTTTAATAATTTTTTACAAAAAAAATAAAAAAACTGCTTGCATTTAAAAATATTTAAGTGTATAAGCATAACTTACCGCTCCAAATCGAGCGGGAGCTGGGAGCCTTAAATGGTGTGACAGCGCTAATAAATAGAAGGTTTGGTTCAATGAGAGAAATTGTCATTCTAGCTTGCAGTGAATGTAAGCGTCGTAATTACACTACTACTAAAAACAAGAAAACTATGACTGGCAAACTTGAAATTAAAAAATACTGCAAGTTTGACAAGAAACATACTCTGCATAAAGAAACAAAATAGCAGTAGTTTTTAGTCTGTAGTCCATTAGGGATATTTATACATTATTGTATAATTTAAGATTGCTGCCATGTGAGGCAGAAAGAAGTTTTTTAAATAAACTCTAGTTGTTGGAAGAAGTTTAAATAGACCAATAGCTCAATTGGCAGAGCACCGGTCTCCAAAACCGGGGGTTGGGGGTTCAAATCCCTCTTGGTCTGCCACCAGCTTTTAAATGAGGATTTATTGTGAAAAGTTTTAAACCAGTTGTATTTTACAATCAAGTAAAAGAAGAATTAAAAAAAGTTAGCTGGCCTACGAAAGAAGCAACAATAACAACGTCACTTGTTGTTTTAGTAGTTGTAGGGTTAATAACTGCATATTTAGGTGTGGTTGATTTTATAGTTTCAAAACTTGCTCAGCAGGTTATAGGTTAGTTATATGGCAAAGCAATGGTATGTTGTTCACACATATTCTGGTTTTGAGAAGCACGTTAAAACCCTTTTGGAAAACAAAGTGCAGACTCAAGGTTTACATGAGGAAATAGGCGAAGTTCTTATTCCTACAGAAGATGTTGTAGAACTTAAAAACGGTAAAAGAAAAATTAGTAAAAAGAAAACATTTCCAGGCTATATATTAGTTAATATGGAAATGAATAAAAACTTATGGCATGTAGTAAAAAGCCTGCCTAAAGTTACTGGTTTTGTAGGCGGGGTTGACCCTGTGCCTATATCAGAAAACGATGTTAATGCTATGCTTGCACTTGCAAAATCTGAAGCTCCAAGAATAGCTGCAACATATATTAAAAATGATATTGTGGAAGTTGTAGACGGTCCATTCCAAGGCTTTGAAGGTGTGGTTGATGAAGTTACACCAGAAAAAGAAAAAGTTCGTGTTATAGTTAGTATTTTTGGGCGTCAAACTCCAATTGAGCTTGACTATTTACAGGTTAAAAGAAAAGACAAATAACCTGATTAATAAGTTATAAATTAGTCTTATAGACGATTATTTTAGAGGTGCCAAATGGCAAAAAAGGTACTAGGGCAGATAAAACTGCTGATAGCTGCTGGTAAAGCAAACCCTTCACCACCTGTTGGTCCTGCACTCGGTCAACGTGGTGTAAATATTATGGAGTTCTGTAAAGCATTTAATGCACAGACTCAAAATTTAGGTGATTCTTCAATACCTGTTATTATTACAGTATATGAAGACAGAAGCTTTACATTTATTACTAAAATGCCACCTGCTACTGAATTAATCAAAAAAGAAATGAAAATTCAGAAAGGTTCTAGTAATGTTGGTAAAGCAAAACTTGGCGTTATCTCAAGAGAGAGTTTAAAACGCGTTGCAGAAATTAAAATGCCTGATCTCAATACTAAAGATATAGACCAAGCTATAAAAATTATAGCTGGTTCTGCTAGAAGTATGGGTTATGAGATTGAAGGCTAATGTAGAAAACTGGCAAGAGGAGCACGGAAATGTCCAGAAAAGGTAAAAAGTTCGCAACAGCTTTCGGTTTAGTTGATAGAACTAAATTATATGATTTAGAAGAAGCTATTGCACTGTCTCAAAAGGCAGCCTTTGCCAAGTTCGACGAAAGTGTTGATGCTGCAGTTAAATTAGGTGTAGACCCACGCCATTCTGACCAAATGGTTAGAGGTGCTGTTGTTCTCCCTAACGGAACAGGTAAAACTATTCGTGTTGCAGTATTTGCAAAAGGCGAAAAGGCTAAGGAAGCTGAAGCTGCCGGCGCAGAAATCGTTGGTGGTGATGAATTAGTCACTAAGGTTGAGGGTGGCTATATGGAATTTGATAAAGTTGTGGCAACTCCTGATATGATGGCTAAGGTGGGCAAACTTGGTAAAGTATTAGGACCACGCGGGCTTATGCCTAACCCAAAAGTAGGCACAGTTACAAATGATGTAGCTAAAGCAGTTAAAGAATTAAAAGCTGGTATGGTGGAATTTAGAGTTGATAAAGCTGGTATAGTTCATGCACCTATCGGCAGAAAAAACTTTGAAACAAGCAAATTAGTTGAAAACATGAAAACTCTTATTGATGCACTTGTTAAAGCAAAACCTGCTTCAAGTAAAGGTATATACTTAAGAGGTATTAATGTATCAACAACTATGGGGCCTGGTGTTAAAATAGACCCTAAAAATTTCTAGTGATAAATTAGAAATATTATTATTTAATTAAATTGACAAAAAGCGGGTTGAAGAAACAGGGTCTGCCTTCAGTGAGCAGTATAAGGCCTGTGGAAACTATCGTGATATATTCAACCGGCTCTGTTATTTATGAGGTGATTACCTTGAAAATGCGTAAAGAGCAGAAAATAGAACTTGTTAATAGTATTGCAGCTGAAATAAAAGAGTCTGCTGGCGTTATTGTTACAAACTATAAAGGTTTGACATTTGACCAAATGGACGAAATACGCAGAAGCTTTAAAGATGCTGGTAATGACTATCGTGTTATTAAAAACACACTTCTCAAAAAAGCGTTAAACGCTGAGAATATTACTGATATCGACTACACTCTTGTAGAGCCCACTGCATTAGTTGTAGTTAAAAGTGACTTTGCTGCTGCTGCCAAATTAGCTAAAAAATATGCTAAAGATGCAGTAATGTCTAAATTTTTCGTTATTAAAGGTGGTTATTTTGATGGAATGGCACTTGACCAAAGCGGCGTTGAAAAAATCGCTGATTTACCTTCCAGAGAAGAACTTTTGGCGAAAGCTCTCGGCAGCATGAACGCGCCGATTACGAATTTCGTGTCCGTGCTTGCGAATATTCCACGCGGTCTCGTAAATGTGCTTAATGCATTAAAAATTAAAAAAGAAAACGAACAGTAAATTGGAGGCTTAAAAATGGCTGTAACTAAAGATCAAGTTTTAGAATTTTTAAAAAATATGTCTGTAATTGAACTTGCAGATTTCGTAAAAGAATTAGAAGATGTATTCGGTGTTTCTGCTGCAGCACCTGTAGCAGTAGCAGCAGCTCCAGCAGCAGGCGGCGCAGCTCCTGCAGCAGCTGAAAAAACTGAATTCGACGTTATTTTAACTAACGGTGGTGCACAAAAAGTTCAAGTTATTAAAGTTGTTCGTGAAATCACTGGCTTAGGCTTAAAAGAAGCTAAAGCATTAGTTGATGAAGCACCAAAACCAGTTAAAGAAGGCATTGCTAAAGCAGAAGCTGAAGAAATTGCTAAAAAACTTACTGAAGCAGGCGGAACAGCTGAAGTTAAATAATTTAGTTTCGCAAGTAGTTAATTATAACACTTTATGTGTTTAAAATATTTACCAGGGGGTTGCTCTTAGTGGGCTTCCCCCAGTTTTTGCAAAAATTCACGAACCAATGGTGGTGATAAAATAATGTTTAAAACAAAAAAACCAATAGAACGTATCAATTTTTCAAAAATTAAGAAAGTTATTGATATACCAGATCTTATAGAGGTACAAAAACAATCTTATGCAGAATTTCTTCAGCAGTTTACACCTGAAGATAAACGTAAGTTACAAGGTTTAGAAGAAGTTTTTCATGAAATATTCCCTATAACTGATTTTAACGATACATCTGTGCTTGAATATGTAAGCTATGTAATAGAAAAGCCTAAATATTCTCCACGTGAATCAATAGATAGAAATACAAACTATGCTGCACCTTTAAAAGTTAAGGTTCGCCTTTCTACTCATGATGTTAATGAAGATACAGGCGAAAAAATAACATTATCAGCTACAGAAAGTGATGTTTATTTATGTGATATTCCTCTTATGACTGATAGAGGCACATTTGTTATAAATGGTGTTGAACGTGTTATTGTTAGCCAGCTTCACAGGTCTCCTGGTATTTTCTTTGAAGATTTAACAGCTGGTAAAAGTGTTTCTGAAAAACACTTATATAGTGCACGTATTATTCCATACAGAGGTTCTTGGATAGATTTTGAATTTGATGCCAAAAACGTAATGTATGTTCGTATTGATAAAAAGAAAAAAATCCCTGTTACAGTTTTACTTAAAGCATTAGGTATGACTAATCAGGATATATTAGATACATATTATGAAAAAGATAAAGTAAAATTTGTTGATGGTAAATATTACAGAGAGTTTAGTAAAGACCATATTATTACAGACCAAAAATTAACTCTTGGTATTAAGGACCCATCTACAGGTGATTACCTTATTAAACCAAATACAGCAATTACTAAAGGGGCTTTTAAAAAGGTTGTTAAATCTGGCTTAAATGAATATGAAATAGAAGCAAAAGATTTATGTGAAGGCTTTTTAGCTCAAGATATAGTAGATGCTAATGGTGAAGTTATTGCTGAATCTAATACTGTAATTACAGAAGAATTACTTGAAGAATTTCAAGCTAATGAAATAAAAGAGTTCTTCTTATTATTTATAAACAGGCAAAATTCTGACTCTGCTATTAGAGATATTATGGCAGTAGATAAAATTAAAACTAAGGAAGAAGCTTTAATAGAAATATACAAAAAACTTCGTCCTGGTGAGCCTGCTACTGATGATACAGCAGCAACTCAATTTTATAATTTATTTTTTAACCCAAAAAGGTATGATTTATCTCGTGTTGGTCGTTTAAAAATAAATAAAAGGCTTAAAATTACAGAAGATATTATTTCACTTGATACAATTACTCTTACTAAAGAAGACATTGTAGAAACAGTAAGAATGTTAAATAATATCCGTTTAGGAATTGAGAAAATAGATGATATTGACCACTTAGGACATAGACGTGTTCGTGCGGCTGGTGAGCAGTTACAAAACCATATCCGTATTGGTCTTGCTAGAATGGAAAAAACTGTTAAAGAGCGTATGTCTTTACAAGATTTAGAAGATATGACTCCACAGGATTTATTAAATGCAAAACCATTATCAGCTTCTATTAAAGAATTTTTTGGAAGCTATCAGCTTTCTCAGTTTATGGACCAGAATAACCCATTATCTGAAATCACTCACAAACGCAGGCTTTCAGCTCTTGGTCCTGGTGGTTTAAATAGAGATAGAGCAGGTTTTGAAGTTCGTGACGTTCACACTTCACACTATGGTAGAATATGTCCAATTGAAACACCTGAAGGTCCAAACATTGGTCTTATTACTTCCCTTACTACATATGCAAAAATTAACGAGTATGGTTTTATTGAAACTCCATATAGAAAAGTTGAAAACGGCAGAGTAACAGATGAAGTAGTTTACATGTATGCTTTACAGGAAGAAGATTTTTATATTGCACAAGCTAACTCACCAGTTGATGAGAAAGGTAACTTTAAAACTGAGGAAGTAGCATGCAGGTATAAAGGCGAAAATATGAATGTGCCAAAAGCAGAAGTTCAGTTTATGGACGTTGCCCCTATGCAGATTGTATCTGTTTCTACTGCTCTTATACCATTTTTAGAGCATGACGATGCTAACCGTGCATTAATGGGTTCAAACATGCAGCGTCAAGCTGTTCCGTTAATTAGAACTGATGCTCCAATTGTAGGTACAGGCTTAGAAAGAAAAGTAGCAGTTGACTCTGGTTCTGCATTAATATCTATCCATGATGGTGTTGTAGATTATGTTGATGCAGATACTATAATTGTTAGATATATTAAAGAAGATGGTTCTTTCGGTATCGATGTTCATGATTTAGTGAAATATCGCCGTTCTAACCAAGATACATGTATTAACTACAATGCAAATGTAACACCTGGTCAAAAAGTAAAAGTAGGTGATACATTAGCAGATGGTGCAGCAACTGATAGAGGTGAGCTTGCACTTGGTAGAAACATCGTGGTAGCGTTTATGCCATGGATGGGATATAACTATGAGGACTCCATACTTGTATCTGAAAAACTTGTTAAAGAAGATGCATTTACATCTATTCACATTGAAGTATTTGAAATAGATGCAAGGGATACAAAATTAGGTGCAGAAGAAATCACTAGAGATATACCAAATATATCTGAAGAAGCATTAAGAAACCTTGATGAAAGTGGTATTATTAGAATAGGTGCAAAAGTTTCAGAAGGTGATATATTAGTTGGTAAAGTTACACCAAAAGGTGAAACTCAGGCAACACCTGAAGAAAAACTTTTAAGAGCAATATTTGGTGAGAAAGCAGGTGATGTTAAAGATGCATCATTAAGAGTTCCACCGGGCATATCTGGAACAATATTAGATGTGCAGGTTATGACTCGCCGTGATATTAATAAAGACTCAAGAACTGAATTAATAGAGCAAAAAGAAGCTGAAAAAATAGCAGCAGCTTATACAAGAGAAGTGGCAGCTATTGAAAATGCAAGAAAAGATAAACTTATATCATTACTTGCAGGTAAAACATTAAAAGCTGATGCAGCAGGCTTAAAAGCTGGCACAGTGCTAAATGAAGAAAATTTAGCTCCACTTGCTGCAAGGGAAATGTCTACATTAAATATAGATAATAAAGCAGAATTTGATGCAGAATATGCAAAAGCTGATGCATTATGTAACGAAGCTAAAAAAGAAGCAGAAGAAAAATTCCAAGATAAACGTAAAAAAATAGAAAAAGGCGATGAATTATCTGCTGGTGTATTAAAATCAGTAAGAGTTTATATTGCAATTCGCAGACGTTTATCTGTTGGTGATAAAATGGCAGGTCGCCATGGTAACAAAGGTATTGTTTCTCGTATATTACCAGAAGAAGATATGCCTTACTTACCTGACGGCACACCAGTTGAGATAGTTTTAAACCCATTATCAGTGCCTTCACGTATGAATATTGGGCAAATATTAGAAACACATCTTGGCTGGGCAGCTAAAAAACTTGGAAAACATGTTGCTACAGAAGTATTTAATGGTGCTAAAGAAAAAGACATTAAAGCAATGCTTGAAGAGGCAGGTTTCCAAAGTGATGGGCAGACAGTTTTATACGATGGTAGAACTGGGGAACGTTTTGACCAGGAAGTAACTGTTGGTGTAATGTATATGTTAAAACTACACCACTTAGTAGATACTAAAATCCACGCTCGTTCAACTGGTCCATACTCACTTGTTACACAACAGCCACTTGGTGGTAAAGCACAGTTTGGTGGCCAAAGACTTGGTGAGATGGAGGTTTGGGCATTGGAAGCTTATGGTGCTGCTAATATTTTACAGGAAATGTTAACTGTAAAATCAGATGACGTGGAAGGTAGAACAGCAGTTTATGAATCTATTGTAAACGGTAATTTTAGCTTTACACCAAACATGCCGGAATCCTTTAACGTTCTTATAAAAGAGCTTCAAGGTCTTGTGCTTGATATTGAGCTGCTTACAGGCGATGAGCTTATTACTAACGAGCAGTTAAACAATATGAGTGCAGGTATTAGAGATGAGGATATACCAAGCAGTGATGAAGTTATTAAAAACATCTCTTTTGATACAGATGATGATTATGACGCTGCTGATATGGACGATAAAGGGGAATAATAAAGTTATTAATGCAGGGGTTATATTCCCCTGTTTTATGAATACTTTAACTTCATTTTATGAGGTAGAATAAGAGACTATGAAAAAAAGTGTAAGAGACGATAAAAATTCAGTATTTTTTGATGCAATACGTATAAAAATTGCATCACCTGAAAAAATATTAAGCTGGTCATCAGGTGAAGTTACTAAGCCTGAAACAATTAACTACAGAACTTTCAAACCTGAAAGGGACGGTCTTTTCTGTGCAAAAATATTTGGACCTGTTAAAGACTGGGAATGTTTATGTGGTAAATATAAACGTATGAAACACAGAGGTATTGTCTGCGAAAAATGTGGTGTTGAAGTTATCCAGTCAAAAGTTCGTCGTGTTCGTATGGGGCATATTGATTTAGCTTCCCCTGTTTGCCATATTTGGTTTTTCAAAGGCACACCATCTCGTATTGGTTCTATATTAGATTTATCTATTAAAGATATAGAGAGAGTTGTTTACTTTGAGTCATATATTGTTACAGACCCAAAAAACACTAACCTTAAAGAAAGGCAGATATTAACAGAAGAACAGTATAGAAAAGCAGTGGAGGATTTTGGTGCAAATGGTTTTGTTGCTAAAATCGGTGCTGAAGGTATAAAAGATTTACTTAAAAAAGTAGACCTTGACCTGCTTTTAATTGAGCTTAAAAGCGAGTTAAGAGAAACTAACAGTATGCAAAAACGTTTAAAACTTGCTAAACGTTTAAGAGTTGTTGAAGCATTTAGGAAATCAAACAACCGTCCAGAATGGATGGTGCTTGATGTAGTTCCTGTTATACCACCAGAACTTCGTCCACTTGTTCCACTTGATGGTGGCAGATTTGCAACAAGTGATTTAAATGACTTATACAGACGTGTTATTAATAGAAACAACCGTCTTAAAAAACTTATGGAGCTTAATGCCCCAGAGATTATTATTAGAAACGAAAAACGTATGCTTCAAGAAGCAGTAGATGCTCTTTTTGATAACGGTAGACGTGGCAGAATTATTCGTTCAAGTAATAAACGTCCGTTAAAATCATTATCAGATATGATTAAAGGTAAAAACGGTCGTTTCCGTCAAAACCTTTTAGGTAAAAGGGTTGACTATTCTGGTCGTTCAGTTATTGTGGCAGGTCCACACCTTAAAATGCACCAGTGCGGTTTACCAAAACTTATGGCATTAGAGCTTTTCAAACCTTTCTTATACTATAAACTTGAAAAAGAAAGGGGCATTGCTTCTACTGTAAAACAAGCTAAAAGAATGGTGGAAGAACGCAGACAGGAAGTATGGGACGTTTTAGAAGAAGTAATTAGGGAACACCCTGTATTATTAAACCGTGCCCCTACACTGCACAGGCTTGGTATTCAAGCATTTGAACCACAGCTTATAGAAGGTAAAGCAATACAGCTTCACCCACTTGTTTGTACTGCATTTAACGCAGACTTTGACGGTGACCAAATGGCAGTGCACGTGCCGCTTTCATTCCAGGCACAGCTTGAAGCAAAAACATTAATGCTTTCAGCATATAATATATTATCACCTGCAAATGGTCAGCCACTTGCTATTCCTACTCAGGATATGGTTCTTGGTATTTACTATTTAACAAGACCATTAAAAAATGCAATGGGCAGTGGTAAAACTTATTCTTCACCTGAAGAAGTAGTAATCGCTATTGACCATGGTAAATTAAGCTTACAGGCTGAAATTAAAGTAAGAATTGATGGCAAAATGTATGAAACATCTGCTGGTAGAGTAATATTATATGGTATTTTACCAGAAGGTATTGATTTTGAACAAATCAATAAAGTGTTAGGTAAAAAAGAAATTGGTAAACTTGTAGATTACATCTATAAAAAATTAGGCAACTGGTATAGTGTTACATTCCTTGATAATCTTAAAGATTTAGGTTTTAAATACTCTACAATTGCAGGTTACTCTATTTGTATAGATGATATGATTATACCAAAAGAGAAAAACGAGCTTGTGCAGGAAGCATATGGCAAAGTTCAAGAAATTGAAAGACACTATAGAGAAGAGGCAGCACTTTCTAAAGGTGAGCGTTATAACCAAATTATTGACGTTTGGTCTAAAACTAATGAAAAAATCACTGAAAAACTCATTAAAACTATTGAAGGTTTAGGTGGTGATGCTTCTAAAGAAAATAAAAGAGAAAAATATTACAACACACTGCATGTCATGAGTGATTCTGGTGCAAGGGGTTCTAAAGCACAGATTGCACAGCTTGCAGGTATGCGTGGCTTAATGGCAAAACCATCTGGTGAGATTATTGAAACACCAATTGATTCTAACTTCCGTGAAGGTTTAACAATGAGCCAGTATTTTATCTCTACTCACGGTGCTAGGAAAGGTCTTGCAGATACAGCCTTAAAAACAGCTAACTCAGGTTACTTAACTCGTCGTTTAGTAGACGTTGCTCAAGACTTGATTATTTCTGAAGAAGACTGCGGCACAATTAAAGGTATTGAAGTTGGTCCATTATTCCAAGGTTCATCTGTTGTAGAAACACTTGGTGAAAGGATTTATGGTAGATATACTTTAGAAGATTTATTTGATACAGTAACAGATGAATTAATCGTTGAAGCAGATACATTTATAGATGAAGAAGTTGTAGAAAAAATTGAACGTGCAGGTATTGATAAAGTAATGGTTCGTTCAGCTTTAACTTGCGACAGCGAGTTTGGAATTTGTAGAAAATGTTACGGTTTAGATTTAGCAACAAGAAGAATGATAGAAATAGGTGAGGCAGCAGGAACAATTGCAGCACAATCTATTGGTGAGCCGGGAACACAGCTTACAATGAGAACATTCCACATTGGTGGTATTGCATCAGCCGGTGGTATAGAATCATCTATCAGCTGTAGAATGGGTGGTAAAGTTTTCTTTGACGGTATGAAAATCTTACGTAATAGAAAAGGTGAGATTGTAGTATTAAACAGAAACGGTTCCATATTAGTAAAAGACCCAAGCGGCAGGGTGCTTGAAAAATACACACCTGCATATGGCTCTACAATCCATGTAGAAGAAGGTGATATGGTAACTCAAGGTCAGCTTTTATTTGACTGGGACCCACACGTAGCAGTTATTATGACAGAACATGCAGGGACAGTTGCATATGGTGATTTAATAGAAGGTGAAACATTAAAAGAAGAAATTGACCAGACTACAAATATTTCTCAAAAAGTAGTTGTGGCAAATTCTAAAGAAAAACGTAGACCACGTATTTCTATTAAAGATGCAGATAACAAAACTGTATACCGTTATGAGCTTACTCCGGGAACAATTATTTCCTTTAACGAAGGCGATGAAGTATTCCCTGGTGATATTATTGCAAAAACACCAAGAGAAGCACAAAAAACGAAAGATATTACAGTTGGTCTTCCTCGTGTTGCTGAACTTTTTGAAGCAAGAAAACCGAAAGACCCTGCAATTATTGCAGAGATTGAAGGTATAGTTAAAATTGAAAATGTCGTTCGTGGTATGAAAAAATTAACTATTGAAAACGAAGAAACAGGCGATAAAAAAGTATATAACATTAACACAATGCGTTACATTAATGCTCATGAAGGCGACTTAATTAAAGCTGGGGAAGCATTAATTGATGGTAATATTAACCCACATGATATTTTATCTGTATTAGGTGAAGAAGCGTTAGCTAAATACTTAGTAGATGAAATTCAGATAGTTTATAGAAAATCAGGGGTTAGCATTAACGATAAACACATTGAAGTAATCGTTCGCCAAATGCTTAAAAAAGTTATTATTGAAGATGCAGGTGATTCTGACTTTATGCCAAATGAAGAAGTTTATAAAAGCGACTTCAAAAAAGCTCAAGACGAGCTTTTAGCAGAAGGCAAAGAGCCACCAAAAGGTAGACCAATACTTCAAGGTATTACAAAGGCTGCCCTTAACACTGAAAGCTTTATTTCAGCAGCCTCTTTCCAAGAGACTACAAGGGTGCTTACAGATGCAGCATGTTCTGGTAAAACAGATAAACTGCGTGGTTTAAAAGAAAACGTTATTATGGGTAAATTAATACCAGCAGGTACTGGTTCTAAACACATTATAAGCGGTAAATACAAATTTATAAACCAAGATAATTAATATATAAGGGAGCATATGCTCCCTATTTTTATATTTAAAAAAGTTATAAAAAAACATATAATAAAATAACTACTACAATAAGGGAGATATTTATGAAAAAACTAATCTATGTAATTTTTATTTTAATGTTTTCAGTAAATTATATATATGCACAGGGATATTATTCAAAAAATAAAAAACCCTTTGAAAAATCAGAAGCTTATCTAATATCAGAAACAACCAAAGAAATAGATAATTTTTTAAATTGGGAAAAAGATAAAAAATTAGAAAAAATAAAATGTGATGAACGGTATCAAGAATGTTACAGATATACAGGTAAAATAATAATTAAAGGTTATGGAGAATACCCTTTATATATAAATAAATATGTAACTAAAGCTAAAAATTTACAGGAATTACAGTCAAATTATTCTAGAAGTGTAGAAAGCTATTTTTTTGAATTAGATAATTATTTTGAAGGCAATAATTTTCCTGCTTCATCAAAAGTATTATTTATTGGTAATGATTATGGAAAAGCCTATGCTTATAAAAATAATACGGCAGCTATAAGTCTTTTTAATAGAAAGGGTATAGAAGATACTGCTTTCTTTCGTAAAAGAAGTGATGGTCTTATAGAATATATACTAATAGAATTAAAAGATGGAGAAAAGGTTACAGAAGGCTATGCAATATCAGAAACATTAAAGGCAATAGATGAATATTTAAGTATTGATAATAAATTTGAACCTAATTCAGATTGCGATTCTAATAGTTTTAAAGAGTGTTATTACTGCATGGGTGATGGCGGCACAGTATATTATACAAAATATGTTTATAATTCTAAAATCTTTCAAGAAGTATATGCAGACAAAGCAGGTATTATTCATGGAAAAGAAACCATAAGGCAACTTCCTGAAAAAACTACATTAGATATTATAGGTGGTATACCAGTATTGTTTCTGTATAAAGATAATATACTTGCAATAAGTTATATTATAGATGGGGAAGTAGATTCTGCAAATACAATCATACTTCGTAAAAGAAGTGATGGTTTAATAGAAGCAGTGACATTAGAAGTAGTTGGCTAGTTAAAATATATAAATATTCTGCTCTTATTTTTATATTTGCTACTCTATTATGTAAAATATAAGATTAATCATTTATTTTTATAAATTAATATGGTAGAGTAGCAGTAATATTTTTTGGAGCAGAATATTGGAATTTAAAATATCATCAGATTATAAACCAGCAGGTGACCAGATAGAAGCAATTGATGAAATTGTATCATCATATAATAATGGTGCTATGCGTCAAGTTTTACTTGGTGTTACAGGCTCTGGTAAAACATTTACTATGGCAAATGTTATTGAAAGACTGCAGGTGCCTACATTAATTATAGCACACAACAAAACACTTGCTGCTCAGCTTTATGGTGAGTTTTTAAAATTCTTTCCAGATAATGCTGTAGAATATTTTGTAAGTTATTATGACTATTATCAGCCAGAAGCATATATTCCATCAAGTGATACATATATTGAAAAAGATTCTGCCATTAATGAAGAAATAGAAAAATTAAGAAATAGAGCAACACGCTCATTAATTGAAAGGCGAGATGTAATAATTGTTGCATCAGTTTCATGTATATATGGTCTTGGCTCTCCAGAAACATATGCCACAATGATACAGCATTTTGAACTGGGGGAAGAATATAATTTTGATGATGTTTTAATGAAATTAATCCAAGTGCGTTATGAACGAAACGATGTGGATTTTCACAGGGGAGTTTTCAGGGTAAAAGGCGATACTATTGAGATTTTCCCAAGCCATGAAGATGAAACAGCATACAGGTTAGAATTTTTTGGTGACAGCCTTGATAGAATTAGTGAATTTCATGCATTAACTGGTAAAACCACGAAAGATTTGAAAGAATTATCAATTTATCCTAATACTCATTATGTAACAAGTGCTATTACAATGGACAGCGTAATAGAGCAGATGAAAAAAGATTTGCTTGAAAGATGTGGTGAGTTTGTAAGCCAAAATAAACTTTTAGAAGAACAGCGTTTAACTCAGCGAACAATGTTTGATATAGAAATGTTAAAAGAAACAGGCTACTGCACAGGTATTGAAAACTATTCCAGATATTTTGACGGAAGGCTTCCCGGCTCAACACCTTACACATTAATAAGCTATCTTCCAAAAGATGCTTTAGTTATAATAGATGAAAGCCACATAACAATCCCACAGATTAGGGGCATGTATAATGGGGACAGGTCAAGAAAAACAACACTGGTTGATTTTGGTTTTCGTCTGCCTGTAGCACTAGATAACAGACCTTTAAAATTTGATGAGTTTGACAGCAGAATAAATAAGGTGCTGTATGTAAGTGCCACACCAGATAAATATGAAATAGATGAAGCAAAAGGGGTAATAGCAGAGCAGATTATACGCCCAACAGGGCTAATGGATCCAGAAATTGAAGTGCGTCCTGCAAGAACTCAAGTAGATGATTTATATAATGAAATATTAAAAGTAACAAAAGAGGGTGGCAGAGTTTTAGTTACCACACTAACTAAACGTATGGCAGAAGAACTTACAAGATATTATAAAGATATGGGCATAAGAGTGGAATATTTACACTCTGAAATAGATACAATAGAGCGTATTAAAATAATAAAATCACTTCGTCTTGGTGAATTTGATGTGCTTGTGGGCATAAACCTTTTAAGAGAAGGGCTTGATATTCCTGAAGTAAAGCTTGTAGCCATACTAGATGCTGATAAGGAAGGGTTTTTACGTTCCACAAAATCATTAATACAGACAATAGGCAGGGCTGCCAGAAACGCAGAAGGCAGAGCCATATTTTACGGTGATAAAATAAGCGGTGCTATGCAGCAGACAATTGATGAAACTAATAGACGCCGAGCAAAACAAAAAGCATATAACGAAGCAAATGGCATTACACCTGAAACTGTAAAAAGTGCCATAAGCGATATTTTAGCATCAATTTATGAAAAAGATTATTTTACTGTTGAAGTTAAGGACGATTTTGATGTAAAATTATCAGGTAATAGTGAAAAAGATATTGAAAAATTGGAAGCACAAATGTATAAAGCTTCTGAAGAGCTTGATTTTGAGAAGGCTGCAAAATTAAGAGATATTATTTTTGAATTAAAAGCTAAAAAAAAATAGAAAAATAAATAGATATATTGGAGAGAGATATGTCAGAAGAAAATAAAGATGATAAACTGATTAAAGATTTATCAGAAGAACTGCAAAATGCAGCAGAACATGAATATGAAAGTAATCATAAAAGCAGTAATAATGATAATGATGATATTGATGATGATAGTAGCAGTGACAATAATGATGAAAACAATAATAAACCTAAAAAGAAATGGACTAAATTACGTATTGCCTTATACGGTATTGCAGGTATGTTTGGTCTTGGTTTACTTGGTTTTCTAGGTTTAGTGCTTTATATATATATTATTAGTTTAGAGCTGCCATCAACTGATGAATTTAGTAAGTTTAAGTATACTGAGCCAATGGTGGTATATGATTCGAAAGGCACTGTAATTGCAGAACTTGGTGCAGAAAGAAGATACCCTGTTCCAATAGAAGAAATGCCAAAATATGTATATCAAGCAGTGGTAGCTGTGGAAGACGGCAGATTTTACGAACACAGTGGTATTGACC
The DNA here is from genome assembly GCA_949287985.1 of Mucispirillum schaedleri. GTDB lineage: Bacteria > Chrysiogenota > Deferribacteres > Deferribacterales > Mucispirillaceae > Mucispirillum > Mucispirillum schaedleri_A. Next base: position 22,137 of record CASEIN010000068.1, on the reverse strand, counting down.
CATGGGGTATTGCACGTGCTATGGTTGCAAACATTAAGGCAGGTAGAATGGTTGAGGGTGGTTCAACACTTACACAACAGCTTGTAAAAGTAATATATTTAACACCTGAAAGAAAATTAAAAAGAAAAATTAAAGAAGCTATTATAGCATACAGGCTTGATAAAGAGCTTTCTAAAGAGAAAATATTAGAATTATACTTAAATCAGGTTAACTTTGGTCGTGGTGCTTATGGTATTCAGGCAGCAGCAATTAATTATTTTGGAAAAGATGTAAAAGATATGACTATTGCTGAGGCTGCTATGGTGGCAGGTATACCAAAAGGTCCATCAATATATGCACCACATTTAAATATGAAAAAGTCAATTAATAGAAGAAACCACGTATTAAAACGTATGAGAGAATTAAATTATATTACAGAAGAAGAATATCAAAATGCATTAAATGAAAAGGTTGTTTTAGCAGAATCTGTCCCTTTAAGGTTAAGATATGCTGGTTATTTTATGGACTATGTTCATAAGTTTATTGAAGAAGATTTAAAAATAGAAGATGCACAAAATAAAGGTATAAAAGTATTTACTACATTAAATTTAGATTATCAAAAAGCTGCTGAAAAAGCACTTTTAACAAACCTTATGGCAATAGGTAAAAGGGAAGGTTACAAAGGTGCATTAGGTAAGCTTTTAGAAGATAACGATACAGATGTGGAAATGACAGAAGAAGAAATGGCTGTTCTTGAATCAGCAGAACAGCAGGATAATGGCACTAAATTTGTTCGTCTTGATAATAATATACCAAGCTATCTTGAAGAATTAAATTATAAAAAAGCAGTTATTACAAAGGTAGAAAAAAGTAAATTGGATATTCTTCTTTATGATAACAGCACAGGTATTATAAATTATAAAGAAAATGAATGGATATCATTATATAATGGTAAATGGGTAAATAATTTTACTCAAATATTTGAAGAAAATGATGTAATATATGTATCATTTAAAAAGAAAGTAAAAGAAAATAATGTTTATTTAATAGAGCAGAACCCACCACTTGAAGGTTCTATAGTATCTATTAACCCACAAACTGGGGAGATTTATGCTATGGTTGGTGGCATGTCATATTTTAAATCATTTTTTAACAGGGCAGTGCAGGCAAGAAGACAGGTGGGCAGCACATTTAAACCACTTGTTTATGCTACAGCTTATGAAAGTGGATATTACCCTATGAGTGTATTTCATGATACACCTGTTATACAAGGGAACTCAAATACTGATGAAAACTGGAGACCAAAAAACTTTGATGGAACCTTTAGGGGTGAGATGACTTTAGAGCGTGCTTTACAGTTATCAAACAACTCAGTAACTATTAAACTTGCCCAAAAAATTGGTGTTGCAAAAATTATTAGGTATGCAAAAATGTTTGGTTTTACTGGTGATATACCAGAAGATTTATCTGTTAGTTTAGGTAGTTTATCAGCATCACCATTAGAGCTTGCTTACGCTTACAGCACTTTTGCAAACCAGGGTATGCGTTCAAAAACTCCGTTTTTTGTAACACGTGTAGCAGATATTGATAATAAGACAATATATGAGGCTCAGCCACCTGAAATGGTTAAAGTTTTAGAACCATCATCAGCATCTTTAATTACTGATAGTGTTGTAAAAGTAGTAGAAAAAGGTGGTGCATGGAAAAGCCGTGTAAATATTAACAGAGTATTTGGTGGAAAAACTGGAACATCAAATGATTCTAAAGACTGCTGGTTTGCAGGTGTTATGCCAAACCTTGTAACTGTTGCATGGGTTGGTTATGATGATTATACAAAAATGGGAAGCTATGCAGTTGGTGCAAATACATCTCAATTAATATTTATTGATTATATAAAAGCTATTAATAATATTTTACCTTTAGCAATATTTCCTACACCTGTTGGAGCAACTTATTTTAAGGTAAATAAAGAAACAAATGAGATGACAGATGCTATTACTGGGGATTTAATGTTCTCATTATACCCTGTTGATAAAAATAATAATTTTCAACCACATAATTTTAAGAAGTGATAATGGAAAATAATATTAACCAGCAAGAAGAACTTAATGAAGAAGCGCATATAACAGCTAAATATAAAAGCAGAAGTATTGTAAATAAATCTGCTAAAATGAAAAAAATATATGATTTAGTTGAAGTTGTTGCTCCAATTGATGTTAGTATCCATATTACTGGTGAAGATGGTGTTGGAAAAGACAGGCTGGCAGAATATATCCATAACCAAAGTAAAAGAGATGGTAACTTTGTAATGATAAACCCTGTTGAGCTTAATGATATTATAGGCTCATTAGGGTTTAATAAAGTATTTGAATACTTTAAAAAAGCAGAACGTGGCACATTATATATTACAGAAATATCATCAGCTAATTTAAAACTTCAAGAATATATGCTTAATTCTATTATTAAAATTGTTCAAGAATTTGGTATGTATGCACCTAGGCTTATATCTTCTACTAACAGGGATTTAATAGAGCTTTCAAGACAAAATAAGTTTAACCAAAGGCTAAAGGACAGCTTTGCTATTATTATGAATATACCACCATTACGGGAAAGAAAAGAAGATATAGAAGATTTAATTAGAGTAATGATGCGTGATATTGGCTATTTTGGTAAAAAAGCTGTGCCTATTAGTGAAGATGCATTAGAAATTTTATTAAGTTATGAATGGCCTGGAAATGTTAGGCAGTTACTCAATACAGTTCATCATGCAGTAAACCATACAGTAAACGGTATCATAACACCGGCGTCCCTTCCAAAAGAAGTTAGGCGTAAACAAGGTTATATGGAAGCCAATAGAAGTGTAACTGATGAACTTTATAAATTTGCACGGGGGCTTTTAGAAAGCGGCATACATTCAGAGCAAATAGACCCATATTTTGAATACATTAAAGCAGTGGAAAAACCACTTATTCAAGCAGCCCTTGATTTATCAAAAAATAACAGGTCGCAGGCAGCCTCATTAATAAGAATTAATAGAAATACTCTTCATAAAAAATTAAAACTTTATGATATGGACGAATAGTATGAAATATATAAAATTACTAGTTATTATATTGCTTTTTTTATATGTTCCTGCAGCTTTTGCAGATGAAAATGTAACTATTACTATGGAAGTAAATAATATTCCATCATCAAAAGGAAATATTATAATTTATTTCTGCCAGACAGAAGAAGAATTTTTAAGTGAAAAACAAACCCAGTATTCTTTTTTCTTTCCTGCTAAAAATGACCAGGTAACTGCAAAAGTTATTATTCCAAAAGGAAGCTATGCAATACATCTTTACCATGATGAAAACGATAATAAAAAAATAGATAAAAATTCTGCTAACCATCCAACTGAAAATTATGGGTTTTCTAATAATTTCTTTGGTTCATACGGCAAACTGCCTGCATTCAAAAATGTCCAAATAAATATAGACAAAGATGAACAGTTTGTAAAAATTAACTTAAGAAGCTAGTAACTTTATCAACTTTTTTAAAATTTCCCCTTGTAAAAAAAATAAAAAGTATTATATTCAGACAAATCAAGTCTTTTTTAAGATATATAAGGAAGAATAATTTTATGAGTGAAGTAGAAACAAAAAGTGTTGATGAAAAATCACGTTTACAATTTTTTCCTGTAATGATGTTTGCTGTTATTATGGGTTTTTCTGGTATTACACTGGCATATAAAAAAGCCCATGAAATACTGCTTTTACCTGCTGTAATATACCAAGTATTATCATATATAACAGCAGCGATTGCAATAGTTATTGCTATATTATACATATTTAAAATAGCACTGCATACAAAAGAAGTGAAAAAAGAAATATCTCACCCTGTTAGAGTTAACTTTTTTGCTGCAATATCAATTTCAATGCTGCTTTTATCGGTAGTTTTTCATGAATATAAAACTGTTGCTTACCCACTATTTTTAATAGGAACAGGTTTGCAGACATTTTTTACATTTTATGCAATAACATACTGGCTTAATAAAAATATAGAAATGGCACATTCTAACCCTGCATGGTTTATACCTGTTGTTGGTAATATTATTATCCCTATTGCTGGGGAAGGGTTTGCAGATGCTGCCCTTTTAAATTTCTTTTTCTCCCTTGGTATATTTTTCTGGATAATTTTAACAGCTATACTTTTTAACAGAATAATTTTCCATGGTATGCTTGTGCAGAAATTTTTACCAACTTTAGCTATATTTATAGCACCACCATCTGTGGGTATGTTAAGTTATATTAAGCTTACAGGTGAATATGACTTTTTTGCATCTCTTTTATTAAATGTGGCAATTGTTTTTGGGCTTATATTACTTGCCTTAATTAAAAACTTTTATAAACTTAAATTTTTTATATCATGGTGGGCTTTTACATTTCCAATGGCAGCATTAACTATGGCTTTAATTACAGCATATGAAAAAACAGGATTTGTATATACTTTTTATGAATATTTATCTGTAATATCTTTAATTATGACATCAATTTTAGTGCTGCTTGTATTAATAAGAACTATAATGGCAATAGCTAAAAAAGAAATATGTGTTGATGAAAAATAAAATCAGCAGGGAAAACCCTGCTGATTTTTTAGACCTGCCAAAAAAGTTATTAATTATTTTAAACTCATAATAAGAAATATTATCTACATTAAAGATTAATCTGTTTAACTAAACTTGGAGCGTGTATCCAAGTTTAGTTACCATTAAGAGCCTAATAAAATGCGAAGAGCATTATTAGGCTCATTAAAAGACTAGCGAAAAAATGTATTTTTTCGATAATCTGAATCAGCAGGGAAAACCCTGCTGATTTTTTAGGCTTATCAAAAAAGCCATTATTTATAAGTTATTTATTTTGTAAATAAGATTTCATGAGGTTCATTATTTAATCCATCTCTGCCTAATATATAAATATTATCACCCCATGAATATATAGAATCATCTTCCATAAGTAAAAATACTTGACTACCATTTGTATATATATCTTTAATTACTCCAGTTAGACCGTTAACTTTTGTTGGTATATTTCTATCAATATCATCACCTAAACCAAGTTCGCCATAGCTATTACTTCCCCAGTCATAAACAGAATTATCATCAGTAAGAGCATATGTGCAGGTATTACGACTATAAAACTTAGTAATATTGCCAGTATAACCTGTTACTTTCTGAAAAGCATATATCATACTAACACCTCCTAAATCTCCTAAGCCAAGCTGCCCGAAATGGGTTGCTCCAGAAGCATAAAGAGAATTATCTGCTGTAAGTATAAATGTAGCATCTAATCCAGCATATACATTTTTCACAGCACCAAGGGTATCTATTTTAGTTGGTGTATTGATAATAGGTTTTTCTTGACCAAGACCTAGCTGTCCTTTTTCATTATTACCCCAAAGATAAAGTGAGCTGTCTTCAGTAATTACATATACATGGTTATAATTATATTGAGTATTATTATAAGGTCTGTTATAAACAATAACTTCTTTTATAGTGCCAGTAATACCGTTAATTTTTGTAGGTGTATTAACTATAACATTATCAAGCCCTAAACCGAGCTGTCCATGTTGATTATTTCCCCATGCGTAAAGAGAACTATCTTCTGTAAGAGCATAGGTAGATTCATCACCTGCATATATTTTTTTAATATTACCAGTAATACCATTAACTTTAGTTGGTGTAGAAGTTACACCATTACTATTTTCTATACCAAGCTGTCCGTTTTGCTTATTGCCCCAAACATAAAGAGTATTATCTTCAGTAAGTGCAAAAACAGAAAAATTATTATAATTAACAACTAAGTCTTTTATAATACCATTAATACTTGTTATTTTTTGTGGCAAATTGACTGTGGCATCACTTACACCTAATCCAAGAAGACCATTTGTATTATCTCCCCATGCATAAATTGAGCCCTCATCTGTAAGAACAAATACAGAACCCGCGATAGTGTATATATTTTTTATATTACCAGTAATACCATTTATTTTTGTAGGAATATTAATGAATTGTGCATTATTTCCTGTTCCTGTCTGCCCAAAATTATTATTACCCCATGCAAAAAGAGAATTATCGTTACTAACAGCAAATATAACATCATTACCTGTAAATATATCTTTTATATTGCCAAGAATATAAACAGGTTTATCACTACTTGCTACACTATTTCCAGAGCCAAGTAGCCCATAATCATTTGAACCCCATGAGAAAAGCGAGCAGTCAGATAATAAAGCATATACAGTGTTGTTACTAACTATAACTTTTGCTGCTGTTTTATTATCAACTACAGTATTGCTGCCATTATTATTGTTACTACTGCTGCAAGCCGAAATAAAGAAAAGTGATATAATAGAGAAAATAATTAAAAATTTGATTTTTTTTATAACCATGTAATACTCCTTAATATATAAGTTAACTTTACTATATCATTCATAATAACTATGTCAATGTTTAATGAGAAATATTAATGATTTTATTATAATAAATACAGGTAACTATTATTCTTGATTATTTATATATATTCTTTTATAATTAATGGTTCATTATTTATAAGGAGTATATAATGAGAGAAATAGCAGGGCAATTAAGAGAGTATTTCAAAACTGGTGAAACAAAAAGCATAAAATTTAGGATTAAACAGTTAAAAGCCTTAAAAAAAGCACTTTTAGAAAATGATGAAAAAATAATACAAGCCTTATATGATGATTTAAATAAATCTTCTTTTGAAGCAGTTATTACAGAAACAGGTATTGTTCAGGAAGAGATTAATTACTATATTAAAAACTTAAAAAAACTTGCACGCCCTCAAAAAGTAAAAGTTCCATTAACTTTGCAGCCGGGAAAAAGCTTGATTTATAGCGAACCTTATGGGGTTGTGCTTATTATTTCTCCATGGAATTATCCTGTTCAGCTAACACTTTCCCCACTTATTGCAGCAATTGCTGCAGGCAATTGTGCTGTTGTAAAACTTTCTGAATTTTCAGAAAATACTTCACGGGTCCTTGCTCATATTATAAATGAAACTTTTTCAGAAGAATATGTGCGTGCTGTTCGTGGTGATGCTGTTACAGGGGCTGCTCTTTTACTGAAAAAGTTTGATTACATATTTTTTACAGGCAACCAAAATGTAGGTAAAATAGTAATGAAATCAGCAAGTACACATCTTACACCTGTTACTTTAGAGTTAGGTGGTAAAAGCCCATGTATTATTGATTACACAGCAGATATAAAAGATGCTGCAAAAAAAATAGTGTGGGGTAAATCATTAAATGCAGGTCAAACATGTGTTGCGCCAGATTATATAATATGTCATTCACGTGTAAAAAAAGAATTAATAAGTGCTTTAATTGCAGAAAGCACTATGATTTATGGTGCTCATACTTCAGAACATGAAGATTTTCCTAAAATTATATCTAAAAAACATTTTGAAAGGGCATTAAGGCTTATAGATACTTCAAAAATTGTTTATGGTGGCACAGTAGATATTCCAAGTTTGAAAATTGACTTTACTATTATGGATAATGTTACTTTTAATGACAGAATTATGCAGGAAGAAATATTTGCACCAATATTACCTGTTATAGAATATACTAATATTGATGATATATTAGATGAATTAAAAGAACAGGATAAACCACTGGCACTATACTTATTTACAAAAGATAAAAATATGGAAGAAAAAGTAATAAGCAGTATATCTTTTGGTGGTGGAGCTGTAAATGATGTGCTTGTTCATATAACAAACCCAAATGCACCTTTTGGTGGGGTTGGTGCAAGTGGTATGGGGTTTTATCATGGAAAATACAGCTTTGATACATTTTCCCATAAAAAACATATTTATACAAAATATTCTTTTTATGATAATAAGTTAAGGTTTTTTCCAAAAGAAAAAAAAGAAAAATTAATAAGATTTTGGTTTTATAAATAAATTCACTCTTTAATTTATAATAAAATTTATATATAATAGCTTGCAAAAAAAATAAAAGGACTGGTTATGGATAGTAAAGAGATTAATCACATTGCAAAACTTGCGCGCCTTAAATTTGATGAAGGCAGTGTAGAAAGTATGACAAAAGATATGAATGATATTTTAAAATGGATGGAGATATTAAAATCTGCAGATACTTCAGTTGTTGATAATACTACAGAAGATACTACCCCATTAAGACAAAGGGAAGATGATGTAAAAATCAGTAATTTATCAGAAGAGCTAATGAAAAATGCACCAGAAAGTTATGAGCATTATTTTGTAGTTCCTAAGGTGGTGGAATAATGGCAGATTTAACATCACTTACAATTGCAGAATTATCAGCAGGGTTTGATAAAAAAGAGTTTTCTTCTACTGATGTTGTTAATGCTTATATTAAAAATATAGAGCAGGGAAGAAAATATAATGCTTATATTACAGAAACATGTGAGCATGCATTAGCTCAGGCAAAAGATTGTGATAATAGAATAGCTGCAGGCAAAAGATTATCTATGCTTGATGGTGTTCCTTTAGGTATTAAAGATTTATTTTGCACAAAAGATATAAGAACTACTGCAGCAAGCAAAATATTAGAAAATTTTGTACCCCCTTACGAATCTACTGTTACAAAAAATTTACTTGATGCAGGAAGTATATTTATTGGTAAAACAAATTTAGATGAATTTGCTATGGGTGGAGCTAACCTTACAAGTTATTTTGGGCAGACTATTAACCCAATAAAAAGGGCAGACGGCAAGGAAGTAGTAACTGGTGGTTCTTCTGGTGGCTCTGCTGCTGCTGTTGCAGCTTCTATGTGTGCAGGGGCAACTGGAACTGATACTGGCGGCTCAATTCGTCAGCCTGCTGCTTTTTGTGGTATTGTAGGTATAAAACCAACATATGGCAGATGTTCTCGCTATGGTATTATAGCTTATGCTTCATCGTTAGACCAGGCAGGTCCCATGACAAAAACTGTAGAAGATGCAGCGATTATGCTTGAAAAAATGGCAGGATTTGATGAGCTTGATTCCACAAGTGCAAATATAGCAGTGCCAAATTTTACTGCATCATTAAAATCAGGTATTAAAGGCTTAAAAGTAGGCGTTCCTAAAGAATTTTTAAATGGTGATTTAAATAAAGAAATAGCAGATGCTTATAATGAAAGTATGGAAATATTAAAATCAAATGGAGCAGAAGTTAAAGAAATATCACTTCCTAATATGAAATATGCTCTTGCAACATATTACATTATTGCCCCTGCTGAAGCATCATCAAATTTAGCTAGATATGATGGGCTTCGTTTTGGTTTAAGAGTGGAAGGTGCATCATTAGATGAAATGTATGAAAATTCAAGAAGTGCAGGTTTTGGTGCAGAAGTTAAAAGACGTATTATGATAGGCACTTACGTGCTTTCAGCAGGTTATTATGATGCATACTATTTAAAAGCATTAAATGTTCGTAAATTAATTAGACAGGATTATATAAATGCTTTTAATGAGGTGGATACTATTTTAACGCCTGTTGCACCAACAACAGCATTTACAATAGAAGAAAGTAAATCTTTTGACCCTGTAACAAACTATCTTCAGGACGTTTTTACTGTGCCTATAAACTTGGCAAAACTTCCTGCCATATCTGTTCCTATAAAAAGGGCAGAAAATGCACTTCCCATAGGCATGCAGTTAATAGGCAAAGATTTTGATGAAGAAACACTTTTTAAAGGTGCTTATGTTTTAGAACAAAATAATAGTTGGAGCAGAAAATAATGAGCTATATAATAAAAGGAAGAACTTGTGATTATGAAGTAGTAATAGGGCTGGAGGTTCACTGCCAGGTAATATCTAAAGCAAAATTATTCTCATCTGCTTCAGCAGAAAGCGGCGGCACTCCTAATGACCATGTGGCTTTTATAGATGCAGGGTTTCCGGGTATGCTTCCTGTTGTTAATAAATTTTGTGTAGAACAGGCAGTGAAAACTGGGCTTGGGCTTAATGCTAAAATTAACAAAGAATCTGTTTTTGCCAGAAAAAACTATTTTTATGCAGATTTACCACAAGGCTATCAAATAAGCCAGTATGATAAACCGATTGTTGGTGAAGGCTATTTAGATATAGAATTAGAAGACGGCAGCACAAAAAGAATAGGTATTGAAAGGCTGCATTTAGAGCAGGACGCTGGCAAATCGATACATGATATGCTGCCTGGCAAAAGCTGTATTGACTTAAACCGTTCTGGTGTTGCTTTAATGGAGATTGTATCAAAACCAGATATGAGCTCCCCTTATGAGGCAGGTGCTTACCTTACTAAATTAAGAAGCATTGTCCGATATTTAGAAACATGTGATGGCAATATGAATGAAGGTTCTATGAGATGCGATGCTAACGTATCTGTTCGCCCTGTTGGTTCAAAAGAGTTACGCACAAGATGCGAAATTAAAAATGTAAACTCTATTAGGTATTTAATGCAGGCAATAGAGTATGAAGCAAACAGGCATGTAGATGCTTATGATAATGGGGAAGAAATATACCAGGAAACAAGGCTTTTTAATGCTAATAAAAAAGAAACAAGAAGTATGCGTGGTAAAGAAAATGCTAATGATTACAGGTATTTTCCAGACCCTGATTTAGCTTTTCCTTTAGTTGTAAGCGATGAGCTTTTAGAAAAAGTTAAAAATAGTATGCCAGAAATGCCGAAAGAAAAAGCAGCAAGATTTGTGCAGACTTATAAAATATCTGATGATGAGGCAAAAAGGCTTGCTGCTGAAAAAACTGTTGCGAATTATTATGAAGAAGCTATGAAAGAAAAGGGAAGTGACGGTAAAAAAACAGCTAACCTTATACTTGTTGAATTAGCAGCATATATGAGTGAAAACCAAATAGAAAATATTTATGATTTAAAAACAACTCCGTCACGATTAGGCAGAATTACTGCATTAGTTGAAGACGGCACTATTGGTTTACGTATTGCAAAAGAACTTTTACCAATGATAGAAGAAACTGATAAAGAGCCGGAAGCTATTATTGAAGAAAAAGGCTTAAAACAAGTTTCAGATACCGGTGAAATAGAAAAAATTATTGATAAAATAATTGCAGATAACCCAAAAAATGTGGAAGAATATAAAGCTGGTAAAGAAAAACTTTTTGGGTTCTTTGTGGGGCAAGTTATGAAAGCTACACAAGGCAAAGCAAACCCTGCAGTTATTAATAAGCTTTTAAAAGATAAGTTAAGTTAAACTATATTATTATTTTTTTTAATAACCCTTTAAATGAAATATTTTAAAGGGTTATTTTTATCGAACTACAAGGAGAGTAAGTTTATGAAATTAAAATCAAAAATATTATTTTTTATACCTGTTATAGTAATTATTATGTCTTTATTTTATGTTATAACTATGTATATAAATGGAAATCGAATAATAAGTAATTATATCAGTATAAGCGATACATGTTTTTATATAGCAAATATTAATACAAAAATTTATAACGAGATGTATGATATACTTATTAAAAAAACTACTCCAACAGAATATGATTATTTAGGCTGGGGCTTGCAAGAATCTGAAGCATCAACAGCTATTAAACATGATATAGCTTTTATAAAAAGTAGTATGAAGTATATATCATATTATAAAACAGAAAAAGAGTATGAAATTTTTAAAGGTATTTCCTTTAGATTAAATGAAATATTAGATGATTATATGGCAAAAAAAGAAAGTGGATATCTTGAAAACTCTGAACTTAAAGATATTATTTCTTATTATAATAATTTATCAAATAATTTAATAGAAATAGTAAAGTCATTTGAGCCGATAAGTTCAGATAAAAACAAACAGATAATAAATGATTGTATAAATATAATATCTTTAGCCCAAAATATTGGAATTGAAATGGGAAATTCAGTAATTATGGCTTATACAAAAGATTTTGCAGATAATTATAATGATTTTACATCGGCCATATCAAGACAGAATGAATATATACCGCTTGTTCAAAAAATGTTAGAAGAATATGAAAACGGTTTTGCATTTGATGCATTTGATGAAGCAAATAATTCTTTTTATTTAAAAGAGTTAAGAGAATATATATATAACTCATATAATGCACAATCTCAAAATAATAACCAGCAGATAGATTTTCTTTACTTTATAAATTCTTATGGTGATATTACATTAAGGCTTGATACTTTATATGAGTCTGTTAATACACATAGACTTTCAACTATTTATGGAACATATACACTAAATCCTTATGAAAAATTTGTTAAAGCTTTATTTATTATTTTAATAGCTTATATTATTTTTCTTATAGTATTTGCCATACGAAATAGGAAAAAATCCGTAGTAAAAACTGCTGTAACACTTAATGATGATAATTTTATTAAGAAATAATTTTATTACAATAAAAATTGTGCAGTTTTAAAAATAGTTTTGCATTAAAGCTGTATGCAAATACAGCTTTATAGTTTAGATTATAGATAGAATAGCAAACTTAAAAAATTTTAATATATGCTTTTTATTAATTATCTTATTATATAAATACTACAAAACAGCTATATAAAAGTGATTATAATAAATGTTTAGCATGTATATTAATGGAACAAATTAATCTTTTTAATTCTTGTTAGTCATTTTATGCATTTAACATACAATCTTTAAGATGATATCTAATATAATATATAAACTCTAAAATATTTTACTAACCATAAAAATTTTAAACATACTAAATTTTAAAAACCTTGACAAATATAAAGGCATAGTTAAAGCAAAATGTAAATAAATATATTCATATACATGTGTAAAATATTTATATACAAGTTAATTTTTAATTTCATAAAAATAAAACATTTTTATAAAATAAAAAAGGTATAGACATTTTTTTTTAATATGTTATTATAGTTTATTAGGTTTAGGGGGCTTTATGAAATTCTGTAACAAAGTATTGAGCAGGTTTTTTTCTATTGTCCGTTTAGTATGTATTCAAAATAAAGTATTATGTTTAATATCAATATATAGTAATATTATTATCCATATATTAGAAAAATTAAATAATCATATTAATTGTAGTAATATTTATTTTGCAGGTGCTGTTTTTCATTTAAAAATAAGATTTATAAGTTTTATTAAGCATAAAATTTATATAAAACATATTTTTTTAGCATATAAAAAAGTTGCAGTTCATACAAATTACAGCAGTATGTATGCTTTAAGATATGCTTTTATATAATATTATTTTTTAATTGATATTTGAAAAGTTTATTGTAAACCATTTGATATATAGTGGAATGTAAAAATTAATTTTTTATTTATAATTAATTTAACTATGTATTAATAAGGTGTTTTAAAAGTAAACTAAAACTTGACAAATATAAGAGAAAATAATTGAAGATATATGCTTTAAAAAAAAATATACTTTTAACTTATTAATATAAAAGTAAAAATTGATTTATTATTTAATAAAACAATTTTATAAAATAAAAAATATATAGACATATTTTAAAAATATGTTATTATATCCTAGTAAAGTATAGGAGGGCATATGAAAATATTTCATAAGTTATTTGGTTGGTTCTTCTCACTTGTCCGTAGTATTAGCATTAAGGTTAAAATATTCCTTTTGTTTTTCTTACCAGCAATTGGTATAATTGCATTTTTCTCGTTTATTTTTTATGATACAAATAATTATTTAAGTGCCAATACTGAATTAACTGGTATGATAAAATTATCAGTTGAAGTATCAAATGTTTCTCACCAGTTACAAATTGAGCGTGGCCGCACAGCAGGTTATATGGCAGACCGTTCTCCAGATTCAAAAGTTCAAATTGATGAACAGCGTGCAAGCACTGATGAGGTTATTGCAAAATTTAAGGAAGTTCTACATGAAAATAATATAAAGAAATATGACCCTGCATACGTTAAACAAATAGAAGATGCAGTAAAACTTCTTACTGAATTACCAACTATTAGGCAAAAAGCTGATGCTTTCCAATTAAATAGTAAAGATGTTATTGCATATTACACAAAAACTATTTCTACATTAATAGATTCTGTTCTTATTGCATCAAATATCAGCCCTGATAATAATATTACCAAAATATTAAGTGGTTACACAAGTTTTATGTATGCAAAAGAAAATGCTGGGCTTGAAAGGGCAAATGGTAATGTTATACTTCGCTCTAAAGAGTTAAATGAAGATGCTTTTAGGGCATTTATATCAGTAATTGCAAAACAGGAAGTATACTTGCAGACATTTTTTGGTCAGCTTCCAAAACATCACCCAAAAGTAAAGGAAATTATTGAAAACTATGAAGTTACAATGAAAGATTCTACTGCATTAATTGCTCAACATAGAAAGGATATAATAGATAATATTATTGGTGGAACATTTAATATTACAGCAGACCAGTGGTTTGCAGATATTACTACACATATAGATAACCTGCAGATTACTGAAATAGTTATTGCAGAACTTGTAAACGATATACTTCAGGCTAATATTGCAAATGCTAAATTAAAGCTTACATATATTATTGCATTCTTTTTTCTTGGAATGATTTTTAATATTATATTTGCAATTATTATTGCTTCAGACTTGATTATTAGAATAGATAAAATTAAAAAATATTTATCAGAATTAGCAGAAGATAAGGATTTATCTAGAGATATTGATTTAGTATCAAAAGATGAGATTGGTAAAATTGCTATTTCCATTAATTTATTTGTTCATTCTATTAAAGAAATCATGTTTCAATTACAAAACCAAAGTGAAGCAAACATGCGTATTGCTGTTAAACTGGTGGAAGCGTCAAACAGCGTTACAAGCACACTTTCAGGCAGTGAGCATTTAGCCCACAGCAATATTGCAATAGGTTCAGAAATCGGTAGTATTTCAGAAGATAATATTTCTGAATCACAAAAAACAATGGATTTAATGAATGTTGCCCATAATGAACTTGAAACTATGCAGCGTCTTATTGTTGAATTAAGCCAGGAAGTAGAAAAGGAAAGTAAGGCAGAGGAAGAAATTGCAAGTGGTATTAATGAGCTTGTAAGAGAAGCAGAAGATATTAAAAATGTATTAACTGTAATTTCTGAAATTGCAGACCAAACTAACTTACTTGCATTAAATGCAGCAATTGAGGCTGCTCGTGCAGGTGAACATGGTAGAGGGTTTGCAGTGGTTGCAGATGAAGTTAGAAAATTAGCAGAGAAAACTCAAGATTCTTTAGGGCAGATAAATAATACAATTAACGGCGTATTACAAGGTATTGTAAAAGCAAGTAGAACAATTACTGCAAATTCTGAAGAAATCTATAAAATGGTTGAAACTGCAGATGTTGTTAGAAGAACAGCTACTGAATTAACAGAAAGTATGAAAGAAGTAGCTAGTGTGGCAGAACACTCTATGACAAGTTCTAGAAATATTGATGGAAAATCTAAAGAAATGATAGAAGGTCTTGGGCAAATCAATGGAGCTATTGCAGAAATTGCTAATCAAATGGCAAGTATGCATTCCTATGCAGATGAAATTGAAGACCATGTTACACAGCTTAAAAATGCATTATCTGTATTTAAATTAGATTAGTCATATAAAGCCTGTATTAGTTTTATAACTAATACAGGTAGTTTCATATTATTATATTAAAGTATATCTAAAATAAAATTTGGCTTGAAAGAATACTATTTTTTGTATTATAATTAGTAGGATATTTTAAATTTATATTTAAAATATAAAAATGTTATAATATATGGAGTAGTTCAAGTGGATAGTGAAGTAAGAGAATTTTTAGAGCATAACCCAGTGTTAATGCTTGCAAATGTTGGTGAAGATGGTTTACCAAAAATTCGTCCAATGATTATTTTAGGTATTTACATGGATAAATTGTGGTTTGCAGTTACGAAAGATAAACTTGTATACAAAGAATTAATGCATGATAATAATGTGGAATTATGTGCAGTTACTTTAAGCAGATGGATTCGTATTACAGGAAAAGCAGTTTTTGAAAAAGATAGAGAATTAATTGCTCATGTAAGAGAAAATTCTGATATTATGGAAAAATTTTATAAAAAGAAATCTCAAGATGACAGCGTTGTGGAAGTGTTTTATATAGATGTTGAACGTGGAATGTTATCCGATGCTGATAGTGGGCTTAAGGTGGAGTTTTAGTGTAGTTTGTAGTTAACAGCCGTATCCATTATCAAAGGAGGGGGTGTTTAATGAATAGGCTTTCCAATTTAAAACTTAAAACTAAAATAATAATTAATGCAACAGCATTAGTTATTTCAACTTCTTTTCTAGCTTTTGTTTCAATTATAGGTATTTATATGCTGCAAAGTGCAGCTAAAGAAAGCGAAGAATATTATGCGCCAATTATTGCTCAAGCAATTTTAATCAATAATAACTTTTCTGATGCATCTGACCTTTTTAATGAAGCTATGAATAATCCGGTAGAAGAAAAGGTTAAAGAATATGAGCTGCAGTTAAATGTGTTAACAGAACATTTTAATAATTTAAAAATACTTGTTTCTGATGATGTTAGGGCTGAGATGATTGCTCTAACACTGGTGGATTTTGAAGCACAGCTGCAAACTTTTAACAGTGCTTCTATTTCATTAGTAAGACAGCAGGCACAGTTAAATAAAGTTCAATTACAGCTTAATACTAGTTTAAACTCTTTTGTTACTGCATCTACTAATTTCTTAAATTCCATATATAATAATATATTAACATCACAAAATGCTGAGCTTGAAAGAAGAATCAAGCGTGTTCAAGATATGGTTGGTGTTATTGACGGCATGAAAAATACTATTACAGAAGTAAATAGAAGTATATATATTTCTGATGATACAAATAAAGAGCAGATAATAAAAAATCTGACAGCTATTAGAAATACTGTAGATAGGCTGCATAATGGCACCAAGGTGGCTGCAACAAAAGAACTTGCAAAAAAGGCATTAGATGAAACAAACCGTATGAATAAATTAATTGGGGAAATATATAATGAAATAAGTCTTATGAATAAAGCAAAAAAAGAAGAAGCTGCAGCTTCTATCAGCATTGCAGATTATATTAGCTCTATTAATAGTATGGCTTCAGATTTAATGGTAAATGCAAGTAAAAGCATTGTAAATACATCTAATCAAATATTTGTTTTAATTTTCATATCAATGGTTGTAGGCTCTTTTGTAGCACTTGCTATTGTTTTATTTATGATTATTGATATTGTCCGTCCATTAAATAAATTTATATTCTTAATTAAAAATTTAACAGAGGGAGATGGGGATTTAACAAAAAGAGTTGATGCTAAAACAAAAGATGAGTTTGGACTTTTAGCAGGTTATATTAATACATTTATCAGTAATGTTCAGCACATTATAAAAGAAGTGCAGCAGGTATCTCATGAAGTAACATCTGGTAGTAATCAGCTTGCTTCAGTGGCAGAAGAATTGCAGTCCACATTTAGTTCGCAAACTGACCAAATGGCAGATATTTCTATGAATATGATAAACTTATCATCACTTAGTGAGCAGGTATCTAACAGCTTAACACAAAGTTCTGGCAGGCTGCAAAATACTACAAGTTTAACTCAAGATGGAGCAGTATCTCTTGCAAGTATTAGGCGGGAAATGAAGTTAATTAGTGAAAATACAAATAACCTTGCAAAAACTATTACAACACTTGCTGAAAGTTCTGAAGATATTGGTAGAATTTTAACGGTTATTAATGATATTGCAGACCAAACCAATCTGCTTGCATTAAATGCAGCAATTGAGGCAGCAAGAGCTGGGGAGGCAGGTAGAGGCTTTGCAGTAGTTGCAGATGAGGTTAGAAAATTAGCTGAAAGAACATCTACTGCTACTAATGAAATATCAACCATTATTACATCTTTCCAACAGGAAAGTGAGAGTGCTGCGAAAAATATGGAAACCACATCAAAATCCATTGACTCTGGCTCAAATAAAGTGGAAAAAACATTATCAGGCTTTAAAGATGTTGTAGAAGGTATTAATAATGCTAATAATGACATTGTTAATATTACAACAATGGTTGATGAGCAAAATGCTTCCATTCAAGATGTAACATCAAATGCCAGCAGTATTAATGCAAGTATATCAGAATCAAATATTGCTATTACAGAGGTTGCAAGCACCATAGAACATTTACAGACAAAAACATCAAGTTTAGAAAGTATTTTAAACCAGTTTAAAGTTGAATAAAGCATTTATTCTTTTACATATTTAAAAACCCCTTTTATAAAAATTATAAAAGGGGTTTTTTGAGGAGAGGTATGAGAAATATACTACTAATCTACTAAATGTATCAAATGGCCGTAGCCTTCTTTTACCATATCTTCTTTTGGTATAAATCTAAGCGATGCACTATTTATACAGTAACGCATACCGCCTTTATCTCTTGGTCCATCATTAAATAAATGCCCTAAATGCGCATCACCAGATTTACTTCTAACTTCAGTTCTAACCATACCATGGCTTGTATCAGTATTTTCTGTTAAATTAGTGCCATCTATTGGTTTTGTAAAACTTGGCCAGCCAGAGCCTGAATCATATTTATCTTTTGATGAAAAAAGTGGCTCGCCAGTTGTAATATCAACATATATACCTTTTCTTTTATTATCCCAGTATTCGTTTCTAAATGGAGGCTCTGTTCCATTTTTTTGTGTAACCTTATACTGCATATCTGTTAATTTTTCTTTTAATTCATTATCAGACATTTGCTTATATTCTTTTTTAGCAGTATTTACATCAATATTTGCACTGGCATTATGTAAATCTCTATCAACTGCTTTTTTTGCTTCTTCAAATTTATCATTCCCTATATGGCAGTAACCAAATGGTTTTTTCTCAAGATATTTCTGATGATATTCTTCTGCCTTATAGTAATTTGTAATAGGTAAAAGCTCTATTGCAATTTTTTCACCTTTATATTTTTCTGCCAACTCTGCTAATGATTTTTCAGCAATTTGTTTTTGGCTGTCATTTACATAATATATACCAGTTCTATACTGCCTTCCCCTATCATTACCCTGCTTATCTACAGAAGTAGGGTCAATAACCTTATAATACATATCTAAAATAAATGGCAGGCTTATAATATTTTCATCATAAACAATATGAACTGTTTCTGCATGGTTAGTATTATTATATACCACTTCTTCATACGTTGGATTTGAAGTATTACCATTGGCATAGCCTACATCAGTAGAAATAACACCGTTAATTAATGAAAAGTATTTTTCTACACCCCAAAAACAGCCACCTGCTAAATATATCTCACTGTATCCTTTAGGTGCATTTGCTTGTAATTCTGCCACATTTGAAGGCATATTTATATTTGTTATATCATTTTTCTTTGCCATAGTTTCTCTCTGACTAAATAAAACAGCAACCACTACTACAAGGACAGCAACAACAAGTATTATTAACTTTTTCATAAATACCTCCTTGCTTTATTTTTATATTTTATATACTATTAGAAAGGTTAGTTAAATATATTTAGAAATATTCTACATAATTTATACATAATAATAGTAATTATTATTATTTTTGAGATAATATGAAAGAAAAGATATTTATGGTTTTTGTTATGCTGTTTTTAGTATCTTGTGGCGAGATGCCAAATAACAGTGATAACAGCAGCAACAATAACAATAATTTCGGTTCTGGTCTTTATAATTCACCAATACTTGTAGGTGATATTGTGGAAAAGCCAGCATCAGGAATATATGTTACAGGTAATGATATTACAAACCCAAGTTTTCCAACAGTGGAATTGACTTCCAATAAAACAACAACACTTGTAAATGGTGCATTATCTCCAGTATCTGTAAAACAGGCATCGATATTTGAAGTAGTTTCTGCTCAGTCAAATAATTTAGAAGTTATTACATCTTGCCATACTGGTTTACCATCTAATAACTGTATGTCTACATTTACATATAAACCATCGTGCAGTGGGCAGGTTTTTTCTCAAGTTAAATTACAGGCAGATAATGGTGGAGCAACTGTTATAAATGTAATGGGTAATTCAACAGATTATGCTGCCCAGTGCGAAAAAAATATAGATGATAATATTACCATGCAAATATCCGACACCAGCCATTATTTTAAAAATATAAATGAGATATATTATTTTACCATAGATATTGATAAGCCTGCAAAAAATGGATACAGGTATAGTGCTAACGGTGCAGTTAATGGGTTTTATTATTCTTATGAATGCTTTCACAGTAATAACCAAAAATGCACTGGTTTTGTGCAGCTGTTAGGTAAAATTGGTAAGTTTGACTGTAAAGGTGAAACAGAAATGAAGCTTGATATAAAGGCTGATTATTTTGAAGGGGTGAAAAAGGTAAGCTTTACAGCACAAGGCTTTGGGCTTGGTCATGATGATAATTATACCTGCATGAGTAAATAAAGCTAAATATATTTTAAATAATGCCGATATATGTATTAGTAGGAAATATGCATGGACGCATATGTTATTTAATGCATGGAGGCATAAAATGGAACTGTTTATACCATATATTGCGACAGTAGAGCCTGCAAACTCAATTGCAGATAGTAGTAATAGTAAACTTAACTATAATAATATTTCAGTGCCTGCAAACAGCACATTCCAAAAAGTTTATTTTGAAGAACTTTCAAGAAAATGTTATGAAGAAAATGGCAATTTTGACAGCATATCAAATATAGCAAGAATCCATTATGAAGAGTATTATGGTGCAGGAAGCCAGAAACTAAAACGCTGGAAATTATTTTTTGCAAAATATGGCGTTGTTATAAATATTGAAGAAAATAATGGAAGCCTGTCTATAAAAGCTGCTTAGAAAGTAAAATTAGATAATCTAATCTTATTAATCAAAATATATATAACATAAATCAGTTAAAAAAAGTGCAGCATTTTCAAGCTGCCCTTAAATTATCAAAAACATAAATTATTATCTTTACATACAATATAATAGATGTTAGTTAAATTAGAAATTAATCTGTTAAAATAAATTTGGAGCATGTATATAAGTTTAGTTTACATTAAGCCAAATAAAAAACAGTGAGTATTATTAGGCGTATTAATAGACATGCAAAAAATATATTATTATCTTAAAGCAATAATCCTTGCCATGTCAGGTCTTCCCGGCTCTTTGTTAGGCTCCATTTTAACAAGCACTCTAATATTATGTTCAAGCCTGCCATACATATTTGTTTCAGTATTATTCATTTCTTCTATAATAGCTTCTTTGTTTGTAGCGTCATAGTCAACAACGCCAACATGTGTTGAGCCGCTTTCTAATTCTACAACAATAAGCTTGCCTTTTATCCTAACAATAGATGCTTCTAAAGGGTCACCTTCAAGTTCATCAATATTTTTAACTCTGTCATTAAGGCTGTTTTTATAATCAGTAATATATGACATAATCCTAGTTAAGTCTTGTTTTTCCATACCATATGGAGATACTTGGTATGCAACAGTATCATCCATATCATTGATAGAATTTTTCACAACAATATAAGAATTATCTAGTATATTAGAAATAAGCTGGTTTTCATCAAGTTTTTCATTTTCATGAAGAGTAAGATTAATATGTAAATAAAGTGCTTTATCAGCAGCTAAAAGCATATCAGCTTTACGCTTAACAAAAGCAGCCATTTTGCTGTCATCAGAATTAATAGTAACATGAACCCCCAATGATTTACCATTATCTAATGCTTTTACAATGAAATTAAGTTTTCCTGTGTTATTTTGATTATCAATGCTAATAACTTGAAGCTGTTTATCTTTTAAAAAATATTGTAAGAGATAATCTATTACATAACCTTGCCCAATATATTTGTTACTCTGCATCATAAAAAACTCCTTAAAACCTAGCAGATATGAATATATGTGTTTAATTGTAATTAACACAAGACAACATATCGTAATAATTTATATCATATTAATTAAATATGGGAAGATATATATATATATTTTTTTCAAATAAATGTCAACAAATAAAAGCACTGGTGGTACCCCATTTTTTATACCCATATCAAATCGTCCTTATCTTTTGGTAAAAAATCCTCAATCGAAAGTATTTTTTTGATATTCTTCTTCTTTTTAATAGAATAATTAAAAACAAAATAGTTTAATATTTTTTTTAT
>CASEIN010000067.1 GCA_949287985.1 Mucispirillum schaedleri | reverse complement strand
TTAATTCATATAAATCATGATATAATTATATGTATCATAACAATAAATTGATTTGTGATTTATAATATATTTCTATGAAGATTTCATTATATTAACAGTATTTTGTATTTTTTAATAATCTATATTACCTATTCTATTATTGTTTTTAAAAAATAATGATTTAATTAAATGGATTATAACAATAAATTAACTTATGCTTTATATTATATATATATTATAGTTGTAATCGAAAGAAATATATTATTTATCCATCCTTTTACTATTTATCATAATAATTATCTATTCTCTTAATCTTATAAGAAACAATTTATAATATGAATATCTGTATAATGATAATATATTTATTTGTTCTTTCTTATCTTTAAATAGTCATTAATTATTACAAGTATTATAAATATTTTATGCTATAATATATTATATAAAAATCATTATTTTATTAATATATATTTATGTAAATTTTTTTAGGTTAATACAAAAAAACCAGAAACTAAATTGTTTCTGGTTTATTATATTATATACGCTTTTAATACCAGTCTGGGTGTTTTTTATACACTTCTTCTGGGAATATATAAGGTCTTGCCAGCTTATAATAATATGGGTTCATCTCAAGTTCTCGTTTTTTTAATGCATTACAATAACCAAAATATTCTAGAGCATCCTCTAAAAATTTTGGTGATTTTGAAAAATTATATACATCATCTATATTATAGAATTTACCATTTGCATCTTTGTATTCTATAGAATTTTTATAATCAAATTCAGCCATTTTCTCCCTAACTGCTATTTGATTTTCTATTGTCATATCCTTACTCCGTGGGTCTTTATATGGATATGATTTATATATAGCTTCTACTTCATCATATGGATAATTTATAGAGAAACACCCATCATGTTCCATACCAGGAAGTAGTGTTAAATCCTCATATAATTCATTCGTATAATACATATAATCATCTTCCTGTTCTTCGCAATAAGATGACAATGCACCATAAGGGGAATACCATACAGTACTTGGTGGAACTATATCATCTATAAATGGTTTTAATGCTACTTCTTTTTCCTCATCATAATCTGGACCATCATAGCCATAAAATCTGTCTGGGCTGTCCTCTAATAGATCCCAAAGCATTGATGTGCTGTATAGCTCATCAAACTCATCATGGTCCCTTTTTCTCTCTCTATAAAATGGATATGCATGTGCTCCACAAAATGATGAAGGTTTTTGTATACAATCATCATATGCTGCTTCACTACCAAGCATATATGCTAACTTTAATATTGCCATTCTACGTGGATCTGCTATTTGATTATCATGATTAACTAATAGACGCCTACAAATTGGTTCCAATGCCTTTGGGTTACCTGTTAATATCATTAAGCATAATACCCATTCTAAATCATATGTATTTACTGCTAATGGCCATATCTCATCATAACTGCCTAATTCTATTGCTTTTAGGCTATTTTCTACATCTCGTTCCCACATGATGTTTCTATCTTCACTACTTAATATGCTTCTAAATGTAGAACGGTAATATTCATAATACTTGCTCATTAAGTGATAACCTACTGGTAAGTTTGCTTTACATAGCCAGTTACAATGATTAAAAAAACTTTTATTAGCTCGCTCCCATACTACATCCTCTTGATTTTCGCAATTACGCATCACTGATAAGTAGTATCGCCCTAATATTTCATGTGCTATATAATTACCTGCTGATGCACTATCTTCTAATAAGGGTATACTGGCTTCAATAGAGTCTTTATCTCTATTGTTATATAATGCAAAACCTTTTGTAAAGCTTTCCTTAGCTTTTGCTCCTGTTGGAAGTGGGGGAAATGGTATAAAATCCTTTTCATACTTTAAGTTTGGCATATATATAGATTTCATATCTACCTTATCTAGTATCATTCTTCTTTTTAATTCAAATGTGGGAAGTTTGTTATATTCATTTCTTTCGCTGTCGCTCCAGGTAAATTCTAATGGTATACTTCTTATTTTATCACGGTTCTTTATTAAATGCTCACGCTCTATATCATAGGGCATTGCATAGTTTAATAGCTTATATATTCCCTCATAATTTTCTTGCTTTAACCCCTGAACTATTTCACTTTTTAGTGGTAGATATGGTTCTATACCTAACCTGCTAAATAATCTTTTTTCAAAACCACTAATTTTAAAATAAGTATTGCTTGTAAATGATGTTGGATATGTGTATATCATATTATAAATTCCCTCCCGTGCAGCTATTATAATTACTTATAAAATATATTAACTTAAATAAGTTGTGATTACATTTTTTTGGTATGGAGTAATATGTATTTGTTCATGTAATATGTTGTTTGATAATTCATTATATTTATTGTTTGTTCCAGAATTGCATGCATTATTAATATTATTTAACGGTAATATACTTGTATTTAAAAACAATGCACCAGAACATACAAATCCAAACTGTTTTAATAGTGTTCGTCTTGATAAATTTATATTTGTAATTTTATCTAAATTCATAATTTTACTCCCTTAATACCAGTTTGGTTTATTTTTATATACTTCTTCCGGGAATATATAAGGGCGAGCTAGTTTATAATAATATGGGTTCATTTCCAGCTCCCGTTTTTTTAATGCATTAGCATAGCTTATAAATTCATAAATATGTTCAGATAATGTATTATTTTCAGAGCGTTCAACTAGTTTTTCTATTCTTTCTTTTGCAAATTCTTTATCTTCTGGGTCAAAAACATCATTATCATCTAATGCATTATCAGAATCATTTTCTTCCAATGCTTCCCTGTATAATTTTTTATGTTTTAATGTTGAAAACTTACTTCTAGGGTCTTTATATTGAAAGTCTTTATAAAGTGATAATATTTTTTCTTTTGGAAAATCTTTTGAATTTTCGTATTCATAGTATCCTAAATCATCAATTAAGCCGTTATACTCATCATCTGCCATAGAAAAAAGTGATTCAATATTACCATATGGAGAAAATAAAACAGTGCTGTTAGGTATACATTCATCTATTTCTGGAATTAAAAAAGATTTCTCATTTAAATATTTTTCACAAGTATTAAGTGTAGATACAATTTGAGAACTTGTACTTAAAAGAGTATAATTATAATCAGGGGTAGGGTCTTGGTAGAAAAAGCATGATTTAAAATTGCGATTAAACATATATGTATTTTTCGTATCCCCTCTGCCTAAAAATATTTCAAGTGTTGTATGGCTTCCTAACATAAGCGCAAGTTTAATAGTTGCCATATTACGTGGAGTAACAGGTATTTCTATTCTATCTTTTAAGCTTTTTATCATACCACTAATTACATGTGATTCACCTGTTAAAAGCATTAAAGTTAATGCCCATTCTAAATCCATATTATTTACTGCAAGCTGATACATTAAATCATAACTGCCAAGTGATAATGCTTTTATCATATTTGGATAAATTTTATTATTATAAATACTTTTAATTTCTGTTTGACTTAAGCTGTTTTTATTTAAATTGGTATGATATATATCATATTCTGATATAAGATAATACCCAACAGGTAAATTTGCCTTACAAAGCCATTGAGAATGTTCCACAAGTTTTTTATAAGCTTTTTCCCATTCTGCACTTTTTGTATTATTAAGATTTTTAATTACTGAAAGGTAATACCTGCCAAGTAATTCATGAGAAATATAATTACCTGCTGCTGCACTTGATTCTAAATAAGGAATACTTGCATTAACAGATGCTGCATCTTTTTTAGTATAAAGCCCAAAACCTTTCGCAAAATTATTTTTTGATTTTTCATCTGCTGGTAATGGTGGATAATTTATAAAATCTTTTTCAAATTTTAAGTTAGGAAGATAAAGTGATTTCATATCCACTTTATCTAGTATCATTTTTCTTTTTAAATCATCGCTTGGAAGTTTTGCATATTCTTTTAGTTCGCTTTCTGTCCAGCTAAAATTTATGGGCATTGAGCGAATTTTATCCCTGTTTCTTTTTAAATGTTCTTTTTCAATATCATAAGGCATAGCATAATTCCAAATTTTATAATTGCCATTATAATTTGGCTGCTTAATACCCTTTATTATTTCACTTTTTAATGGAAGATAAGGTTTTATACCTTGAGATGTGAAAAAAGCTTTCATAAAATTTTCAACATACAAGGAACTATTGACTATTTTCGATTTATATTCATATTTTGGCATATTAATTCTCCCTTTTTGTATGTTGTATTATATATAAATATATTAAGAATATCAAGAAATATTATTATTATTTCCTATTGGAAAATTTTTCCTTTTGAATCATAAGAATATATAAAACAAAAATATTAATATTATCAGTATGTTACGGTAAATATTAGATGGCATATAACTTGCTTGTTACAGGGTGGGTAGGAGAACAACTTCGCCTGGGAGATGGAGCTCTCGTGTCAAGCGGACAGGAAGTCCGCATTTTTTTTGTATTTATCTGTTACTTATGAGCAGGGCGTGGACCTGCGAATAAGTCCCTTAAGTCTAGCAAAAAATGATATTTTTTGCTAAATAAATTGATGTCTGCATTTTTTTTGTATTAATCTGTTACTTATGAGCAGGGCGTGAAAAAGCGAATAAGTTCTTTAAAGCATGACAAAAAATATTATTTTTATATAAAGTAAATAATTACATATTATAAAGCTTTTTTATCATATCTGTAGTAATATCCTGCCATTTTTCAATAGGGATTATTCTTCCTTCATTATGGGGAAATAAATATTTACATGTAAGGGAGATTTCTAGCCCTGTGCCACTGATTTCTTCTGCAGGGTGAATATATTTATGTTTTTTTTCTGCTCTTATTATTTTTTTTGTTCTATAAAATATTGATAATATTTTTACCATTTTATCATTTTTATCCTGCAGCACTACACCTTCATAATCAATATCAAGACTATTTTGGTAATAATTTATTAGCTTTAATAATTCTTCTTCATTATATGCAGTATGCAGTAATTCTTTATAATTAAAAATATCTATTACTAAATCTTTTTTTATTTTTTGTTTTTTAGTATTTTCTATTATATCAAGTAATATAATATGATTATTTTTTATTTTTACAGGGTGATTATTATCGTTTTTATGCATACATTCAAAAAGAAATGTAACATTATATTTTTTGCTTATATTTTTTATATAATCTTTTTGTTCTGCATTTAATAATTCTTCTAAATATTTGTTATATTTTTCTCCACAGGGAGTATTTTTTGCTGCATATTCTAAATTATTAGTTGTATAATTATAAAAAACAAGTCCTGCAAAACCATTATATTTTTTATATATTTTTACGGGATATTTTATATTATTTATATAGTTTTCTAATTTTGTATTAATATGTTCATTAATATTAAAAAATTTATCATAGCTTCTTGCTGCTATTTTGCTACTGTCTATATATTTATATACTTCCTTTGCTTTTATTTCTAGTCTATTCCATAAGTTTTTATGAAATACATTTTTTTTATATACTATTGATTTTATATTATGTGTGCTGTATTCTTTTTCACTAATTATTTCTTTTATATTATTTTTAATGATTTTATTATTTTTAGCAGGATTACTATAATTATTAATATTTTTATTTTTTAAATTAAATGTAATAAGGTCATCACCATATTCCACATTACTTTCAAGGCAGTATACATTATCATTAATTTTTATATTATTTTCCAGACACAAAGGAAAGCAGTTTCTATGGGCAAAAATTTGTATAATATCTGGGTGATGTGATTTCCACAGACGCCCCATATGAATATAGCTTTCATATGTATCTTCATCATGAAAATATCCATATGTTTTTTTGCCATTTAAATAACATGCTGGAAAATTATCAAGTAGTTTTTCTATGCCTGCATGGTTTATAAAATATTTCTCACCTTTAAAAGAAAAATAAAGATAATCCTTAAATTTAGTTGAAATTTCACAAAGTGATTTTTTTATATTTTCAATTTCAATACTGGTGTTATTTCTTTCCAGTTTTTTAATAGTTTTTTTAAAATTACTGCCAAAATATTCTTTATTAAAAGCCCAGTTAAAAAGATTTAAGTCATGGTTTCCCATAATTAAATACACATTTTCAAGGCTTGAAAGCCATAATAATGATTGTATTAAAGATGTGCTGTCCTCACCTCGATTTATATAATCACCTAAAAAAATATATGCTTTATTTTTATCCTGCAGCATATTATTATCTTTTAAAAATTTTAAAAATACATTGTAGCTACCGTGTAAATCTGGTATTAAGCATATATCATCATATTTATTAAAAGTATTTGTATCTAGTATAAACTTGCTATATTTATTTAATGCAGTATTTAAATCAGTTTCATATTCATTTTGCTGTTTTTTTAACTGATTAAACCAATTCTCATATTCTTCTTCTTTTTTATTTTGAATAATATTATTAACTTTTTTCTGGTTAAATTTTCTAAACCGTATATATTTATTTTCACTGTTATAAAAAACATAGACTACTTTATATCTGTATATTTTTGCAAGTTCTAAAATATATTCTATATTGCAAATATTTGTAATATGTAAAATAGTTGTTTGCCCATATATCATTCTGTTTTCAAGCATGTGTATAAGCTGGTTAAAAATGGTGCTGCTGTTACTGTAATCAATATATGAACTAGAATCTAAATCGGGCATAAGGTATCCATTTAAGAAATAAAGGGTTTCATCAGCAATAGTTAAATGTGATACATTTAATTTTTTAATATCTTCATCTAAATCAGAGCCATAAAGCCCCAAACTTATAAATAAAACTCTCATTATAAGCCCCATTATAATATAAACTATAATCTATTATATTAAAATTCATACTATATGTATAGAAAAAAGTATATTAGTATTGACAACATTAAATCCTAGTATTATAAAAATCTTTTCTTTATATAAAACAGCGAGGAATTATGAAAACTGCAGATATTCAAGAATTAAGTAATTTTTTACTGGATTATGCTGTTATGCTTATGCGTTCTGGAGCAAATACGGAGCGAACTGTTAGAAATGTTACAAGGATAAGTAAATCTTTTGGTTATGAAACAGCCATTGCTATTTTTCAGCGAAATATTACCATGACGATTTTTAAGCCAGAAGACAACTCCATTAGACGAACATATGTTAAACAGCAGATGCCGCCACATTTAAGCCTGTCTATTGTAAATGATTTAAGTGCTTTAAGCTGGCAGTCATATGACACAGATATTTCACTTAATGAACTAAAAGATAAGTATGATGAAATATTATCTAATGCACATTCTAATAAATATATTGTTTTAATATTTGCATCTTTAGCAATAGCAGCATTTTGCGAGCTTTTTGGTGGTGATTTTCATTCTATGATAATAGTATTTTTATCTACTGTTGTAGCATTTGCATTACGACTGTTTTTATTAAAAATAAAGTTTGATGTTAGAGCAATGATAATTGCTGTTTCTTTTACTGCTTCTTTTGTTTCCTGGGTGATTGGCAGCTACTTCATAAACACAAATACATTAGATGTGGCAGTATCTACCAGTGTTCTTTTTTTAATACCTGGGGTTCATATTATAAATTCAGTAACTGATATATTAGATGGCCATGTAATGACAGGATTAGCACGTGGCGTTAGTGCAATGATACTTGTAATATGTATTGCAATAGGATTATATACAACATTGGCTTTAACAAGGTGGATATTATGATAGATATAATTACAGCATCACTTATAGAAGCAGTTTTTGCAGCAATTGCTGCAGTGGGTTTTGCATTAATTTCAGATCCACCTAAAAGGCTTATTTTTTTTACTGCCATTTTAGCTGCAGCAGGCAGGGGTGTAAGGTATTTTATTATTGCTCAATACGGCATTGGTTTATCTATTGCTACTTTTGTAGCAGCATTGATTATTGGTTTTCTTGGAATTTTCATGGCAAATAAACTTAGATGTTCTATGGAAGTAGTATCTTTTCCTGCACTTTTGCCAATGATACCAGGTCTTTATGCATATAAAACTATTCTTTCAGTTGTAGAATATGGTAAAGTAACAGAACTTGCAGCTAAGCAGGAATTAATTGTGGCTATTTTTGATAATGGAATAACGACTGTATCTATAATTACTGCCTTAGCAGTAGGTGTAACTATACCACTTTTGATTTTTTATGAAAAATCATTTACCATGACAAGAAAATTAAAAAAATAACTATTTTTGGCATGCTGATTGCTATTATATAAGCAAGTGAGTGAAAAGTGAATTTTAAATTGGCATTTATGTTGCTAATAAAAAGTTAAGAGGTGTGAAATGATAGGAATTTTTGATAAAACTAAAGTGAATGATTTAAACTTTGCTCTTGATACTTTATCTGTAAAAAATAATGGTATTTCAAGAAATATTGCAAACCAAGATACTCCAAAATATAAAGCTGTAAAATTAGTATTTAGTGAAGTTATGGAAGAGTATTATTCAAATGAAAGAAATCCTATGCCTCTTAAAAGAACAAATCCTATGCACATGCCAACAGGAATTGAAGAATTAGACCCAAGAACTTTAGTTCGTTTCCAAAACAACCCAAGTATAAGAAACGATGGCAACGATGTAAATATGGATTATGAAATGAGCCAGCAGGCAGATGCTGAATTAAGATATAAACTGCTTTCACAAATTGCAGGTAAAAAAGTAACAGGCCTTGTAAATTTAACTAAAACAACGCCACAGTAGAAAGTGATGGGGTGATATTATGAGTTATTTTGATGTGTTAGATGTTGCAGCCACAGGGCTTTCAGCACAAAGAATTAGAATGAGTGTGTTATCTTCAAATATGGCAAATGCTAATACTACAAGAACAGAAGATGGCGGGCCATACAGGAAGAAAAATGTTATATTTAAACAAGTTCTACAAGGTGAGCACAAAGGTGGTGTTCAGGTAGATAAGATATATGAAGATACGAAACCACCACGGCTGCAGTATGACCCAACCCACCCAGATGCCAATGAGGAAGGGTATGTGGCAATGCCAAATATTAGCCCTGTAGAAGAAATGGTAAATATGCTGGAAGCAGCAAGGGCATATGAGTCCAACTTAACGATTTTGCAGTCAGCTAAACAATTATCTACAGCTGCATTAGAAATTGGACGACAATAATATTATAATGGGAAAAATTTTCCCATAAGGAAATTTTTAATAGGAAAAAAATGACTAATTTACATTTATTTCCTTAAAAAGTAGTGGATTATAATTTATTGTGCAATATGGCACAATATTTGATAGTATAAAAGAAATGGTATATTAGCAGGTTTTATATCCTATATTAGTAATAAGTTATGGAAAAACTTTTATAGCAAATAAATAAACTTGCTACTTTTGAAAAAACATTATATATTATACATAAGAGAAAAATAGGAGCATAAAATGGCTGACATTAATAAACTGGATATTTTACTTCCAAACAGTCTGCAAACAAATTACGGTTCTACACAACAGCCAAATGTTGTAGAAGGGGACAGCTTCTCTGATATTTTAAAAACTGCTCTTAGTAGTGTGGATTCTGCTCAGCATACTGCAACAGAAGCTATTCAACAGGCATTAAACGGTGAAAATACCGATGTGCATGATACTATGATAGCTATGCAGAAAGCAGATACATCATTAAAAATGATGATGGAAGTTCGTAACAAACTACTTTCAGCTTATCAAGAAGTTATTAAAACTCAAGTGTAGTAATATTACTCTTATATTTACTACACTTTTCCCAATCTTTACTGTAATATAGGTGTTACGCCTTATATTGCTGTCTATTTTTTTATAACTTAACAATATTTTTTTATTTTGGAGCATAGATGGATAAAGATGTGCCAAAGGGTGCTAATAAATTACAAGAAAGAATACCTGAGGAATACAAGAAGCTATGGTCAAATATACCATTAAGCCTTAGAAGAACTTTTATTGTAATATTTATAGTGCTGATTATTTCTGCTTTTTTTTCAATATTATATTTTACTGATGGTTTAGAAGAATTATTAAATATGAGCAGGCAGGTTACTATAAAAGAATAATAAAAAAGTTAAATATTAGATTAAAAATATAAAAAAAATACTTGTAAGTATTGAAGAAATTTTATATATTGCAATTAGTATCACTAATATGTAATGGTGTTTTTATTAGTGATTGTATACTAACTTTAGTATAGGAGCGACCAAATATGGCGGTACGTAATTTATCCACACAATTTTTAGATATCTGGGCAAAATTAACTACACTTCAAAAGGCAGCTATTGGTGCTGCTACTGTTGCAGTTATTGCAGCTGTTACAGTGCTTCTTATATGGGCAAATAAACCAGCTTATAAACCATTATATACAGATATGACTCAAGAAGATGTTCAGGCAGTTTCTAATGAACTTCGTAAAGGAACAGTTCCTTTTAGAGTAAATGGCACAACAATAGAAGTTCCACAGGAAAATGTTTATACCACTAGAATGATGCTTGCAGAGCAGGGTTTACCTAAAACACCACCTGCTGCTGGGTTTGAGCTTTTTGATAAATCAAGCCTTGGTCAAACAGAGATGATGCAGAATGTAAACTATCAGCGTGCATTACAAGGTGAATTAAGTAATACTATTGCTACTATGGATAAAGTTTTAGAAGCAAAAGTGCATATTACAATTCCAAAAGAAAGGCTTTTTGTATCTGATGAACAGCAGGCAAAAGCATCTGTTGCGTTAAAATTAAAACCAGAGCAGACTCTTTCAGAAGATGAAGTTCGTTCTATCAGTCATTTAGTTGCAGCAGCAGTTAAAGGGCTTGAACCAAAAAATATTCAAGTTGTTGATACAGCAGGTAACCTGCTTAGTGCTTTTATGACAGAAGCAAATGAACCATACAGGCTTACACAAAACCAAATAGCTTATGAAAGAGATCATGAAAAATATTTAGAGGATAAGTTAAGAAAAGCTTTAGTTCCTATGCTAGGTGTCGATAATCCTTTTATAGTGAGAGTTAGTGTTGCTATGGATTTTAGCCAAAGGGAGATAATCAGTGAAAAATTTGGCGATACTCCTGTTACACGTTCCCAAAGAACATTAGAAATAAACTCTAAACAAACAGGTAAAGGGCCGCAAGGGATACCAGGTGTTGAATCAAACTTAGCAGAGCCTGATATTTTAGTTGATGGTATAGTTAGTGAATACAGCAAAACTGATGAAACTACAAACTTTGAAATAGATAAAACTGTTACAAGAGAAAATAAAGTTGGCGGTGAAATCAAAAGGCTTACAGTTGCTGTTGTTGTTGATGACAGGCAGGCAATTGAAACTGTTGATGGAGTTAGAAAACTTGTAAGGCAGCCACGAAGTGAAGAAGAAATGACAAAACTTCGTGCTACAGTTGCAGCAGCAGTTGGTTATGTTGCAGATAGAGATGTTGTAGAAGTTACGAATATATCTTTTGATACTACAAAAGATGAAATAGATTTAATGGCAGAAGAGAGTGCTAGGCGTATGGAAATTATAAGACAGATTGCATCTTATGCAAGTGCTATTGTGATTATTTTCATGTTCTGGCTGCTGATTTTACGTCCTATTATTAAAAGGATTGATAAAGCTAGAGAAATTGATGAAGAAATGCTTGGAGAGTCTGCTCTTGATGCTCAAATGGCAGGGCTTGATATTTCTGTGGGCGATGAAAGTGGTTTCCCTAAATCAGTGGAAGAACTTGAACGTGAGATTGAGGCAGAGTTAGAAGAATCTACCCCAATTGATGTGGAAGCAGTTAAATCAAAAGTTATGTTGAAGAAAATCGAAGAACAGGCTAATGAGGACCCTGAGATGATAGCAAACTTAGTGAAAGCTATGATTAAAGGCGGTGGCGGTCAAGGAGGCAATTAGATATGGCTAAGGAAGATACTTCTGCTATGATGGCTGCCCTTACGGGTATACAGTCATCACAAGGTATGCGTAAAGCTGCTATATTAATGGTTGCATTAGGGGAAGAGATTTCTTCTAAAGTTATGGCATTTTTAGATGATGAGGAAGTTTCTGATTTATCGAAAGAGATTGCTTTAACTAGAGTTGTGCCACCTGAACAGATAGATGAAGTTGTAGAAGAATTCTACAACATGATGCTTGCGAAAAAATTTATTTCTAAGGGTGGTTTAGAGTATGCTAAATCTATCCTTGTAAAATCTCTTGGGCCTGAAAGAGCAAGAAAGATTATTGACAGGCTTACAAAAATGCTTGAGCAGTCATCTGGTTTTGAGTTTTTAACTAAGATTGACCCAAAACAGCTTGCAAAATTCATTATGAACGAGCACCCACAAACAATTGCTCTGATTTTAGCACACTTGGATCCATCTCATGCTGCTGAGTCTATGGCACAGCTGCCTGAAGATTTAAAGGCTGAAGTTGCTGTTCGTATAGCTAATTTACAGGATATTTCTCCAGCTGTTGTTAAAACACTTTCTAAAGTGTTAGAAGAAAGGTTTGAAGCACTTTCATCATACAACGTGGAAGTTGGTGGCGTGAAATCTGTTGCTGAAATCTTTAACCGTATGGACAGGGTGGCAAGTAAAACTACTCTTGACAGGTTAGAAAAAGATTCTCCAGAGCTTGTTGCAAAAATCAGAGATATGATGTTCGTCTTTGATGATATTAAAGTGCTTGGAACAGCTGCTATTCAAGAAATACTTAAAAAAGCAGACAAGAAAGTTCTCACTTTTGCACTTAAAGGGGCAGATGAAGATACTAAGAAGAAATTCTTCGAAAATATGTCTAAACGTGCAATGGAAACAATGCAGGAAGAAATGGATTACATGGGTCCTGTTCGTCTTAAAGATGTGGAAAAAGCACAGCATGAAATTGTTGCCATTGTTAGGGAGCTTGATGAAGAAGGCGTTATCAGTATTGGTGGCGGTGAAGAAGAACAATTTATTTAAGTTTGATAATATATATTTTAAGCAGCAGGCAGTTTAAGCCTGCTGTTACGCTATTTAGAAATTATTATTTAGAGCAGGAAATAAGCCTGCTCCCATTTTTTGAAATAGAAATTTACGGCTTTTAGAATATTAAAATATGAAATAGAGCAATATTTTAATAGTAATCTATTTCTTATTTATTTTATTCATATTTTTCAATTACAAGGGAGATTATATGCCTTCAAGAGTTATAAAGGAAGATAGAACAGACGGCGTATTTAAAATGAGAGAGTTTGCAACAGTAGAGCGTGGAGAAAAAGATTATAACCTGCGTTCATTTGCTGATGATGAAGAGCTTTCCGTTCAAGATATGTTTAGTGATACTGGTGAAGAAGAGCCTGAAACAATAGAAGAATATGAAGATGAAGTTACAGAAAAAGATTATTGGCCCCCAAGCCGTCTTGCAAAAGCAGAAGATGGTGTTGTTGGTGAAAAAGTAGATTTGCCAGAAGGAAAACTTGGGCAAGGGTTTGTGGAAGCACCAATGTTTTCTGATGGGTTTGATGATGGTCCAAAATCACCAACCGTTATTCGTAATAGAGATACTGAACGTGCAGAAGATGATTTACCATTAGAAGATATACCTGTAATGCAGGTAAGCAATGATGCTGACGGATTTTCGTCACCTGAAGCACCCCACATACATGCCACTGAAAATCCTGAAGGGGCAGAAGAGTTTATACCAAACCCTTACATGTCCCCACTAATTACTGAAAGTGAACTGGAAGAACTTAAAAATGAGTTAGCAGAATATAAAGAAAAAATAGATGGCTATAAAGCTCATGCTGAAGAAATGGAAGCTTTAAAATTAACTGTTGAAAAAGCATTAATGGAGCGAGATAAACAGTTAGAAACTGCCCAAACAGAACTTAATACTTTAAAAGAAACATTGCCGGAACAGTTTGAAGCTGCAAAAGAAGAAGGCAGGCAGGCTGGTTTTGAAGAAGCAAAAGTGCAGTTTGAAAAGCAGTATGAGGCAGATAAGGAAGATTATTTAAATAAATTAAATGAATTTTACAGCGATGCTTTGAAAAAAATAGATGATGTAAAAGCAGCAATTGATGCTATTGATGAACAAATACCTGCAACAGTGGTAGGTTATGTAAAAACATTAATAGGCGAGGAAAGAAAAATTAATGATAATTTTGCAGCAAATATTATTAAGCAAAATCTATCACGATTACATGAGTTTAGGGATATTAAATTTAAAGTAAACCCTGAAGATTTAGAGATTACAAAAAAAGCTATGCCAGACTATGAAGTAACAAGCGATATATCTATTCCAAAAGGTGCAGTTATTGTTGATTCAAAATCTGGTGAAATTGCTTTAAATGTAGATACTATGATAAAAGATTTGGAACAGGAAATAAATGCGCAACTTGCAGCTGCTCAAGACAGTAAATCCGACAACTAAAATTGTTTTAACAGGTAGAGTTACTAAAATTGCCGGGCTTGTAGTGGAAGCAGATGGTCCACTTTTAAGTATTGGCAGTAGATGTGTTATACATACTGTTACTGGTAGTGAAATTTTTGCAGAAATCATTGGCTTTAGAGATGACAGAGTAGTTTTAATGCCATATGGTGAAAGTGAGGGTATAGCTCCGGGAAGTATTGTAAGTGAAGTTAGTGACGGTAATAAAGTATTTGTGGGCGATAGTCTTTTAGGCAGAGTGTTAGATGGTTTTGGCAGACCAATGGACGGTAAAGGTCCACTATTAGATGTAACACCAGTTCCCATATCTGCAGCTCCCCCACCACCTTTATTACGCAGAGTTATTAAAACACCAATATCAACAGGTGTAAAAGCAATTGATGGTCTTTTAACTTCAGGCAGTGGCCAGCGTGTTGGTATATTTGCAGGTAGTGGTGTTGGTAAAAGTGTGCTTCTTGGTATGATAGCAAGAAATACAAGTGCTCAAGTAAACGTTATAGCATTAATTGGTGAACGGGGTAGAGAGGTTAGAGAGTTTATTGAGCGCGATTTAGGTGAGGAAGGTTTAAAACGCAGTGTTGTGGTTTGTGCAACAAGTGACCAGTCTGCATTAGTGAGAAGGCTTGGTGCGTTTGTGGCAACAGCAATTGCAGAATATTTTAGAGATAAAGGCAAAGAAGTAATGCTTATGATGGATAGTGTTACGCGTTTTGCTATGGCACAAAGGGAGATTGGCTTAACTGTTGGAGAGCCACCTACATCTAAAGGTTATACACCTTCAGTTTTTGGGCTTTTACCGAAACTTTTAGAGCGGGCAGGCACAACAGAGGGGGAAGGTTCTATTACAGGGCTTTATACTGTTTTATCAGAAGGTGATGATATGAACGACCCTATTGCTGATACTGTCCGTTCTATTATTGACGGTCACATTGTGCTTGATAGAAGTCTGGGAGCAAAAAACCATTTTCCTGCTATTAATGTAATGGTTAGTGCATCTCGTCTTATGACAGAAGTTGCCACACCAGAACATATTGCAATGGCAGGAAGAATTCGCGATTTAATTGCCACATATAGAGAAGCTGAAGATTTAATCAATATTGGTGCTTATGCAAAAGGTTCAAACCCTAAAATTGATGAGGCTATTGCAAAAAATCAAGCTATTACAGCTTTTTTAAAGCAGGGTAAAAACGAAAAATTTACTATGGAAGAAACACTGGGAATAATGCAGTCTATAGTGGGTAAATAAATAATATATGACGAAAAAGTTTAAAATGGAAAAAGTGCTTGAATTAAGGGAAAAAGCACTGGAGAAAGAAAAAATAAAGCTTTCTGAACTTATTAAGATAGAAGAAGATATTAGGGCAGAACGTCAAGTAATAGCTGATGATATAAATAAAAATTCTGATGAATTAGAAGAAGAACGAAGAAACGGCAGATTTGAATTTGTAGAAATGTATACAAAATACATTAAAGTAAGAGAAAAAGATTTAATAGAGTGTGAAACAAGAAGAAGACAGGCTGAGCAAAATATTATAAACCAAAAAGAAGTGCTAAGAAAGGCATTAAATGATGTAAAAGTAATGGAAAAATTGAAAGAAAAACATTTACAGGCATATCAGGAATATGTAAAAAAACAGGAAGAAATGCAGATAGATGAAATAAATATTACAAGAGGATTTAAAGAGTAATAAGGAGAGTAATATGAAAAAAGTTGTATTAATATTAGTAATTACAATAATATCTGTAAATATGTTATATGCTCAAGATAATAAAAACGTTATAGATACCACAGCAATATTAAAAGAATTAAGAGAAAAAGAGAAAAACTTAAATATTAGAGAGGCAGATTTAAACGCAAAAGAAGCACGCCTTAACGCTATGGAGCAGGATTTACTTGCCAGAGAAGCAGATATTAAAAAAATCCGTGATGAAGTTTCTGCTCAGCTTAAATCATTAGGTGAGCAGCAAAATGAAGAGCTTGATAAGCTTGTAAAAGTATATTCTACATCAAAACCAAAAGCAGCGGCAAATATTATTGTTACTATGGATATTGATACTGCTGTCGCAATTTTTAGCAGAATGACACCTAATGTAGCAGGTAAAATTTTAAACGAACTTGGTAAAGCAAACCCAGAATACGCATCTAAAATGGCAGAAAGGCTTACATATCAGCCAGTTTTTGGAGATGATAAGAAGAAGTAGTATATGAATGTATCATTTTCCCCTACCATATGTGAAAATTATTTAAAAAGCCTTGATAATACAGAAGATTATAAAATATTAAGAGAAGCAGCAGCTAAAATGGGTGTGCCATCACTGGAGGAAAATGCCTGTACTGCTATTACTAATCTAGTATCAATTAAACGACCTGAAAAAAGTATAGATATAGGCTGTGGTATAGGAGTATCAAGCTATGCCATATTAAAAGGATTTCCTGCAACTAATTTAACAGCAATAGATAGTAATTTAGAACGTGGTCTTTTCTTTCAAAACTATTTTAAAGATTATAAGAATGTAGCATATTATCAAATGCGTGGAGAGCAGTACTTAAAAACTTGCGATAAAACCTTTGATTTTGCTTTTATTGACAGTGTAAAACGTGAATATTTTAATATATGGCAACTTCTACGCCCAAAACTTAATAAAAATGCCTGTGTAGTTTTTGATGATATATTAATATATGGCTTCGTTATGGCAGAAGAAGCAGAAACTCCATATAAATATCAAACAAATAGAAAAGAAGTACAAAACTTTATAAGCCATATCTTTTCAGATACAAGCCTTAATGCTCAAATAATACCTGTCAGCGGTGGTCTTTTAGTAATATCATTGAAATAAGCGGACATATTATTGCAAGAGTTTTCAATGGTCCTGGAGAACAAATAAATTATGTTCCACAAACTGCTAAACTAAATAATGGTGAATGGAAAAGCATGGAAAAAAAGTGGAAAGATGCTCTTTCTGAAGGAAAAAAGGTTGAAGTTGATATTCAAATCATTTATGATTCAAATAGTAAAAGACCAAAAAGATTTGAAGTAAAAAGTATAATTGTTGATAAAAAAGGAATTCAAGAAATAAAGAAATATAAATTCTATAACTAAGGAAACGTATTATGAC
>CASEIN010000066.1 GCA_949287985.1 Mucispirillum schaedleri | reverse complement strand
TTGCCTGCACTTTCTGCTGCCACTTGAGAACTTTCACTAAAATATGCTGAACCTGTTATCATCATTGTGGGAGATGTCATGCCTTCTGTTACTTTTTCTACTGTTACAAGCACAACTCGCTCTTTTTGTGACTGGTTACTAGTTTGTTTTGTTTGAGCAAATACTACTATTGGGATAATTAATACTAAAAATAATATAGACAGGTTTTTTAACATAACACACCTTAATATATAATATCCCTTTAATAATACAAGAAAATTATAAAAAAGAAAACAAAAAAATTTACTAAGGTGATGTTTATGTTAAAAATTTATATAATTAATATACAATTTATGTAATAGTACAGCTTTTTAATCGTCAATATACCCTTCTGGTAAGTGGTCGTTTCCTTCTACTTTTTCTAAAAAGAATGAAAGTAGAGCAGGTATTATAAACATAGTAAATACTGTTGAAAGGGCAAGTCCGCCTAATATTACACTACCCATACCACGATAAAGTTCGCTGCCGGCACCGGGAGCTACCACAAGTGGCAGCATACCAAAAAGTGATGTGGCTGTACTCATACTAATTGGGCGAATACGCGTTTTTAAAGAAAGCCTTACGGCTGCTTTTCCATTCATCCCCAGTTTTATATAGTTTAATGCCTGATACACAAGCAATATTGGGTTATTTACAACTGTTCCCACAAGCATAATAAACCCAAGCATTGTAATAATATCTAAAGGCTGTTCTGCAATAAATAGGTCTGTTAATGCAAGCCCTATAAACCCACCTGTTGCTGCAAGTGGTACAGAAAAAAGTATTATTAAAGGGTATAAGAAATTATTAAGTAAAGCTGCCATTAAAAAATATGTAATAATAACAGCTAATATAAAGTTGCCAGATAATGCGTTTTTAGCACTTTCCAATTTTGATGAAGCACCACTTGTAGTATAAATTATACCTTTTAACAGCCCTTCTTCTTTCATAGGGTTAATTACTTTATTCATAATCATATCATTTAATTCTTCAAGCACCATACCTTTTTGTAATGTTATTTTAAATTCAAAAGCACGTTGAGAATTATATCTTCTAATACGTTCCACACCCATTACTTCTTTTGCTTCTACAAGATTTGAAATAGGCACAGCAAGCCCAGTTTTAGAATTAACAACAAACTCTTTTACTTCTGATGGGTTAGAATTAAAGTTACCAGTTTCACGCTCTTCATAAGGTCCACGGAGAGAAATATCTATGGTACCAATTTCAGGGTCTTTAAATTCACCAACTTTTCTGCCGTCAAGATATACATCTATTGCTATACCCACTTCTTCTGTGGAAAGCCCAGATGCTAGTATTGCTTCCCTGTCAGGATAAAGCTGAACTTCAGGGTAAACTGGTGTGGCAGAAGGGCTTATCTGCATCTGCACATCTGGCATCTCTTGATAAATGCGTGCTTGAATAAGCTGTACAGTATTTATTAAAGCATCATAGCTCATATTACCAGAAATATTTAATTTATATTCATTACCTTGTCCGCCGCCAACTTTAAAAAGTGGTGATTGTGAAGTAGAGCCACGAATACCCGGTATTTGGTTTACTATGCTTTGAAGTAATGGTTTATAATCTCCTGCACGCTGTTCATCTGTACTTGTTAAAAATACACGCACATTTGAGCCGCCTGCAAAACCATATGTTTTTATTTGTGGGTATCCATCTTTTTCCTGCTCCATATAAGGACGCAGCTTTTCATAAAAATAGTTACCTATATTTCTTCTTTCTGATAATGATATACCCGGTGGCACTGTTAATCTTGTTTCTATCATATTTTTATTACCCAGTGGCAGGTAGTCCATTTTAGGCATTAATAAATATGCACTAATCAGTGATGAAACGGTAAGCCCTATAATAACAATTAACC
Source organism: Mucispirillum schaedleri (assembly GCA_949287985.1). Classification (GTDB taxonomy): domain Bacteria; phylum Chrysiogenota; class Deferribacteres; order Deferribacterales; family Mucispirillaceae; genus Mucispirillum; species Mucispirillum schaedleri_A. Next base: position 2,332 of record CASEIN010000066.1, on the reverse strand, counting down.
TTGTACTTACTTTAGAATTAATTTTATCTGAAAGATTAACTGTAAAATCTACAACAACTGAGCCAATATCACCTATTTTTTCATTAAATTTATGTACTTTTTCCTGTATATTTTTATTGCCTTTGAATTTCATTTTATCAGTTTTTTCATAGATTACTTTTGTGGCAACAGGAATAACTAAAACTGATGCTATTAAACTTAACCCAACTGATGAGCTTACTGCTATTGCAATATCGCCAAAAAGCTGGCCTGCTTCTTCTTTAATAAATGCAACAGGCAAAAATACGGCAATAGTTGTTAAAGTGGAAGCAAGTATTGCTCCCCATACTTCCCGCACAGCGTCATAAGCTGCCTGCACTGCCTTTTTACCCATTTTCATATGCCTGTCAATATTTTCAAGCACCACAATAGAGTTATCTACAAGCATACCTACAGAAAAGGCAATACCTGCCAAACTTATTACGTTTAATGTTCTGCCAAAAGCATCCATTATAAAAAATGTACCAATAATACTAATAGGAATAGTAGTTGCAATAACTATTGTAGAACGAATACTTCTTAAAAATACTAAAAGTACTATTATTGCTAATAAACCACCATCAATAATATTTGATTTTACTAAACTTACAGCATTTAAAATATAACCACGCTGGTCTGCAAGCCATATAAACTCTAAGCCGTTATCTTTTAATACTGTATTATTTAAGTTATTAATAACTGCTTCTAAATCGTTTGTTAAATCTAAAATATTATAGCCTGCCTGAGCGATTACACCAATATTCATTGCATTTTTATTATTATACCTGACAAATGCATCTTTTTTCTCATAGCCATAGTCTACATTTGCCACATCGCCTAAAGTAAGCCTATTATTATCACCACTAATAATAACTATATTTGCAATATCTTCTGGAGTCTGCCCTTCACCCATAGTTCTAAAGCGGTAATCTTTAGCACCATAAGACCTAGTACCTGCTGAAACATCTAAATTTTCTTTATCAATAGCATTAATAATAGTTGAAAGGTTTATATTATATGCACCCATTCTATATGGGTCTACAGTAATCTGAATTTGTTTAGACCTGCCACCCCAGTACCATAAATCTGCCACACCCTGCACGCGTTCAATATATGGTTTAATTACTTCTTCAAAATAGCTTAAATATTCATCTACATTTCTTGGGTTATTATCTGTAGTTGTAAGCATAAGCTCAATGGAAGCAAAAGAATCACTGTCTGCTGAACGGATAGTAGGTTTATCCATATCATCAGGATAGCCTCGAACTTCATCAAGCTTATTTGAAACAAGTAAGATTGCATCATCCACATTAACAGATAAATCAAATGTAAGTTTTACATTACACCTGCCCTCCATAGCAACGCTTTCAAACTCTGTTAAACCAGGGATACTTTTTAAAACTCGTTCCTGCCTGTCTATAATCTCTTTTTCCATATCATATGGGGAAGCACCAGTCCATGTAGTTCTAATTGTTATCTGAGGGTATTCTATATTTGGAATAAGACGATATGGCATATTGAATGCTGCCTGCACGCCAAATAATACTACGAAAAATATACCAACTAATACTTTTACAGGGTTTTCTAAAGCATATTTTATCATATCTAGCCTATTTTAGATGTTATTTTTATTTTTACGCCGTTATTTACCACATTATTACCATCAAGTACTACGCTGTCATCTTTTTTCAATGTGCCTTCTGTTATAGAGCTGACTGCTAAATAACCGCCGTTATAGCCTATTACTTTAACTGGCACAAACCTAACTCTATTATCTTCTACAACTTTAAATACGCCTTTTACGTTGTTACGCTCAACTAAGGCATCTCGCGGAATTAAAAGTGAGTTGACTTTTGCACCAGAGGGTATTAAAGCTGTTGTTAATATACCCTCTTTTAAATCTGGGTCCTGTCCTAAATCTATCCTTGTTAAAAATAATCGTGTGGCTGGGTCGCCTTTTGAGTTGATTGATAACACTTTACCTGTATATTCTTTTCTGCTTGTGCGAACTACTACCTGCTGACCTGCCTTTATGTAAGGAAGAACACTTTCTGGAATATATACTTTAGCTTCATATGTAAGTGTGGCTACACCTGCTACCTGGCCGCCTGTTGTTACCCATTCGCCTACTTCCACATCTTTACTTATTACTACTCCTTTTAATGGGGATTTAATTAACATCTTTTCTTTTTCTACTTCCAACTGTTTTTGAGATGCTAAGGCTGAATTATATGATGCTTGAGCATTGGTATAGTTTGTTAATGAATCTTGATATGCCTGCTGTGCTATAGATTTTTGGTCGTATAAGTTTTTA
>CASEIN010000065.1 GCA_949287985.1 Mucispirillum schaedleri | reverse complement strand
TAAAAAAAATATTAAACTATATTGTTGTTAATTATTCTATTAAAAAGAAGAAGAATATCAAAAAAATACTTTCGATTGAGGATTTTTTACCAAAAGATAAGGACGATTTGATATGGGTATAAAAAATGGGGTACCACCAGTTATAGTTTTAATTGATAATTTAGTAAAAACTGGTAAAATAATTTACCAGTTTTTATGTTGAGTAATATAAGAGTGGATATGTAGTATTTTATATACTACTGTAATTTTTCATCTGTTTTACTAGTATTTTCTGGTAGAACTTTTGCATCTATGGTTGTATTATTACCTGCTTTATCTTTACTTTGTAATGGTAATAAATCATCAGTTTTAAATTCATCTATCATTTTAAATGTTCCACTTGATGGTGCTGATTCACCTTTACCAATAATACTGTTATTCCTTGCAGTTATATAATAATCTCTATATGTATAATAATTTGTTTCAACATTTAAAGCTACTACTCTATATTTTCCATAATATACATATGAACCTGTAATATTTTGAGCAGTAAATGCAAAATCATGTGGAACATATGGGTTAAGACCTACTACATAAGCATCATTTTGACCATTTACTAAGAAATTATATCTATGACCACCTATTGTATCATCAAAAAATTCTACACTTACAGCAGTAGGTGCATTACAATTCATTTGATATACTGCCATATTTGTGCCACCTGTTATACTAGGATTTATGTAAAGGTCAGTATTTGCAAAAGAAGCTGAACAACCCATTTCCTCAAATGTAGGCACGTAAACTTCTTTATTTTTTTCTTCTGCACAGCCAAGTATCATCATACTTGTAAATGCAGCTGTTATAAGAAATATAATTTTTTTCTTCATTTTTTACTCCATTTGCTTTTTAATTATATAATTTGCAAATAGTGTAATTTTGTGCACAGAAATTCACTATTATAGCATATAAAATAGTTTTTTTAGTCTCCGTTTTAATAATAAAACGGAGATGTGTATTATGTCGTCATTCATTAAAACATAGGAATGCTCAATGAATACTTATTTCCACATATAGTTATTAAAAATATTAATGTAGTAAGTATACGTTTTAAGTTTTATAGCACCAAAGTTTATCTTTTTGGTGGTGGCGGTGGAGCAGGACGAACTTCAACATTGTATGTTGGAGCTGGTGCTGGCCTTACTACCACATGGTTTTTAGGCGGTGGTGGTGGAGCAGGTCTTACCTCCACATTATAGCTAGGTGCAGGTCTTGGCGGTGGTGCAGGACGGCCATATTTGTCATAATATACAGGTGGCGGTGGCACTGGACGGCCATACTTATCATAATATTGCACTTTATTGTATGATATGTTTGATGCATATTGAACAAATTCACCATTTGTAGAAGCATAACCAATACATGTAAATAATAACACCATTAATGTGGTAAAAAAGATGTGTTTCATCAATTCCCTCCTTTTTCTAATTGACATCATACCCCCCCCCGACCATTAAATGTCAAGCAAAATTTTACTTTTTGAAAAAATTTTTTATTTCTCTTTATTTATAAGTAAGTTAGCTATGATATTTAGTTAGATTTTATATGTTTTTATTTGAAATTGAATTGTAATAATGATTTTATATAATATATATTTGACTTAATGAAATAGTATATATGAACTTTTTAATTTATCTGTATAATAAACGATTTATTTTAAAAATAAAAAAACTGGTAAAATAATTTACCAGTTTTATATGTAAGTTTTAAATTTTCTTGAAACATGCTAAAAAAGATTACATTGCCTGGTTTGTGGCATTATCTTCTTTTTTTGGCTCTTGAGTTTTGTTATCTGTATTAGATGCGTTTTCATCTTCCAATACAAATTCTGGTGCTGGCTTAAATTCACCAAGTGATGGTGCAGGTGTTTTTCCATAGTTATCATATGCTGTAATATTATAATCACGGTATGTATATCTGCCATTTTCACGGTTTATAGCTATTACCCTATAAGTTCTCTTTGAAAATAATGATATATATTTTTACTTTAAAAATTATGTATTATATAAATTATCATATATAATTATATTATTGCTTCGCCTTTTTCTCGTAATGCTATTGCATACTTTTCTATTTCACTGCATAATTCAAAATCATACTGAGATTTTAACTGCTGGGCAGTTTTTGAACCCATAATTAAATCAAACATATCATTATCATACATTTTCGTAAGCATTTCGTTTAATCTTTCTAATTTTTCATCACTGTAATTATCTTTTACAATTTCCACAATAAACTTTTTCATAAACACTTCATTTTCAAGTATAGCTCGCCTTGCACATTGAAAATATGCTTTTTTATAAAGTGGATTTTCACTCATTTACTACCTACCCCATTGCTGTCTTTGCCAGTTCCACACCTAAATTATATGCTTTCGTATTGCTTTCTGCTGCTCGCTCTGGAAAATTACCTACTATTACTTCCAAAAGCCACTCATGCTCTAAAATTTTACATATTTCATTTAATACACCAAGAGTGGCAATATTTGCAGATACTGCACTGCCTAAAAGCTCTTTTACTGATGATGTAATAGGCACTTTATATATAGTGTGTCCATCTTGTTTATACTCATGTACCAATGTATTATCAACTATAATAACTGCATTATCCTTTAAATCTACAGCATATTTATTATATGCTTCCTGAGTTAATGAAATAACTATATCAGGGCTTACTATTTTTGGATAATTTATTTCATCATCACTAATAATAACTTCTGCCTTGCTGGCTCCACCCCTTGCTTCAGGACCATATGACTGGCTCTGAACTGCGTTTTTACCTGCTTTTATAGCAGCAGCCTGAGCAAGTATGATACCTGCTGTAATTATACCCTGCCCACCTGAGCCTGAAAACCTTATATCATATCTCATATATCTGCTCCTATTTCTCTTTAAAGCCAGTTACGGCATCATAGTTTTCCACATATTCATTTTTACTGGTATCATGATGCAGCACACCTGTTATAAATTTGCCGTCTAATTCTTCAGCACTCATTTTTTCTGCCATCTGCTTTGTTACAGCATGGTCTTTCTGCCATAAAAGCATACTGGCAGGTGTTCTCTGGTTATTTTTTCTACCATAACCTGTTGGGCAGCCTGCAATAATTTCCACTACTGATAAACCTTTATGAGAAAATGCTTCCTTAAATAATTTCTCCATAGGTAGCGCATGATAAGATGTGCTTCTTGCCACAAATGTTGCACCTGCTGCTATGGCTAACTTACATATATCAAAATCTGGCTCAAGCATACCATATGGGGCTGTTGTTGCCTTTGCTCCTATTGGTGTTGTTGGAGAATACTGACCACCTGTCATACCATATATGTTATTATTAAATACAATTATCGTCATATCAATATTTCTTCTACATGCATGTATAAAGTGGTTGCCACCTATGGCACTCATATCTCCATCACCACCTAATGCTACAATTTTTAATGATGGATTTGCAAGCTTAATACCTGTTGCAAAAGCTAAACTTCTACCGTGAGTTGTATGAAGTGTATTAAAATCAAGATAACCAGGCAAACGGCTTGCACAGCCTATACCTGAAGCAATAACTGTTTCATCTTTAGTCCAGCCCATTTCAGCAATGGCACGTATCATGGATTTCATAATTATACCATAACCACAACCAGGACACCAAATATGTGGTAACCTGCCTTGTCTAATAAATTCTTCGTAATTATAAGCCATACTATTCCTCCACCACTTTTTCTATATCACTTGGAGCAATAGGTTCACTATCTACTCTATATACATGCTTTATCCTGCATTTGCCGCCTGCTGCCCTGCTTACTTCACGAACTGACTGGCCAACACTGATTTCAACCACAGTAATATCTTTTACCTTTGATGCATACATATCTATCTCTCTATCAGGAAACGGCCAAATAGTAAGTGGTTTTAAAAGACCTGCTTTTATACCCCTTGCACGAAGGTTTAAAACAGCATCTTTAGAAGCACGAGCAGAACTGCCAAATGCAAATATAATATGCTCTGCATCTCCACACATAAAATGCTCTACTTGAACTATATCATCATAATTTTCTTCCACCTTTTTTATAAGGCGTTCTTCCTGCAGGCCTATTAGTTTTGGGCTGTTTGTTGGAAAACCATACTCATCATGATTAAGCCCTGTAACATGGTATCTATATCCTTGACCAAAACTTGCCATTTGTGGCACTAATACACTATTATCATATGGTTTATACTCTTCTGGTGGGCAAGTTGGGCTTTGCCTTTTTATAACTTCCAGCTCACCTTCATTAGGTATCTCTATGGCTTCTCTCATATGCCCAATTATTTCATCAGATAATATAATAACTGGCATACGGTATTTTTCTGCTAAATTAAAAGCACGCACTGTCTGGCTAAACTGCTCATAAACTGTTGATGGTGTAAGAGCAATACATGGGTGGTCACCATGAGTGCCCCAGCGTGCCTGCATAATATCAGCCTGACCAGGACCTGTTGGTGTGCCAGTTGAAGGGCCGCCACGCATTACATTTAAAACTACACAAGGAACTTCTGCCATGTAACCATAGCCTAAATTCTCAAGCTTCAATGACATACCCGGACCACTTGTAGCAGTAAGTGATTTCTTACCTGCTAAAGACGCACCAATAACTGCTGCCATAGCACTTATTTCATCTTCCATTTGAATAAACCTGCCTCCGTTTTTTGGCAGCCATGCTGCAAGCCGTTCTGCCACCTCTGTTGATGGCGTAATAGGGTAGCCTGCATAAAACTTACAGCCTGCATATAATGCACCTAATGCTACAGCATCATTTCCTTGTAAAAATTTACGCTCTCTTACTTTTTCCATATTTATAACCTTGTAACTTCTATTGCAAAATCAGGACAACGCAGCTCACACTGCATACAAGCAGTACATTTTTCTATATCTGCCACATTAACTTTAAAATCTTGAATATCTAAGACTTGGGTAGGGCATAATAAAACACATATTTCACAACCCTTGCACCGCTCTTTATGAATGACTATTTCACTTTTTGCCATGCTGATACCCTCACATAACAATACACTATTATTATATTATATAAGTTTTTATAATTTTGTAAAGTAGTATAAATTACTATTTTTATTTACCATTATTTACTATTAATATATTGTATAATTTTACTTGCTTGATATGATATATTTATGGTATTATCTCATACACTATTTTAGATAAGGATAATATGAATAATAAATTAAATGAACTAATTAATAAATTTTTTACATCGTTTTTTCAAAGTGGTATTTCTGCCACTATGAAAAAAGTATCGCTTTATATCCAAAATAAAATAGCTTTAAATAAACTTTATAAACATTCATTTGATGCCTTCTATCAAGCAAAATATTTACCATCTAACACTACAAATGCCGATGTTTTACCCATTTGTTTTTATAATATTTCCCATATTAATATTACTAACCTTGCATTAAATAAGCCTGTATTTATACATCATTATATGCCAAGACTGCCCCTGCTTTTTACAGAAAGCTTTGTGGAACGTATTAACTACCATATCCGTATTGCTAAAGAATACCAAATATACGGCTTTTGTTATGAAGTAGATGATATTAATAAATTTACAAACTTTTTTAGTAACCTGCATCTTGCTGGTGTAAGTATGCCTTTTTGTATATCTTTACACCATAAACTAACTTTTGATAATATTAAAACAATATTTAAAACCATTAACTATGATGAATACATTAAACATAATGAAAAATATATTATAATTCTTGACTGCTCATATGATGTAAGTGTAATTGATGAATTCATAAATAAAGTAAATAATGCTTTAGCAGGTTTTAATATAGACTATGAATTATGGTTAAAAGTGCCATATGATACTAATATTAATAACAATAAAATTGCTGCTGTTATTAATACATTTAATGAATCATCAATACCACCTGTAAGTTATAGACCACTTCCCTATATAAGTATCAGTACTCAAAATAAATTATATTATTATTCGCAGATTGTAGAAAGCTTGTCCCACCATAAAAAAAGCAGTATTCCTGAATATAATATTGTTATTAATGCACAAGATAGGATTATAAATAACGAAGCTACCTTTTATAAATACAGCCTTTTTTATTTTTATAACTGGGTAAAACAAGAATGCGAGTATTTAAGAAAAAATTTTGAGAAAAACAGGCGTTTTCTATTTATTGATTCTTTTAATAACTGGGAAAAACTAAACCATATAGTGCCTGAAAAACATACAGGATACGCATTTTTAAACACAATGTATAGAGCAATGTTTAATAAAAAAATATATGGTAAAAAATTATCAGTTTATGAGCAGGATTTACCAGAAGATGCATATAATACGTCAAAAATATGTGTCCATGCTCATATTTACTATATTGATTTACTTGATGAAATGGTTATGGAACTTAAAAAAATTCCTTATAAATTTGATGTGTATATATCCACAGACAGCTATAAAAAAGCTGATATTATTATGGATATATTCCAAAGAAACCATAAGGAATTTAATGTATTTATTGATGTTTTTGAAAATAAAGGTAGAGATGTAGCACCATTTATAGAGCAAATGCGTTCCATAATTACTAAATATAAATTTATATGCCATATACACTCAAAAAAATCTGTTACAAATATACATGGCGCAGAATGGCGTAACTATCTTTTTGATTCACTTTTTGGCTCCAGCGAAAACATATCTCATATTATTAAAAATTTAGAATACAATAAAGGGCTTGGAATAGTTTTTCCTAAATCGTTCCAAGTTTTAGAAGAAGCTGCCACTTGGAATTTAAATAAAAAATATGCTGATAATGTTTTGAAAAAAATGGGTATAGATATTATGCTTCCTATACATGGTATAGTATTTCCTGTAGGCAATATGTTTTGGGCTAGGGTTGATGCTATTTTGCCATTTTTTACAAATATCCAAATGAGTGATTTTCCAAAAGAAAAAGGTCAGGTTGATGGCACTATCGCACACGCTATTGAAAGGCTTTGGGTATATGTGGCTGAATATAATGGATATACATACAGCTTTTGTGGAAAGTAAACAGTTTTATTACACAAATTATCTCTATTTTACTTTTCAACACAATTCTATTTTACTTTTCAACATAATTCTATTTTACTTTTCAACAGATTTATATTATCTTGTTTCTATAATACATTAAATATTTCTTATATATGGGGTATAAAATGGCACTTAAAAGATGGCAGGAAAAAAATATTGAAGATTTTAGAAATAAGAGAAGAATTATACAAATTACAGGTGCAAGACAGTGCGGTAAAACAACCACTGCAAAAGCTATCACCTCCCATTATGAAAACCTTTACTACACACTTGATAACAAAACTATTCTTGAAGCATGTAATGCTGACCCTGTGAATTTTCTTACACATAATAAAGATATTATGGTTATAGATGAAGTGCAAAAAGCTCCAGTTATTATTACTACATTAAAACAAATTGTTGATGAAGATATTAGAAAAGGCAGGTATATTATAACTGGCAGTGTGGATATACAGTCCTTACCACAAGTAAATGAATCACTAGCTGGCAGAATAGGCCGAATATTACTAAGAACACTTACTCAAGGTGAAATATTAGAAAAACAACCAGTATTTATTGAAAACCTAAAAAACAATAATTTTCAAAGTAAGTATGAATATGATGGTAAAGAAGAAATATTATATACTGCATTAAATGGTGGTTATCCTGAAACTTTAGGTTATACATTAAGGGATATTAAAAACTGGTGCCATGATTATATTACTGCAATACTGGAAAAAGATTTAAAAGATATAGAAAATATTAGAAACCATCAGGATATGAAAAAACTTGTAGAAACAACTGCAGCTTGGAGTTCTAAATATATGGAACAAAATGCCATAAGAAGTGCCTTATCTATTGAAAAACCAACCTTTAATAAATACCTTAGTTTGCTTGAAATGATGTATATTATAGAGACACTTCCAGCATATACAAAAACAGATTACGAAAGAGTAACTAAAAAACCAAAAATATTTATGACAGATACAGCTTTAATTTCATCTATTTTAAACTATACAATGGATAACATTCGCCTAAACCAAGATATATCTGGTAAACTAATAGAAACATTTATACACCATGAGCTTGCTTCTTTTATGGATTATTACAATGGAGAATACAGCCTTTACCATTTTAGAGATAATGCAGGCCATGAAATAGACTTTATACTACAAGATAATAATGAAAATAATATTTATGCAATAGAGATTAAAGCAGGCTCTAATATAAGCAGAAATGATTTTAAGCATATTAAATGGTTTAATAATAATATTGCAAAAAATAACAAATTTATAGGTATAATATTATATACTGGTAAAGAAACTCTTTCTTTTGGTGATAATCTAAAAGCAGTTCCAATATGTGCATTGTGGGAGTAAAATATATAAAACATGGTATTGGTATAATACTTCCTATAAGCCATATAGTCTTTCCTGTAGGCAATATGTTTTGGGCTAGGGTTGATGCTATTTTGCCATTTTTTACAAATATCCAAATGAGTGATTTTCCAAAAGAAAGAGGTCAGGTTGATGGCACTATAGCACACGCCATTGAAAGACTTTGGGTATATGTGGCTGAATATAATGGATACACATATAGCTTTTGCGGGAAATAAAATCTAATTTAGTGGTATAAGTGGCTCTATTAAATTTTTATCCTTTGAATAAATTAAAACATCACATTCAAGACCATCTTTTTTAAAGCCATATTTTTCATATATATCTGTTACCAGTTGGTTATCTTTTCTGCTCCATACTTCTATCATATTACCAGTATTTACTATTTTATATAGTTTATGAAGTAAAGATTTACCAACGCCTTTTAATTCTTCATGGTGTTTTTTATCTACAAACCAGTAACGCAGATGATATGTGGTTTCTGTATCTAGTTTTGAAAATATTAAACAGCCAGCTATATGACTGCCATGCCTGTTTACTAATATATTTTTATGGTTAATATAATATTCTAATTCGCTTTTAGTTAGTATTCTATCAATATATAAATTGAAAATACTTGAATATAATGTTTGGATATTATTTATATCATCTTGTGTGGCATATTCAATATTTATATTATTATTAAAATTAATATCATAATATTCCACCTGCTTATTTAATCGCAAGATACCACCATAAAAATCAAAACCAGTTTGTTCAATTAATCTATTTTTAATATGGGAGTTTCTACTGTATAAACATTCAATTATAGATGGCACACTAAACTTGTCTTTAATACTATTAATAATTGAAATAAGATTATCATATGATAATGTCCAGTAGAAAATGAGATTATATTTATTATTATGCACTACAAGTATTAATGTGCTTTCATGCTCTAAAAAATATGTTTCTGGAAATATATTGTAATAAGTTTCATCATAAGTATAATTACTATAAATATTACCACTAATTTTGCTTAATTTATTAACTTCATACTGTAATTGATTATATGATATATTTTTTTTAACATCTAGCATTAAATAACAACACCTAAAATATAATATAAATATATTATTGATATATTTTATATAAAAAGCAAGATAGTTTTAAGATTTTATTTAGCCTTATTGTCTTCAATAATAAATGCTGGTCTATTTCTAACCTCTTTATAAATTTTTCCTATGTATGCTCCAATTATTCCTAATGATATTGTGATAATTGCTCCAACCATATTAATTATACTTAATATCAGTAAATTCCAGTGTACTGCTTTATTTAATATTGAAACAACTAAAAATCCAATAAAAAATAATACAAAAATAGCAGAAAGTAAAATTCCAGACCATAGAATATAAGTCAATAATTTGGTTGTTGTAGTAGTCATACCATCTATTGCAGTATCAAATAACTTTATAAAAGACCATTTACTAGAACCACCTATTCTTGCTTTTCTATCATAAAATACTTTAGTGCTTTTATAACCAACAGAAGGTATCATACCTCTTAAATAAAGATTTTTTTCGTTTGTTTCTTGTAATACTTCTACAATCCTTTTACTAATTAATCTCACTTCACTTTGATTTTTAATTGTTTCACTGCCTAATATATCCATGATTTTATAGAATAAATTACCAGCTAAAGTTCTAAACCAGCCATCGCCTGTTCTTGATTTTCTAACTGCATATACAGTATCATTGCCATTTTTATATTCATTAATAAGTTGGTATATTACTTCTGGATCTTCCTGTAAATCACAATCAATAGTTATATAGGCATCTGCTTCACAAGTATATAAACCTGCTGTTAATGCACCTTGTAAACCAAAATTTCTTGCCAAAGAGATACCTTTTACACCATCATCTTTACTTATAAAAGATTTTATAATTTCCCATGAAGAATCTTTTGAGCCATCATTTACATAGCAGAGATAACTTTTGTTTGATATGATTTTTTTATCTTTCATATCATTTAAAATATTATAAAAAACTTTATGTGATTCATGTAATATATTTTCCTCATTATAGCATGGAACAATAATAGCTAATACAGGGTTTTCCCTATTCATTTTCATTTACCTCATATTTACGTTTAATATTCTCATTTATATACATCAATAAATCATTCATTGTATTTGCTTTGTTATATAAATAACCAGTTTTATCTTTTGAATAAATTGTTTTTAAATCGTATATGGTTGGTTTATCTTGTATTATATTATTAAAATCTTTTTTAAATACATTATAATACAATTCACTTGCCTGTATTGGTTCAGATACAATATTTATTACTTTTATATCTTTATCAATAACCATACATATATCTTGCCATAATTTGTGAAGATTATAAAATTGATATAAATTTCTAGAATCGGTAAAATTTAGGGCATTAAAACTATTTTGAAAAAATAATTCCCTAGCCTTTATTAATAAGTTTCTATCTTGTGTATTTAATTTATAAAAGTTATTATCGTATGTGTATATTGAACGAATAAAATCATCATTAATTGATTTATTAAACTGTTCTTCCTTAATCATTGGTGGAATAATATTAATTATATCATATATAAAATTTTTTTTAAGATTATCACCATATAATGCAGGTATTCTGATAATAGCATAATCATTAATATTTTCCTTTACCCAATTTTCAAGATAAAACCTGTTTTTTCCATATGTGTGGTTATCACTTGGATTAATATTATATAATTCATCAAACCCTACAGGTGAAGGATATACATCAACTGTTGAAATAAGTATCAATTTTTTTGTTTTAATCTTCTGAAGATTACATATTGTATCATCTATATGCTGCTTATCTTTATCAGCATATAAATTAGCTAAATATTTTGTGCCAGTTACGCCTGCATAAACTACAATATCATAAGTATTATCTGAAATATTATTAATATTTTTACTATTAAATAAATCTGTAAAACTATATGATTTATCTAAATTAGAGCCTACAAAACCTGTGTAACCTACTAATGCTGTTTTCATATATCCTCTTAATTTTTATTAATTTTATTTATTGAATCATAAGAATATGAGCTTTTATTATTAATAAGCCCTAATATCATAGAAAGATACCTTATAATAATAGAAGCTAAACCAAATAAGACAAAAAACGATATGGATACTATCCACATTAAAGTCATCCAGCCACCAGATACATCTAAACCTAATATTTTTACAAAAAGGCTGTATATCATTGTTGCAATCATTAAACACATCATTATAAATGTTGCTGCCATAGATATTTTATATCCTATATTAGTAAAAGCAATAATAGAATCAATTGCCAAATTTTGATTATACAAAAACCCCTTATTTATATTATTTTTACTTAATGGTTTATAAGTAATATGAGCATATTTTAAACCACAGCTGTAATATACTACTTTCCTGTATACTATATTTGATGTGTTTTGGTTAATTCTATTTATACCACGCCTTGAAAGTATTCTAAATCTTTCACTTTTTAATTTATCCTGCCCGCCTATTTTATTTAATAATGTATAAAAAATACTTGAAAACAGGCTGTTATTCTTATTAGGTGAGGCAGCTACTATATCGTATCCTTCAAGGGATTTGTGGTAGACATCCATAATTAATGATAAATCATAGTCTATAATACATGAGTCAAACTCAAACACGAAATCACCAATTGCAAAATCCACCCCTGCAAGCATTGATTTTTCAAGCCCTTGTTTATAACTCATATTAATAATATTTACAGTTGTGTTCTCAAATGTTTTTGATACATCTTCTATAATTTTAACAGAATTATCTGTAGAGCAGTCATTTACACATATTATCTCATATTTTTCAAAGCAGCCGGATATTTTTTCGTTAACTGACTTTAAAAAATACTCTATTTCTTTTTCATTATTATAAACATATACAACTAAAGAAATAAAATTTTTCTCTTTATCTGAAATCATAAAATCACCTCATCTAAATCATACACCGTGTTTATTTTTCCAGATAATACACTAATAAATTTAGGTTTTTCTGAAAATTCTTTAATGATTGTTGGCCTTGAATCATCTATTTCTGATGCCTGTAATATTGGCTTCATAGAAAACAAACTGCTGCTGTATGTGAAATTAGAATATTTCTCATTTAAATATTTTTTAGCAAGACGGGACATATATGGATATGCTGTTTGTGGTTTAAAATCACATTCATTACAGTTACCCAAAAATTCACTGGAGCAATAATCACTATTACATAATTGCTGGCATTTAAAAGTTGGCAGGTCATTATAACTTGTTATATGTGGCGTAAATGTTACCGATGTAAGAGAGTGAAGCCCTGTTTTACCAAATGGCATAATAGAAAAAAATGGCCCATCCATTACAGTTATACCCACATCTTTTAATGCACCATTAGTATTGCAAAGTATTATTTCGCATAATTCATATTTTATCTTTAAGGGCTGAAAACCAAGCTTATTTATAATTTGGTTTACTGAAGCATATGTAGTATTTAGTATAAACTCTGTTTCAAATTTACTTCCATCTTTTAATGATATAATATATTTATCATTTTCTTGGATAATAGTATCAATATACGCATTGTATTTAATTTCCACATTTTTATATGTACTTATTTTACTATATAAATGTTCTAATAAAATTTTAGCATCATATGTATATTCTTGAGTTTCAAAAACACCGTCGCACATACCTGCGTTAAAGTATTCATATGGATTAACTTCTGAACACATAACATTTGTATCCATGCAAAATTTTCTAAACTCTTTAGCATTGGTCCATGAAAAATTTGCACTTGTTGCGTATATTTTTTTAAAATCATCTTTTATACAAAACCCATAATCTTCTACAAATCTTTCAAAATAATTGCGTGATTTTATAGCGGTAGAATAAGAACGAGGGTAATGATAACCCATGTGAACGCGTGCTTGATTTATATAGGTTGCACGCATAAAAGGCGCAGCATCTCTTTCAAGCACTAATATGCGTTTGCCAAATTCCCCCCCCCTAATTCTTCCAATTAATTCGGCAGAATATAAACCATATAATCCTGCACCAATTATTATTACATCGTAATTCATAAGTCCCTTAATATTGCCGTATTAATACAAACTATTTTATATTATATAAAAATTTTTATTATAATTTCTTATTATATAACGCAGCAATAAATTTAATGGAATTTCTCAAAAAGTTCAATTATTAATATTGTTTGTATAAATAATGAAAAATAAGCAATAAATAATAAAATATATTTTATAGATTTTTTTTGTTTTACTGTAAACATATATTCATTGTAATAATACATCAAACTTATAATCATTATTATAATTATATATAAAAGCGTATGTGTCCTGTGTGATGAAGCATATAATGTCGGTGATAATCCAATAGCTGTTGTTAATATGATACCGATAGCGTATAATAACGATGCTGATATACCAACGATTTTTGATGAAAAACTATAATATATTGAAATTGTCAAAAAACAGCAAGATATAATCATAATTATCAATGGAATATATGTTGTTATTTGAAAATAATTATCAAAAGTAATAATACCACTGTATTGACTAAATCCATTATAATAGCTAGTCATGTTTGGAATATACTTCATTACTTCAGGAAACCACGAATTTAATTGTTCATGAAATATGCCAAAAAGAATTTGTATCATAAGTGGTATAGCAGCCATAGTTCTTATTAACTTATTCTTGTTTAATACCCATACGGAATAGAAGACAAATAAACACAAAACAATATTTAACAAGTTCACATTCATAAATAAATTAGTTGTAATTTCTATAAAACCACGATGTATTTTATCTGGTAGTGTTAGCATTGAATAATCAATAAACCATTGATGTTCTATTATATATCTATTTGCTTTTCCTGGAGATAACATATATATCAAGATATTGCATAAAGTAATTATAAACAATATCATTATGTATTTTATTCCTATTTTATTTCTAAAACCATATATTCCTGTTGAAAGTAATATTAAAATAAATATTACAGCATTTTGTTCTGATGAAGTTGTATATGCTATTGCAAATATACCAAATATATAATGGTATAATTGTATATGCTCTCTAAAAATAATTTTTTTTAGTATTAATATACAATAAAGACCAAAGAATATGCCCCAAATATAATAAACTGTAGTTACAACCCATCCGGCAGTTGATTGATGTGTTAAAGGGTATAGTAACCATAAAGAAATAATATAGTTTATATATTGCTTATATTTGTGACCAAATATAATTAAATTTATTAAATATGGTATTGATACCAAAATTATAATATTTAATATACGCCATATCCAAATATTATAATTTAAAATAAGAGCTGATATTGTATCAGGTAATGGTCGAATAGTCCAGTTCTGGTATAAATATTTGATCCATTCTCTATAATCTTGCCAATAATTTTTATATCTAATATCATCACCAAAAGAACTATTCATAAATAAATGAATTATAATATAATATAATAAAAGTAATAATAATCCAGAATACCACTTATAATACATTTCCCTTATTTTATTCATAGAACCATCTACCTCTTTACTTAAACTTTATTTCTTTATCAGTATTTTTAAGAAGTTTATTATTGTTATTTTCATATAATATGTATAATTTATATGTATGGTTTTTATCAAAATTTTTTATATCCACCATACTATGCATTCCACAATGTTTTATATCATTATTTATTTCTAATTTCTCTGCAACCTCGGGACGAATAACCATTTTTGTATTTAGTTTTATATATTTGTCCTCCATTTCATCATATAACACATAGTGACTTTTATATAATTTAATATCTTCACCGATCTTAAATGCCCAGCCAAATATAGAAAGTGCATTTCCTTTTATATTTATATCATCAATATAAAACTGTATTGTATTATTATCTAAATCATACTTCGTTATATTTATAGCAGGTGTAATTTTATAAGATAGATATATTGTTAAAATAAAAGTAAAAATAATTAAAATAACAATGCATATATATATCATTGGCAATATTTTATATATAGGACTTTCTTTTATGTTTATTTTATCATTCATTATTGGCATTACCTCTTTAATTCAATTAATTTTCTTATATAATATTTTATTATAATTACTTTTTAATTTCTTATTATTTCTTTAAAATTTACTGGACTTAACAGAATGGAATCCACAATTGTTTTATCATTATTGTCATATACAACAATATTTAATCCATATTGATTTATAGATCGTAAGTAACCACTAATTTTTATACCCCATGCATCAGGACTCGACAATACATACAAATTATATATATCATTTATTCTACTCTTATATTCAATTTTATCTACTGATTTTTCTTCATAAACTACATTTTTATCATTTATTATTGCAATATAATTGTCTTTATTATTTATTGTGTTGTATTTTGTTAAACCCATTTTGTTTAATTCATCTTTTATAGTTTTTGGTATCAAAGACATAATTTCCCCGACACTTATAATTGTTATACAATAATTATCTTTATATACCATACTAAACCAATCATCAATATTATCTATTCCTTTTATTTTTTTTCTGATCATATGTCTCATATATTTTTTATAATCATTGTTCCATTGTGTATATTCTATATCATTTTTTTTAGATTGTAAATTATAAACACTAATAAGATATGGTATTAAATGATTTAATATTTTAGAACCACCTTCCGTATTAGTATGTCCTACATCAACTAAGTCATATTTATAGTCAAATCCTATATCTTTTGCTAATTTATTATAATTAAAATAAATCCAACCTTCTTTTTTTGCTAATTTCCCAAATGCCTCTCCATAACCTAAATCCATATTTATTGCAGGAATATCTATAAAAATGAGTTTAACTCCATTTTTATCTGCATATTCCTGAAAAAGTTTTGCATACTTTATTGTTTCTGGACTTAATTGCACCTCATGTTTTGAAAACTTAATTTCACCATCATATCTCATAAACGGATAGTCATACAATCCCTTCATATATGAATTGTATGTAAAATCATTTTTCTTTAATTCTTTCCATCTTGTATGAAATCTTGCCGCAATATTTACTTTATCAAAGTCTAAATCTTTTCCAAATAGTTCCTTGTATGCTTGATATCTATTTGTTAGAGGTATCATGTTTAATATATTGCTAATTACAGATTCATAAGGATCAGATACTGATAATAAATAACTAATATCAAAAACTATTACTTTTGCATTATGATTTTCAACTGCATCTTTCATTAGAAAATAACTCATTTTATATGATTGACCAGAAGAACCTCTGTTATAACTTACAATACCATATTTATCCCAAATATACATAGGACTAAAAGCCATCCAAGTTTTACTTGTACCAATAAACACTACATCTATATTTTTTTCATGAAAAAACTGACCATGATCTTCATCACGTTTTATTTGTATAACTTTTTCCCACTGAAAATATATAATTATTACAACAAAAGTAAATACAATTGATAAAATTATATTTTTGTATTTCATTTTATCACCTATATCTTTAAAAATAACAAATTTATAAAATTTTTATTCTTTATCGTAAATATACATCATATTTTTATATTGTTTATTAATTATTTTTTAATATTTATAAAAATATATTTTTGTATAATATTTTATATAATAATTAAGTATTTTAATTTTTATAACGTCTTATTATACATGCAAATATTTTCTTTAATTCAATTTTAATCACAATACTTATTTTAATAATTTAAACTATACAATTAAAATAAACTAAATCTTTAAATATCTTTTCACTTATTTGATTTTTTGTGTATATCATGATTATAAAGCTATATGGATATATCCAATAATTATTTTAGTATCTTTTTATAATATCAAAATTATTTGATTCTAATCTAATAGAGTCTACAATTTCATTATATATATGATCATAAACTACGATATTTAAACCAAATTGATTGATTGCACTTTCTTTTCCACTAATTTTTATACTGCCTTTATATAAACTTGATAATACATATAAATTATATTTATTTGATATTCTTTTTTTATATTCAATACTAGAACTTGATAAATTTTCATATAATTTTATTGACTTATAAATTACGGCTGCATAATTATCATTACTGTTCAAAGTTATAAATTTATTTAAACCTAATTTACTTAACTCATTTTTTAAGTTTTGAGGTAAAACATGCATTACTGTCCCAATACTAGTAATCATAATACTATAATTACCACTATTAACCAATGTAAACCATGTTGCTAAATTATCCGTTTTTCTTATATTTTCATTCATTATTTTATGTTTTAATCTTTTATAATCATTAGTCCATTTTACATAATCTGTATTATTTCGATGGTCTTGTAAGTTATATTCTTTCATTATATGAGGTATGAAATTACTATATTTCATCAACTTTCCCCCCCCCAAATAATTTAGATGACGAGAAGATTGAAAATCTTTTTTAAAGTCAAATATATTAGTATTTGACAAATCAAGGAACTCAACATTTCTCTTATTTAAGTATTTTTTTATAGAATCTATGAATATTTCTGAAAATTCACCCCTTTTATCAGATGTTGGCATTGCTACAAATACAACTTTAATATTATGTTTTTCAAGTAGTAATATATATTTATCAAAATTATTCTTATGTGAATTTAAGAACTGATACTTATCGTTTGATTCAATATATGTTTGTTCTACTACATCTGCACTTGATGCATATCCCCTTAAATACGAATTAAATCCAAAATCATTTTTATCAATATTTTTCCATCTATTATGAAATAAATAAAGTATACTACTATTTTTAAATGCTTCAATGTAGTTATAATTTTTTAAATATATTTTATATCTGATTATAAAATCCTTTATTGTTGATATATTACCTTTACTAAATACATTATTACTACCATCATAAAGTAGTGGGTTATAGTTTAATACAATTATTTTTGGCTTTTTGTATTTGATTATTTCTTCTGTTAAAGAATATATTTCATCAAATTGTGCTCCTGGTAATGATAAATTATACGAACTTAGACCATAATAATTGTAAAGGTGTAATGGTGATATACCATAAAACATCATGGAGTTACCCATGAATATTATATCATATATATTTTTTTCTTTATAATACAAACTTTTTGATAATGTGCTATCTTGTTTATATGTATATATATATTCTATTTTATTTAAAATTAATATACAGATCGAAATAAATAATACTGAATACATTAATTTTTTCATTTAATACACCCTTAAAACTGAAAGTATATAAACTGTGTCGCATCATATTCTGGACCATATATACCAAATGTTAGTATTCCAAATATTGCAAGTAAATAGACTAACCATCTAAAAACTAAATTTTGCTGTGCTAGACTTTCCCTTATCTTTATGCCCCTTTCCTGCATAAATGATACTACCCATAATATCATTATGGAAAAACAAAGCACCCAGAAATCTTTTCTATCAAGCCCCATATCATAAAGGGAGTTATCAAAAAATATCCATGGGTTCCATACACTAAACATTTGCTTCCACATTTCATATGCTGTGTGAAAATCTGGTGCTCTAAAGATTAAATAACCTATATTTACTAGTATAAATGTTACTATTATTGCAAAAAGCCTAAAACTAAAACATTTAGTATTTACTTTCAATTTTTTATATAATTTCTTTTTATATGGATTAGTTATCTCTGCTATTACTATACAAAATCCATGATATAAGCCCCACACAACATATGTCCAATTTGCTCCATGCCATAATCCACTTATAAAAAATGTTACCATTATTGCAAAATAATTTCTTAAATTGCTCAATTTTTTACCACTAAAAATAATTGGTAAATAAACATAATCTCTTAACCATGTTGATAAAGATATATGCCACCTGCCCCAGTAATCTTGTATTGATGTAGCAAAATATGGGTGGTTAAAGTTTTGCATAAGTTTAAAACCCATTACCCAGGCTGCTCCCATGGCTATTGCTGAATATCCTGCAAAATCTCCATATACCTGCACTGCAAACATTACTACTGCAATGGCTATTTCTATACCTGCATAGGCTTCATAATTTTCAAATACATGGTTGACTAATATGGCTGCTCTATCGGCTATTACCATTTTCAAAAAATAGCCAAAGAGCATTAATAGTAAACCATCTCGCATTCTTTCATAGCTAAATGTATGCTTCTGGCTTACCTGCACTAATAAATTTTTACTTCTTTCAATAGGACCTGCTACCAACTGTGGAAAAAATGATACAAAAAGGGCATACTTTAAAAAATTACGCTCAGCATACACTTCTTTTCTATATATATCTATTGTATAGCTTAATGCTTGAAAGGTATAAAAGGATATACCTACTGGCAGTATTATATCAAACTTCGGCTGTATTAGTTGAATATGAAGAGCAGATAATAATATATTTATATTATCTACTGCAAAATAAAAATATTTAAAGAAAAATAAAATTGAAAGGTTTAATACTAAACTTAATATTACCCATAATTTCTTTAATTTTTCAGCATTGTCTTGTTTACTATTATTCGACTTATCTATTAAGATACCACTTAAATACGTTATGAAGGTGGAAGTAAGCATTAATAAAGCATATACTGGGTTCCATGCCATATAAAAATAATAGCTGGCAATTAAAAGCCAAATATATCTTACTCTATGGGGGATAATAAAGTAAAGCAGGGTAACTATTGGGAAAAAAATTAAGAAATTAATTGAGTTAAAAAGCATAAATATTTCTCTCTATCATATAA
The DNA here is from genome assembly GCA_949287985.1 of Mucispirillum schaedleri. Taxonomy (GTDB): domain Bacteria; phylum Chrysiogenota; class Deferribacteres; order Deferribacterales; family Mucispirillaceae; genus Mucispirillum; species Mucispirillum schaedleri_A. Next base: position 116,773 of record CASEIN010000065.1, on the reverse strand, counting down.
GATCCCAAAAATTTATTTTCTATCCTTTTTTAGCCTTACGCTATGTATTTCTTCTTCACTTACAAGTTCAATTTGTTGTGGTATTTTATAGGACTCCAGCTTACCTTTTGCAAATTCTCTCATTCTTTTTTGGAAATCTTTTTTACTTTCATCAGTTGATATTTTAAATTTTGCAAAAACAATATTTCCCATTAAAGGATTTTCTTCCCCTCTTACAGCAATATCTTCTACTCCAGGCATCTCTAAAAAGAAACTTTCCACTTCTGCAGGGTAAACTTTTTCTCCACCAACATTAATAATTTCTGATTTTCTGCCTAATATTTTAAAATATTCACCATCTTGCTCTACCATATCCATAGTCATAAACCAGCCATCTTCTGTATATGGGCTTGGTGCATTTAAGTAACCTAACATACCAGAATTTGCTTTAATTTCTAGCATGTTATTTCTAACTCTCGTTTCAAATCCTGCACCACCTAATTTTACCCATAATGAATCATTTGATTTTGATTTGGTATCTAATATACCAACTTCTGATAGTCCATAAGTTTGTAAAATTCTAATATTTGGAAAAAGGCTGCTAAACCTTAATAAAGTGCTTTCTGGCATTACTTCTGTTCCATAAGATACTGTTTCTAAAGATGATAAATCGTATTTTTTATATGCTTCTGATAATAATATCATATTAATAAATGTAGGTGAAACAGGTAGAGTTTGAACTTTATATTTTTCTACTATTCTTAAAACATTATCTGGAGTTCTATCTCTAATAGTTATAACACAGCCACCATTTGAAATATTATAAAATAATGTATTTACTCCACCAATATGGTCAAACATTAAAAATGTAATCATTCGTTTTGTTTTGCGTTCTATTTTAAATTTTTCTAAAATTTTTGCAAAATCATGTAAAGCACCTTTACTAACACCAGTTGAACCAGAAGAAAACAGTATTAAGCCTGGGTGGTTAATTTCTCTTAATGATTTATATAGTTCTGGTTCACTAGTATTATATTTTCTTTCTGTAATGCTTACAAGCTCCTCATCATCTAGCACAATAACATATTTTGCTTGAGCTATCTTTATAAATTCTTCTTTTTTATCTTTTAAAGCTTTAGTAAGAGGGACAATTATGCAGTTTTTATTGATTAATGCAAGTAAATAAGCTGTAGAGATTGGTGAGAAATCACCTTCTAATGATACTACATCTCCATTTTGAACATTATTTTCATCAAGTATTTGCAATGCTTTATTGTAATGTTCTAATAATTGACTGTATTTATATACTTTATCTTTTAAAATGAAAGCATCTTCATTTTGAAAATCTTGCATTTTTTTAATTATAAATTCTGCATACATTACTACATACCCCCAAGATATAACTTTTGCCCTGTAATGCTGTGACTTTCTTCTTTTAAGAAAAAGTCTATAATATTTATAACATCTTTAATAGTTCCTAATTTTTTTAAAGTTTGCGAATTTATAAGTTCTTCAATTTTATGTTTTGGGACATTTTTTATTAAATCCGTCTCTATAGGACTAGGACCAACAGTATTTACAGTAATACCAAACTCTGCAAATTCTTTTGCCAAAACATCTGTAAGGGTAACTATGGCCGCCTTTGAAGCTGCATAAACTGCTTCTCCAGCTAACTTTAATGGAACTGCTACAGTGCTAAAATTTACAATTCTTCCATATTTATTTTTTTGCATTAATTTTGCTGCTTCCCTACAAAATAAAAATGTACCCATCACATTTGTATTAAAAACTTTATCAACTGTCTGTACTGGGGTTAATAATGAGTGATTCATGGAAGCAATCCCAGCATTATTAATTAAATTATCTAATCTACCAAAATCATTCCTAATTTGTTTGAAGATACTAAGCACATCTTTTTCATTTGATACATCAGCAATATGGTGAGTATATCCTTCTAGTTGCCATTCTATTGGACTTCGGCTACAGCCTATAACTATATGCCCTTTTTTAATATAATGCTCAACTAATGCTTTGCCTATTCCTTTTCTTGTTCCTGTAATTAATGTAATTTTATCTGACATTACTTATTTTGCCTCTGCCAAAAGTTCATCAATATATTCTGATAATGTAGTTACTGTTCTAAATGGGCTATTACTTCTAGACATTGCCTGTGGTGTAGCTAATATTAAAGTTTTATCAGTAAGTTCTGATATTTTATCTTGAACAGCTATTACAAAACGAACTAATGTAATAGAATCAAAATATGCACCATCTCCAAAAATTTTAAGTTCTGGAGAAAGCTCATAGTCAAACTCTTCCTCTTCTTTAAATTCTTGTAAAACTGGATATATTATCTCTTCTATTATGTTCATGATTCTGCTCCTCCGTTTAATATTTTTGTATAATCTACTATATATAATATGTAAATGTCAATAAGATTTTAAAGAAAATTGTATAAATGTAAAATCTAAAAACGATTGCAACACATTAAGCAGTCGTTTAAGTTCTCGTAAAAAATATCCTTAGCCGATTTATAATTAAATAATTTTCTAGGATAATTATTAATCATATCTTATATATTTTCAGTATCACTGTTAGACATTTTTATAACAACAAAACTTCTGCTTTCTTTAGCTCGCCTGATATTACATCTAGGGAATATTTATCGTCTAACTTACTCTGAATATAAGATAATAACTCTGCTTGAAATTTTCTATATAATAACTTCCTTCCACTCTTACTCATTAATTCTTGCCTTATATTCACGGAATAATAGGCACTGTATTCTTTCCTTATGCTCACTGTTGCGAAACTCTACTGTTCCTAGCTTTATTTATCTATATATCAGCTTATATCTCGGTTTAATAATGTCGCTATTTCTCTTACTTTCATCTTGGCTTTTAATAAAATTTCTAATTTATGACACATTAGTGGTTGTGGTCTCCTTATTTATTTTTTTCGCTAAAAAATATTATTTTATTTAAAGAGATTTCACAACCACTTTTTTATATCATTTTTTCGCAATAGTTTTTAGAATTTACCATACATTATCCTAACTGTTCCTGCTGAAAATAATATCGCATCATATTTATTTTTTGCTAATATTTTCACAAACAAATCATCTATTTTATTAAATCTAGGATCAAACACTGTTACATTTTTATTCAATAAAGTTAACATAGCAATTGTTCTAAGTGAAAATGAATCACATATATATAAAATATTATGCCCATTATTTATATTTAAATTTTTGTATGTATATACACTTTCACTATACTGTCCATAATTTGTAATATAGTACAATCTTTTATTATTCATTGTCTCGTATCCGTTCATTACTACTTCTTTAAATGTTCCTTCGCGCATCTTCTTGTCACCAACATATAACTCTAGCTTAGTATAATAATTAGGTATGAATATTTCATAAACATCTCTTTTTGTATAGTAGTCACCTACAGCTCTAATTGCATTTCCATAAAAATCACGTGGTATTATTTGATAATTATTTTTATTAAATACTTTAGATACATCATCATAATCATATCTAATTCCAATATCTTCCATATAGTCTATAATCAATTTAGCTGTTTCCCACTCTGTATATGTGCTATTGTGTCCATCTGTTTTGTAAAATATTTGTTCTTTTGATATGTTTTTGTTCTTTAATATATTATATATATCAACATAGTTGATATTATTTTTGAGTAATATTTTTTGTATACTATTAAACACAATATGCTCTTTCATTTTCAAAAGTGCGGCTACTTCAGGTGTTACCTTGTTATACGCATATGGTGGTTGTATATATATAAACGGTATCTTATGTTCTTGAGCTATATTGCTGATCGTTAATAATTTATTATTTATTTTACTTATACTTTCATTATCTATTTTTATATTTTTTTCACTAAATACTACAAATCCATCTGTTTTGATCATCTCAAAATTTAAAACTATTTTTTTATTTATTATTTTAAGCAATATACCATATAAATCTATTATTTTTTCACGATGATTCATATTTTTTTTATAAATCCCATCAAAGCTTTTAAGATATAGTGAAATATTCCTATATTCATTGTACTCATTTATTGTTTTTTTTAATGTATTAAGATTACTAAAAAAAAAGACTAGTAAAATAATAACGAATAATATCGCTGTAATATAATTATTTATTCTAAGAATCATGCTGCACCTCTAAAAATTAAAATATAAGAATGGATTGTATGTTGTTGGTACAATACATACTATAATCATTATTAAAAGAACTATATATAATATTACTTTTATGATTTGTAAAAGATTAAATATTACTTTATTATTGATCTTATTTAAATAGGAAGATACTGGAAACATTGCCATTAAACTAAATATCATTAAAATTATACTATCCTTTAAGATGAATAAAAAAATATTATTTGCTAATTCAATATCTTTAAATATAAACATTATTTTTATATAATCAAATGCATATGTAATATTTTCTGCTCTAAATATTATCCATCCAATTACAACAACTATCATAGTATATAGCCATTTGATTATGCAGGGAATGTTTATGAGTGAAAATTTTGATGTTATCAGTATTCTTTCTATTATTAGAAAAAATCCATGCCACAATCCCCATATTATAAAATTCCATGATGCACCATGCCATAGACCTGTTAAAAGAAATACTATCAAAAGATGTATATATACATTACCTGATCTATTTCCACCAAGAGGAATATACACATAATCTCTAAACCATATTGATAGTGAAATATGCCACCTACGCCAAAAATCTTGTATACTTTTTGCTGTATATGGATAATTAAAATTTTCAGGGAACTTAAAACCAAACATATAACCAAGCCCTATTGCCATATCTGAATATCCTGAAAAATCAAAATATATTTGTAATGTATATGCTATTCCCCCCCCCAAGCAAGCATTGTAGAAAGTTCATTTGATTGCAAAGAAAATACATAATCGGCAATTATGCCAAATGAATCTGCAATTAATACTTTTTTTGCTAAACCAATAATAAATCGTTTAACACCTTCCGTAAAATAATCAATCGATAAAGTTCTATTATCAATTTGATTTGACATATCTTTATATCTAACAATAGGGCCAGCTATAAGCTGTGGAAAAAGTGATATATATAAACCTAATTTTAATGGATTTTTTTGAAGTTTTACTTTGTTTAAGTATAAATCAAACTGGTATGACATAATTTGGAACGTAAAAAATGAAATACCTATTGGCAATATAATATGTTTCAGTGGTAATTCAAGCCCAAATATTCCGTTGAGATTTTCAATAAAAAAATCATAGTATTTATAATAAAATAAAAGCCCCACATTTACTATCACAACAAGTAATAGGCTTAATCTTCCAACTAAAAGTGAAATTTTTTTTGAATATTCTATTATAAACCCAAGAAGATAGTTTATAATAACAGAAAACATCATAATTAGTACAAATTTTGGCTCACCATATGCATAAAACAAGAGAGATGCAATTAATAGGAAAATATTCTTATACTTAATCTTAGGTATAAGATAATATATAATAAGAACAATTGGTAAAAATAAAAATAAAAATACTATTGATGAAAAAACCATTAGCTCCTCCAAATATAATCTCTGATGTCTTTTAAACAATAATTTTAATAAATGATATAAACAGTATATGATACTTCTTCAATAAATAATATTACTCATATCCTCTTATATTGCAATAAATCTTTCTTGCTAGTTTAAAAATAGGCTTTGGAAGTATTTTCTTTAGTATTTTTTTAACTTTCTTTTTTAATATAGTTTTCATATCCCAGTTAAAGTCCATATGTGCTTTCATTTTCTCTGTCATATCTAAAAGATTAGTTGTAAAATATTTATTTAACAACACAGTATTTAATTCGCGTAACATAAAATTAAGATTTGTTATCTCAATTCTTGCATAATCATCACTCATTACCCATGCTGGATAATATCCTTCATATTGGCATACTATACCATAAGCTCGTTCTATAGCATGGAGTATTGTGCCATCATAATTATTAGGTTCTTTTGGAAAATCTAAATATTTCCAATTTATATCAAATAATGTTTTTAAAGTCTTTGGCCTAAACCAAAACATTGTTCCTAATGGTGAAATTGGTTCTTTATTCATATATAGTGGGATTGGAATATCTAATTTGTTTAATAAATCCTTTGTATTGTAATAATTATTAGCCCATTCACTGCCAAGTATCTGATAAAAGTTTCCATGATTTGGAGGTGGTGGCATAAGCATACCTAATCTTGGATTTTGACGAAAAGTCTCTATAATATTATATACGAATATTTCACTTCCAAGACAATTTTCAAAGCATTTATAATTAAACCCAACCCCATTGGCATATGGCTTTATTTGAGTAGTTTTTTTATCATGCATATAACATACTAAATCATAATTATTTATATAAGGTGCTGCTCCAACTAATAATGAAGATACATCTCTACCTCTATTTTCTATTTCTAATACAATACATCGATTAAATAATAATTCACTACATTTTTTATTTATAATTTCTACTAAATCTTTTTTTGGTGTTGTAATTATCAAATCTGCGAATTTAGGCATTTTATTGATATATTTAATAGTCTCATCTAATAAATCTTCATAATAAATATGTATTATAAGTGCCACTTTTTCTTTTATTTCAGAATGTGAAATCATTATGTTTTTTGGCAAAATATAGTTTAAATGCATCATTTTTTTAATATCAGCCATATTAAATTTTCTAAGAACACTATCCCATATAAAATTTATATCATATGAAGTATGTTTTTCTATATACTCCATTGTTTTATATGGAGCATAACCTAAACTATCAGTTAAAATATCATAATAATTTTGAGAAAACATTTTTTGTTTAACAAAAGGACACTTTCTATTTATAATAAGTTCATCTGCCATAATCATAAGTGGATATCTTGTATAACCTTCCAAATCATCTGTATTAATATAAACATCACTTTTAAAACCATACTCATTAAACTTCTTTGTAAAAATTGCTTCATGCTTACCTATACTTTCTGCATATGAATTAATTAAACACATATTATCCCAATAATCTTGAAATTTTTGTGATGTAAACATACTTCTTCTAACTGCTATAAAGCTTGATTGAATGTGCTCAGGAATATATCCTAATTCGCAAGTGTTCCAGCAATCAAATTCAACTTGATGATGCTTTGTAACACCCCAAAAATCAACATCGCTTACATTCATTTTTTCAAACATATTATCTAGTGAATAAATAGGGCCAAACATTGTATAATTCATTAAAATAACTTCATCAAATTCTTTAAGTTTATTCCAACCATAAAATTCCATACCTTCTTTATATGCCCAAACATCAAATCCTTTATTATTTCGTTCAATTATCTTACTAACATGTTGTCTTAATTTTGCCTTATCCGCATCTTTAACTTTAGAGTTTGAAACAAATAATATTTCAGCAACAAAATCTTTAATTTTATTAAGTTGAAAAAATACATATTGATCTATTATATTATCTTGATCATAAAAAAAATATATTAATAATTTATTCTTATTACTTATGTCTAATTTCATAATTCATCCTCTAATCATCTATAAAAATTGATTATTATAATAAATTTAATATATTGATAAGATAAGATTTCAATAAATACTCAATTAAATAGTATTTTTTACATATGCAACTTACAATATATATATATATTTAATATCTTTTAAATTCCTTATATAAGGTATATAAAATCTTCAAATTAGAAACCTATTTTCTGTCTAATAAATACCTTATTTTGTTAATTTATTATTGCAAATAATTATATATATTTTAACATACCTTATCCTGTTATATACAATATAATATAATTTGAATGTTTAATACATCTTCATTATCAAAACCACCAAATATATTACGAATCTATCATATTTATAATAATTAAGATTTACCTTATTATATATGCTTCTTTATTATTTTATTTATTTTACTATTTACTCCCCAAACAGCTGGCGAATCATATGCTCTATCAGGAAATACTCCATATTCAAGTTTTATATCTAGTTTATTTTCCTTAATATACCATTCCACCTGTTCTGCAAGTGATACAGGCTTGCCAGAACAACAGTTAATTATACCTGTTACTTCTTTCTGTAATGCTACTTGAGATATCATTTCAGCTAACTTTTCTATATGTATAAAATCATATTTATTTTTCCCTGTTGTAAATGGAAATGTTTTCTTACCATCTGCAGCCGCCTGCTGAAGTTTTGCAAAAATTGAGCTTGCATATTTATCATCGCCAAAAATATAGTATGCCCTTATCCACTGCCACAATACACCATATTTTTCAGCTAACATTTTTGAGCTTCTACGAAGGGCATCTTTTGCAATACCATATAATGACAGCGGATTACATGGTGTATTTTCATCTATTGCACCTTCATAATAGCCCACTTCATGCATAGAACCCATAACTACTATCTGTTTTAAACCTGATGATAACATTTTATCTATAAATTTATAATGGTCTGATAAATATTCCATGTGAGTATTAGAATTATGGATAAAGCCATCTTTCCATGCAAGGTGAATGCATACATCTGCTTCTCCAAGCACTTTATATGGATTATCAACTTCAAAAATATTGGTAGTATTAATAATTGCACGTTTATCAAGCCTTTCATCGTTAAAATCATTGGCTATTACTTCCATATTATTATCAAGTAAATATTTAACTACATGCCTGCCAATATATCCACCTGCTCCCGTAACTAATATTTTCATCACAAAATCTCCTTATATCTATCTTTGCCTACCTTTTAAAATCTTTTTTAACTTCCTTAATGGTTTTGTTATTTTCCATGATAAACTGTCATACACCATATTTAATTCATTATGTGCCGTATATAACTCATTATATACCATGGTAAGTTCATCATGTGCTTTATGAAGGTCACTAGTTAGAGTATTACATACTTCATTAAGCTTAGTATTTGCATTTCTATATAAATTTAACATATAACCAAAATGTTCATGTAATTGATGCATATACATATACATATCAATAGTATAAAATACTGTTAACTCAAATGATATGGATATTTTACTACAATTTTGTTCTTTTTTATGAATATCAATACAAGGCTGTTTGGTATAAAAAAGAGCTTCCTTACCATCTTCTTTTATAAATGCATCATTTATTATATACTCTGCTTCATAATTTATATCAATATTTAAAAGCTGCATATACATATTATCATGTAATTTTAACCTAATATACTCCACATTTTCAGGAATATTTTCAAATATAAAATTTATATGCTTATTATCAATATTATACTCTATTTCATATTCTGATATAATATTATTAAAATCTTTGCTATCACTATATACAACGCTGCACTTACTTGGAACAATTATTTTATAATCTTCATCTAAAACACTCTTACCACTTTTTTTACATTCACCAATAAATTGATATACTGATGCATATCTCTTTTCACAAACTAAATTATATAAAATTAAACTATCATATTTATTGGAACGTTGTTCAGTACATCCCACAGGAAATTGAGTATAGTTTATATCTGTTAAAACTAGTGATGCATCACTTATCATTTTTATTATATTATTATATGCAAATAAATGAGCATGTGTATCATCTAGCAACCCTAAATCTGTATAATCAAAACTATTATAATAAAGTTTATATATTAAATCACCATGGGCTGTATTAGGTATAGAAAATAATATACTACCATCATCTTTTAAATATTCAACACTATCTTTAAAAACTTTTTCTGGAAACCTTAAATGTTCTAAAACATCAGCAAAAATAATATGGTCATACTTGTTTCCTTTAAAATACTCTTTCCACTGCCCTGTTTCCACATCAGAACATAAGCCATCTTTTGCATATTCCATAGATTGTTGAAAACCATCATGGGTAATCTCAATAATATGTACTTCGCAATTTAACTGATTTGATAGATAATTAGTAAATCTACCAAATGCTGAACCAAACTCTAATACTTTACTTGATGGTTTAATATAAGTTGATATTAAACTTAATGCATCATTTTTTTTAACTGTAAAATCAAAATCATACTTACCCATTATCTAGCTCCATTTATGCGGTATAATATATCTACCTTCACCAACATAGGAAGATGATACTGTTACAAAACTAACCATTGCTTTATATGGAAATGAAACAGTTGCAGTTTTATCAAATAATGCTGCATCAAAATAATATTTTCCACCTGTTGCTAAAATACCATGTATAAATTTTACATGAAACCTATTTCTACCATACTTCCATGGAATTTCCACCTTGTCAAGCAGTGTATTTATTCCACAAATATAATCATGGTCAATACTTCTTAAAGCAATGCCAAGCACTGGAGATTCAATATTTTCATCAAAAACATCATAAATTACTTCAATAGTAACAGGCTCATCATACATGATATCATTTGTAAGGCTGCCATGTTGATTATATATATGAAAACCAACAATATCTGCTATTGTATCACTATGAACAAAAGCTGGCAAGTCTTTATCACTATCTGTATGTTCATTCTGCTCTACATTTTCTTCAAAAGCAAACTCACCAAGCTTTAAATAATCAAGATATGCATCTGCAACCATATTTACATCGCCTTCTTTTGTAAATGAGCCTTCATTTATCCAAACAGCACGGCTGCAAAATCTTCTAACTGCATTAATATCATGAGTTACAAACAAAACAGTTGTGCCACTATCCATCATTTTTTTCATGTGGTCCATACATTTTATTTGAAAACGCATATCACCAACAGATAATGCCTCATCTACAATTAATATATCAGGTTCTACATTTATTGCAACTGCAAAAGCCAGACGGGCAAACATACCAGAAGAATACATTTTTACAGGCTGATATACATATTCACCAATATCTGCAAACTCTATAATCTTATCAATACGTTTATCCATTTCTTCTTCGGTATAACCCATAATTATACCATTCATATATACATTTTCAATACCTGTCATCTCTGGGTTAAAACCTGCACCTAATTCTAAAAGAGCAGCTATTTTGCCATTAACTTTTACTTCCCCACTTGTTGGAGTTAAAACACCTGTGATTATTTTTAATAAAGTTGATTTTCCAGAACCATTTTTACCTATTATGCCTATTGTTTCGCCCTTTTTAATATTAAGGGATACATTATTTAATGCATAATAATCTGTATGCCTTGGCTTTAAAAATGGAAATAATGCCTCTTTTAACCTGTCCTTTGGAGAGTTATATAATTTATACGCCTTTGATAAATTTTTTATTGAAATAATGATATCTTGTTCCATATAAACACCACTACAGCACATCAGCAAAATGAGGCTTTAATTTTTTAAAAATGACTATACCTAAAATAGAAAGTGCAATAGTTACGCACCAAAAATATACCATATTCCAAAAATCACTATAAAATGGCGTATTATATATTAAAGAACCTCTGTAACCTTCGATTATATAATAAGCAGGGTTCAATTTAATTAAAGTAATATATTTTTCAGGAATCATATTAATATTCCAAAAAATAGGTGTTATCCAAAAACCAATTTGCAGCAATACACCAATAATAGCACCTAAATCTCTAAAAAATATTACAATTGCTGAATTTATATAAGTTACTGCTGTTACAATAATAATACTTGCACCAATATAGTAAAATAACTGCAGCCAGTATATATTTGGATAAATATTATAATATAAATAAATACATAAAAGGACAATCATGAAAAATATATGCACTACCAGTGCAGATAATATTTTAACAATAGGTAGTATGCTTACTTTAAATACAATCTTCTTTACTAAATGGGAGTTTTCCATTATTGAGTATGTTCCACCTGCCACTGATTCTGATATGAAAAACCACGGCAGCATACCTGTTACAAGCCATAAAACAAAAGGAACATTCTCTACAGGTTGAGATTTAAAACCAACTTGAAATACAAACCAAAATATACATATAGTAATAACAGGCTGAATAAATGCCCACCAAAATCCTAAATAAGAGCCAACAAAACGCTGCTTAAAATCCTTTTTGATTAACTGCAAAATCAGCCTGTATGTCCCAATAAAATTATGCATAAATATCCACTATACTTATATAAATTGTTACCAAAAACTAACATAAAAAACTAGTTTATGCAATACAAATTTATGAATATAAATAACCAGTAAAATATAATTATTTAACAATATGTTATATAAATATCCACTAAAATTGTAGAGATTTTCATATTATCTTATTTACAAATATTGTAGATAAAAACCACAGCATAAATTTTTATCTTAATAAATCTGGAAATGCACCGCTCACTTTTACAGCAAATATTATTACAAATGAGCCTACTACTCTTGAATACAGCATATTAAATAAATAGGGAGTATATATTCCCCCTTATTTCATTATAATATCTTTTCTATATTCATCTTCTAAATTAATATCTTGAAATGTCTGCATATTATTCATAATATGGCATGCATTTTCTATTATCTGCATAGCAATAGGGCAGCCACTGCCTTCGCCAAGTCTCATATGTAAATTAAGCATAGGCTCTAACCCTAAAGCATTTACTGCCCTTAAATATGCCGGCTCTTCTGAATGATGAGATGTAAACATAAAATCTTTTACTTCATTTTTTATGTGATATGCCATTAAAGCTGCTGAAATAGAAATAAGCCCGTCTATTACTATCGGCAGTCTGTAATAAGCAGCGCCTAAGTATAACCCTGTCATAGCTGCAATATCAAGCCCCCCAACACACGATAATATTTCAAAAGGTTCAACATGGAAAAGGTTATATTTTGTAATAGCTTTTCTTATGACTTCACGTTTTTTCTCAAACTGGTTATCAGTTAAGCCTGCCCCTCTGCCCACAAGTTTTTTGTTACTGCTTTTAACTAATGCCATAATACAGGACGAGGCAGTTGTTGTATTCGCCATACCAATTTCGCCGTTACCTACAACATTATAACCATTATCTTTAGCATATTTTGCATACTCTATACCTGTTTTTACAGCTTCTATAACAATATTATAGGGAATAGCTTTTTCAATGGCAAAATTATTTGTGCCATTAATCATCAAATTACGGTTATCAATATTTTCATGGATTACACCGTCTTTTATGCCCATATCTATAAGTTTTAAATCTGTATTACAGCTTTTAGTAATAACATTTATTCCAGTGCCAATATTATCAGCATAACTTTTAATTAATAATTTTGTAAAATATTGTGGAGTAGCAGCCACCCCTTCATCATATACGCCATTATCTGCACCAAAAAGAAAAAGTATACGTTTATCTGCTCTGTTATTTATTTTACCAGTAATGCCTGCAAGTTTTATGCTTATTTCTTCTAATGCACCTAAACTGCCCTTTGGTTTTAATAGATTATTCTGCCTTTCAACTGCCTGTTTTAATGCATTTTCATCTGCACCTTTTATATTTTCTATTATTTTCTTTAATTCTTCCATATTCTACCTTTCAAATGCCTGGTAAAGCATAGCATTAATAATTGCTGCTGCCACATTAGAGCCACCCTTTCTGCCCTTTGCTACAATTGAAGCAATATTATGGTTTAATATAAGTTCCTTGCTTTCCACCACATTTACAAACCCTACAGGACATGCAATAATCAATTCTGGCTTTATTTTATTTTCTTTCATAAGTTCATCAAGCTTAATTAAAGCTGTCGGTGCATTACCTACTGCAATAATTAATGGTTTATTAATTTTAGCAGCTTTTTCCATAGCAACTTGAGCTCTTGTTATGCCTCTTTCTTTTGCTTCACTTATAACATCATCATCTGAAATAAAGCAATATGCATCATTGCCACCTTTTTTAAGTGCAGGTTTACTAATACCTGATAAAGCCATTGTAGTATCTGTTACAATAACGCAGCCATTTTTTAAAAGCTCTATACCCTTTTCCACTGGATTATGGTTAAATTTTAAGTTATTTTTATATTCAAAATCAGCAGTAGTATGGATTACTCGTTTTAAAACTAAAAGTTCTTTTTCACCTAAATTAGTTTCCCCTAACTCTTCACTTATTATTCTAAAGCTTTCCTTTTCAATATCCATAGGTTTAATAATTTCGCCCATATGCTCCCCTTACATTTCTATACCTTTTCTAGCATTTATCCCTTTATCCATAGGGTGTTTTATTTTCTTCATTTCTGTAATATAATCTGCAATCTCTACTAACTCATCACTTGGGTTTCTGCCAGTTAGCACTACTTCTAAATTTTTTGGCTTATTATTTAAAAACTCCATAACCATATCTTTATCAATATGACCGCCAACATATGCTCCCACAAGTTCATCTAAAACAAGCAGTGTTTTATCTCCATCACCTTCTACTAAAGATGTTACCTCTTTAAAAAGTTTATTGTGTTCTTCTTTTAATATTTTTAATTCTTCTTCATTCATTTCCCAGGTAAAGCCTTTTGGTTTTGTAATACGGTATGAATTTATGCCAAGCTGTTCCAAGCTTTTTAATTCTCCACTAGGTGATGTTTTTAAAAACTGACAAAATATCACTTTAAAGCCAGAACCAAATGCACGCACAGCTTGCCCCACACAAGCTGTTGTTTTACCTTTATTTTCACCACAGTATATATGGATTAAACCTTTATCTTTTGCCATAACTACACCCCTTTTTCAAGTATCTCATATACTTTTTTCATATTTATATTTTCCTGCATAATATAGGCTAATTTTTCATATTCCTGCTCTTTTAAAAGCTTTATATCAGCCATATTATCACTATTTTCAAGACCTTTTTCCTGCCTTAATTTATCTACTATTGCTTTTGATACTTCCCCGCTGTCAAATACACCGTGGATATATGTGCCAAGTATATTATTACAGGCAAGCCCGTCTTTTTTATTTACATTATTATTATCTATTATTACAGATATATTTTCAAGTATAGAATTAGTCTGCCCCATGTGTATTTCATAGCCTTCAAATTTTGCTCCATTTAAAAAGGAAAAATAACCAGATATATTGTTAAATGTGCCATGCACTTGAGTTCGCACTTTCTCTTTTTCAAATATGGTTTCAGCATTTATTAGCCCAAGCCCAATTTCTTTGCCATCAGATTCTACTCCATGTGGGTCATAAAGACTATCACACAGCATTTGATAACCACCACATACTCCAATTATACCTTTGCCGCTTTCAGAATGTTTTATTATTTTGCTTATAAGACCTGAACTTCTTAAATAACGCATATCTGAAATAGTATTTTTTGTGCCGGGGATAATAAGTAAATCTGGCTCGCCAAAATCTGATACGCCTTTTATATAACGGATAGATACATCATCATAATGCTCAAATACACTAAAATCTGTAAAATTTGAAATTTGAGGAAGTCTGATAACTGCAATATCAATAGTTTTTTTGCTGTAATTATCAAATGATGAGCTTAAGCTGTCTTCTTCATCTATTAAAAACCTTTCATAAGGCATAACACCTAAAACACTTATGCCTGTTAATTCTTCAATTTGATATAGCCCAGGCTCAAGTATACTTTTATCCCCACGGAATTTATTTATTATAAAGCCTTTGAAATAATTTTTATAATCTGGAAGCAGTGCAGTAGTTCCATAAAGGCTTGCAAATACGCCACCTCTGTCAATATCGCCAACAAGCAATACTGGAGCTGAAGCCATTTCTGCCATACCCATATTTACAAAATCATTTTTATTTAAGTTTATTTCAGCAGGGCTTCCTGCCCCTTCTATTACTATAATATCATATTCTTGTGATAAACTTTCATAGCTTTCTTTTATGTTTTTTAAAAACTTATGTTTTTCTTTATAATATTCTTGTGCTGTCATATTGCCGTAAACTTCGCCTTGAATAATTACCTGCGATGTTTTGTTCCCTGTTGGTTTTAAAAGTATTGGGTTAAACCTAACATCAGCATGAACTTTTGCGCATTCTGCCTGCACAGCTTGAGCTCTGCCAAGCTCTAAACCGTCATGAGTTATATAAGAATTTAGTGCCATATTTTGTGATTTAAAAGGTGCCACCTTATAGCCAGAATTTGCAAATATTCTGCATAATCCTGCTGCTATTAAACTTTTACCAGCATTAGAAGCTGTTCCCTGCACCATGATACTTTTAGCCATTTAATATATCCTTGAAAGCATTGATTAATTTTTCATTATCATCATGTTTTTTTACAGCCACACGAAAATAGCCTTTTGATAAGCCTTTGTAATTACTACAGTCCCTTATTAATATGTGTTTTTCTAATAGCTTTTCTTTTAAATTATGTTCATCACAGTAAAAAAATACATAATTTGCCTGTGAACCGTATATTAAAAACCCAAAATCTTTAAGATTATATAATAAATACTCTTTTTCTTTTTCAATATAGGAAATAGAGTTTTCTAAAAATGTGCTGTCTTTTAAAGCTGCTATGCCACACATATAAGCAGACATTGAAATATTCCATGGGGGAAGGTATTCTTCTAATATTTCAATATTTTTTTTACTGCTTATGCAGTATCCAAGCCTAAGCCCTGCAAAAGCATATGTTTTTGTAAAAGCTTTTATTATTATAAGATTATCATATTTTTTAATAAGTGATACATATGATTTGCCATTATAAGTTAAATCAATAAAACATTCATCAAGCACAACAATACTGCCACATTGGGCTGATTTTTCTAATATACTATATAATATATTTTCATCTATTATATTTCCCACAGGGTTATCTGGGTTTGTAAGATATATTATGCTGTCTTTTTTTACATAATCTATAATATCTTTTTTCACTTTAAATTGATTTTCTATTTTTAAATAGTAATAATCTATATTTTTATTATGGAGCGATTTTTCATATTCGCTAAATGCTGGAGCATTTATCAGTGCATTTGCTTTATTAAAAGCATAGGGTATAAAATATATTATCTCACTTGCACCATTTGATAATATTATGTTTTCAATTGCTATATTTTCTTTTTCTGCCAGTTTTTGCCGTAATAATTTGTAATCATGTGGGGGATAAGCAAAACTTTTTGCATATGATGATATGAAAGCATTACTAACTTCAATAGGTGCAATAAGTGGGTTTAAACTGCTTGAAAAATCAACTGGGTATACACCATATTTTTCATAATGGGAGTATATATCCCCACCGTGAGAATACTCTTTCATGCTATATGCCATGGTTTACTATTGTTAAAATAGCAAATTTTGCTAATATAAGCAGAACAAGTGCTAAAACTGATACAATAGTCATAAGCATACATACTTTTGGTATATCTTCCATATTTGGCTCTTTTGTATCATCACCTATATACTGTTTATCAACCATCTCACCAAAATATGATGCAGGACCGCCAAGCTGAATATCTAAGGCACCAGCTGCTGCTGATTCTGGGTAGCCACTGTTTGGGCTTGAATGGTTCCACCTGTCTCTTAGTAAAATTTTATATGCATTTTTATAATTAAAGCCTGATAAAAATGCTGCTGCCACATATAAAAACCCAGTAATACGTGCAGGGATAATATTTAGCACATCATCAAGCCTAGCAGCAACTTTTCCAAAGTATTCATATTTTTTATTTTTATAGCCTATCATAGAATCAAGAGTATTTACTGCTTTATAAAGCATACCAAAACTTGCCCCACCTATTATCATGTAAAAAAGTGGTGCTACAACACCGTCATTTGTATTTTCTGAAACTGATTCTACTGTTGCTTTAACCACATCTTTTTCGTTCATATTAGCAGTATCTCTGCCAACTATATGGCTAAGTTTTTCTTTTGCGTTTTCTATATTACCAGTATATAATTCTCCATAAACTTTCATGGCAGCTTCTTTTAAGGAACCAAGGGCAAGTATTTGAAAACATAAAAATACTTCCACAATAATACCTAGCACCATATGTATGCTGTAAAAAATACTAAGAACAATATATGGGATAATAAAAGAAATAATAACAACAAAAAGTGTTAAAATAACACCTGCAATAGTTTCAGCAACTGCACCTTTTCGAAAGATTTTTCTTAAGAAAATCTCACCATATTTAATGGTTTTACCAATATATACAACAGGGTGTGGAATATTTTTAGGGTCTTTAAATATTAAATCTAAAATAAATGCAATTATCAGCATAAATCCTATTTTCATAATACTGCCTCAAGCTATAATTTTTCTATAATAATAAGTTCTTTCCTATGTTCATCATAATGGGCTTTATAGCCTTGCCCGTTATCTCTATGGTAATAATATATATCATCACTTTCTTCGCAAAGCATAGAAAATATTGCCATAATCACTCCACCATGGCATATAAGAGCTGCTGTTTCATAACTATTTTTATTCATATGACCTATCATTTCAAAAAAACCTTTTAAAACACGCATGCCAAATTCTATCCCACTTTCCCCATGTGGTATTTTTTCCTTGCCACTTGTTGCACGGAAATTTCTATATGCCCGCATATCCATTAATTCATCATGGGTTTTTCCTTCAAAAACACCAAAATTCATTTCACGCATATTTTTTATAATCTCTAAATGTTCGTCTGGGAAAATAATATGAGCTGTTTCTATACACCTTTTCATAGGGCTTGAATATATAACTTCTTTATCAATATGTTTACTTCTATCATGCCATAAATCATAAATTTCCTGCCTGCCTGCACTTGTTAGTGGCAAATCAGTAGAGCCTACAAACCTGCCCTCCACATTATATTTAGTTTTTCCATGGCGAATAAAGTAAATTGTTTTCATCTTGCTTCTACCCCTTTAAAATTGTTGGTATACCGTAATATATACGCTCTACTTTATGAGATATAGCACTTATTTCTGAAACTATTCTCCCAACCATATCTCTATATTCTCTCTCAAACTTATCAAGTGGTATAATACCTGAGCCTATTTCATTACATATTATAATTTCTATATTTGAGTTATTAATTTGTTCTATAACTTGAAAATAATTTTCACTGTTTAATAAACCCTGCTCCATATACCTTTTAATAAGTAAGTGCAGGTTATATATACCCTTTTTAGAAAAGGCCTCATTTACTGGGCAGTCGCTTCCATTTTGCATATCTTCTTTTACTATATTATATGTTTTTAAAGCATAGGCAAGTTTATTATGATATGCTCCACCAATTATTAAAATCATATAAAGCCACCAAACATACTAAAATATAAAAGCAGGCAGACTTCGTATATACATATGCTAAAGCCTGCTAAATCACCACTTAAGCCACCAAAAACTTTTATAAAATACTTATTTAGTATAATAGAAATTATTACTAAAATCAATAAAATCATTAGTGAAGATGTAAGCCCTGCAAGAAAGTAAAGCAAAATAAACGAAAAAATAGTTACAAGGTATGCATATATTAGTAACGCCTTCTTATTTTCTACTTTAGAAAAAGTATATAAAAGCCCCTTTTCTGTTGCACTTTTTGTATAGGCTATTATATACAGCACAAATATTCTGCTTAAAGTAAATGTATAAATTAACATAAATATTTCTACAGATTTATACATATTTTCAAATGCTGCAAACATAATCATAAAATATGTAATAGTATAGATTATGGCAAATGCTCCAGAGTTACTGTCTTTTAAAACCTGCTGGCGTTTTTCTTGGTTTCCATGGCAAAATATTGCATCTATTGTATCAGCATAGCCATCAAAATGGATACCACCTGTAAAAAGCACTATTAAGGCAGTAGATAATGCTGCATAAAGAACTGATGATATTTGAAAATGTTCTGCTGTTACATATATTCCATATTCTGCAAGCCCTAAAAGTATACCTAAAAATACAAGCATATAAAATATATACTTCATATCTTTTTCCTGCCATGCAATATTTGGCACAGGGATTATAGAATACATGGATACACATATTAAAAAACTTCGTAATAAGCTCATAATCTACCCTTATGGATTATTATATTACCATAAACCATTTCAATAACACTATCTGCCCTTTCTGCAATATAGCTTGCACCATTATTCAATGTTTTTATATATTCTTGAACTTCTTTGCTGTAATATAACCCGTCATAACTAATATCATTTGTTACAACAACCAAGTTTTTTGCATTTTTCATTAAATAATCTATGTCTTTATAAAACCCTTCTATACTTCCCCCATTAAATAAATGGTTAGCACATAAATTTCCAAGGCATTCTAAAAGCACCACACTAAAGCATGATAAATCTATACTTTCAAAATCTTTCTCTATTTCCATTGTTTTAAAATTTTTATCCTTTCGCATAGCTTTGTGTTTTTCTATGCGTTTTTTTGATTCTTCGCTTTTATTTTCCATGGTGGCAATATATAGTTTTTCACCATTAAAGCTACCTGCTATACTTTCTGCCCTTTTTGATTTATGGCTTTTTACTCCACCTGAAACAAAGTAAATCATAGATTATCCATTTTATAATTTAATGCTTTTTCAATAAAGCGTTTTGCTATATTTATATTTCCAAGATAATACAAATGAGGGTATCCTGCATATAGATTATCTTCTAACTTTGCTCCAACCCAGTTTTTAGTGCTGCTTGGTTTTTGCATAAAGCAGTCATTACATTCATTATCCATTTTAGAATAATGAAACTCATGGGCTTTTATCACTTCCCCTTTTTTTAAAATCATACTGTCTTTTTGGCTTGTTACATTAATATATCCAAAATTTTGCAGTTTATTAGTCATATAGGCACTGCCTTCAATTAAAGAAGCACTTTTTATATTATCAATACTTTTACTTATATACATATATCCACCACATTCTGTCATAAGTGGAATATTACTTTCATATGCTTTTTGTAATGAATGAATAAAACTTTCGTTTTTACTTAATTTTTCAATATATAGTTCAGGGTAACCACCATAAAATATTATGCCCTGTAAGCCTTCTGGAAGCTTTTTATCATAAAGTGGGGAAAAATAAATAATCTCTGCCCCCATTTTTTCTAATACTTTTATATTATCTTCATAATAAAAACAAAATGATTCATCTCTTGCAATTCCAATTTTACATTTGCCTATATAATCTATTTTCATTTCTTCATAAATTAATGGTTCAGCTTTATTTGCAATATTTAAAAGCATATTAACATCTACAAACTCATTAATATTTTCAGCTGTTTTATTAATTATATCATCAATATTTTTAATTTCTTCTGCAGTAATTAGCCCTAAATGACGGCTTTTTAAAGTAACATCTTTCATTTCAGGTAAAAAACCTGCCACTTTTATATTTAATTCTTTTTCTATTATATCCTTATAAATTTCATATGTCTGCTTATGTATTCTATTTAATATTACTGCCCTTATATTATTTTCTTTATATTTAAGCATTCCATAAATTAAAGCTTTTAATGTGGCAGCTTTTCCTTTTGCATCTATTATTAATATGGCAGGTGTATTAGTTTTCATGCTTATTTCATAACTTGAAGCGCTACTAGAATAAGCAATACCATCATAAAAGCCCATAACACCTTCTATTATGGCAATATTTGAGCTTTCTGATAATATATTTTTTACGGTATTAGTATCTGATAAAAATAAATCAATATTTCTGCATGGCAAATTTAAGGCTTTTTTATGAAAAGAAGTATCTATATAATCTGGGCCGCATTTATAGCTTGAAACATTTAAGCCTTTATTTTGCAAAAGCCTTAAAAGCCCCATAGTAAATAATGTTTTACCACTGCCACTGTTTATAGCCGTTATTAAAAGCCTTGATACATTTTTTTCCAAGTTATTTCCTGCCTGTAATAATATATACTGGGTTATTTCCCATCATCATATGGTATGGTCCAACTTTTTTAGATTTTGCACTGTTAATACAAACTATCTCTGGTTCAATACCATATTTTTTAAATGCTTCTATGCTTTTATATAATGTTTCTATGGTAATAGCTGTAACTGTAATAACTGCATTACTATTTTTTTCATAAATTATAGAATAAATATCTTCTATTTTTCCAGAACTGCCACCAATAAATACTTTATCAGGTGATTCTATATCTCTTAATATATCAGGTGCATTTCCTTTAACGCATTCCACATTATACCGTTTTAAATTTTTCTTATTTTCGCATATTAAATTATATGCTTCTTCTTCCTTTTCAAAAGCATACACTAGCCCGTTTTTAGCATGACCTGCAAATTCAAAAGCACAGCTTCCTGTACCTGAGCCTATATCATATACAATGTCATTTTCTTCTATTTCTAAATATTTTGGTAAAAGCCACCTAATATCTTCTTTTGTCATAGGTGCTTTGCCCCTAATAAAATCATTATCTTTTAAAGGTTTATTTGGGTTTATATAATCTTTATTATGCACTAAAAGAACGGTTAAATCGCAAAATTCATAATTTAAAGCATCTTTTATAGGAAGTGTAATAATTTTTTCGTTTTCTAAATGCATATTTTCCCCAATAGAAATAACTACATCTTGCAGTCCTGCATTAAAAATATCTGCTATTACATTATGGGCTTTTGCTTTGCCACCTGTTAGTATAAATGAATACTCATTATAGCTGACACTTCCTATAACTTTATTATTTCTGCCATGGACTGATATTACATTAACATTATCATAGCTTATTTTCAGTTTTGAAAGCAGGTACTGTTTTGAGCTAATACCGGGGATTATTTCAATATTAAATCTATCATCTAATTTTGCAACCAATGATTTACTGTAACTAAAAAACCCAGTATCCCCTGAAAGCAGTACTGCAATATTTTCTTCATTTGAATTTTCTATTTCTTCTATAATATCTGCAAATTTTGGGGCAGTTATATTTTTATTTAAACTTTCATACTGATGAAAAAGCCTATCACTTCCAATAACTTTGCCACATTTTTGTATTATATTTTTTGCTGTTATGGTTAAATCATCAATATGCCCCATACCAGCACCGATTATATATAAGTTTTTCATTATTATATAACTTCCTTTATTCTATCGCATAGCACATCTGCTATTCTTTTATCTGCCCCTAGCGTTTTACCCATAGAAATTTTTAAGTTTTTATGTTTTTCTAAATAGGCTGCAATTTCTTCAGGTATATCTTTTATAATATGCATACCGTCAAAAAGAAAATATGGCACAACCACAATTTCATCAACCCCACGTTCCCTTAATAAATCAAGCCCTTTTTCTAAATTAACATCGCAAAATTCCATATAAGCGTGTTCCACTATTATATCAGGCATATTTTCCTGCACCATTGCAAAAACCTGCTCCATAGTATCTAATGTTTCTTTTCTTCTGCTTCCATGAGCTATTATTAATATTCCTTTCATTTTATTACTCCATTTCACTGATTTTTTCTATTAAACTATCTATTGTTGGTTTTTCTGCCATATACGCATTAAAATTATAGTTTTGCGCTTTTTTATATGTAGCTTTACCAATACATACTGCTCTAATTTTGCTGAAATCTTTTATATTACAAGTTGTTACAAACCCATGCACTGCTGCACCGCTGGTAAAAGCTGCTACTGCATTTTTTTCTATATAGTCATTAAATAGTGCCGTATTTTCATATGGCAGATATTCTATTTTATAGCATTCAAATAATTCTACATCTATATTGTTATCAATAAACGCTTTATAAATAGATGCAATATCATTTTCAGCTTCTAATACAGCCACTTTTCCTTGAATATTTAATTCTTTATAAGCTTTTGCAAGGCTTACATTATCAAACTCTTTTGGCATAAAATCTTTTATAATACCATATTTTAATAACTCATCACTTGATGATTTACCAATAACTATTATTTTTAAATGGCTTAATGCTCTACTGTCTTTATTTTTACTATAAAGCTCATTAAAAAAGTTTATTACGCTGTTTTTACTGCTAAAAACAAGGCTTGCATAATCTTTTAAATTATCTATTAAATATGAAAGATGTGATTTATCATCAACTGGCTTAATTTCCATATTTACAAAATCAAGCACATCAGCACCATAATATTTGAGCTTATCAGTTAATTTATTGTTTGATACTTTTGCTCTTGAAACAATTACTTTTTTACCAAAAAGCTTATTTTTAGTAAAATAATCAAACTTATTTCCCAAGCTGCAAACTCTGCCAAAAGCAATAACAGCAGGGCTTTTCAGCTTAAATTCTTCTGCTTTTTCACAAATATTACTAATATCTGAAAAAAGTGAACGCTGGTTTGCTCGTGTGCCGTTTTCCACTGCAACACAAGGCATATCTTTTTCCATTCCAGCTTCTAACAAGCCTTTTACAAGTTGTTTTATAGTGGAAACACCCATATAAAAAATAATAGTGCCACCACCATCTACTAAACTTTTAAAATTAATATTTTCCACAAGCCCGTCTTTTGCATGCCCTGTTACAAAATGGATTGATGATGCATAATCTCTGTGTGTTACAGGAATTCCTGCATAAGCTAAAGCAGAAACTGCACTTGTAATGCCGGGTATTACTTCATACTCTATATTATTTTTAAGCAACAGTTCCAGCTCTTCCCCGCCTCTGCCAAAAACAAATGGGTCACCGCCTTTTAAACGTACTACATTTTTACCAAACAACGCTTTTTCAAGCAGTATTTTATTTATTTCAGGTTGTGGTATATTATGGTGGTTCATAACTTTTCCCACATTTATCATTTCTGCATTTTCTGGGCTTAAATCAAGTATATCTTTTGAAACAAGCCTGTCATATACTACTACATCGCTTTGCTTTAAAGCTTCATAGCCTTTCATAGTTAATAAGCCCTTATCCCCAGGGCCTGCACCTATTAATGTAACTTTACCTTTTTTCATAATATTTCCTTTAATTTTATGCTGTATTCTTTAGCTGCCTTATGGTTTTTACCATCTTGAGAAATAATACCGCATACTATATCTTCATTTGTAATTACAGCAGGAAAATAAAAGTTACTCATACTTTTATCACTTATATTGTTATAATACTTTATGTTTTCCTGCTTTGCTTTTTCTATTATGCTTTTATTTACATCTTGATTATCTGTTGCTGCTATTACCATATTATATTCATTTGTTATATCCCTTTCTTCATATTCTTTAATTATTACATCAATATTATCTATATTATATTTTGCCTGCTTTGTAATAACTTTTACATCTGCCCCAAATTCTACTAATACTTTTATTCTTCTATAAGCAATATTTCCAAAACCAATAACAAGCACTTTAAAATCTTTAATATCTATAAATATGGGAAAAAACATATTACGCCCTTAAATATTTTTCTTCTATTATATTTATTAGTTCCTGCATATTATGCCCCTGCACTTTTTCATAAGGTCTTTTTATAACTATTAATTCTGCCCCAGTGTTATTTGCTGATAGCAGTTTTTCATCAAATCCACCAGCCTTACCTGTATCTTTTGTTACTAAAAATTTTGCATTTATCTGCTTTAAAGTGGCTTCATTCATAAGGGTAGTAAAAGGCCCCTGCATACATATTATATTTTTTAATATAAAGCCTAAATCTTTTATATTTTTTATAATATGTTCATCTGGTAAAACTCTTGGATAAAGCCGTGAAATATCATTAATCCCTGTATATTTTGCAAGCTCTTTTGAGCCTGTTGCAAGTAATATATTGCCTTCCTTTGTGTTTAAATAGGTAACAGCTTCTTCAATACTTTCAAATTCTTTTGCACCGCTTTCATAGGTGGAAGGTCTTAAAAGCCTAAAATATTCAATATTCAATTCTTTTGCTGCATTATATAAGTTTTCTGTAACAATGCTGGCATATGGGTGGGTAGCATCAATTATTATAATATTTTCATTTTCCATACTTTTAAAATATGCAACCATATCATTATAATCTTTCCTGCCTGTTATTATTTCTGCATGTTTTAATTCAGGAAGCACCATTTTACCGTAATCTGTAGCTGTAAAAATGACAACAGGGATATTTTTATTATCAAAATATAATGCAATCTCTTTGCCTTCTGTTGTGCCTGCAAAAATTAAAGGTTTTATCATATACCTTTATAACCTCGTGGAGTTACCATTTTTTTATTAATTAATTTTGTTGTGCTATTACCTATGATTATTAATGTAAACATATCTGCCTGAAAATCAAAAAGCTCTTTAAAAGTCAATGTTCCAATTTCTTCCTCATCCCTTTCGCAGTTTCTAACATATCCACATATGGTATCATCACTTATATATGGCTTCATAATCTCACATGCTTTTCTTAAATAATCTGCTCGTTTTTTACTGCTCGGGTTATATATAGCAATAATGAATTCAGCCTCAGCTGCATTTTTTAACCGTTTTTCTATTTTTTCCCAAGGTGTTAATAAATCACTTAATGAAATAACTGCAAAATCATGGGTCAATGGAGCACCAAGCCTAGCAGCAGCTGCTAAAACTGCACTAATGCCAGGGATTACTTCAATATCAATATCATCATTACCTGCTATTTCATATATTAAGCCTGCCATACCATAAACCCCAGCATCACCACTAGATATTAATGATACAATTTTACCACTTTTTGCAACTTCTAAGGCTTTTTCGCACCTTGCAACTTCCTGTTTCATAGGTGTTGTAATAATCTCTTTACCTTCTATTTTATGGGCTATTAAATCAGTATAAACCCCGTAGCCTGCAATAACAGAGCTTTCTTCAATAGCTTTTAATGCACGTCCGCTTATTAAATCATCACTTCCTGGGCCTGTGCCTATTACATACAATTTTCCTTTCATTTATTTTCCTCAAGTATTTTTTATTTTTTAAAAATTACCCTGCCAAGCTAGTTTTCCAATGGCAAGAGTTACTCCATTATATGCTGTTTTTTTCATTACCATTTCTATATTTTCATCATATGCCTTTACTGCTCTTTCACACACATTATCAACCCCAGTTACTTTTTTTACAAAATCACTTTTATTAAAATCACCTTTTACATTTTGCAAAACTTCACTGCTGTAAGTTATAAAAGGCACATTATACTCTTTTGCAAGCTCAAATATAGCTTCCTCATCCTTTTTTATATCAATACTTACTACTGCAAGTATTTCTTCATGCAAAATATTATATTTTTTTAAGCTTGATTCTACAAATTCATACAGATTATTATAATCTGCACCTTTTCTAGCCCCTATTCCTAACACATATTCTTTTGGTATTAACTGCATTGTAATAGGAAATGGTAACTTATTTATATCTTTAGATATTACTATTCCGCATTCTTGATGCATATCTTCAACTAACCCTTCGGGAAGTTTTCCACTTACTTTATAATCACTAATAAAGCCTACATTTTCCCCATTTAATATTCTTGAAGATACTTCTTTAATTTTTGTAATATCTTTAATATATAGGTTATTATTTACAGCAAAATTATCTACTGCAAATTTATTATTTCTATCAGTTGATGTGGTGATTACTGCTTCAGAATGCAAAAAATCTGCAATTTCTTTTGCGTATTTATTAGCCCCACCAATATGACCTGAAAGCAGAGGTATTACATATTTTGCTGTATCATCAATAACAATAACTGCCGCATCTTTATCTTTTGATATAATATATGGAGCAATACTTCTAACAGCTATACCTAAAGCTGAAATAAATATTATTAAATCGCTTTCATAAAATATATCACCAGTAAAGGATTTTATATCTTTATCTATTCGTTTTACCTGTTCATTTTCTTCTTTACCATAAAGGCAGGCTTTGCTGTATAACTCTTTTAATTTTAAAGCTAATGACTGCCCCTGTTTAGTAAATGATATTATATTTATATTTTTCAACACTCACCTTTTCTAAATTCGTGGCTAAATGCTGGGTCATATAGTTTTGAGCGTTCATATTCTGTCCCTAAAAAATCACCCACTAATATAAGGGCAGTTTTTGTAATACCCATTTCTTTGCCAGTACGCGCTAAATCTTTTAATGTGGTTACCTGTTTTTTTTCATCAATCCATGTGGCTTTATACACTATGGCACAAGGTGTATCCTCTTTATAGCCACCAAGTATCAGCTCACTTGATAATTTTTCAAGCATAGAAGAACTTAAAAATATAACCATAGAAGCATTATGGCTTGCTAGCAGCCTTATTTCTTCTTTTTCTGGCACTTTTGTTCTGCCTGCCATTCTAGTAAGTATTACAGTTTGAGATACATTTGGAAGTGTATATTCTGCATTTAAGCTTGCTGCTGCCCCTAAAAATGAGCTAACTCCCGGCACACTTTCAAATGGTATATTTTTTTGCCTTAATATATCGCTTTGTTCTCTAACTGCCCCATATATACTCATATCACCAGTATGCAAACGAACTACCATTTTATTATTTTTATGGCTTTCTTCCATTACTTTTATTACTTCTTCCAGTGTCATTTCAGCACTATTATATATTTCTGCATCGCTTTTTGCAAAATCTAGCAGCTCTTTATTAACTAATGAACCAGCATAAATTATAACATCAGCTTCTTTTAATAAATTATAACCCCTTAATGTAATTAAATCCTTTGCTCCTGAGCCTGCTCCTACAAAATAAACCATATATCACCTATATATTATCTTCCTTTATTATTATTAATGAAAAATAACTTGTTTTATCTTCCACCTTACTAAAATCATAATATATCTTTTCATTCTCCATTCCACAGTTTTCAACCATAAAAGTATTTTTTTCTAAACCTAATTCTTTTATCTCCTTTTTCACCTGCTCTAATTTAGATCCACTTTTCATTAGCACTTTAGTTGCTTTTAAAGAAAGCAGTTCTTTATTATCCTTATAGTTTGCAGGTATAATGATAAGTGGCGTATCACCATCACATAATGACATATTAAGGCGTGCTGCACTTGCTGAAAAAGAAGTTACACCAGGGATAATTATAGTATTATACCCATATGAAGTAATAATCCTATGAATATACATATATGTAGAATAAATGCTTACATCACCCAGTGTGGCAAAAGCTACATTTTTCCCCATATCTAAATATTTTTGTATTATTTCTGCACCTGCCCTGTGGCTTTTTTCAAGCTCAACCCTATCTTTTATCATAGGCATATCAATATATATTATCTCTTTGCTTTTTATATGCTCTTTTATTATATCATAAGCCTTGTTGTTACCTGATTTTGCATTGGCAAGAGCTATAATATCTGATTTTTTTAATATATTTATTGCTTTTACTGTAATAAGTTCCTTATCCCCAGGGCCAACGCCTACCCCGTAAAGTGTTCCTTTTTCCATTTATTAATCCTTAAAATATTTTATAAGTTCTAAATCTTTACTGCTTTGCTTTATAGTCTGCATTTTGTTTGTAAAAATAATCACTTCGCATTTTATTTTATTATCAAGCCTTCTATTTATATTTTCTACTACATTTCCCATTATCTTTTGCCACACTTTTTCATGCAGGTTATTTTTTATCAGGATATAATCTATTTCATCTGTTGTGGCTGCATTAAATATTTCTTCTATTACTTTTTGTCTAGCACCATATAGGGCAGCATATGAAGCAAAAATTTCATGGCGGCAGTCAGCATATGATGAATGAGTATTCATAATACCACCTGCTACTTTTGAAAGTTTGCCAGCATGGCCGATTAATAATATACCTTTTGGGTTTTTATATAAAAGATAATCTAGTATCTCCCCTATAAAGTTTGATATTTTTACGCCCTTTTCCAAATCTATTCCAAAATGGTTATATGCAGCCTCTTTTCCATAATTTCCGGGGGTTATTAAAATATAATCATTACCTGCTAAATATACATCTATCTCTTTTTTAATGCTTTCAACTAATGCTTTTTCGCTCATAGGCTCAACTATTCCAGTTGTTCCTAAAATAGATATGCCGCCTATTATACCAAGCCTTTCATTAAAGGTTTTTTTAGCTATTTCTTCTCCATTTTTAGCATTTATTATTACTTTAAAGCTTTTATTATATTTATATTCAGTGCATATTGTTTCCACTTGATTTTTTATCATATCTCTAGGCACTTGGTTTATGGCAGCTTGCCCCACAGGGATTTTTAAGCCTTCTTTTGTTACTCTGCCTACCCCATAGCCACCATCTATTATTAATTCATCCTGCCCTGCATAGATTTGCACCACTATTTCTATGCCGTTTGTTACATCTGGATCATCGCCACTTTCTTTTACTACTGTGCTTTCTATATAATCACCATAATCTATAACTGATTTTACAGGGATATTTAATATATCGCCTTTTGGAAGCTTAACTTCCACACTTTCTTTTTTTATTTTTTCAAAAAAATATATAAGGGCAGCTTTGCAGGCTGATAGTGCACAAGTGCCAGTTGTATATCCTTTTTTTAAAACCTGCCCCTTATTCATGATTTTTCCCATTCACTAACTCTTTTATAGCTTTTCTAGCTTTTGAAATAGTTGATATACTTTCATCTACTGATAAGTTATCTTTCTTTTTAAGTATTTCCATTAAATGTGATATTCTAGGAAGCCTTAAATTATATTTTCTTAAATCATCACCTTGAAGCAGTATTTCATGGCTTTTGCCATGCAGTACTACACTTCCCTTATTAAGCACATAAGCATAATCGCAGTATAATGGCAAAATATCCATATCATGGGTAGCAAGTATTATAGTTGTGTTTTTTTCTTTATTTATATTTTTTAAAAGGGTTAATATTTCATGAGCTCCCATTGGGTCAAGCCCTGCACTTATTTCATCAAGTATTATAATTTCTGGCTCCATAACTAATATACCAGCTATGGCAACACGCTTTTTCTGACCAAAACTTAAAGCATGGGTTGGTTTATCAATATAATCTATCATCCCCACTTCTTCTAATGCTTTTATAGATTTTTGCCTTGCTTCTTCATAACTAAAACCTAAATTTACTGCTCCAAAAGATACATCTTTTAAAACACTGGCAGAAAAAAGCTGATAGTTTGGGTCTTGAAATACTATACCTATTTTTTTCCTTATATTTTCTATGCCCTTTTTATTATATATTATTTCTTCATTGTTATAATATATTTTACCGCTGTCTTTTTTATGGACACCATTAATATTTAGAAAAAGGGTAGATTTACCAGCACCGTTTCTGCCAAGCACTGCCGTAATGCTTCCCTTTTCTATACTCATATTTACATTATTTAATATCTGCTCTTTATCATAAGCAAAGCAGACATTTTCACACCGTAATATTTCACTCATAAGTTATGCCTGATATAAAATATTTTATTAATAAGCTTATAATAATAAATAAAAAAGCAAAAAAATAAAATATCTTACCGCTTTTATATTCTTCATTTATAGTGTTTATTTCACCATTATAACCACGAGATAATAAACATTCATAACTTAAATCTGCCTTTTTGTATGCTCTTATAAATAATGTGGCAGTTAATTCTGCAAGGCATATTATACTTGATTTAAAGTTCCTATACCCAAGCCGTAATGTTTGAGATTTATACATAGCATAAGCCTCATCAAGTAATATGAAAATATACCTGTATATAAGCTCCATTAATGATATAAAAAGTTTTGGCAGTTTTAACCTTTGCAAACTTTCTAAAAAATATACCATAGGGGTAGAAAGAGCTAGAAAATATGTTATACTTACAGCACTTAATGCCCTAAAAATTATATTTATACTTAAACTTAATGAATATGATGATATACCAATATTATATTTTTCAATTAATACATATTTTAAATTATTATCCTGCACTATTAAAATAGGCAAAATGCCTGTTATTAAAAATAAAACAGGCACTGACATAAATTTAATATATTTTGTAATGCTTATTTCTGGGTTTGTATAAACAGTAAAAACCATTGATATAATTAATAAAAATATGCTTACCCATAGATTATTTAAAAAAAGACAAAGTATAAGCAAAATGGCAGTAAATACTAATTTTGCCACAGGGTCTGTTTTATAAATATTTGAAGCATAAGCATATTTATCTATTAATATCAATTTTTATCACTTTTTTTAGCTGTTATTCTGCCTAAAATAAAGCCCATAACTCCTGCACCAATAGCAGCCTGCAAAGCAAATAGTAAAGATTCAATTTCCCCGCTTGCTGGCTCATAAATGGGGCTAAACCAAGGCTTATAATCTGGTGCAATCTCAGTTATTGCAGTTTCAGCTAAGCCATCTGCCCCTGCAAACTCTGCATTTTTTAAAGTTAGTAATGGGATTACAGATATTAAAATTACAATAATTATAAGTATAAGATTTTTCTTCCAAAGTGCCATAATATCCCCCTTTACTATACCGCTTTTAATTCATTCATTTCTTTATAAGAATATTTTACTAATACATTATACACTATTACAGATAACAGCCCTTCACTAATAGCAATAGGCACTTGAGTAAAAGCAAATATTCCTAAAAATTTTACTAAAGATGTTAAAAATCCGCCTACAGCATCAGGGTAAGCAAGAGCAAGTTGAATAGATGTTGTAACATAAGTAATTAAATCACCTAAAAAGGCAGCTAAAAATACAGCTACGGCACTGCTTATACCTGCTTTTAATGATGATTTAAAAATACCATAAGAAATAAAAGGGCCAACTACTGCCATAGAAAATATATTGGCTCCAAGTGTTGTAAGCCCACCATGAGCTAAAAATATTGCTTGAAATAATAATATAATAAGCCCAATAACTGCCATAGGGGTTGGACCAAATAAAATTGCACCTAAGCCCACACCTGTTGGGTGAGAACAGCTTCCACTAACTGAAGGCAGTTTTAATGATGAAAGCACAAAGGCAAATGCTCCACACATGGCAAGAAGCACTAAATATTTTGAATTTTCACTTACTTTTTTTCTAATTGCTAAAAACCCATATATTACAAAAGGCAAAGCTAAAACTGCCCAAAAGACTGCCCAAAAAGGGCTTAAATAACCATCCATAATATGCATTGCATATGAATATTTTGGGGTAAATAAAAGGACAGGCAAAACATATAATAATGCCTTAAAAAGATATTTTGTTACCATAATTGATAACCTCCTATTTAATAGTGTGCTTTAAAATAGCATTAGGACAATTGCAAAGGCAATTAAAGCAGATTATATAAAGCATTCATTGTGCTTTTATAACCAGCCGCATACAAGTCCTTATAAATATGCGGCAAATATCGGCAGGTCTTCCGGCTAAGAGTCACAGTTTGTTTTCGCCTTCCCATAATTAGTGGCTTAGTATTAAAACATACACTTTTTAATACCAGTGAAAACATCCTCATCATAACGGCAGCAAGACTGCGCAGGAATTACACCTGCTTCCCTTTTAATGTAATACCGATACTCAGCTATTAAATTTAGATAAAAATACCACATCTAATATTACTTGTCAAACTAATATGACTACAATTTACACCTTAATTATAACTATTAAATATAAATTGACTAACATGTATTTTTTTGATAATATTTATCATCTACTGGAGGAATAATGGTTAAAAAAATCTTAAAAATAATATCATTTACACTTTTAGGTATAATTGCATTTGCTCTTATTTTAAGCTTTGTATTATGGGCAGTGATACCAGTTTATAATTTTCCAGAAGAACAAAAATTTAGTGGAGATAAATTTTATAATCCATATAAAGATTATGACAACGCCCATTATTATAGAGCAAATTTTCATGGTCATTCAAGGCTTACAGGTGGGCTTACAAACGGTAAAGATAACTCTTTGGAAGATGTATTTAAAGCATACCATGATTTAAAATATGGATATGCTACCGTTTCTAACTATCACCATATTACACCTAAATCTTTCTATGGTTTTCCATTAATCCCTGCTCAAGAATATGGAGTAAATGTATTTAAAACTCACCTTTTATTAGTAGGCTCTACAAGAAAAGAATACTATGACCAGCCTTTACTTCAAGATGCTAATACTATTCAGTTTCGTATAAATATGGTAAAACCACACACAAAAATAGTAACACTTGCTCACCCTGCTTTCTTAAACGGTATTGAAGTGGAGCATATGAAAAAATTAACAGGCTATGACTTAATGGAAGTAGTAAATACTTTTGCCCACTCTGTATCTCACTGGGATACAGCATTAACTAGTGGCAGACCTGCATTTTTACTGGCAAGTGATGATACTCATAATGTATTTATAAATACAGATATTGGTAGAAATATTACTATGATACCACTTGAACCAAGCAAGTATGAACTTGTATATGATACTTTAAAGCAAGGCTCAGCTTACGGCATAACTGTTCCACATACAATAGCTGCACTTAATAGAGATGAAAAATTAAAAGTATTAGAAAACCACCCACAACTTTTATCTTTACAGGTTGATGATGATGGGCTTATTAATATTAAATTAAATAGACAGGTTGATAAAATAACTTTTACATCAGATAATGGAGTGGAAAAGGCAGCTTTTGAAAATATTGATAATGCAAGCTATAAATTTAATAGTGATGAAAGCTACGTGCGAGCTACTGCTTATTTTGATAACGGCTCAATTGCTTATTTTAACCCAGTAATTAGAACTAGTGATGGCTTAAAACCTAATATGCCAGAGATTAGCCTAAATTATCCTTTAACTGTTATAAAATATCTTTTTTCTATAATAGTAGCTGCCTGTATAGTATATGGTATTTGGTATATGACTATGAAAAGGAAAAGAAAATAGCTATAATATTGGAGAGTTTTAAAAATAAACTCTCCAAAAAAGCCCTAAATCGTGCTTCTGCCTGTCCCAGTAGTTTTTATATTTATAGTTTATTTCTATGGAATTATTTTGTGTTACAGGTATGGCATATAATGCTTCTGCTCCAAACTCTGCCCCCATATTTTCAAGCACATAATATCTATAATAGCCTTCTGCCAGTAATTTACCACCTTTAAAACTATACATTAAGCCAAGATTACCACCAAAACCAAGCCCAGTATAGTATGGATTATAACCTTTTGCAAAAGCTAAATCCATATCTGCTGTTATATAACTTGTAAATCCACCTGCACCTAAAGTTATACCAACACCACCACGAATATATGGAGTAAAATATTTACTGCCACTTCTAAACTCTTTTTCTTCCCCTGCTATTTCAAATTTCCATGATACATTTTTTAATGCATGAGTAAGTGGAGTATATGCCCCAAATTTAATTAATGCAGCTTCTGGGATATTAACGTATCCTGTATTTGTGTTCCACCTAACATTAATATCTAATACTGTTAACTGGCTGTTAGGAATAAAACCGTTATCTATATCATCAAGGCTGTGAAAACCAAGCTGAAACCCTGCTTCTGTATAAAAATCCTTAAAATTTTCAACACCCACACCGATTTTTACACGGCTTATATCATGGCCCATATCTGGCGATGAGGGCACATCTATTTTATTTACACTTTTTACTCCAAGACGGGCTCTTGCTGATAAAAGAAGTATGGTTTTTTCTTTATATTCATCAAATATTTCATCAGTTACTTTATCCCTTTGGATAAACTCAAACCGCATGGTTTCAATAGCTAAATCATATATTTTTACTTTTTCTTCTAAAGAATAAGGGCTGTTATTTACATCATCTATTGTTTTTTTACTGCGTGCTAAATCATGAGCTAAAGCAATAGCACTTCTACTCATACCGCGAGTATAAATATTTAAAAGCTTAATATGAGATGGTCTGTATTCTTTTTTTACAATTAACCCTTCATCTCTAATTAATTTTATACTATCCGTTGGGGCTTCCCATAATATACTTTTAGAAAGATTAAGGCTAGGGCGTGCTGATTCTAAAAGCATAAGCATACTATAAGAACAGTTTTCATCAAAGAAAAAATACTGGCTTCCTATATCCTGCAATTCCCATAAGTGATTAAAAAGCCGTATGGTTTCTTCTTTTGTAAAATTTAAGTCATATTCCCATATATCCCTGTTATCTGCATTACCGTATTCATATATGGTTTTGTAGTATTCTTTTACTGTATAATATCCGTCATACCCGCCAAAAAGTCCAAGTACTGCATATTTCAACATATTTGTACCACTTTCCACACTGGCTGCAAAAGTTACACTGTATGAAGTAAGTGGGTCTTTTCTGCTGTTATTAATACGAAGCATAGTATGGCCAAACATACTAGCAGGGTTTTTTAAATACATAAACGGAAATATTACTGTTATACTATCAGGGTCTATTTTTTCCCTTACCCTTTCATAATCGGAACAAGATTTTTTGGGGAGTTTATTTCTATCCACATTAAAACGTTCAATTATCCATTCACGCCTGCCTGCAAACAAACAAACTGGGTGCTTATTATCATCATCTTTTGATAAATCTTTATCAAAAAGCGATAAAATAGTTGCTTCAAGCTCATCTTGTGGGGAATATTTACCATTTTCTGCTAAAAAAAACTTTTCATCATCAACTAAACTTCTAATCTTTCTGCCAGCAGGTTTTTTATACTGCATTAAAACATTCCACTCTCTTTCAAGGTATGCTTCTTCTTCTATTGCCTTTTTGGCAATCTCTTTACCATACTGGCTAGGCTCTGCATAAGAATAAGAATAAAATAGAAATGATAATAATATTAAAACAAATACTTTTTGCATAGAGAAAAAAGAGGGCATATAATGCCCTCATATGTTTTTGATTAGCTTAAAGCTATAATTTTGTTTGCAACTGAATCAGACTGAACATCTGCACTAGGGAAAATTTCACCAAAGTTTGATTGTAATCTTGAAGCAAATGCATCAACATCAGATACTGCAAGCATAGAACCTAAAGAGTTAATAGTGTCGCCTTGACCCATAGCAATATCTTTTGCTAAATTGTCCATATTAGCAGTGATAAATTCATATACTTCAATACTAACAGCTTTATTAATATGACCTCTACAGTTCATAGTACCTGTTGACATTGTGAAAGTATTAGAAAGAATACCGTTTGTAGTGAAAGCTGTTGTTTGGAGAACCCAACCACCGTTTGGTTTACCAACAGTTTCCATTAATAATGTACCTACACCGCAGCCTGCATTGTTTCTTACTGTGCCAGCCATTGCAAGTGATGTCATCATAGAAAAAACAACAATAACTAATAATAATTTCTTCATAAGTAACTCCTACTATAATTAATGTTCTAAAGTATACAATTAAATTGCCGTTGTCAATAAAAATAATGATAATAACTATTATTTTCTTTCAATTTTTATTTATTTTATTAATTTTTCTAATTCTTTAATATATTCTTTTTGTATTCTTGGGTTCTGCATAATTGCTGCATGAGGTGAAAAATCATCAAATAACATTACTTTTTTGTTGTGTGCATTTGTATATAAAGTTTCAGCATTTTTATAGCCTATCATTTCATCTTTTTTAGAATGAATTATTATAGTATTTTTTATTTTACTATTACGGATATTTTCAACTGACGAATACTTTGATGGTATCCCCCAGCTAATAGGATACTGCCAAGCCCATGTAAAAAAGTTTTTTGAAGCTATCTCTTTTGATACACTTCTCCAAGATGTAAAAGTTGATTCTAATACAAGCACTTTAAACTTATCAGCATATGGAGAAAATGCTGCAATATGGGAAGCAACAGCACCACCTAAACTTTGCCCATGAATTATCATATTTCTTTTATCTACCATATTATCTTTCATTATGGCATCTACAAACTCTAATCCATCATCAAGCACACCTGCAATATCTGGCTTTCCTTCTGAAAGACCATACCCCCTGTAATCAAAGGTTAAAAGATTATACCCTTTATCTATTACCCACACCATACCTACACTTTCTGTGCTTATATTATTAGAATTACCATGTAAGAAAAATATTGTGCCTTTAGGGTTTTTTACCTTTGTTCTAAAATACCAGCCATGCAGCCTTTTCCCCTTATCTGTTTCCACTAAAATATTTTCAGGTGAATACATACATGTTTCAGGCATATAGTATAATATTTTTTGAGGATAGAAAAAATATTTTTCACAGCCAGATATAATAAAAAGAAGTAAAATTAATATAATTATTCTGATTTTTTGCATAATGTATTTTCATATTTTTACTTATTTTGTCAAGATAAAATTTATATATAAATTTCCTTGACATTTGATTTGTGCAATATATAATAACACCACTGATTTTTAAGGGGCAATTTATGAAAAAACTGTGCATTTTATCATTATTTTTATTATCTACTATTTTAACAACTTCTTCATATGCTTATGATTATCCATCGGCTTATGATTTTTTTATTTCAAGGCAGGCAGAAAAAAATAATACACTGCCCCAGTATATAAAGCCTGATTTTATTAGAGATGACTATAAAAGAGTGCTTCCTGATGCTGATAATGAGTCACTTGGTTTTTTCCAAAAATACCCAATTGAGTTTCACTTAACATCTAATTTTACTTATTCCATACCTGCAAACACATTTAATATGCGAGAAATGTATGCTACATTAGGTCAAACATTTCACAATGATTATGTTCAGCTTACAGGCTTTATTACAGCAAACGGATATTTTGATACTCATTTACCTGAAAAAGATTATGGATACATTAAAGGTAACGTTGGTTTATATGATGGTGGTGTTCAAGCCATATTTTTAGATAGAATATTAGTTGCAGTTAGAGGAAGAGCAACATTTGATATTAATACAAATACTTTTATGCTTATGCCACATTATTATGATACTACATTAGATGTATTTAATAAAGATGCTGCCTTTTATACAGATATACCAGGCTATTACCTGCCACAGAATATGAATGGTGCTGGTATTAGGGTTGGTTTTATTGGCAAACATTATGAAATAGCATACTCTCAAGGGGACTTTATGCACGGCATACCAAAAGCAGTGCTTGCAAAATTTAATCTTCCTAATATGGAGTATAGGTTTTTATATGCTCATGAAAATAGAAATGCTCCTAGAAGCTGGACAAATGAGCTTTCAAGCTCTTTAGTGCAGGTTTCAACAACTTTTAGATACCCATTTTTAAATAATAAACTATGGGTAAATGCTATTGCAGAATACACATGGCGTGAAAATGATATAAGAGAAATTCCACAGGCTAGTTTTACAGGTGATACTTCCAATTTTGCTCCAGATGCTCACTATGTTAGGTTAGAACAGTCTATAGAATATTATATGCTAAATTTAGCACTTCGTGAAATTATACAAGTTAGAGATGGAGTTACTAGAGCATATTTAGAATATGCCATATATGGTAAATTTCAAGCAGCAACAGCTGAATTTACTTTAGGTTTTCAAGGTTCTACAGACGGAAGATATTATATTGCAGGGGGAATTAAGTTCTAATGAAAAGACTTTTATTAATTGTTACTCTATTAATTATGTTTAATAATTTTGCTGTTGCAGCACCTGAGGTAGATTTTAACCTTTTTACAAGCTCATATGCTTATAATGGCGAAAATACTCAGTGGGAAGAAACTAGAACTACTTTAACTTATTTTGAAAACTTTACAGAGGCATCTTTTAAAATTAAATTTAATGAACTTATTGATGTAGATTTAGGTATGGCAGTGCTTTTACCTTTTACATTTGAATTTCCTGATAATGTTCGTTTTTTTCCTATTGTAACTTCAAGAATAGGCAACGATGCAGTGCAGTTGAGAATAGGCACATTAAAAGGTGGTCATAACTTGCCTTCCCCAATTCGTGATCCACTTATGGATATGACTCCAGTTGTCCGTTCTACCATAGATAATACACTGATTAAAGATGGACCAGAAACATATAAATATAATGATAAATTAACACATGGTTATTATGAATATGGTGCATCTTTTGAATGGTTTAAAGGTGGTAGAGGTGAAGTTTATATGAACTGGCAGATACTTCACACAGAACGCCATAGAGAACGTTTTGATGTAGGTTTAACTTATGCTTTAGATTTTGTATCTCCTATATTTACACCATATTTTGCTGTTCACTACTGGCATAATGGAGGACACGAATTTCCACTGGTAGTAAACACAACAACTGGAGAAAGAACACCTTCTATTACAGAAAACTATACTGGTGCTATTGGTATTAATAGTAAATGGTTATCTATCTTATACCTTGCAAGCTATAATATACCTGACAGGGATAATAATGTTACTCAGTTTGGACATGGTATATATCTTCGCGGCACAATACCTGTAAAAAACTGGTTTGAAATAGAACCTTTAGTTTTTGTTTCAGGCTGGTATTTAAATAATGACCATAGATTTATCAGCGTGGAAGGTGACCCATTTTTTAGAGTGCCTTTTTATGCAGGGCTAAATGTTAAAAAAGAATTTGTATTTAGTAACGGCATAAGCTTATCACTTGGATTTATAAACGGCGTATTTTTAACAGAAACTGGAGAAGTTGGTGGCAGATACGACCAAACATTAAGTTTTAACTTTACATATAATATACCTGTTACAAAAAGATAATACATATAAGATTCTGCTGATATAAGTCACTTATTTTCAGCAGAATTTTTTGCTAGTATTTCACTAGTATAATAATACTTTTCAGTTACTTTTTTATTTTTTCTTATACAGGTGAGAAAAATGTCCTTGCAAATTCACTAGCCCTGTTTTACTAGGCTCTTAATACAACATAAACTTTTATAATATTCCAAATTTAATCAATAGGTTAATTTAATGAAGATTTACTGCTTTAAATTTAAAGATAATTAATAATTTTTATTTTGAGCCTGTTTATTCTCTTACATATTAATTAAATATATACAAACTCACATGCTGTATATGTTAAAATTTGATAAATACAACTTTCTAACATACTGATAAATTTAACTATATTATTACTTTTACACTTATGAAAAACTTATTGATTTTTTGTAAGATATATAATAAATTAATTGGAGTTATATTAAAACGGAGAGGAAAATTATGGCATTAAATTTTAATCAACCTACAAGTTCAACTACTACACAAAACCAAAACGCAGCAACTACTACAGTAAACGAACAGGAAACAAGTGTTGCTCCATTTGATATTGTTCAAGATAGAAAAGAAATGGCTGAAAAATACACAAATTCAGCAGAAGTGGATAAATTAGTTAGCCAAATAGAAGTATATAATATGGATAGTATTGTATCCTTTGGCAGCCAGGCAGCTGATGAAATAGCAAAATGTTCTGATGCTGTTGTTAGAAGCATGAATATGAGCCAGATTAATGATTCTGGTGAAATGTTAAATGCACTTTCTAAAATAATGGATAAGTTTGATATTAAAGAGATTAAAGATAAT
The DNA here is from genome assembly GCA_949287985.1 of Mucispirillum schaedleri. Taxonomy (GTDB): domain Bacteria; phylum Chrysiogenota; class Deferribacteres; order Deferribacterales; family Mucispirillaceae; genus Mucispirillum; species Mucispirillum schaedleri_A. Next base: position 75,488 of record CASEIN010000065.1, on the reverse strand, counting down.
CCAGGTTTTTTTGGTAAAATATTCTCAAGCCTTCGTAAACAGATGGATAAAATATTAGAAAAATATCAAACTATGGGCGATGAAGTTGATAAAATCTTTGTGCAGCTTAAAAAATATGAAGCTGAAATTAAAGAATCTAATCGTAGTTTAGAAGAGATGTTTCAAACTAACTTAGCATATTATCATGATTTAGTTAAATATATTCTTGCTGGCGAGCAAGGCGTAAAAGAAATAGAAAAACATATTCAAGAAAGGCAGGCAGAGTTTGAAAAAACTGGGGATAATGCTATTCAAATGGATATTACAAGCTTAAACCAGTCTAAAATGCTTTTAGAACAAAGAACTCATGACTTACGTATTGCAGAAAATGTGGCTATGCAGTCTATTCCTATGCTTAAAACTACTGCATTTAGCAATATGAATTTAGTTAGAAAAATAAATTCTGCTTTTATTATTACACTTCCTATATTTAAGCAGTCATTAGCACAAGCTATACTTTTAAAACGCCAAAAAATACAGGCAGAAGCATTATCTGCTCTTGATGCAAAAACTAATGAAATGCTTATACGTAATGCACAAAATACAGCAGAACAGGCAAAACAAACAGCGGCACTTGCCTCAGGCAGCTCTATAAAAATAGAAACATTAGAGCAGACTTGGAAAACTATTATGCAGGGTATTACAGATACTCGCCAAATCCAAGAAGATGCTAAAAGAAAAAGAGAGGAAGAAACTGCAAGGCTTGAAGTAATTAAAAAAGAATTTGAAGAAAAATTCCATCAAAATAGCACTGCTAACAAATAGGAGGTAAAAATGGCAATTAATCTTTCTAAAGGACAAAAGGTTGATTTAACAAAAACAAATCCAGGACTTAAAAAAGTTATTGTTGGGCTTGGCTGGGATACTAATAAATATGACGGCAATGCAGATTTTGACCTTGATGCCTCTGCATTTTTATTAAATGATAGTGGTAAAACTACTGTGCCAGAAGATTTTATCTTTTACAGTAATTTAAAACACGCTTCAGGTGCTGTGGAACATACTGGTGATAATAGAACTGGTGCAGGTGATGGTGATGATGAACAAATTATAGTTGATTTAAGCTTAGTTCCTGCAAATATTTCTAAAATCGCTTTTACTGTTACAATATATGAAGCAGATAAACGCCACCAAAATTTTGGGCAGGTTAGCAATGCTTATATTCATATATTAGATACTAATAGCAATGAAGAAATAGTTAGGTATGATTTAGGGGAAGATTTCTCTATTGAAACTGCTTTAGTAGTTGGAGAAATATATCGTCACAATGGTGAATGGAAATTTAATGCTGTTGGTAGTGGCTTTCAAGGTGGGCTTGCTGCCCTTTGCCATAACTATGGTATTGAAACAGAATAAAAAATTTTATTTTTGGAGGTTATTATGCCTGTAAGTTTAAAAAAAGGTGAAAAAGTTAGCCTAAATAAAGGAAATCCCGGATTAAAAAATTTATATGTTGGTATTGGCTGGGATATTAATAAGTTTGATACTGGTGGTAGTTTTGATTTAGACTCTGCTGCATTTTTAATTGCAGATAATGGTAAAGTTACATCTTCAAATGATTTTGTATTTTTTGGTAACTTAAAACACCCAAGTGGTGCTGTTGAGCATTTAGGCGATAATAGAACTGGTGCAGGCGACGGTGATGATGAGCTTATTAAAATTGATTTAGCTTTAGTTCCTGCAAATATTTCTAAGATTGTATTTACTGTTACAATTTACGAAGCAGAAGAAAGAAACCAAAACTTTGGTCAAGTTAATAATTCATATGTAAGAATATATAATGCTGATAACAATGAAGAATTGTTAAGGTATGATTTAGGGGAAGATTTCTCTATTGAAACTGCTGCAGTATTTGGAGAAATCTACCGTCACAATGGAGAATGGAAATTTAATGCTATTGGCAGTGGTTTCCAAGGTGGCCTTGCAGCTCTTTGTGCTAATTATGGCGTTGAAACTGAATAATTATATATTAAAAATAAATTTATACTGTAATTTAAAAGGAGGCTTATATGGCAGTAAGTTTAACGAAAGGACAAAAAGTTAGTCTTAGTAAAGAAAAAGCTGGTTTAGACAGAATTGTTATAGGCTTAGGCTGGGACGCAAAACCAGCAGGTGAAAAAAAAGGGTTTTTATCGTCTATTTTCTCAAGCACACCAAATATAGACTGTGATGCATCTGTTCTTATGCTTAAAGATGATAAGATTACAAGTGCACAAGATATAGTATATTTTGGTAATTTAAAACACCCATCTGGCTCTGTTCAGCATTTAGGTGATAACTTAACTGGAGATGGTGACGGTGATGATGAACAAATCATTATTAATTTATCATCTGTTCCAGCAGATTATAATAAACTTGTATTTGTTGTTAATATATATAGTGCAGTTAGCAGAAAACAACATTTTGGAATGATTCAAAACGCTTTTATTAGACTTGTAGACTCAAGAGATAACTCTGAAGTTTTAAGATTTAATTTAACTGATGATTACAGCAATATGACTGCTATGATTTTCGGTGAAGTATATAGAAACGAAGGAGAATGGAAGTTCAATGCATTAGGGCAGGGAACACAAGATCCTGGGTTAAAAGAACTTGTTGCAAGATTTTCATAAACTACTTTATCCTGCATATTTTATGCAGGATAATTTTCGTAAAAAATAAAGTTTTTATATCTAAAATATTTAAGGTTGAATATGGAAAAGAAAATATTAGGTTTAACAGACGCTCAAGTTGAGGAGAGTAGACAAAAGTATGGTTCTAACGCTATTAAAGAAGCAGAACCAGTTACATTTTTCCAAGCTTTTATAGAAGGCTTTCAAGACCCTATGATAAGGGTTTTATGTGTTATTGCAGCTCTTATGCTTTTAATGTTTGCATTAGGGCACAGCCACTGGTATGAACCTGTGGGAACAATTGTTGCTGTGCTGCTTGTAAACTTAGTTTCTGCAAAAACAAGTGTATCAAACGATAATGCTTATAGAAAACTAAAAGCATCACAGAAAAAAGATACTGCTAAAGTTTATAGAAATGGTGGTATCCAAGTTATTGAAATTGATGATATTGTTGTTGGTGATATGGTTATACTCCATGCTGGTGATAAAATAGCAGCTGACGGTATATTATATAATGGCGATATTGATGTAGATAACAGTGTCCTAAACGGTGAAGCTGAAGAGTGTAAAAAAACAGCTAACGAAAATTTTGTGCTTCCTGAAAAAATCTCTGGGGATACTTTTGTTGATAAACACAGCCTTTTTAGAGGTGCTGTTGTTTTAGACGGCGAAGGTGTTATGCAGGTTCAAAGAGTGGGTGAAGCTACTATGATGGGGCAAATGGCTAAAGATATGGAAGAAAAAGAGCCAGATTCTCCATTAAAAGTTAAACTTAATAATTTAGCTCATCAAATATCTATATTTGGTTATATTGGTGCAGTCGTTATTGCCTTAGCTTATTTCATATTCTATATTTTACAAGCAGGTGGCATAAGTTCATATTTCTCACAAGATATATTTGTTGTGCTTGGAGATATAATGACGGCTTTGGCTATTGCTGTTACAATTATAGTTTGTGCCGTTCCTGAAGGACTTCCCCTTGTTATTGCCCTTGTGTTAATGCAAAATACTGGCAAACTTTTAAGAGTTAATGTTTTAGTAAGGAAATCTATTGGTATTGAAACAGCTGGTTCATTAAACATATTATTTAGTGATAAAACAGGAACTATTACAAAAGGTCAGCTTGAAGTAGTTGATTTCTTTACAGGTAATGCAAAAGCAATAGATTATAAAAATAATGAAGCTATAAAAGAAGCTTTAAGCTTATGTATTGGTAAAAATACTGGTGCTATGTTTGATTCTTCCCACAATATAATCGGTGGAAATATGACAGATAAAGCACTTTTAAAATTTTTGGGAGAAGATATTTATACTCAAATAAACAGTAATGATAAATACAGCGTTACAGAACATCAGGAATTTAACAGTGCCAATAAATTCAGCCAGGCTTATATTGAAAATATTGGAAAAACATTCTATAAAGGTGCTCCTGAAAAATTAATAGATAAAGCAAAATTTTATTTATCAGAAGATGGTAAACTTGAAAGTATTAATAAGGCAGTAATTGATGAAAAAATCAATGAGCTTTCTAATAGAGCAATGAGAGTTCTTGCTTTTGGTTACAGCACACACAAAATGGAAAAAAATGTTATTTCTGATGAAATAGTATTAATTGGTTTTGTAGGGATTAGAGATGATGTTCGCCCTGAAGCAAAAGAAGCTATTAGCGAAGTGCAAAAAGCAGGTATCCAAGTTGTTATGATTACTGGGGATAGGAAAGAAACAGCCGTTGCCATTGCAAAAGATGCAGGGCTTATCCAAAATAGTGATGATATGGTTTTAACATCAAATGAACTAAATGAAATGAGCGATGATGAAATTAAAGCTATACTTCCAAAAATTAGAGTAATCTCTCGTGCTATGCCTATTGATAAAAGCCGTATGGTAAAAATATGCCAGGAAATGAATTTAGTTGTTGGTATGACTGGGGACGGTGTAAATGACGGCCCTGCATTAAAACGAGCAGATGTAGGCTTTGCAATGGGAAGTGGAACTGATGTGGCAAAAGAAGCTGGCAAACTTGTTATATTAGATGATAACTTTAACTCCATAAAAAATGCTGTATGGTATGGCAGAACTTTATATATAAACATATTAAAATTTTGTAAAATGCAGCTTGTGATTAATGTGGCAGCTGTTGTAGTATCAGCTATAAGCCCATTTATTGGTATAAAAAGCCCATTAAAAGTTACACACTTACTTTGGATTAACTTATGTATGGACGCACTTGCTTCTATTATGTTTGCAGGGGAAGCTGCTCTTGCTAAATATATGAGAGATAAACCTAGAAGACGTGATGAGAGCATTATCAGCAAACCAATGGCAGTGCAGATATTAATTATGAGTGCATGGCTTACATTTTTAAGTATTTTCTGGTTTAAATCAGGGATTTTTAGACCGTTTTTTGAAACAGAAGCTCAGTTCTACACTGGTTATTTTGCTATGTTTGTATTTGCATTTATGGTAAATGCATTTAATGTAAGAAGCGACAGTATAAATATTTTTGAGCATATAAAAGAAAACCCAATGTTTATAAAAATCTGGTTTTTAATTATTGCAGTTCAAGTGGTTGTTGTAAGTGTTGGTGGCGTTATTGGTGAAATCTTTAGCTGCCAAAGGTTTGGACTTAACGGTTGGATAGTTGTTATAATTATGGCTTTAACAATGTATCCTGTTGATATTATAAGGAAACTTATTACAAATAAATTAAGGGGCATTTAAATGCTCCTTTTTGCATCAGATATTGATAATACGCTGATATATTCCCATAAAAAAGAAAATATCAGCAGTAAAATCCCCTGCGAGCTATATAATGGGGAAACTATATCATTTATAACTAAATATACTAAAGAAAACCTTGAAATAGTGCATAATAATGCTTTATTTGTGCCTGTAACTACAAGAAGTATAGAACAGTATAATAGAATAAAGTTTGGTAATTTTATACCAAATTATGCACTTACAAGTAACGGAGGTAATTTATTAATTAAAGGCAAAGTTGATGATAGCTGGTATAGCCAGACAGTTGCATTATGTAAGCATGCTTTTGATAGTCTTACAAAAGGGGAAGAATTTTTAGAAAAGGATAGTAACAGAACTCTTGAGGTTAAACGTGTAGATGGGTTATTTACTTATACAAAAAGTGCTGCACCACAGGATACTGTTAATAGATTGCAAGAACTACTAATTAATGAACCTGTTAATGTGCATTATTATGGAAATAAAGTATATATTTTACCAAACACTTTAGATAAAGGCTCTGCACTTAAAAGATTTATTAATACTTATTTAAATAATATTGATAAAATTATAACTGCAGGGGATAGTGTTTTTGATATTCCTTTGCTAAATGCTGGTAATTTAGCAATATTTCCAAACAGCCTTGAATTTAACCCATTAAATGAATATTTAAAAATAAAGGATAGTAATTTTTCAGATGAACTTCTAAAAGAAGTAATAAAGCATTTATAGGGAGAGATATGCAAAAAAATAATTATTTATCACCATATGCAGTAGGTGCACTTCTTTATGCTCCAGCTGTTAGGGAAAATATAACAGATAGTGTTATTAATGAAAAACTGCCAAAACCTTTTTCTTTAGCATTATGTTTAGAAGATACTATTGCAGATAATGCTGTTAAATATGCAGAAGATGTTTTAGTAAAAATAATTAATGAATTATATACTGCCAGCCTAAACCAAGATTTTTATATGCCTAATATTTTTATAAGGGTTAGGTATCCTGAACAGATTTTTACACTTATTGATGCTTTTGGTAAATCTGCCTGTATTATTGCAGGGTTTATTGCACCAAAATTTACTCTTACTAACTCAAAAGAATATATTGATGCCATTAAAAGCATAAATAAAAATGATAATGTATTTTACTTAATGCCTGTTTTAGAAAGCAGCGACCTTTTTCACCTTGATATGCGTTCTGCCACACTAAATAACATTAAATCACAGCTTGATAGTATTAAAGATTATGTGCTAAATATTCGTGTTGGTGGCAACGACTTTTTAAATTACTACGGTTTAAGGCGTCATTACAATGAAACTATTTATGAAATAGGTATAATAAATAGTATATTAATAGATATTTTAACTATGTTTTCAGCAGATTATATTGTATCTGCCCCTGTTTGGGAATATTTTGATAATGGCTTTGAAACTGGGCTTATTAATGAAATTAAAATGGATATAAAAAATGGGTTTATTGGAAAAACTGTAATACACCCAAACCAAATACCATATGTTAATAAATATTTAGCTGTAAGAAAAAGCGATTTTGAAGATGCAAAGATTATACTTAATATGAGTAATAATGAAATATCACTCGTTGGTAAAAATGTTACAGGCAGCCGTATGAATGAGTATAAAACCCATTACAACTGGGCAAATAAAATAATAAACCTTTATAAAATATATGGAACTATTGATGAATAATGATGTATTATATAACCAAATGGTAAAACCAGCAAAACGAGATAATAATAAACTGCGTTCATATTTAATAGTAAATCCATGCTTATGCAAGCATATTCCTGCCTGCCCTAATATACTAATGGAAAAAGCTGAGCAGTTATCAAATAAATTATTAGAATATATCAGTAACAGTAGTATATTAGTGATTGCTTTTTCAGAAACTGCCACAGCAGTTGGAGCAGCCTGTGCTTACTATCTTCATAAAAATAATCAAGTATATTTTATTACTACCACTAGAGAAAATTATGATAATGAAGAATATATTGATTTTTCTGAAGTCCATTCCCATGCAGCAGCCCAAAAACTTTATACTAAAAATCTTCATAATATAATAAATAATATAAAACATATTGTATTTATTGAAGATGAAATCACTACTGGTAATACTATTATTAATTTATATAATGCATTAAATAAAAAATTTAAATTTGAAAACATTAATTTTTGGACTTTATCTTTAATTAATGGCATGAAACAGGAAAATTTAGATAACTTTAAAAACCATAATATTACACCTTTATTTCTTTTAAAAACTAATAATGATAATATTGGACAACATATTGATAATATTAATGAAAATGGCGAAAAATATGACAGCAGTTTAGAAAGTAATATTATTAATATTATAAATTTAAAGGGATATCTTAACCCAAGATTTGTAACTAATTATGAAGATTACTATACAAAACTAATAGATTTATATGATAAAATAAAGCATAATATAAATAATAGTAACACTTTAATACTTGGCACAGAAGAATGTATGTTTGCAGGTATATTATTTGGATTTAAGCTAGGTGGCAATATTTTATTTCATGCAACTACAAGAAGCCCAATAGTGCCTGCAAAATATGATGACTATCCATTATTTTCAAGATACAGCCTTGAAAGTTTTTATGAAAAAAATAGAGTTACTTATATTTATAATTTAAAAAAGTATGATAATATATATATTGTAACAGATTCTATTTATAATAATGATGGCATTAATTCATTAATTAATGCATTAAAAATAAAAGACAATAAAAATATAACTATAATTAATTTAGGGGGATAATAAAATTGCAAAGCAGTTTTTTAAAAGATGATGTTACTCTGCTTCTAAAAGATATAACAGGTTTAGTTACACCAATGAGTGCAGCAGAGCGTGAACCATTAATACAGTCTGGTATCCATTACTGCCAAATGCTTCCTAAAGAATATTCTCCAACTGATGATTATAATAAACTTTTTTATTCTTATTTAGATGAAGGCTCACTTATTACTGCCCAAGCTGTTGCAAATGTCAGTAAAAAAATAGTGGAAAAATATGGTAATAATATAACACTTGTTTCCCTTGCACGAGCAGGTATCCCTGCAGGTATTTTAATTAAAAGGTATATTAAATATAAGTATAGTATAGATGCAGCCCATTATGCCATATCTATTATTAGAGATATGGGTATAGATAGAAATGCTATTGACTATATATTAAAAAATCATAGTGCCAAAAGTATTGTTTTTGTAGACGGGTGGACTGGAAAAGGTGCTATTAAAAATGAACTTGTAAAGGAATTAAAAAATTATCCTAATATATCTAACGAGCTGGCAGTTTTAGCAGACCCTGCTAATATTACAAGTCTTGCAGGCACTTATGAAGATATATTAATACCAAGCTCTGCTTTTAACTGCACTATATCTGGGCTTATTAGTAGAACATTTTATAAAGATAATATTATTTTAGAAAATGATTTTCATGGGGCTGCTTATTATAAAGAGTTTATTAATGAAGATAAAACATATGAATTTATTAATAAAGTTGTAAGTTTTTTTCCACAGGTTACAGAGCAGGAAATTAATAGACCAGATACTTATGGAGTTGATGAAGTAAAGGAATTATCAACCCATTTTAATATTAGTAATATTAATTTTATAAAACCGGGTATTGGAGAAACTACACGTGTGCTTTTAAGACGTATTCCCTGGCTTGTTATAATTAATGAAAATAAAAAAGGTTCAGATATAGAGCATATATTACAGCTTGCAAAAGAAAAAAATGTGCAAGTTCAATATTATCCTTTAAAAAACTATAAAACTTGTGGTATTATAAAAAATATTGCAGATGTATAATTGGAGTTTATATGTATAACATTATAACCACCACACTTTTAGATGATTTATTTACAGCATATTCAAAACGAACAAATAAAGGGGCATACTTACTTCGCTCATTTTCTTATGGAAAAGATATTGAAGGTTTTTTACAAAAACTTATAGTTAATAGAAGCAAATACAATGTATTATTTATTGATAAATTTAATAATCCTGATGAGCAGCAGCTTGATTATTATGAATCAGTTTTAGGGCTTGAATTTTCAAATACAAGGCAGTTTTATGAAAATGCCTTTGCAAAATGGCTTACACGCTTAAATCCTGCTCAAAAAAATACGTTAATTGATTCTTTAGAAGAAACATTTAATATGCTTTTAAAAAGTGGTAAAACTGAAAGTATATTAAAAAATATATACGTCAAATTTATGTGCTGGTTTTATTATAAGCTTGAAAGCATCTTATCATCACTAGGTAATGATAATTTTCCAAAAATCATATATACAGGCAATATTTCATATCATGAGCTTTTACTTATGCATCTTTTAGCAGAAAGTGGCTGCGATATTTTTCTATTAATCAATGATATAGAATCATATAAAAAGGCAGATGGTAACCACAGCCTTTCTCATATTTTTGAAGACAGTAATAAATTGCCTTTTCCTAATGATTTTTCAGCACACTATATATTAAATAAACTTGCAAAAAATAATACAGCTGCACAACAAAACAGCCCTTCCAATCAGCAGGCAAATAAACCAAATCAAAGCCAAATATCAGGCAGTAGTAAAATAACACTGCCACCTAATATTCCTAATGTTAATACTAATGCATGGCTTTATACCACTGTAGAATCATCAAAAAATTTAGCTGCCACTCCATTAGAAATATTAAATGCATTTTTAAAGCCTGAAGGTGAACGTGGGGACGGCAATACTATATATAATCTGTTTATCCGTATTAATGGTATATGGGATAGAACCACATCTGTAAAAGATTTATTTTCATGGCAAAAGAAATTAAGCCAAAATGGCAGGAATATTATAGAAATTAATAAAATAGATATTCCTTCTATGCAGGAAACACAAAATATACCACGTTTTAATATTACTTCAAAAGAAGATATTGTTGCAGGTATATACCCTGTTTTACAAAAAACGTCTGTTCCAAGACTTAATAATATTATATATAAAGCATTTTATGATGTTATTATGAATGATGATGAAGATAAATTAAATAGATTAAATAATAAAGCAATATATTTAGCAGTATGGTTTAACAGGTTTGCAGGCAGGCTTTATGCTAATTATAAAGATGATAATAATATGCCTGTATTTATTTATTTTGGTGGTGCAAAATCAAACTTTGAATGTATATTTTTAAAATTTTTATCACATATTTTATGTGATGTATTGATTTTATGCCCATCAGAAAATGATAAATGTATGCTTGAAGATGGTAAACTTTTTTCTGTATCTTATGATGAATTTCTTAATATTCACGAACTTCCAAAAACACCAGATGATGCAGTTATAGGCACTGTTGCATACCATGCAGAGCAGGATTTAACAAATGTATTATATGATAACAGTGGGCTATACAGGCAAAGGCAGTATAAACATGCTGATACATTAAAACTTCAAACAATGCTTGAAGAAATCAATATATTATGGCATGAAACAGGCACATACAGACCGGGTTTTGAAACTATGGATAATACTGTGCTGCTTCCTGTAATTGCAGCAAAGATTAATGGTATAAAAAACGGTAATAAAAAACAATACTGGGAAAATATTAAGAAAAAATTAGGTGATGATACTGTATTGATTAAATCTGTCCCTTACATTAAAAATATAAACACTACTAATTTTAAAGCCCATGAATTAATTAGAAACGGTAAGATATTAGTAGATGTTATAAAATCATCACCTAAATATAAATATAAAATCCTGCGTAATGAAACACAGGAACATATTTTTAATAAAATACAGCTTTTATTAGATTCTAAAATAATCAAAGGCACATTTACTCAAGGTATGGAGTATAGAATTTTAAATGTGCTCCTTGATTTAAATAAAGATATAATAAGGCTAATACAAAAATTTGACTTTACAAAATATATTCCAAAAGTAGTAGTGCTTGCTTTTAGTGAAAACAGCTGCTCTATTGATGATGCTATACTGCTTGCATTTCTACATTTTGCAGGCTTTGATATTGCCATATATACACCTACTGGCTATCAAGTAGTAGAAACATACTATAATGAGCCTTTATTTGTGGATTATCAAGCAGGGGAATATGATTATGATATGAAAGAAGAAGATATAGATAAGTCATTTTTAGGGCAGGAAATCCTTTCTCGTATATTTAGGAGAAATTAGTAAAAATCATGTTTTTTACTGATTGTCGAAAAAATATATTTTTACTAGTCTTTTTATAAGCTTAATGATGATATAAGCTACTTTTTTTATTCAGCCCAAAAAATAAACTTGTTTATTTTTCAAGTTTGTTTCTGAAAACGAAACGATGTGGAGAAAAAAGTTGCCTTATAAAATTTTCTTATCACAGTATCTAAACTTGGATACACGCTCTAAGTTTAGTTTAATAGATTAATACAGCTAATATTTCTTACTTGAAATTTAGAAATAATCGATGACTTTTTAATGGTATGAAAAAAAGCAGGCAAAAGCCTGCTTTTTAGTGTATCTATTTAGTAGATTCTACATACTCTACAATTTTTTGAGCTATAGTTTTTATATTTTTCTCAAATTTTTCCACATCTTTTTCAAGTAAAGTAATACGAAAACCAAGTAGATTTGTAAAAAATGAAGTAAGCGGCACAAGGCATATACCAGTTGCACCAAGCAGGTTGTAAGCAAAACGTTTATCGTGTTCTGCATTATTATCTAAAAGCTTGTTAACGTATTCTTTTACTTCTTTATTTTCAATTTCAAGGTGCTGCCTGTTATTAAATACTGCCTCATTAAATACAACACTTAAATAAAATGCACCATTACTTCTATTTACCACAATATATGGTACATCTTTTAATATATTATATGCAATATCAGCCAGTTTTTCGTAATGAGTTACCCTAGTTTGTAAATATTTTGCATATTCTGGGTGTTCCATAAGTTTTGGTATTGCCATTTGTGGCATAGTAGTAGAGCATACTTCTGCCTGTTTTTGTTTAAATATTGCCTGTATATATCTATCAAAATCAGCATCTTTTCCGTAGTTATATACTTCAATCCAGGCACATCTTGCCCCCGGCCAAGGCACTTCTTTTGATAAAGAATTCATGCTGATTGCTGGCACATCACCTATTACTTCAGAAAGATATGGTGTTTTTTGCCCGTTATATATCATATTATGGTATATTTCATCTGCCACAATAAAAAGATTATGTTCGCGAGCTATACGAACCACTTCTTCTAATTTTTCTCTTGTATAAACATAACCAGTTGGGTTATCTGGGTTAATTATTAAAATACCAACAATAGAGTGGGCGCTTTTAATTTTTCTTTCAAGCTCACCTAAATCTGGTGCCCAGTTATTATATGGGTTCATTTTATATGTATTTGGTGGAAATGATGCGTGTGCCACTTCTGCCATAAAGTGAGTAGAATAAGTTGGCTCTGGCATGATTATGCGGGCATCAACACGGATAACAGAGTAACTTCTAGCAATAGCGTCCCCTAAACCATTAAAGAATATAATATCATCTTTAGTTATTTGAGCACCACCTAGAGCATTTCTTTTGGCTGCTAAATATTCTCTTGTAGAGTCCACCCCTTTAGTAGGTGAATATGCAAAAGAAAGGTTGTCATCAATTACTTCTTTAAGCACGTCTTTAATCCATTCTGGCACCTGCTCCCCTTTCATAACAGGGTCGCCAATATTTTCCCATGAAATTTCTAACCCTTTTGACTTCATAAAATTAGCAATTTCCACAATATTCCTAATTTCATAAGTTAAACCACTACCAATCGTTGCGAAATCTGCTCTCATGTTTCCACCTGTAAATTCATTAAATTTTAAAATATCTATACTAAAACACATGGATGTGTTTTCTTTAGTAAATAAATAATGGGACTTGTTCCCATATTTATGCTAAATAAAAATTTCACGGACGAAATTTTTATTATTGGTGTAATGAGTTTGCGAAATCTGCTCTCATGTTTCCACCTGCAAAATCAATTATATTTAATATATCTATTTAAAACACATGGACGTGTTTTTCTTTAGTAAGTAAATAATGGGACTTGCTCCCTTATTTATGCTAAATAAAAATTTCACGGACGAAATTTTTATTATTGGTGTAATGAGTTTGCAAAATCTGCTCTCATATTTCCACCTGTAAATTCATTAAATTCATTAAATTTTAAAATATCTACCTAAAAAACATATAAATATACATTATGACTTAATTATTTGTTTGTATACAATTTATTGAGCCATAATATCTATTATATTGCTTTTATTTTTTAGTTACTGTGTTTATTTTTTTAATAAGCTGTATAAATACAATTGCATAATCGCATATTCTAATACGTTCAAAATATGCTTACTGCATATTTTAATGCACTATTTTCAAGCCGATAATACCAGCTATAATTATAGCAATAAAAAATATACGCCAAAAGTTTACACTATCACCAAAGAAAAATATGCCTATTAATAATGTGCCAACTGCTCCAACACCTGTCCATATAACATAAGCTGTGCCTATAGGAATAGTTTTTTGTGCTAAATATAAAAATACACCACTTAATGCCATAGATATAACTGATACTCCAAAAAAGAGTATATTATATTTTGTATAAGTGGAAGCAAGCTTAAAGCCTAAAGGCCAGCCTATCTCAAAAAGACCTGCTACAATTAAATAAAACCAGCTCATATCCTTCTACTCATCATCATCTGCATATTTGCTTTTTCGTTTTCTTATACTTAACCTTACAGGCACACCATTAAACCCAAAGGCTTCCCTTAACATATTTACTAAAAATCTTTCATAAGAAAAGTGAACCCCTTGTGGATTATTTACAAAAGCCACAAAATATGGCGGCCGTGCTGCAACTTGAGTCATATAATAAAACTTTAATCTTTTAGTTCCCACAACTGGTGGCTGATGCCTTTCTAATGCTTCCTGTAAAACTTCATTTACTGCACTTGTTGGCACTCGTTTATTATATTCAAGATATAGTTTTTTTACATAATCAAATATTTTTTCACAGTTCTTACCTGTTTTTGCAGATATAAAAAGAACTGGTGGGTTTGATAAAAACTGCAATTTTTCAGCTATCTGCCTTTTAAAATTTTTAACTGCTTTTTCATCTTTTTCTGCAATATCCCATTTATTTACTGCTAATATAACTGGCTTTCCTTCTTCCCATGCATCACTTATTACTTTAACATCTCTTTCATTTAAGCCATCTGCCCCATCAATTACTGCAACAGCAATAGAAGCATTACTGATAGCATCTTTTGACCTGTAATAACCATATTTTTCAATGGTATCTTTAAACATTACAGATTTTTTCCTAATACCTGCTGTATCTGTGATAATATATTTATCATTTTTATAGGTAAAATAAACATCAACACTGTCCCTTGTAGTGCCTGCAAGTGGTGTTACAATAACTCTGTCTTCTCCAAGCCATGCATTTAATAAACTTGATTTTCCCACATTTGGTCTGCCGATAACTGCTATTTTTATAGCTTCATCTTCATCTTCCAAATCTTCTTCACTTTCTTCTTCATCTGGAATATAATCTATTATATAATCAAGCACATCATCTACATTTTTACCATGTAGTGCTGATATGGCAAAAAGTTCCACATCACCAAGTTTATAAAACTCATTTACTGCCTGCTCTCTTGCATTACTATCTGCCTTATTTACTGCTATTACAAAAGGTTTGCCAACTTTTCTTAACATATCACAGACTATTTCATCAAGTGCATGAAGCCCGTCTGCTGCATCTACTACTAATATTAAAAAATCAGCCATTTCCAGTGCTTTAAAAAACTGCTCCTGCATTTCCTTTTTTAATATATCTGCCTGTAAGTCAAAGCCTGCTGTATCTACAAGCTTAAATTTTTTACCAAGCCAGGAAGTTTCCACCTCTATCCTATCCCTTGTTACTCCGGGCATATCATCAGTAATTGCAATTCTTCTACCTGCAATTCTGTTAAAAAGGGTGGATTTGCCAACATTTGGTCTGCCTATAATACCTAAATTAAACATTAAGCCATTCCTGCTTTTTCCATTGTAGCTTTTATTCTTTCTGTTAGCTCTGCAACTGGTAATATGGTTGCAACACTATCCATTTCAGGACCTTTAGTGCTTCTTGTAATGCCACATCTTACAGCCATATATAATGGTTTGCCTTTTGTGAGAGTTTCTTTTTGTATTTCTTTCATAATTGCTCTATAAGATTCTAAATCAAGGTATTCTTTGCCAGCTATCTTTGATAAAAATAAATCAAGCACACCTTTTGATGTTTCAAGATTTAACATTTCCATAGCTTCTTCTGTAATCTCATCAGGCAATTCAAAATAAACCTTTAAATAAGTTGGTGCATCACTTAATAAAGTAAAATTATCTCTAACAGATAAAAGCATAGCTTCTACTTTTTCTTTATTTTCATTAATATATTTTTCATCAGCTAAACCACTTTCAATAATGTATGGTTTGCATAATTCTAAAAGCTCAGATATTTCTTTTGAACGAATATATATACCATTCATCCATTTTAACTTATCAAAATCAAAAACAGCAGCACTTTTTGATACTCTTTTCATAGAAAATTTTTCTTTTAATTCTTCCATTGTAAAAAGTTCTCTTTCATCATCTGAACTCCATGATAAAAGGGACATATAGTTAATCATAGCCTCTTTTAAATAGCCTGCTTTTCTAAATTCTTCCACACTGGTATTACCATGTCTTTTTGAAAGTTTTGCATGGTCTGGACCTAAAATCATTGGAATATGAGCAAAAACTGGTGCTTTTTCGCCTATGGCTTCATATATTAAAGCCTGCTTTGGTGTGTTTGATAAGTGGTCATCACCCCTTATAACATGTGTGATTTTCATTAAAGCATCATCTATTACTACCACATAGTTATATATTGGAGCACCATCTGGGCGGATAATAATAAAATCACCAAAAGCGTTAGTTGGGAACTCTATATCTCCATGGATCATATCCTGCACTAATATAGTAGGTTTAAAAGCACGAAATCTTATGCTGGCTTTTTCCCCACGGGCTTCCCTTTCTGCTATTTCTTCTTTAGTTAAATGAGCACATTTGCCACCATAAATGTATGCTCTGCCTTCCTTACTTGCTTTTTCTCTTTCTGTATCAAGCTCTTCTTTTGTGCAGAAACATTTATAAGCATAGCCTTCTTCTATTAATTTTTCAGCATATTTATTATATATATCAAAACGTTCAGTTTGACGGTATGGGCCGTATTCTCCACCCTTTTTTGGGCCTTCATCATAATCTAACCCCAGCCACTCCAAATCTTCATAAATTAACTCTTCACTTTCTAAAGTAGACCTTTCTAAATCAGTATCTTCAATTCTTAATATAAATTTTCCACCCTGACTTCTAGCAAAAAGATAATTAAATAATGCAGTTCTTACATTACCTACATGAATATGACCTGTTGGACTTGGTGCAAAACGAACGCGAATAGACATTATTCATCTCCTATATATTATATATAAACTTATACTTATATACTACTTTTTAATAATTACAAGGAAAAAATTATATTTTTTAATATTTTTTTTGATTTTTTTATGTGCTTAAATTTTAATCAACTATTGAATTTATAATCTATACTTTACATTTATATATTTTTTATACAAGTTATCCACTTTTTATCCAAATTATTTCTGTATCTTTTTCCCTACCCTTGTAATTTATTGATTTTACTTGATTTGCTTATAACTTATTTATAATAAAAGACTATTTAGATACTATATTGAAAATCCTTATTTTTCAAGGCTTTAAGAAGTTATAGTTTTCCACAGGTTTTCCACTTTTTAAGTGAAACTATTGATATAGCTATATTTTATCTATTTTAATTTATATATAAAAAAGACTGATAAAATTTTAATTTACCAGTCTTATATAATTTATGTATTTTCTACTATTTACCAGGCATAATAAAACCCATTAACACCGTTTGTCCCTGTAAAATTAATGGTATCAACTGGAGATGACCATCTAGTAATTTGAAACCCATAAAGAGATAATTCTTTAGTATTACCTGTATTTGTTATAAATAACGGATTTGATAAATTTATTGAATAAACTTCATCTATTAATTCAGATAAATTAAAACCATTACGGTTGTATATTTCTGAGCCCTGCACACCATTAAACTCATCTATATTATACCTTTTATCAGTAGTTATACCTCTTCCTGTAACAAGTATCATCTTTGTAAAATCTAAAAATAATTCATCAAAATCCATACCTGTCACTTCTTCTATCATTTGAGTGCCATCTTTATTTGATGCATATATTTTTTTAACAATATCATCGCCAAACCTAATTTGAAGATATCTTATAAAAAGATAACTTAACCCATAATCTAGATAGCCGTCATTTGTTATCAATGATTTGCCTTGATTTTGACGAAAATAACCTGCTATATAATTAAAGTGTGGTGCTCCATAATTGCCATAATACTCTGAAAGCATGGAAAGCCCTTCATTTATCCACACTGCTATATTTGGGGATAAACCTGCCCTGCTTCTGCTGTCAAAAAGAACCATATGTTGAAATTCATGAATAAAGGTTGCTTTCACATCTGTTGAACGATTGTCCCACTCTTCATCAGTAAAATAATTATAATTTACATATAACACATCTGATTCATTTGATTTTTCACCAGCAGGAAGTTCTGTGCTTTTATACTTATCAGCCGGATAGAAAAAGCCATAATAAATTTTACTAAAATCATATATCATAAATGATACTTTACCGTTGCCATCAGTATCTGTTTCTGTGCCGTAATATTGATGTATTATTTCATAATCTTTATTAAAAGCATTTACAATCGCCTGTATTTTATCATCTGATGGTTTAGTAAGCCCATCTTCTAAAAAGAAATAAGCATGGTTTGATACTGCAATGCAAGTTGCATTTATAGTTTTAAATTGATTTTGGTCAAAATCCTGCACGTATACATTATTCCATTTTGTACAAACTTCTACAACCTGTGGTGCAGTCTTGTATAGCACATCATCTCTTTTCTCAATAGGCTTAAGCCCTGCATTTTCTGCATATAATTGAAAGTTTCTTATACGCTCATTAAACTGTTCTTTTGGACTTAATTCTTCTGCTGGTTGTTTATAGTATGAATAATCATATGATTGAGTTACTGCATTATTATTAGATGATATTGTATAGCTGTCTTTACTAGTGTAATTGCCATACTTATCACCTGCAAAATAAACTAATGTATGCAGCTGTTTTGTTTTATCATAATTTACTGTATTGCTACCATAAACTATAGGGTTTTCTAATGATACAATTTGTTCATTATTACTGCCAGTAGTGCTGTCATTACCAGTAGTGCTGTTATCTGAAGATATACCACCAATATTTGAACAGCCAGCAACTATGATAAACATCATAATATATAAAATAAATAATTTTTTCAAATTCTTCCCCTTAATATTACTTTAACATAATAATATTATTTACTAATTTCTTCTAATATCCTTGATATTTCAGGAAGTAGCTGTTTTTTACGAGATAAAACACCTGGAAGGTAAAAAAGTTTATCTTCCAATTTTTTATAAGCAAAAATTGATTCTCCCGGTGCAAAACCTGTTGTTATTAACTGGCTTTCTTCTTTTATTATGTCTGTTACAAGTAACATCATCCAATCAAGTTTATTATTTTCTTTAACATTAAAAAGTTCTTCCTGAAGCTTGTCTTTAACTTCTCCAAGCTGTGCAAGAGTTACAGTTTCTGTTTGGCTTATACCAAAACGAACACCGTATTCTTCAAATATTTTAAAATCTGTTCCTATTATATCTTTTGCAGAACGAGATGTTAAGCTGTCTGTTGCAGAGAAGATTTCAATACCATATTCTTTTGCATCTATTCCACATTGGCTTGATAAATCATTAATAGCATTAATATCATCTTGTGTGCATGTTGGAGATTTCATAATAACAGTATCACTAAGCATACCACCTAAAAGTAACATTGCTATTTTATTAGGTATTTCCACTTTATTAGCTTTATAAAGCTGGTAAACTAGAGTGCATGTGCTGCCCACTGGTTTTGCAAAAAATGTAACTGGGCTGCTAGTTTTTATTGTGCCTAACCTGTGGTGGTCAACTATTTCCATAAGCTCTGCAGTTTCAACGCCATCTATTGCCTGAGTTGCTTCATTATGGTCCATCATAATAAGTTTTGCACGTTTTCTTTTTAAAATATCTGTGCCTGTAATAACACCAACAAGCTTGCCGTCACTAACAACTGGCAGGCTTTTTGTGCCTGATTGACTAATAGCATCTGCAACAGAATCTATATAGTCATATGGAGCACAAGGCTCTATTTTATTTAAAAGTTTACCAATTGGTGTTGCCATCTCTACACATCTAATAGTTTGAGATGAATCAAATGGAGAATAAAATACCCAACCTTTATAATCACCAAAATTAAGGCTTTTACATGCTTCTTCACTAAGCCCAACAATAATAATTGCAGGGTATTTCTTTTTAAAAGCATCTTGTAAAATATTCTGCCTGTTACCTGTAATTAATAATGTATGTTCTTCATCTGATACGTTTTTAACATGCTCATTAAAATCATCATATGCCATTGTAGCAACAACAACAGAAGCTTTGAAATCTTCCTTTTCGCCAACATTTAAAACAGTTCCACGAAGGGAACGGCGTAATGAGTCTGCCCTTAAAGAAAATACTGGTTTTTCCTGCCTGTCATCTCTTAAAAATAGCTCTGTAACATCATTAACACCAAGCATACCTTTGTATTCTTTTTCTTGGTTTATAACTGGCATAAAACGAAGGTTTTTTTCACGAAGTATTCTTAAAAATTTTGAAAGTGGGTCAGTTTCTTCAGCTGTAATTAGGTTAGTAGTCATGCTGTCTATTACTTTTGGATAAATATCTTTCATATATTCAGGAAGTGTAGCTTCAGCTTTTTGGAAAATAAATTTTGTTTGGTCATTAACATTGCCGCATCGTATCGGCACATATTCATAATCTTTATTAATTTGATTTTTTAAATATGCATAGCTTGCAGCAGATGCAACAGAATCAGTATCTGGGTTTTTATGGCCACATATAAACACTTTATCCATAACTATTTACCTCCTAATTCAGCAATTTGTATAGCAATACTTTTATCCATATAACCTATAAACTGGTCTAAATATTTTCCGTTTTTATCAAATAAAAGTGATGTTGGTATAGGCCCAACTCTAAAATATTTTATAAGGTCTTCACTTGCTTGATATACTGGGTATGTTACACCAAAATTATTAACAAATTTTACTGCATCATTAACATTATTATCAACAGCCAAGCCAATAATTACGAAATTTTTGTCTTTATATTTTTCATATACTTCTATAAAATCAGGTGTTTCTGCTTTACATGGAGCACACCATGAACCAAAAAAGTTTAAAAGCACAACTTTTCCTTTATTATCCTGTAATATTTTTTGGTAACCTGCATAATCTATCGTTTCTAATGTTTTGATATTAACATTGTTTTTTACTGTTTTTTCTGTGCTGCCTGTTGAACCATCTGTTCCAATAACAGTAAGCTCATTATTGTTATTTTTATTGCATCCAAATAAAGCAATAAAAAGTAGTAAAACTATAACATATAGTATTTTTTTCATATTAACCCCTTTTCTTCAATGTTTATTTATTTTTAAGCATAGCACAATCACTAATAATGTATGGCAGAATATTTTCCACAAAAAAATTGGCAGAATATAAATCAATACTTTTTATTTTTTCAAGAATATAACCATATTTTTCTAAAAATGGCTCTTTATTGCAAAGCTTTACTTCCTGGATACATTCTATTAAAGCATCAATATTATCTGCAGCTGAAAGTATTTTCCCTTCTGTAGTTTCATCTTTACCGTCAAAAATAATATCCCTGTATATAGACCTAAAAGGTTCTTCTATTTGGTTCAACAGGTTTTCTTCCACTAAAGTTTCTTCTACTAAACTTAAAGCCTTTTTTACTTCTGCATTGGAATTTTTAGTGGTGCTGATAACATCACCCATAACAGCTTCTGGTATATCATGGTTTAAAGCTTTCCTGTAAAGCCTTTGCCAGTTAATATTTATACCATTTTGTTCCTCTAAAACACCTAAAAGCTGCGCAATTTGTGCAACAGAAAAAGAGTGTTCTGCAACTGATGACCTTTGGTGCAAAAATTCATTTGCCCACCTGCCAATGTTATTAAGCTTTCTAGCTGTTGTGATAATCTTACCTAAATTTTCCATACATCACCTTTTTATATATTAATTTTATTCTTATATTTTGTCTACTATTAACTTAATTTTCTTTCCTGATTATTTCTTTTCTCAACATTTTATACATTATTAATAACAACCTAAACGACAATAGATGTCGCCATATGTTTACTATTATTTATAGACACATTTTTATGATTTGTATATGTAACAACACTACAAAATTCATCTTTTAACTTGACATGTTTTCATATTTGTTCGATAATTTTTGGTATAATATTTATTTTTATATGGTAGCAAATATGGATAAGTTAGATTATGATGTTAAAAAAGTAGTAGAATTTCTTGGTGGTGGTATTGATGAATCCATCGTTTTTAATTTAATTGGTATATTTGTAAAATCTGTTGAAGATGAGTTTCCTGCTCTTGAAGCAGCAGTTTCTAAAAATGATAGACCACAAATCCATAAAGTTGGCCATAAATTAAAAG
Organism: Mucispirillum schaedleri; assembly: GCA_949287985.1. Classification (GTDB taxonomy): domain Bacteria; phylum Chrysiogenota; class Deferribacteres; order Deferribacterales; family Mucispirillaceae; genus Mucispirillum; species Mucispirillum schaedleri_A. The sequence goes on along the minus strand of CASEIN010000065.1, from coordinate 53,282 downwards.
GTTCTTCTGCTAATCTTGGTTTTGAATCTTTTAGAAAATTATGTGAAGATTTAGAACAGCATGCCAGGCATGATAAAGATTTTGACTATACAGGTACATTTGAAAAACTAGTAAAAGAAAAACAGTTAATTGAAAACTGGTATAATGCTGAAAAATCTAAATACGGTATGTAATTAATTTATAATATTGCTGTTATATATACTGTTTTTATTTGTGTTTGATACTATTCTTTTTTCATATGTTGGGTTATCTTTATTAAATATTTCAATATAATGCTGCAGTTTACCTCTTTGTACTAAAAGCTCTGATATTTCATGACGGTAAATTTCTGCCATATCATCAAGCATAAGCACAAGCCTTTTTCTTTCACTGTTTTCTTCGCTTGTTTCCTCTAAATACTTATCTACTGCTGTATTTAAAGTGGACAAAAAATGGCGTATGGACATTATACGCATATCAGTTGCCTGTGCTTCGTTAGTTAAAAAATCTCTAAGTATTTTATCAATTAATTTACCTTTGCTTTCCATAAAAACACTAATCGGCAGGAAGAAAAAATACTTAAAAGAAATTTTAAAATAAATTTTTTTAAAGATTTTAAAAAAAATATATTTTTTTGCAAGTCTTGCAGAGTAATCTTTAATATGGTCTGTATAATAAATATTTTATTTTAAATTATAAACATTACCTGTTAATTACTACAATAGTTTATATATTTTAACAGCTTGATTACTCTATTGTTATTACAGGGATTTTTAACTTATCTGCCAGTTCTTCTCTAATATATAATTCCACTGGCTCGCCAAAAGGATTAATTTGAGTAATGAAATATATATAGTTATTATCTATTTGCTTTATTTGATAATATGTTTCATAAGGTCTGCCATATATTGTTTCACCATCTACAAGAAAGTAGTGTTTACCATTTTTTCTTTTATATTCTATTGGTTTTGTAGTTTCAGCAAAATCTGCTTCTGCAATTCTGTATTCAAAAAAGTTTTCATCTTCATTTAACCATACATAATCTGGTCCTACATCATCAAATTCTGATAAGCTTTGATGTATGGAATAACATTTTGTTTTGCCATCAACAGTTAATTTTTTGCAGTTTTTACCATCTTTTTCTTCACTTAATCTTAACCATTTGCCATACATATCTTGAAGGATATCTTCTGCATAAACATTATTAAAGCTTAAAAATAATAATATTATAAATGTAGCTGTTATATTTTTCATAACACCCTCCAAGATTTTTAAATATAATACAGCTATAATTATATTGCAATAAATAATATTTTATATATTATACATAAAAAGGTGATGTATGAGTGAGTTAAAATATATATTTGGACCAGCACCTTCAAGAAGGCTTGGCAGGTCATTAGGTATAAATGTTGTGCCATCTAAAATATGTTCTTTAGACTGTTTATATTGTGAAGTAGGTAAAACAAAAGCAACTACAATGCAGATAAAACCATATATAAAAGCAGCTGATATATTAGATGAATTTAGTAAAAATTATGATAAATTTAATGAACTTTGTGATGTTATTACAATAACTGGAGCAGGTGAGCCTACATTAAATTCTGAACTTGATACAATATTAAAAGGCATAAAAAATATTACAAATAAACCAGTTGCTATTTTAACAAATACTACTACTTTGCATATAGAAAGTGTTTATAATACGTTACTTTTATTTGATATTGTTGTGCCTAGTTTAGACAGTGTAGACAGCAATTCTTTTAATAAAATAAACCTGCCTGATAAAAATATAAATATTGAAAATATAATATCATCTTTAGAAAAATTTTCCCATGAATATAAGGGCAGGCTTTTTGTGGAAGTGCTTTTTTGTAAAGGTGTAAATGATGATAAAAAAAGCATAGAAAAATTAATTAATGTGCTTAAAAATATTAAAGCAGAAAAAGTGCAGCTTGGCACAATACACAGGCCACCAGCATATAAAAATATTGAAAAAGTTGATGATGAATTTTTACTTGCCACTGCTAATCTATTAAAAAATAATAACATAAATGCAGAAGTTACTGGTGGGTTTGTATCCCTTTATAAAACATCTGCCACACTTAATTTAGATGAATTAATACCGTCCCTTTTAAAAATGCGACCATGCACACTGCAGGATATGTCTTGTGTTTTTGGAAAAAGTGAAAACGAAATAAATGAAGCTTTAAATATATTAATAGAAAAAAATATAATCAAAGCTTCATTTTATAATGATGATACTTATTATACATTGTAGCAAATATATTACTTATTATCTGCCACTACGTGTTTGCCACCAAATTTGGAGATTTTATCCATAATATTTGTTATCTCAATAAGCTCTGGTTCTTTTGGAAGTTCTGGTGATATTAAAGGTGAAATCTCTGATACCCTTATTACCCTTTTCCAAATTTTTACAAACTGTTCTTCTTTTAGTTTATTTTTAGCCACCTTTGCTAATTTTATCTTTTTACCTTTATCATTTTTAAGGGTATTTACTGCATGGTATATTATATAATCACCATCTTCCATACCACCATACATTATTACATGGCCTTTGAAAAATATAAGTGTCCTGTATGGTTTTGCATTTTTTAAAACAGTATAAAACTCTTTTTCTGATTTTGGCTTATCTATTAACTTTTTACCAACTAATTTTTGTAATCCAGAGCTTCTTGGAATATCTGCCCCAAACACTCGCCATAAATCTCTAACATATGCAGAACAATCTCTATAACCAGCCTTGCCACCCCAGTCATAAGGGTTATTAAGCTGACTTTCTGCCATTTCTTTCATTAATTTTTCATCGTATTTTGCATTACCAATAACAAAAGAGCCGTCTAACTTCGCTTTTGCATATGTGCCCTGTGGTGATAATACTAATGCTTCATTATTATCATAACTTAAAAGTGGCACTTTATCGCCAATGCCATATTTTACACCACCAATTGTAGTATTGTCTTTTATAACACGTATAAAAGGCATTTGCTGGATACCAGAGAATGCAACTTGGGAATAGATTTTTATTTTATCCACAGGCACCCAGCCACGCATAAACTCTGTCATAACATAGTAAAATTCGCCGTCTTTAGATGTATGCATAATAAATACAGGTAAAAAAGCACTCATTCTTGTATACTGGTTTGAATCAAACTTTTCATTGCCCCTGTGTATAGTATGGTGAGTAGGGTATAACTTCATATTTATACTTTCTGTTGTAAAACCAACCTGAGGAACTACAACAGAGGGAATTGCTTTAACATTTCTATTATCCCTTATTTCTTCCATATCTTCTTTCGTCATTCTTTTTTTATCAAGATAAGAACCACGATAACCAAGTTTATCAAAAGTTATATATTTACTAAGCTCATACCTGCTCATTTCAAACATAAAATCATTTGTGTTAGTGTAAAAATAATATGGAGAATACTTGTGTTTAGCTACTTTTGAAGTGCTTGCACAAGATACGCTCAAAATAGAGACAACAATAGTAACAAGGATTAATAACAGTTTTTTTCTCACGATTTACTCCTTTTCTTTTTTCTTGTTATCTACTTTACGCTCAAGTTCAGATAAATACTCAATACTCTTGTTATAAAGATGCTCAGGAACCATAAGCTCAACTTTATCCTGTTTAAAGTGCTCAAGCCCCTTTGGCACAGCAACATACCCTTTTATAACTGCAGGTATGCCTTTTGACATTAAATATGATGATGCCTCATCAGCAAGGCGTCTAGTTTTATATTCTCTTACTTTTACCATATTATGTCAATATATATTATTTTAAATAAATTGCAACAGTATATTTTATATTCATTATTAAAGATTTATATCTAAAACCTAATGAATAACTATCAGTTATAAATTTCCATGCCACTTTCATATGTGGAAAACTTGTGGAAAACTTCTTTTATAAAAAAGCCTTAAAAGTATTGATAAATAAAGACTTATATTTTTTATCTTTATATATCAATAATTTATAAAGTTTTCTTGTATATACTGGCTTTTAGCATGTCAAGTATTTTTTTTAAAAAATTTTTCCTTAAAAGGTGTGGAAAACTTTTTTATAAAACTTTCATTTTGCCCAATATAGCATTATTTTAATTAGCTGCTGTTTTTTTAAGCACAAAAATATGGCTTAAAAATTTATAATTTTTACACATTTTACAATATTAATTTAGTTTTTTTATTGAGTAATTTAAATATTAGCAAGTATTATGCCATACAAATATAATTAAGTATTATGAAAAATAATATTAGTTACCATATAAAACTTATTAAAATAATTTTTAAGTTATAAGTATAAGCAGTATTTTATACAGCCAGTAATAAGCAGGTGGGTTTATAGTGAAGGTTAGTTAAATAAGCATTGTAATGATTTTAGTGTAATGCTTGATGAGAATATATTTTTATAAGATTATAACCATAGCAGATTAATTCTGCTATGGTTATATTGCTATTTATCTAAAGCTAAAATTATCGAAATGGAATGATAACATATTTATATTATCCTGTTTTAAGCCTTTATGCACAACATTTCTAAAACCAACAGGGCCACAAAACCAAATAGATGAAGATAAAATATTTGGTGTAATAGATTTTATTTGTTCATATGTAAGTAAGCCATCTTTATTAGTATCTACCATATGAAGATTTACATTTGCTTTTGCACACATTTCCTGCAGCATACTATCAAAAGGTGTATCACCTATTTTGCTGTATATTAAATCAATTGTATGTGATGGTTTATTATTAGCTAATTCTTTTAATTTTGCTAAAAATGGTGTAATACCAATGCCACCTGCAACCCATACTTGATTTTTGCCTTCTTCTTTAAAGTTAAATTCTCCATATGGACCTTCTACCTTCACCTGAGAATTTTCACTTATGCTTTCGTATAATTTATTTGTAAAATCCCCACATTCTTTAATATAGAATTCTAATTCTTTAGATGATGTATCATATGATGCTACACTAAATGGGTGAGCCTCAAAAGATTTTTCAAATTTTAAAAATACGAACTGACCTGCATCTAATTTAAAATTATCTGCATTATTAAGCTTAATTTTTAAGTGGATAATATCTGATGATGGTTTATCTTTTTTACTGATAGTGCCTTTATATGTATGTTTGAAGCCAGTAAGCTGAAATAAAGTAATAATAGCACCAACTGTTCCAAAAAGCACCATGCCTTGTAAAATGTAGCCACCAATAGTTTCAACCCAGCCTCCACGAAATGGAACAGTAAAAGCATGAAGTGCAATTTGTAAATAAATTATAGGTATAATTTTATGGGTATATTTAAAAATGTGGTATGGTATCATACGGAATAAGGCAATAAAAACTATTATAATCAGCACAATAAACGCTGGTTCTAAAAATGCATAGCCTGCATTATAAAGTGAAAGAATAAAACCAGTTAATGGGTTATTGGAATGGGCAGGTTCAGGAATAACACCAAATTTTATAAACATTCTATTGGAAAACGACATAAGAAAGTGAATTAAACCAAATGCAAACCCTAAAGCTGCTGTTGCTTTATGAACTTCATATGCCTTATCAAGCCCACCAAAAAACTTGTTTACAAAAGAAAAACGAGCTGAAATAATAACTGCTGCAGACATTAAAATTGTTCCTAATGTACCTGAAAGATACATTAAAGCAATACGTGCAGAAAGATAGCTATCTGCTGCTAAAAGCCTTTTAATACTTGGAGAAAACAAGTATGCAATAATGCCTAAAAGTAGAAAAACAATAGTCCATTTAATATGGTTTTTCATATAACACCTCATAATAAATTGATAACGATTACTATTATATAAAAAAAATAATGATAAAACAAGTAAAACATAAAAAATATAATAAATATATTTAAAAAAATAAAATATTTATTATTTTTTTGTATAAAACATATAAATTGAATGCATATAATATAAAATATAGTTTACAAGTGTTAAAAATAATATGATATATAAAATGGAAACAAGATGTAGTTCCAGATATAATTTTCATGACTATATAATTTTTAAGATTATATAATCTGCCAAATAAAATAATAATTATATGCTTTAATATGAAGATATTGAAAAGAAAAAAGAGTGGCGGTTCAGGGAATTGAACCCCGGACACTGCGGATATGAGCCGCATGCTCTAACCACCTGAGCTAAACCGCCATATAAAGTTGCGGGGGCCGGATTTGAACCGACGGCCTCCGGGTTATGAGCCCGACGAGCTACCAAGCTGCTCTACCCCGCGTCATCAAGGAAAGATTATATACCCTATATATAATAATTTGTCAATAGATTTTTTTATTTTCTTTCAAAAATATATTATTTATCTTCTTCAACTGGTGGGTAAGGTTTATCTTTTCTATACATTGTAGCTTGAGCAATAGCTATTAAGCTGTGGTCACCGTCAAAAACTTTTACTTGGTATGTGCCTAATTTTCTTGTTTTTGAAAGCTCTCTTGCTTCTGCTATTAATGGACCTTTTGTGCCTGGCTTAATATATGAAATATTTGCTGCTGCTGTTACTGCAAATGTGCCGTAAGCTGTTGTTGCTACACCTAATGTAGTATCTACTATTGCAAAAATTGCACCACCATGAGTTATACCCATACTATTCCTATGCTGAGTTTTAAGCTCCATAACAGTTTTTGCATAGCCTTTATCAAGCTCTAATATTTTAATATTCATGGCTTTTGCAAATTCACTATGCTCTGCATGATATTCTTTGATACGCTGTAATTCTTCAGTCATATTCATTACCTCATACTTTATTTATATTAAGCTATATTATAGAAATAATTACTTTTATCAATAAAAAAATATATAATCTACAGCAAAAATACATTTTTTAAAATCTGATTTTTTTATATTTTTTTGCAATCGTTTTTAGAATTTACCACATTATATATTTATAAATATAATGCTTTATAATAACCAATCTAGAAGATTTTTTATAAAAAATATATGTGTATACCGAAAATCCTTGTATTTTAGTTCAATATACAATATTATATGGAAATGAATTTTAACGTAATAGCTTCAGGCAGTTCTGGTAACTGCTATTTTATAGATAATAACGGACATTTTATATTTGTAGATGCAGGAGCAACATTAACATCTATTAAAAAAGCATTGGGCAGCAAGGCAGCAGAAAAAGGCAGGCAGGTTAGTTTATTTATTACTCATGAACATACCGACCATATTTCTGGTATTTTGCCACTTATTTCATGTTTCAGCCCTAAGGTGTATACATCAAAAGGCACAGCCTATTCCCTAATAGAAAAAGGTGTATCACCTGATATTATTTTTACGATAGATGCTAATATTACTTATGAATTTGCAGATTTTACCGTTATGCCTTTCAACACTATCCATGATGCAGTGCAGCCTTTTGGATTTAAGTTTGATTTTGGCAGTAAAATACTTTCTATTGCTACAGATTTTGGTGTTATTACTGATGAAATCTATAAATCCATAGAAGATAGTAACGTGCTTATGGTAGAATCTAATTACGAAGAAGAGCTGCTTAAAAAAAATAAGAAATATCCAGAATATTTAAAAAGGCGTATACTTTCTAAAGAAGGTCATCTTTCCAACAAAGATGCATTTTATCTTTTAGGGGAGCTTAGCAGAAATAATCTTAAACGCTGCTTTTTAGGCCATGTTTCTGAAAATAATAACGACTATAATATTTTGGAAAAATATGCTGATGCTTCTTTAAATATGTTTAATGTGGAAACATCAGTTTTAAGGCAGAAAAAAAGTAAAGTTTACCATATATAATGTGTATAAGTTATATCGTTATAGGTAATATTATAAATATTTAGTAACAAAATTTTTTTAAAATGAATTATAAATATAAATTTCTAGGAGGAAATTATGAAAGAAATGGGCTACGGTGCATCATTTGTTAAGAATTTTTTAGGTAATACGCCTGTATGGTATAAGCTTTCCATACTTGCTTTTTTAATTATTAACCCTATTCTTTTCTTATTTGTAAGCAAAACTATTGCAGGTTGGGTGTTAATTGCTGAATTTATATACACTTTAGCTTTGGCTTTAAAATGCTATCCGTTACCGTCTGGTGGTTTACTGGCTATTGAAGCGTTACTTTTAGGCATGACTTCTCCAAAAACTCTGCTTCATGAAGTGGAAGTAAATTTAAGTGTTTTATTACTTTTAATATTTATGGTTGCAGGCATCTACTTCATGAAGGATTTTTTACTTTTTATTTTTTCAAGGTTATTAGTAAAAGTAAAATCTAAACTTGCATTATCATTAATATTTTCATTTTTAGGTGCATTTTTATCTGCCTTTTTAGATGCATTAACAGTTACTGCCGTTATTATTGCAGTGGCTTACGGTTTTTATGGTATATACCACAGGTATTCATCAAATAATAGTGCAGCAGCATTATCAGATGACAGCAAAATTGATGAAGCCCATAAAAAAGATTTAGATGAATTTAGAGGATTTTTAAGAAACCTTATGATGCATGGTGCAGTGGGAACGGCTTTAGGTGGTGCTATGACTCAAGTTGGCGAACCACAAAACTTGATTATTGCAGCAGCTGCTGGCTGGAACTTTGTGGAATTTTTCCAACATTGTGCTACTGTATCTGTTCCTGTATTTTTTGCAGGGCTTATTACTGTTATATTAGTAGAAGTTACTCATCTTTTAGGTTATGGATATAAACTTCCTGATGCAGTTAGGCAGGTTTTAGAAAATGATGTTAAAGAAAATGCTGCAAAATTAACTAAAAATGCTAAAATGAAATATATTATTCAGGCAGTAGTAGGTATAATTTTAATTGTTTCTTTAGCTTTTCATATTGCAGAAGTTGGGTTTATAGGCTTAATGATTATTATATTATTAACTGCATTTAACGGCGTTACAGATGAACACCATTTTGGTCATGCTTTTACTGAAGCGTTACCTTTTACAGCATTACTTGTAGTATTTTTTGCTATTGTTGGTGTTATTCAAGATTTAGCACTTTTTAAACCTATTATTGATTACGTTTTAAATATGGAAGGCAGCAAACAGCTTATAGCATTTTTTGCAGCAAACGGTATATTATCAGCTATTAGTGATAATGTATTTGTAGCAACAGTTTATATGAGTAATGTAAAAGCTCACTTTTTAGGTGATGGTGCTAAAACTGCAGAGCAGGTAGCACAAGCTGTGGCAGCTTTAGATGAAGCTACTCGCCAGCAGTATTATAATATTGCAGTATCTATTAACATGGGAACAAATATCCCATCAGTTGCAACACCTAACGGACAGGCAGCATTTTTATTCTTACTTACATCATCACTTGCTCCACTAATTAGGCTTTCATATTTTGAAATGATGAAACTTGCTTTCCCATATGCAGTTATAATGACTGCTACAGGTTTAGTGGCAACAGCATTTTTATAAAATATTTCTGGGGTATGCAAAACATACCCCAGATAATTAGCACAATGAGGAATTATGGTATTTGGTAAATATAAAAAACCCCTTCCCTATGATAATAATAAATCAAGCCAAAAAGAACAGGAAAACAAATCATCAAATATAAAAAAATTAAAACCTGTTAATTTTGCATATTCTAAAGATATTGATGACCATATGAATTATATTTTCCCTGGCAGAGAAACAGGGCTGCATATTGACCCAAGTGGTGCTAAATATCAGATAGATGTTAATATAATGTATCCTACTGATGATGAACCTTATTATGTGCTTTATACTCAGGGCATGAGCAGTGAAGATATGATACTGCCGGAAGCTGTGGAAAAAGAATATCCCGAATTTAAACGTGCAGAGCTTTTTATGATGCTTCCTGCTGACTGGGATATAGATAATATGACAAGCACATATCCAAAACACGAAACATACTGGCCTATGCAGCTTTTAAGAATGGTGGCAAGATACCATTATGAATTTTTTACATGGGTTGCGCCAGGCTATACTGTAGAATATTCTTCATTTGCTAATAATACAAAATTAAGTGCTGCCATGCTTGTATCTTTAGGCGATGATATAGCCATTATCAAAACAAAAGATAATAAACAAATATCACTATATCTTGTTTTACCAATTTATAAGGAAGAAGCAAAATATAAAGTGGAACACGGCTATGATGAATTTATAGAAAAATATACGAAAGAATTTTCATCAAATACAGCTGAAGGCTGGGTGGTAGATATTAACAGGAAAAATTTGGGAGAATAGAATATAATTTGCTATTATTAATATTTTCCCAGCATGTTTTAAATAAATATATCTTGTTAATAAGCATAATTACTATTTAAACTTCTATAAATTTCTAAAAAAATTTTCAAAAACATATTATTTTCTCTTTCTATTTTTGCAAAAATTATTTATAACTATTAATTCATATATATTATGGAGTAAATTTTTAAAGAATGCAGTTTTTTAATTTAGAATATGTAGATAAAGATACAAAAGCTAGAGCAGGTAAAATACAAACATACCATGGTGAGATTGAAACACCTATTTTTATGCCTGTGGGCACTGTTGGCTCTGTTAAAGCCTTATCACCTGAAGATTTAAATAATGCTGGGGCTCAAATAATTTTAGGTAATACATACCACCTGTATTTACGACCAGGGTGCGATGTTTTAAAACATTTTGGAGGTCTTGCAAATTTTAATTCATGGCATAAGCCTACACTAACAGACAGCGGCGGCTTTCAAGTATTTTCTCTTGCTGAGCTTAATAAAATTACAGAAGATGGTGTCAGCTTTAAATCTCATTTAGACGGTTCATCACTTTTTCTAAACCCTGAAAAATCAATTGAAATACAGGAAGCCATAGGCAGTGATATTATAATGAGTTTTGATGAATGTATCCCTTATCCTGCTACTAAAGAATACGTGTTAAACTCTGTTGATAGAACTGCACGCTGGGCAGAGCGTGGAAAAAAGGCTAAAAAACGTGATGACCAGTTTCTTTTTGGTATTGTTCAAGGCGGCGTATATGAAGATATGCGTAAACGTTCTGCAGAGCAGCTAACATCTATTGGTTTTGATGGATATTCTATTGGTGGCTTAAGTGTTGGGGAAGAAATATCTAAAATGTATGAAATTTGTGGTTATACTACAGAATTTTTACCACAGAATAAGCCACGATATTTAATGGGAGTTGGCACACCTGAAGATATTTTAACATGTATCGGTTTAGGTGTAGATATGTTTGACTGTGTAATGCCTACAAGAAATGCAAGAAACGGCACACTTTTTACAAGTAACGGTAAGTTTTCTATAAAAAGGGCTGATTTAGCTTTCAGTGATGATAAGGTTGATGAAAACTGTAACTGCTACACATGCCGCAATTTCTCACGTGGATATTTAAGGCATTTATATAAAGCAGGTGAAATTCTTGCATTAAGGTTAAACAGTATACATAATATTTCTTTTTATCTTTCTATTGTAAAAAATAGTAGAAATGCTATAAAAGAAGGTAAGTTTAAATCATTACAACAGGAAATGCTTTATAGATTAAAAGAAGGAAATAATAAAATTTAAAAATACTTGGAGGTATTTACTATGTTTTTTGAAACAGCAGCTTACGCACAACAAGCAGGAGCAGCAGCTCCACAAGGGGCAATGGGTGGCTTAATGAGCTTCATGCCTATTATTTTAATGGTATTAATTTTCTACTTTTTATTAATACGTCCACAACAAAAAAGACAAAAACAGCACGCAGCAATGCTTGAAGCATTAAAAGCAGGCGATACTGTTTTAACTAATGCAGGTATTATTGGTACTATTTCGTCAGTTGATGGTAATATTATGGTTGTAGATTTAGGCGGTACAAAAGTTCGTATGATAAAAGGCTATATAGCTGATAAAATTGACCCAAACACTTTAAACACAGTAACTGAAGCTGTTAAGGAGAAATAACGAATTATGGGGCTTACTTCTAGATGGATATTAATTGTATTAATACTTGGCTGGGCAATTTATGCAGTAACTCCCATTTCAAAAAGTATTAATTTAGGTTTAGATTTACAAGGTGGTATGCACATTGTTTTAGATGTGGATACTGATAAAGCCATAGAAGGTAAAATAGATAATGCTGTTATGCAAATCCGTAAAGATTTAGACAGTGAAAAAATGGCTTATACCTTTGTTAGAAAACAAAATATGTTAAATATTGCAGTAGGTATCGGTGAAAATACTGATAGAGATGCAGTTATTAAAGTTATAAAAGATAACTACCCATATTTAGTGGAAACTGGTATAGATACAGATGCTAAAACAATAGTTTTCTCTATTGATAATATGTATGATACTAAATGGAGAAGCGATGCAGTTGACCAGTCTATTGAAGTTCTTCGCAATAGGGTTGACCAGTTTGGTGTAGCTGAACCTTTAATCCAAAGGCAGGGTGCAAAAAATATTGTAGTGCAGCTTCCTGGTCTTAAAGATCCTGAACAGGCACTTGATTTAATTGGTAAAACTGCCGTGCTTACTTTCCATATTGTAGATAATAGTGTTACTGGGGAAGAAGTTGAACAAAGAATAAAACCAGTTCCTTATGACTGTGTTGTTCTTCCATATAAAATTACAGACCCTACTACTGGGCAGGAAATATCTACTGCTTCAATGGTGGTAAAAAAAGAACCTGTACTTACAGGCAGTTACCTTTTAGATGCTGAAGTTATTGTAAACCCAAGTAACAATATGCCTGAAGTATCTATTAAATTTGACCCAACAGGCGCTAAAATATTTGAAGATATTACAAGAAATAATCTGCAAAAAAATATGGCTATTGTTTTAGATGGCACAATTTATTCTGCCCCTACTATACAAACTGTAATTACTGGTGGTAATGCAAGTATTTCTGGTAATTTTTCATTTAATGATGCTAAAAATTTAGCAATTGTTTTAAAAGCTGGTGCATTACCTGCCCCTGTTACAGTTGCAGAAAATAGAACTGTTGGTGCTTCTTTAGGTGATGATTCTATTAAAAGTGGTGTAACTGCATCTGTTATCGGCTTTATTTTAATAGTGCTTTTTATTGGTATTTACTATCGTGGCAGTGGTATGGTTGCAAATTTAGCATTAGTTTTAAACCTGCTTTTAATTTTAGCAGTTCTTGCTCAATTTCATGCAACACTTACACTTCCGGGTATTGCAGGTATTATGCTTACTTTAGGTATGGCAGTAGATGCTAACGTGCTTATATTTGAACGTGTAAGAGAAGAGTTAAGAAATAACAGAACACCTTACAATGCAATAGAGATTGGTTATTCTAAAGCACTTTCTGCTATTGTTGACTCAAATATTACATCATTAATTGCATCAGTTGTTCTTTTCCAATTTGGAACAGGCCCAATAAAAGGTTTTGCCATAACATTAAGTGTAGGTTTAATAGCATCTATGTTTACTGCTATCTTTGTTACAAGGACTATATTTATGTCAATCCTTTTAAAACGCAATGTAAAAAGCTTAAGTATATAGGCAGGTGCAAATATGTTTGAATTAATTAAAACTGGAACAAAGATAGATTTTATTGGTAAATCAAAAATATATTTTGCTGTATCTATTGCTCTATGCCTAATAGGGCTTGCTTTAATATTTATAAAAGGCTTTAACTACGGTGTGGATTTTTCAGGTGGCACAAGCATACAAGTTACTTTTGAAAACCCTGTTAATATTGATACTATGCGTTCTACATTAAGTAGTAAGATAGATAAATCTTTCACTATTCAGTCCATAGGCGATGCTAACTCTTTTAGAATCAAAGTAGACCAAGGGGCAGAAGATGAAGATTTAAAACAATTATCTAATGATATTAGCACTGTGCTTACTACTTCATTTAAAGATGGCGGCAAAGTTACAATTGATAGTATTGAGCAGGTTGGACCACAAGTTGGTAAAGACTTAAAAAGGCAGGCTTTAATGGCTGTTTTATATGCTGTTATTGGTATATTAATATATGTTGCAATTAGGTTTGAATTAATGTCTGCTACAAGCTCTATTATTGCTTTAATTCACGATATTATATTAACTTTAGCTGTAATAATAGCTTTAAATGTTACATTTGATTTAACAGTTTTAGCTGCATTATTAACAGTTGTTGGTTATTCATTAAACGATAAAATCGTTATTTTTGACAGAATAAGGGAAAGAGCAAAAATGGACCAGCATAAATCATTAATGGAAAGTATGAATATTAGTATTAATGAAACATTATCAAGAACAATACTTACTTCTACTTCCACACTTCTTGCTGTAATAAGCCTTGCTATATTTGGTGGCGAAGTAATTAAAGGTTTTGCTATAGTTATGATAGCAGGTATTGTAATAGGTACATATTCTTCTATTGGTATAGCAAGCTCCCTTGTTTATTATATAAAAACATTTAAAAGCAAAAAAGCTGCTGCATAATATATATAAAGCCTGCTTTAATAAGCAGGCTTTTGCATATCTACTCTATGTTATATAAATTAGCTGTATTTATTTTGTATTATAATTAATAAATATTTTATCAGATAAAAAAAGGGAAGATAATACTCCCATTTATTACATATTAAATCTGTAATATAGAAAAAATATGATATAAATAGTAACTTCTAACTGTTATTTTTGCTATTCTTTTTTCCACTAAATATCATAATAAAGTATAGGATAAGCACAATAAATACAAGTCCTGCACTTATTTGATACATATAAGAATATCCAAATTTTTCACCTGCAAAACCAAATATATAAGGTCCAATTCCACCACCTATATCTAAAAAAATGTAGTAAGTTGATGTGGCAAGTCCTAATTTATTTCGTGGTGCATTAAAAAGGGCATAACTTTGCCCGCTTGAAAAAAATGAACCATACCCAAGCCCTGCTAATGCATTTGATGTATGCAGTATATTTATTGAAAAAGATGTGGTAGTTACAAATGTAATGTAATAAGAAAAAGCAACTGTAAAATTTACTGCCATTAATATAATAAAATGCTTATTAAATATAGGGAATTTTTTTGCCATTATACACTTCCTAAAATTTAGTATTAATATTATATTATTTATATGACTTTATCGACTATTTATATTATACTTATATATCTTATAATCTAATTTATATTTTTTGATAAAAAAGTTATATTTATTTGTAACAACAAATATTTAAATGTATATATTATAATTATAATAATTTATTATTTTTTAAATATATTTTTGATATTAAGTATCATTACATCTTTTCTTTTTTATTTTTATATTTTTATTATTCTATATTTTTTTCTATTTTTATATAATATTTTTTGTTTAGTTATCATAATTCTACCTGTATTTTTATAGATTTAACATTTTGTCTATATTTTTATATAACATTGTTATAATTTTAATATTTATTATCCATATTAATATTCTATTTACATTCTTTACATGATTTTTCTTTATTTTAAAAGATAATTTAGAAATTATAAAAAAACACTTGTTTTTATTTTTAAAATGGTCTACTATAAATTTAGATGGAGAAATGGACAGTAAGTCTCACTTACCTTTACAACTGTCATGTTTCTTTTTTGTTTTTGTGAAGCAATCCAAAAAATATCTTTTTAATATTTTATAAATAGTATTACATAGTAAATTTTACATATATAAAATAATAAATGATACTATTATCATTTAGCTTAGTTAATAAGCTCAACATTGAGATATATAGATGAATTAAAATTATAACTAAAACATGGGGGGTTTGTTATGAAGAATTCATTAAAGTCAGTTCTTAATGTAGAATTGTTCTATGTATTCATTGTTACATTCCTGTTTCTTACCTGTGTAAATGCTTATGCATACAAAGGTGATGAATTTATCACACCAGACAGTTGGAACAGGCATGTTACATCAAATGGGGTTCGAAGCTCTATTAACGGCATATCTTTTGGTGAAACTGGTTTGCTTAAAATGAGTTATACTACTCGTGCAAAACTAAGATTTAGCGATGAGATGGACTGGCCTATCTATCAATATGCACGCTTAAGATTAAGTGGTGTTCAGGTTGGTCAAGGTGAATTTGTGTTAAATTTAAATGTTCGTGGGGCATATGATAATGCACCAACTATTGGTGACAGAAATTATCATAGATTTTATGATGGTCTTTACGCTTCTCGTTCTTATAATGAATTTACTCGCAGTGCAGAAAATCTTGATGGCGATTTTAGAATATACCAGGGTAATATGGAATTTAAAAATGTTATACCAATAACAGATATTTCGCTTGGTAGAATCTATCTTGCTCAAATTGATGGATATAAAATTGATGGTGCTAATATAAAAGTAACACCTTCTCAATATTTTAATATGAACGTTTATTATGGTTTACCTGTTAGCTATTATAGTAACTTAAAAACTCAAGTAGCTGGTACTAATATTGAAATACCAGTGGAAAGTTCCGGCACTCGTATTAAACTTGCATACAGCTATTTTATGCATGATGATGGTGGTAATTTAAATACTCATGTTGCAAGGGCAAGACTTGACCAGGCACTGAGTTTTAACCCAATGGCTGCTAATATATATGCTGAAGCTGATTTAATAGGTAAAGCTGTAGTGTATGAAGCAGGTATAGATTCTGATATTCATGCCAGCAAAACAGGTATTTCTCTTTATGTAAATGGGCAGGCTACAATTAATAATGACCCTATTAATACATACGTATCCTTATATGAAGGTTTACTTGGTTCAAGTGAATACATCATGGGGGGGGGAAAGATAACACAAGGAATAGTTGATAAACTATTAATTGGTGTTGGTTACGAAGGAAGATTTAACTTTAAAACATTATATGGTGATAGAAATTACCACAGAGTATTTGGTAATATAGACTTAGTAGGTCTTATTCATAGAAATAACTACCTTAGTTTAATTGTAGATTACTACAATGTTCCTGAAACAAAATATCAAAATGGTATATCCCAGGTTGTTGGTGGTTTTAGAATGACACAAGTTTTTACAGAGCAGCTTGAAGCATGGCTTGGTGTAAACGTTCAAAACTATCAATATAGAAATAGTCCCATTAGAATGAACGGCATGATTAATAATTTTGATTTTATTAATCAACGTGTTAATAATGAAAATACCACTTTAGCATATATTGGTGCAATTTATAAACCTGTTGAATGGTGTGCATTACAATTGGAGTATGTATTTGAATATGCAGATTTATTCAAAAATGCTGATTTACAACCAGATGTTCACACTGTTGAAATGTGGGTTAACTTTTTGTGGTAGGGAGTAACAATATGAAGAAATTACCTATTTTAATAATATTTTTATTAGTTGTATCTGTTGCTTATGCTGTTGACAGCACAAAGCCAACATACCATAATACAAACTGGATTGAACAACATGGGCAGGCTGCAAAAGCAAATGAGGCAGAATGCCTTACATGCCATGAAGAAAGAAATGAATGTATTTCTTGCCACGAGGATACACCACCTCGTAACCATACTGCTACTTTTGTTAATAGAACACATGGTATGCAGGCAAGGATAGATAAAACATACTGCCAAACATGCCATAGACAAGATTATTGTGATTCTTGCCATGAAAATGCATTTCCATTAAGCCATACAAGAGCAGGTTTTGGCGATATAAATAGTGCAGGTTTTCACTGCCAAACAAGCTGTCAGTTACCATCATCTAACTGGAAAAGCACACCAGCACAAAATTGTATTGTATGCCATAGAACAAGGCCTACAACCACAAAATCTGGTTTGCAGCACCCATAATGCATAATGGTAAATCATTAGGGAGGAAAAAATGAAAAAACTAATTTTTACATTTATGGGTTTCATAATATTATCTGCCTGTGCTGATGGTAATGTAAACCAAGATTTATATGATAAAAATAACCCTGATTTTGCATCAAAGCCTGCAATACCATTTAATGACCCTACACTGACTTCAGGTGTGGCATATTTTAATTTGGCAGACCATTGGTCACTTTTTATAGATAAGCAGACAATGAGAGGGGTTTATTTCCCACATGATATTCATAGAACTACTTTAAGAAATACTGCTTTTTTAAATAAAAACGGTCAGTCTCAAATATTTATCAGTGGCTGCACATCATGTCATGATAATTCTGCTGACAGAAAATTTATCCAAAATAAATTAACTGCTACTAACCAAAAAATATCTGGTCCTTCAGTTACTACTAATGCAGGCCATGAATTTTGCTGGACAACCTGCCATAATCAAATAGCAGACCCTAATAGTGCACCAAAAGAAAATGAGTGTGCTAAATGCCATAGGGTAGAAAATATTAGAGCAGGACAATAAATTTTAATTTAAAGGGAGGAATTTTTTATGAAAATTTTTAAAAATTTACTATTAACATTATCAGTAATGATGCTTGCTGCAGCTTGTGGAAATTTACCAGAAGAAGGGCAAAATGTTACAGCTGGTAACTCCAATGGTGTAACAGATGCTGACATACAGCCAACATTATCAGGCCCATATATTGGCGAAGGTTCATCTCAAGATTATTCATATATGGCACAGCTTCCAACATTATCAGCTGCATATGATAATGGAACTTCTGGACACCCATTTTTAAAAGATTATTTTGGAAAAGGTGATGCAAATTATAATAGTTACCATAATAACTGGTTTGACTGGACTCAAAGAGACCATCATCATGGTTTTATGGAAGATAACATACAAGTAGTTCCAAGTTTAGGTGGCACAAACGCTACTAAAGGTTCTGTTCGTTTTCCACACTCATATCACCAGGATATTTCTAAATATACTGACTTAATAGGTAACTGCACTACAAACTGCCATACAAGATATGTAGATAGGGAAACAAAACCATTCCAAGTTGCTCCACCATGTAATACTGCTAATAACCCTAATGCAGTATGTACTACTCAAACACATTCTAAAATTGTATTTAAGCAAAAAATACAAGTTGGTGATAGCGGCTACAATAACCCGGCTCACAATTTCTGCTGGTCATGCCATGCAAATCTGCCTGCTCCACATAGAGCACCACATGGTTTAATTGTTACTAATGATGGTGTAACTCACCAGCCTAATGGCTCATGTTCTACATGCCACTACTATCCTGTTGGTGATATAAATGAACCAGTAGCAGATAGCAGAACTAAAGCTGATGCTGCTATATATGGAAAAGAAGGTGCTAGAGAAAATAATTTTGGCACTAAAGCTCCATTGCCATAAAATTTTATCGCTGCATAGCTTTTAAGTATGCGGCATTAAATGATTTGTTGTTCATTTTATAATGAGCCTTCAAATTCATACCATACTATTTCTTAGAAAGGACTCATATAATGAGTCCTTTTTTTAATGCATAAAAATACATATATCTTTATATTTTACTTGTTATACTTATATCTATACAACTATATATTTATCAAAATACTATTAAATTCATTTATTTGTAGTAGTAATATGTAATGATTGGAGTTATATTTTAGTAAATTAATAACTAAATACTACATTTATTCAATATTATACTACCTAATATTATATTAGATTTTTAGTTTTTATTTTATTATTTAATAAAAAAATACTGCAAAACCCAAAATTGAGTTTTGCAGTAGTAAAGTAGACGAAAAACATGCATAAAACATGTTTATAATAAACTTATTTATTTACTAAATTTATTCTATTTCTTCATCATCTGATAATTCAACATCGATAAATTGGATAAGTAACTGGCATATATTACCGTCTTTATCTTCTGCCACATATACAGGAAAGTAACCTTCACCGTAAGGGGAAGAAAAAAGCACAGCATTATTTTTATCATCTATATTAATATTTGCCCAGTCACCATCTGGGTATTGGTATTTAGGGTTATCTTTTGCACTTTTTTCTAATTCTTTTGAATATATATCTATATATGCATCAAAATCTTCATTTTCTTCTTCTGATTTTGTAAGCCTTGCTGCTAACTTATCATAACCATCTCTATCCATAAAAGCTGCTAAACCAGTATCTACAATAATACCAAAAAAATCACCTTGAGATTCTATTTCTGATAAATCCTCATCACCATAAAGGGCTTCTCTATATACTGCAGGGGCATTATCATTAAATTTAATGCGAACAATAGCTATTTTACTATCCATTTCTTCCTGCTCATCTACCACAATAGATGCCGTCACTTTAAAATCACCTTTAGGAAATTTATCAAAAAAAGGGCTTATTTGGTGGTCTAAACAGGAAGTAGGATCGCAAGCAACTATATCGCCAGATGTAATTTTAATAGTTCCTAATTCTATTGTATCTATTTTACAGCCTGCTATTTCTTTATCAGTAAAATATTTTTCCAGTGGATTTTCAGGACACATTATTGACTTTTTACTGTTATACTCATCTAACCATGATTTATCTACATTCATTATTCTCTCCATATCTCATACTTTATAATATATTAAGTTTTCCTTATTTGTCAAACATTATTAACAAAAAAGGGAGCTTTTAATGCTCCCTGATTTTATAATTTTTCTGCAATCTTTTCTGCTATTAATTTACTTGTTTTTGTGCAGTCATTTAACCCAATACCATAAAGCACATTACCACCAATATAAATATTACCCAGCTTTGATGTAATCTCTTCTATTTTAGCTACTTTTTCACGGTGGCCTGTGTGGTATTGTGGTATAGCTTTCATTACTTTAAAAGTCTGCACCATATATGGCTCTTTTTTAACACCAAGAACATTTTTTACATCTTCAATGCATATTTTTAAAAGTTCATCTGTATCTTTTTCCATTAATGCGTGGTTCGTGTCCCCACCAGCCATAATTCTTAAGAATTTTTTACCTTGTGGTGCCTGCACTGGAAACATACTTGATGTAAATAATGCACCTAATATACGCATACCTTCTTTTTTTGGTATAAGGTATCCAAAACCGTTTAAATCATCTATTATATCCTCATCATTAAACCCAAGCCCTGCTACAAACATTGGAGCATATGGAATAGTTGATAACGTTTGTGAAAGCTCGCCATCTAGTTCTTGTAAAAATTTTCCTGATGCATAAGCTGGTGCACATACTGCTACAATATCAAATTCAAATTCTTCATTACCTGAATTTACTATATATTTGTTACCTGTTTTAATAACTTTTTCAACAGGGCTTGAAAGAAGTATTTTTACACCTTTGCTTTCTGCAACTTGAGCTAAATCTTTTACAGACTGCCCCATACCACCTTCATAAGAAGTTAGCACTCCACCAGGACCTGCAGGGCCACTTTTCTTTTTAGGTTTTTTTATCATGCCCTTTATTAAACCACCATATGTTTTTTCTAAATCATGGATAACTGGAAAACATGACTGTAAACTCATTTTTTCAGGATCACCTGCAAATACACCTGATACCATAGGACCTATTAAAAAATCTAAAGCTTCCCTTCCCAGCCTTCTCTCAGCAAAAGAAGCCAGTGTTTCATCGCTGTCATCTTTTTTTTGTGGCACAAAATATTCTTTTGCAATACGCATTTTACCACCAAAAGTTAAAAGTTTTGATTTTAAAAATGCACCTGCCCCCTCTGGCAGTCTTTGAAGCTCTCCATATCTTTGAATATATCTTATACGTGCTTTATCGTTACTTTTAACAAGTTTATCTTTAAGACCTGCTTCTTCAAATACTTCTAAAGTAAATGGTTTGCTGTCTAAAAAACCATTTGTGCCAGATTCTATAACATAGCCGTCTTTATGAACTGAATCTATTGTTCCACCAAGCCTGTTTTCTGATTCTAAAAGAGTAATATCAATATCTTTTCCCTGCTCTTTTAATATCCCTAGTTTTAATGCTAATGATACACCAGAGATACCTCCACCAATAATTCCCACTTTCATATTCTTACCTCAATATTGTTTATTTTGGACATATATATATATCACTTGATGAAAAAACTGGCACTGTGGCATAACTAATATCCCCTGCTAATCTAGTTCGCCTGCATACAAGTTTATAATCATCATAACTTAACATTCCTGCACCTTTAAATGATTTAGACTGCAGTTTCATTATAACAGCCTTTTCACTGCCTACTTTTTTAACTGTCATATCTGCAATTTTACCAATATATTCAGCTGCTGCCACTCTATCAAGGCTTTGTTCAGCACTTATTTGCTCAAAATATCCCATTACAGCAAAATAATCTGCCCCTGCATTTTTTAATGCAGTTAAGTTTTGGGAATACCATGACATACCTGCTTTTTCATCAATTGGTGTTTCATAATATATATTTGCTGCAAATTTTAGTTTAGGGTTATGGGTTTTTGCCCTTTCTTTTAACTCTTTAAAAAGCAGTGCTAACTGCGAACTTTTCCATTCTGCCCATGTATAAAAATTTTCCGTATACTCTGAAAATACTTTCTTTCCATTATAGCTTTTTATACTTTTAAAAAAGTTTTCACTTTTTACTTCTATACCAGTTTCTTCTTTAAACAAAAATGCCGCATACCTGTCGCTGCCCTCTGTGTATTTAATAATAAAATCATCTTGAAATAAAATACCATCTATTTCATATTTTGCTAAATCTTCAAAAAGTCCAAGCAGTATATCACGCACTTCTTTTTTAAATATATTTGCTCCATAGCCTGTTTCCTGCCCACCTGAAGCTGATAAACTCATACTCATATGGTCTTGAACCTTTAAAAAAGACAGGCTTCTTGTTGCCATCCATGCATAAAGCCTAATATTATTATCATGTGCTGCCTTTACAACATCAGCAAGTAAATCATATACTGTGCAGGCATGTTGTGTTTCATAGTAAACACCACTTTCACATTGTAAAGAAAGCCCTAAATGCGCCCTGTCTTTACTATTGTGAAATACTCTAAAAAAAACTGTATTTATTCCTTTTTCTTTAGCTTCTTGGAAAAATTTACCAATATTACCTTTATATTTTTCATCAAGCACAAAAACTTGTGCTCCATTGATTTTATATATATCTTCACTGCTTAAAACTGTCTGACTGTGGGATATATTATTAAATATTAAAATAAAAAATATTGTTACAGCAATTTTTTTCATCATTAGTTATTTTTAGTTACAATAGGCTTGATTTTAAATTCATCTGTTACTCGCTTTGCAACCTTTTCTGCCTGCTCTTTTGTTTCACTTACACCAAGACGAACTCTATACCAAGTTTTACCATTGATTTGAACCTGCTTTATAAATACATCTGGAAATTTTGCCCTGTATTTTGATTTTTCTTTTTCTGCAGCTTCTTTTGAGCTAACTGCTGTTATCTGCACTACAAAATTGCCTTCCTTTTTTGGTGCAACAGGTTTTACAGCCTCTTTTTTTACAGGCTCTTTTTTAACAGTTTCTTTTTTTGGTTCCTGCTTTTTAACTGTTTCCTGTTTTTTTGGTTCATGAGCTGGTTTTGCCTGCTGTTTTACCGTTTCTTTTTTAGGCTCTGGTGATTTTTTTTCTTCCACCACTGGAGCAGGCTGTGCAACACTTTCTTCTACAGCTGGTATTTCTTCTTGAACTTCTATATTATCTGCATTATTTTCTGCTACTTCCACATTATTGCTTTCAGGTGGTGTTACTGTTGTAATTATATCATCAACATTAGGCATAACTTCCTGCCCCTGTTCCTGCATAGTAGTAAATGTAAGGGTATCGCCTTCCTGTGGATTTGTTGTTACTTCCTTTGGCATATCGTTTTCTGAAATCTCTGGCTCGTAATCTGTGGAAAAAACTTTTCCTGTTAAATATGCAATACCGTAAATAGTTATACCAAAACATACTAATACTACAAATATAATTAGTATCATGTCTCTAAATGAATTTTTATTATCTGACATTTCTACATCCTTTTAGGTGCTGATACACCAAGTATATCAAGCCCTTGTTTTATTGTTACAGCAACTGCTTCGCATATTGTAAGCCTGCCGCACGTTGTATCTACATCTTCATTATTTAATATTTTATTATTATAGTAATATGAATGAAAGCTTGCTGCAAGTTCCTGTAAATGATAACTCACTTTGTGTGGCTCTAAATACTGGGCAGAAAGCTCTATTACATACTTTAATTTTACCATATTTTTTATTAATTTAATTTCTTCGCTGCCAATAGCTTTTTCTAAACCTTGGCCCTGTTTATAATCTATACCTTTTTCGTTGGCATTTTCTATTAAACTGTTTACTCGTGCATGGGCATACTGTATGTAATATACTGGGTTATCATTTGATTTAGATTTTGCCAAATCAATATCAAAATCAAACTGTGCATCATGGCTTCTCATATTATAAAAAAACCTTGCTGCATCTACACCAACTTCATTTATAAGCCATGAAAGTGGTATAAACTCGCCACTTCTTGTAGACATGCTTATTTTTTCCCCATTTTGTATTAAATTAACCATTTGGATAAGTGTTGCTTTAAAGCTTTCAGTCTTATGGTTTAAACATTCTAATGCACACTGCATACGCTTAATATAACCGTGGTGGTCAGCACCCAAGATATCTATTAAATATTCAAACCCTCTGTCATATTTATTTTGGTGGTATGCTATATCTGGTGTAAAATAAGTATATTCTCCTGTAGATTTTCTTAAAACTCTGTCTTTATCATCACCCATATCAGTAGTTTTAAGCCATAACGCACCGTCCTGCTCAAATACTTTGCCTGATTTTTCAAGCTCTTTTAATGTGCTTTCCACAAGCTTGTTTTTATATAAACTTTTTTCACTAAAGTAGTTATGGAAAGTTACTCTAAACTCTTTTAAATCATTATCTATATCTGCCTGTATAGTTTGAACTGCTTTTCCAAGGCATATTTCAAGTGCTTCTTTTCTATCTATTTCTAATATATTTGCATGAGTTGTTAAAAGCTCTTTTGCAATATCTATAATGTAATCACCATGATATCCTGCTTCTGGAAATGGCACTTCTGACCCTTTTCCTAATATTTCTGCTGCCCTTGCATAAACACTTAATGCAAGGTTATTCATTTGGTTACCTGCATCATTTACATAATATTCTCTTAAAACATCATAGCCTGACATTTCTAAAAGCCTTGCAACAGAATCACCATAAGCTGCACCCCTGCCATGCCCTATATGAAGTGGACCTGTTGGATTTGCACTGACAAACTCCACCATAGCTTTTTTTCCGCCGCCTATGTTATTATGGAAATATTTTTCATTGTTTATTATATTCATAACTGTTTCAGCATACCATGAAACATCTATTTTTATGTTAATAAAACCAGGGCCTGCAATAGTGCAGTCTAATTTTAATTTTTCATTTAGCTTATTTATTATGTCTTCTGCTATAATTTTTGGGTTTTTCTTTAAATGCTTTACAAGCTGCATTGCTGCATTACATGCAAAATCCCCATGTTCTTCTTTTTCTGGTATTACAAGGCTAAATGTAACTTCTTCATTTACCCCTGCATCTTTTAACATACCCTTTATTATTTCATCAATAATATTTGTTAAATTCTCTTTCAAGTATATACTCCTAATATCTTATTTAAGGTATTCCTCCACATCTATACCCATATCTCTATATTCATTTAATTTATTTCTTAATGTTCTAACAGTAATGCCTAAAATTTCTGCAGCTTTTGTTCTATTGCCTGCAACATCTTGAAGTGTTTTAAGTATAAGTTCCTGCTCCACATCTGCAATAGTTCTACCTACTGCTCCCCCCATACCATCTTCACTTACTTCATTTTGTTTTTTTACTGGTTCTTTTTCTTCTGATACTGCTGCACTTTCTGGTTTTGATTTAAAGCCTGCAATAGTTATACCATGTAAAAATAAATCTTTTGATGTTATTTCTGTTGTTTTTGATAACACTACTGCCCTTTCAATAGTATGCTCTAACTCACGCACATTACCAGGCCATTCATAGCTTTGTAATGCTTTTAAAGCATCTTCTGAAAGTGGTTTTACTGGCTTTTTATTAATTTCAGAATATTTTTTTATAAAAAAGGCTGATAAATCTGCCACATCTTCCTTTCTATCTCTTAAAGGTGGCAGCTCCATACTGATAACATTGAGCCTGTAATATAAATCTTCCCTAAATGTGCCTTCTTCACTCATGGCTTTTAAGTTCCTGTTAGTTGTAGCAAGCACCCTTGTATTAATTTTACTTGGCTTTAATGCACCAAGCCTTTCCACTTCTTTTTCCTGCAACACGCGAAGCAGTTTTGCCTGTAAATGTATAGGTATCTCGCCTATTTCATCAAGTAATATTGTGCCACCATCTGCTGATTCAAACTTACCAAGTTTTTTATTAACAGCACCAGTAAAAGCACCTTTTTCATAACCAAAAAGCTCACTTTCTATTAAGTTTTCTGGTATTGCTGCACAGTTTACTGCTACAAATGGACCTTTTGCATGACCTGAATTTTCATGGATAAAACGTGCCAGCACTTCCTTACCTGTTCCTGATTCGCCAGTTATTAAAACAGTAGCTTCACTTTCTGCCACATCTTTTGCCAGTGAAAATACATGCTCCATATATGCACTTTTATATACTGTGCCTTTTTGGTTATGGTCTATATCTTCTACCTGCTCATTAGCTGCACTTTTATTTTCAGTTAATTCAAAAGTTCTTCTTATTAATTCTTCTATTACTTCTGGGGAAAATGGTTTTAAAATATAGTCATAAGCACCTATTTTTAATGCTTCCACAGCTCCAGTTACAGAACCATATGCTGTTACAAAACAAACAGGTGTTTTTATACCAGTTGCTTTTAACATTTCAAACATAGAAAGCCCGTCAATTTCTGGCATACGCATATCACTAATAATTAAGTCATACACTTTTTTAGTGGCCATTTCAAAACCTTTACGACCATTTTCGGCTGTATCTACATTAATATTCAGCCTTAAAACTGTCTCTTTCATGGCTTCACGCATATTATCATCATCATCAACTATTAATATGTTTTTATTCACCATTTTCTTCCTCCAAAGATAATGCATATGATTTTGTAGGCACACTAACAGTAAACATAGTGTAGTTTTCTCCGTTGCTTTCTGCTGTAATATCTCCACCATGGGCTTTTATAATCTTATAAGATATGGAAAGCCCAAGCCCTGTTCCTTTTGCTTTTGTGGTTTGAAATGGCATAAATAGACGTGATAACATATCCTCATCTATTCCATGACCGTTATCTCTAATATGAAGGACTGTATACTTATCCGTCATTTCTGATGTGGCAGTAATCTCTCCACCAACTCCCACAGCATCTACAGCATTGCCTATTAAGTTCATTATAACCTGTTTATACATATCTTCATCACAGTATATGATATGCTCTTCATCAAGCTTATTTATAACTTTTACTTTTTTATCCCTAATAATGTGCTGCAGGTAAAGCACAACTTCATCAACAATATCTGCCAGCACATGCTCTGATGGGTTTATTTTTATTTCTTTTGCAAATAACAGGGTATTACTAATAACAGCATTAATAGTTCTAACACCTTTTATTATGGAAGTAGTCAGTCTTTTTTTATCAGGCTCACTTTCTAAATCTCTTGCTAAAAGGGAAGCGTAAAGCTCAATAGAACCTAGTGGATTTCTAACTTCATGGGCAATATTTGCAGCCATCTCACCCATTATCCTAAGCCTTTCATTTCTCTGTTTTTCCTGTTCAAACTTCTTAAGCCTTGTAATATCGTCCATAACATATACAAAACCTTCAGAATCTTCATAACTTAAAGCACTAACACTAAGCCTGAAATACCTTCTACCTTCATCATCGTAATCATGAACACCAGTAGTGGAAAATAAACTTAATATGTGAAAAACTTTTTCACTGCCCAGCTCATCAATTAATTCTTTAGCACGCCTGTTTTTTAAAAAAACACCGTTTTTATCATCTTGGGCAATAATTGCAGAATTTGTATTATCTAATACAGAATCTAAAAGACCTTGTGTATGTTCTAATTTTTTTTGCAGTAAAGAGTATGACTCTTTTAAACTCTCTGTTGTTTTATTAACAGCTTCAACAACTTCTTTTAATAAATCTACATTAATATTTGAAAAATCAGACAAATTTGCACCACATATTAATAATTATTTAAGTTTTTACGCCAGTTATCTTCTTCCATCTCCCCTTTTGCTATACCTGCATAAATAGAATCTGGAATATTGGATACAATATCATTATAATAATTGTAACCACGCTGAACATCACCAAGGTTTATAAATGATTTTCCAAGATAATATAAAGCTTCTGCCCTTCTATCATCTTTTTCTTTATAATTATCTACAAACTGTTTTAATGGAAGAACTGCATTTTTAAAATCATTTTTCCTGTAAAAAATAAGCCCTATATCCATATAAACATTATTGCTGCCATCAAAACGTGCTGCAGAGTTTGTCTTAATAGTATCATATATACTCATAAGTATCTGCTGCCTTTTAGCATCGCTTGGAATATTTTTAGCAAGAGCATATTTTAAACTTGTAGCATATTTCATATCTTTCGTATATTTATCAAGCAGTGATACAGCCATATCCACATCAAGCTGCTCCAATTCACCTATAATATACTTAAATGTATCTGCATCAAAAGTATTTACATCTACTTTTAAATTTTTATCACCTAATAAATATCCTAATATTGCATAATCCATATTTTTAGGGTTTGGAGTAATCTCAGCATAAAAAGTCCGTGCCTTACTTGGAGAACCAAGCCTGTATACACTCATGGCAACCATAGTTTTCACTTTATCTTTAAAAGCTTTATTGCTCCATGCATTTATCCAGTCGCTGTTAGCATCATAAAGCTGCACAACAGAAGGGTAATCTAATGCTCTATATCTTTCTTCCATTGGCTTAAGCATAGAGTTTTCAAGTATCGCTCCAGCCTGCGACCTGTAAGCACCTGTTGGAAATTTTTGCAGATACTCTTTTGCTCCAGCCCTTGCTGCAGGATAGTTTTTAGAACCGTATGTTACATTTAAATCTTTATAAGTGGCATTATCAAGTAAGTTTTGCCACCTTGACCTGTCACCAAATTTTTCCGGTTCTTTTGTAGCAAGATGTGCATTTACAAAAGATATTACACCCTTATAATCATTATTTTTATATACAGCATCGATTTTACCATATTTTATTTCATTAAGCATAATATCAGTTCTTTGCCTGTATTTGCTTTCTGGATATTCCTGGTTAAACCTGTTTATTAATGGCTCTGCTGTAACGTAATCTTTTTTATTATAAACGTCCTGCACCTGAGAAAACATATAGTCTTCACGAATAGTGTTAAGCTCTGCAAAATACTTACTTTGTGGGTAAAGCCCTAAGAAATTTGTAATCATTTCTACAGCTTCTGCCATTTTGTTTTCTTTATATAATGTTTTAATAAGCATATATTTTGCTTCTTCATGCAGCCCGTAAGAATCAGGCCTTGTAAGCAGGTCTGCAAAGAATTTATTCCAGTAATCATATGGCTTTGTATTTAAATATTTTTGTGCATATTCAATTGTTGCACGCTGTCCACTTTCCCTGTCAGGATACATTTGTTTTAAACGTAATAAAAGCTGGTCTGCATCTGCATTTCTGCCAGATTTATTTAAAATAGATGCTGTCCTAAATATAGCCGTATTTGCAACAGGCTCATCAGGGTATTTTTCATATATATGAGTATATAATTTTAAAGCTTGGTCAAACCTGTTCTTTTTAAATAATGTATCTGCAACAGCAGTTAACCGTGGCAGGGTGACATCTGGGTCATTCATAAGCTCATCAATATTTAATGTGGAAAAATATTCAAAAGCTAAGTTTTCCTCATTCATATCGTAATACATTTGCCCAACTTCACCATTTATAAAATCCTGGTCTGTTTTAAAATTACGCAGGTAGGAAAGGTATGTAGCAATTGCTTTATCAACCTGACCTACTTTTTTATAAAGAGAAGCCATTTTTTTCAAGGCATGGCGTTTTGTTTCTAAATCTGGCACAATATTATATATTTTTTGGTATGTTTTAATAGCTTCAAACTGCTGATTGGCAAGCTCTTTTGCCTCAGCTGATTTTAAAAGTGCATCAGTTGCCCTAAAGTTATCTGGGTACTGATTTGCAAATTCATCAAATATTTCATATGTATTAGTATAGTATAGTGCATCATACTGACCCATAAGCATATATGTCTGCCCTAACTTATACATAGCCTCCTGCCTGTAGAACTGGTTTTGTGTAGAAGCAAGTATTTGAGAAAGCAGCTGAGCTCCCTGTGGAAATTGTTTTGCTGCAATATACCTGTCTGCAGCATCTAACATATCCTGCAGATTTTTATCTTCTAAATCTTTGGTTTTTGTATCAAGCAGTGGTTTTGCTACATTATAACTTGAAAGTGTATTGTCATTTGCTTTGCCTTTTGTAGCAACAACTTTTACACCGTTTGTATCCTGCACAATGGAAAATTCATTACCCTGTTTTACATTAATAGTAAAATTATTGCCACTGCCTTGGATATTGGATATAAAATCATCATTTATATTTTGCTGAAAACCCTTTTTTATTCTATTGTTAAAAGTAATTACAACTTTACTATCACCTTTATTAATAGATTTGATATTTTTAGGGTCAAGCTTTAAGTATACTTCAGTAAAATATTTATCCTTTCTAAGAAAAAGCTCTTGAGCATATATTGAGCTAAAACTAAAGGCAAGGATAATTACAAATAAACATAATTTTCTCATCATACATAAT
Source organism: Mucispirillum schaedleri (assembly GCA_949287985.1). Lineage (GTDB taxonomy): Bacteria > Chrysiogenota > Deferribacteres > Deferribacterales > Mucispirillaceae > Mucispirillum > Mucispirillum schaedleri_A. Next base: position 22,573 of record CASEIN010000065.1, on the reverse strand, counting down.
AATACTACATATTTTCAATAATATTACAAGAAAAACTTTATAAAAAATAATATTTTTTTATTATATATTACAAACGAAATTATATTTCTACAAAAATATTTCATTATTTTTATTATTTCCTGATAATATTTTTATTTTACTTATTGCAAAAGATTTAAACATATGATAGTATCAATAGTATTTAAAAGTGGAGAATGATATGGCTCTTAATCACGGTATATTATTAGAAACAGGTACTAATGAATTTGAAATTGTTGAATTTATTATTAATAATGGTGATGTTCCGTACCATTTTTGCATAAACGTTGCAAAAGTACGTGAAGTTATTGTGTTTCCTGAAACCACCATTCAGGTGCCAGATGCTCACCCAGCTATTTTAGGCACTGCAAATATCCGCCAAAACCTTATTCCTATTATTAACCTTGGCCAGTGGATAGGCGTTAGGCAGCAGGATCCTGATTTTAGTAAATCTAAAGTTATTGTTACATACTTTAATGGTGCATACAATGGCTTTTTAGTTGATGAAGTTGTTCGTATTCACCGTATTACTTGGAGTGATATCAAAGATTATTCTGCTATTAGTGATTTAAAAATAGTTGATTCTGTTTTAGGTGTTGTTACAATTGACGGCCGCCTTATTCAAATGCTTGACTTTGAAAAAATAGTTGCAGAAATCAACCCTATTACAATGGTTAGGGAAACTACTGAAATAGATATGAATAGAGCTCCTGAAAGATATGGTAAAAAAGTATTCTTAGCAGAGGACTCTCCAACTATTAGAAAACTTCTTAAAAACAGTTTTGATAGAGCAGGCTATTCTACTACTGCTTTTGAAAACGGTATAGAATTATTAACAAGATTACGAGTTGAAAAACCTAACCTTATTATTACAGACCTTGAAATGCCGGGTGGTAGTGGTGACTACGTTGTCCGTAAAACTAGAGAAAAAAATATTTTTGACGATGTACCTATATTAGTTTTCTCATCTATGGTTAGTATTGAAAACGAAAGAAAACTTTTACATATTGGAGCTTCTCGTTTTATTGGTAAGCCTGATTTAAGTGATTTAATACAAGCTGTTGATGATTTTGTCCTTGATAAAAAAGGCACTATAATACATAAACAACCTATATCTTAGTAGCGAGGTATTTAATGAAAAAGATATTATTATCTACATTTGTTGGTTTATTTGCAATATCATGTGCAACAGGTGGTAATGATGCTGTTAAAAAAAGTCTTACAAACATTAATGAGGAACTTGTTGTTATTCAAAAATCTTTAACTGATACTCAAATGAATATGGAAGATGTTCAGTCTGCCAGTGGCAACCTTCAAAACGATGTTTCTACAAATGCAGATGCTATTGCAGAGCTTCGTTCTGAAATTGCATATTTAAATAATGAGATATTAGTATTAAAGGGTAATAAAGGTGCTACTGCTTCTGCTCAGGATTTAAGCAGCAAAAATGTTAGTTCCACTACTACTTCAAAAGGCAGCTCTGCTCCACTTAACAACATTATTGTTTTAGATGAAGATCCATCAAAAGCAAAAGATAAATCTTCATCACCACAAATTGTAGTTATTGAAGATTCTGGTGCTGCAAAAAACAGTCTTTATTCTTATGCTATTGAACTTAACAGGCAGAGAAAATATACAGATGCTAGAGGTAAATTCCAAGAATTTATTAAAAAATACCCTAATGACCAGTTAGCAGGTAATGCTCAATACTGGATAGGTGAAACTTACTACTCTGTTAATGATATGAAAAATGCTATGAAATCTTTTCAAGATGTTTTAAGTAAATTTCCAAAATCAAATAAAATTCCTGATGCAATGCTTAAAATCGGCTATGTACAGGAAAAACAAGGTAAAAAGCAGGATGCAATTGCAACTTTCCAAGATTTACTTAAAAAATATCCTAAATCAAAACCTGCCACACTGGCAAGGCAAAAACTTCAAACTTTAGGTGCATAATTAATACACAAAGCCTCTAATATAATTTAGAGGCTTTTTTATTGCTGCTAAATATTATTTAATATATTTTTTACAATAAAAAATGTATATAATTTTATATAAACCTATGTTTTTATTGCTAAAATATAATATATCAAGTAACATAAACTATGTAATAAGAATATGGGGGCAAGATGCTTATAAAACCATTTTTAAAATGGGCAGGTGGCAAGGGGCAACTTCTTAATAAAATTAGACCACTGTATCCACAAGGATTAGGTAATCAAATAAATAAATATATAGAGCCTTTTATTGGTGGTGGTGCTGTTTTTTTTGATATAATATCCAGTTATAAATTAGATAAATATATTATTAATGATATAAATAAAGAATTAATAAATACATACAAAGCAATACAACAAGATATACATAGTCTTTTAGAATATCTTTCAAAGATTACTTCCTACTATAAAAAATTATCAATAGAAGAAAGAGATTTATTTTATTATAATATAAGGAATAAATATAACAATATCCTATTAAACAGTTGTATTAATATTGAAAAAGCAGCACTATTTATTTTTTTAAATAAAACTTGTTTTAATGGTCTATATAGAGTGAATAGGAATAATCAATTTAATGTGCCAGCAGGTAAATATAAAGACCCTGCAATTTATGATAAAGAAAATTTATTAAATATATCACAAATTCTACAAAAGGCTGAAATATTGTGTGGTGATTTTTCTACTACCAACAATTATATAGACAATAATACCTTTATCTATATTGACCCACCATATAGACCATTAACAAAAACTTCATCATTTACAAATTACTCTACATATATATTTGATGATAAAGAGCAAATACGCCTTTCATCTTTTATTAATGATATAGATAAAAAAGGTGCTTATGTTCTTTCGAGTAACTCAGACCCTAAAAATACTTCAGAAAATGATATGTTTTTTGATAAGCTGTATAGCACTAAAAAGATAACACGAATAGAAGCCACAAGAGCTATCAATAGCAACCCACTAAAAAGAGGAAAAATTAATGAGTTACTAATCAGTAATTACTAGGAGTTTATATGAGAGAATTTGATAAATGGTTTAATACATTTACTAAAAGTATTTATACATATGATTTTTTTACTGATTTCGATAAAGTATATTCTAATATAGATGAAATTAAAATTGAATTAAATATTCTTAATTCTCTAATAGGTAGTAAAAATATAGAAGATGATTTTAAAAACATTCTGTATAAATATCCTGAAACGTTAAAATGTATTCCTATATTACTTGCAATTAGGCAAACTGAACTAATAATTAACGACAATAAAGGAGAAAATAAACTGAATTTTCAAGCTTATGATAAAAATAATATAGATAATTATAGTAAATTTATGAAAAAAACAGGTCTTTTTAAATTATTATCAAAGGCTAAAATTAATTCTTTATTAGATTATATTACAGGTGTAGAAGTTGGCTTAGATTCAAATACTAGAAAAAATAGAACTGGTAAAGTAATGGAAAACCTTGTTGAAAGTTATATAAAAAAGGCAAATTATAGATATTATACTCAAGTAAATACAACTTATATTAATAATAATTTTAATATAGATTTATCTCAAATAATAACTAATGCTGAAAAAAGACTTGATTTTATAATTTTAAATAATAATAAGATTTATGCATTAGAAGTAAATTTTTATAATAGTGGTGGCTCTAAACTTAATGAAACAGCAAGAAGTTACAAAGAAATTGCTTCTGAAATAAAAAATATTAAAAATTTTACATTTATTTGGATAACAGATGGTGCAGGCTGGAAAAGTGCAAAAAATAATTTAAAAGAAACATTTAACAGTATGCAGCATATTTATAATATAAATGATTTAAAAAATAATATTCTTCAAAAAATTATAAAATAGAATTTTTATATTTTTGTCAAATTGTAGTAATTAACCTATGTTTTTATTGCTAAAATACATATTTTCTGATAAAAAAAGTAAATAATTTTATTTAAGGATAAGTGATGTCAACTAAGTTTATTCGTAATTTTAGTATTATTGCCCATATTGACCATGGTAAATCTACCATAGCTGACAGGTTAATAGAATATACTGGTGCAATAGATAAAAGAAAAATGAAAGCACAAGTACTTGATTCTATGGATATAGAACGGGAACGTGGTATTACCATTAAAGCTCAGACTGTATGCTTAAATTACACAGCAGATGACGGCAACGACTATATTATAAACTTAATTGATACTCCGGGACATGTGGATTTCACATATGAAGTTTCCAGAAGCTTAGCAGCCTGCGAAGGAGCGCTTGTTGTGGTTGATGCTTCCCAAGGGGTTGAAGCTCAAACTATTGCAAATACTTTTATGGCTGTTGACCAAAACTTAGAGCTTATTCCTGTTATTAATAAAATTGACCTGCCTTCTGCTGATGTGGAAAGAGTAAAGGCAGAAATTGAAGATTCTATTGGTATTGATGCAAGCGAAGCTATACCTGCCAGTGCTAAAGAAAATATCGGCACAAAAGAAATATTAGAAGCAATCGTAAAAAAAGTACCTGCCCCACAGGGTGATGAAAATAAAAGCCTTAAAGCTATGATATTTGATTCGTGGTATGATGCATACAGGGGTATAATTGTTTTAATTAGAGTAATGGACGGTGTTATAAAAAAAGGCGATAAAGTTCAGTTTATGGCTACAGGTAAAGAATATGAGATTATAGAAATAGGTAAATTTCTACCACAGGCAACTCAAATGGAAAGCTTAGGACCAGGGGAAGTTGGCTTTATTTCAGCAAGTATTAAAGATGTGCATGAAGTAAAAATCGGTGATACAGTAACGCACTCAAAAAACCCTACAAAAGACCCATTCCCGGGCTTTAAAAACGTTAAACCTGTTGTATTTTGCGGGCTTTATCCAATTGACCCAAACCAGTATCAAGACTTGAGAGATGCTATTGAAAAACTTATATTAAATGACAGTGCCATTACTTTTGAGCCAGAAAGCTCTGTGGCTTTAGGTTTTGGCTTTAGGTGTGGCTTTTTAGGGCTTTTACATATGGAAATCGTCCAAGAACGATTAGAAAGAGAGTTTAATTTAAACTTAATATCTACTGCCCCTACTGTTATTTATAAAATATATAAAACTGACGGCACCTGTATTGAAGTGGATAACCCTGCTGATTTGCCAGACCCTAATAATTATACAAAAATAGAAGAACCATTTATTGCTGCCACATTGATTCTGCCTTCAGAATATGTAGGGCCTGTTATACAACTTTTACAGCAGAGAAGAGGCTGGCAGACTAATATGAAATTTTTATCACAATCTCGTGTTATATTAGAATATATGCTGCCTTTAATGGAAGTTGTTATGGATTTCTATGATAAATTAAAATCATGCTCCAGAGGCTATGCATCATTTGATTATGAATTTGCAGAATACAGGGAAAGTAAACTTGTAAAACTAGATATTTTAATAAATAAAGAGCCAGTGGACGCTTTATCTATTATAGTGCATAGAGACCAAGCAGAATATAAAGGTAGAGAATTAGTTGAAAAAATGAAAGAAGTAATCCCAAGGCAGATGTTTGAAGTTGCTATTCAAGCTGCTATTGGTAATAAAGTTATTGCAAGAAGTACAGTAAAAGCATTTAGAAAAGACGTTATTGCAAAATGCTATGGTGGTGATATAAGCCGTAAAAGAAAACTGCTTGAAAAACAAAAAGAAGGTAAAAAACGTATGAAGCAAATAGGTTCTGTGGAGCTGCCACAGGAAGCCTTTTTAGCAGTTCTTAAAATAGGAGAAGATAAATAAATGAGTAAAAAAAATAAAAATGATAATGAAGTAAAACAAGAAGCACCAAAAAGTGCAACAAAAGAGATTGTAGACAGCATTATAGTCGCCTTTGTTATAGCTATATTTATACGCACTTTTTTCCTTGGGGTTTATACTATACCATCAGGCTCTATGCTTGAAACTCTCCAAATAGGTGATTTTATACTTGTTAATAAATTATCATATAAGTTTTCTAAACCAAAGCATGATGATATTGTTGTATTTGAATTTCCACTAAACCCTGGGCTTGATTATATTAAAAGAGTAATCGGTGTGCCAGGTGATGTTATTGAAATAAAAGATAAAGTAGTGTATAGAAATGGTGAAAAATTAGAACCAGATTATGTGCAGTTTATGCGTGAATACAGCTTAAAAATAGCTGATAATGTTCCAAAATTTACTGTTCCAGAAGGGTTTTACTTTATGATGGGAGATAACAGGGATAATAGTGAAGACAGCCGTTTTTGGGGCTATGTATCAGAAGATGCCATAGTTGGTAAAGCATTTATTATTTACTGGTCCTGGGGCGAAAATGGACCTAGATTTTCAAGGCTCTTTAACTTAATCAAATAATATATTTAAGACATATAAAAATAACTTTTTTATATGTCTTTTTTTTGTAAGCCTTCTTCTCACATAATTTTACTTACTATATTTATTATTTAGAAATGATACTAAATATATATATTATCCAAAATTGATTTAACAAATTAATCATGTAATTTACATTTATTATTTTGGGTTTAAAGAGAATTAAAAACTATTTAAAAAAACTTATTACTTATGTAAATTATATTTTTACAAGTCTTTTATTTTTAATAATTTTCTTATTCTCATATAATTTTATCTACTATATTTATTATTTAGCACATTAAATATATATTCTCCAAGTTTGAATTAGAATATTAACAATATAATTTACATTTATTATTTTGGATTTAAAGATAATTAATAACTTTTTTAAAAGACTTCCAACTTATAAAAAATCATATTTCCATAAGGCTTTTATACTGAAGTATTTCCATGTTTATGTAATCTTTTTAAAAACAAGCCTTTTATGATTTTAAATAACTAATATTTTGCAAGAAATTCTGATGCAAATACTTGGGTTTTTTTTATATTTTCTTCTGCTTCTAATATATTTTGAGCATCAGTTACATCAGCTTTAGTAATAACATCTTCTATTACATATGATATATCTTTAAAAGCTATTTTACCCTTTAAAAATGCCTTAACAGCTTCTTCATTTGCTGCATTCATTGCTGTCATTAATGCATTAGAATCTTTTTCTAAAACTTCCTTTGCTATTTTTAAGCATCTAAATTTTTCTAAATCAGGCTTTAAAAAAGTAAGTGATTTTTGTTCAAACAGATTTATTGGCTCTACTTGGGAAATTATCCTTTCAGGGTATCCTAAAGCAACAGCAATTGGTGTTTTCATATTAGGCAGCCCAAGCTGTGCTATGGTAGAACCATCTATAAAAGTAATATATGAATGAATAATACTTTCTGGGTGGATAATCACATCTAACTTACAAGGCTCTATATCAAATAAAAAGCGTGCTTCTATTAACTCTAACCCTTTATTCATCATAGTTGCAGAATCTATTGTAATTTTTGAACCCATAAGCCAGTTAGGGTGTTTTAATGCTTCATTAATATTTACATATTCAAAAGCATCACCAGGACGGTATCTAAAAGGACCACCACTGGCTGTTAATGTTATTTTAGATACATACTGTTTACGCTGCCCCATAAGGCACTGGAAAATTGCAGAATGTTCACTATCAACAGGCAGGATTTTTACACCTTTACTTTTTGCCTCATCTATAATCAACCTGCCTGCTGTAACAATAGATTCCTTATTGGCAAGTGCGATATTTGTGCCATTATGAACAATATCATATACAAGCTTTACACAGCTTACACCTGCAGCTGCAAATAGAACAATATCTACACTCTCATTATTTATAATATCTATAATCTCTTTATTATCATCTATTTTACTAGTTAATATGGCATATTTTGCCTGTAGTTTAATTTTTATATCTTCTAAACCTTTTTCGTTGCTGTGGGCTGTTACAAATACTGTTTCAAAAATATCCTGTTTAGCATGGACTACTTCCACCCCTGCAGAACCAACTGAACCTGTTGCCCCAATTATGCCTATGCGTTTTTTTACCATGCCTATTTACCTGCTACATAAATAAGATAAAAATATAAAACTGGTGCAGCTATAATTAAAGAATCAAACCTGTCTAAAACACCACCATGCCCCGGTAAAAGCTTGCCACTATCCTTTACTTTAGCACTGCGTTTCATCATAGATTCTATTAAATCACCTATTACACCTGCTGCTATTACATCAACAGTTATAATTGCCATTATATAAAGGCTTTCCTGTAATAGATAATAGTTTAAAATATAAGCTACAATTAATGCACCAATTGTGCCTCCTATTAACCCTTCTACTGATTTACCAGGGCTTACTTTTGGAATTAATTTATGTTTACCTAAAGCAACACCTGTAAAATATGCAAAAGAATCACTTGCCCATATTACAAAACATAAAAATAACACCCAAACATAATCAATATTTTTTAAAAGTGGTAAAAATGTAAATAAAAATGGTATATATAAGGCAGCAAAAAAGTTATATGATACTTCCTCTATAACATTTTCCGTAGGGTTTGCTGAAAACATTTTTATAAGCAGTATTAAAAACAAAAGAACAAAAGATGCTAAAATAAACGCCTGGAAATCAAGAAAATAAATTATAAATGGAACTACTGCGCCAGAAAACCATATAAGTTTATTATATACTACTAATGTATCATGCTTAACTATCTTTAAAAATTCCCATACACCTAAAAGACTTATTAAATATATAACTAAAAAGAATAAATGATTATGGCCTTTTACAATCAAATAAATTGAAAGTGGTAAAAGTATTAATGCAGTAATAATTCTAGTAATCATTTCCTTTGCCTTGCTTGATGCCATGATAAAACCCTCATTAGCTTTTTATTTGTTCATCAGTTTTTCCAAACCTGCGAACTCGTTTATTATATTCTTTTACAGCTTTTTCAAATTCTTCACTTGTAAAATCTGGCCATAAAACATCTGTAAAATATAACTCTGCATAAGAAAGACGCCATAACATAAAGTTGCTTATCCTTTGCTCACCACTTGTGCGAATAAGTAAATCTATTTCCGGCAGTTCAGGGTTATATAAGTTTTCTACAATTGTTTCTTTTGTTATACTATCAACAGATATTTCACCAGTATTTACTTTTTGTGCTATTTTTTTAACGCAGTCTAATATTTCGTCCTGCCCACTGTAACTTAATGCCATATTAAGCATAAGCCCTGTGTTATTTTTTGTATCATCAATAAGCTTAAGTAATGAATTCCTAGTTTTTTCTGGTATTAAATTAATATTACCAGAAACTAAAAACTTAATATTATTATCTGTTATTGATGACCATTCATTAATAATATATTCATCAAGCAAATCCATCAAAAAGGATACTTCATCTTTAGGACGCAGCCAGTTTTCAGCAGAAAAGGCAAATATACTTAATGCTTTTAAATGATTTTCAGCAGCATAAGTAATAATATTCTTTAATGTTTTACCACCTGTTTTATGACCTAAAACACGGGGCATTCCACGCTTTTTCGCCCACCTGCCATTACCGTCCATAATAATAGCAACATGTAGATTTTCTAAGCCTTCTGGCATTATATCTCCATAACTTCTTTTTCTTTAACTGCTGTTATTTCATCAATTTTCTTAACAGCATCATCTGTTACTTTTTGAACATCATCTTGAAGTTTTTTAGATTCATCTTCACTTATTTCTTTATCTTTTTCTTGTTTTTTAATTTTATCATTTGCATCACGCCTTTCATTGCGTATTGCTACTTTTGCATCTTCCCCCATTTTTTTAACTATTTTCACAAGCTCTTTTCTTCTTTCTTCTGTAAGCTGTGGGAAAGGCACACGAACTATTTTACCATCGTTTGATGGGTTAAAACCCATTTGGCTGTTTTGTATTGCTTTTTCAATGGCAGGTATCATAGTAGCGTCCCATGGGGAAATTGTAACAAGACGTGGTTCTGGGGAAGAAAGGGAAGCAACACCAGTTAATGGAGTAGGTGTGCCGTAATAGTCAACTTTAATATTTTCAAACATAGCAACACTTGCTCTGCCTGTTCTAACGCCTTTTAATTCTTCTTTATAGAAGCTAATTGATTTTTCAACTGATGATTTAAATTCCTTAACAACTTCACTCATTGTGTTCTCCTAATATTCATCTTTTATTGTATTATTTTACAAGAGTGCCAACAGGCTCTCCACGAACGATTTTCATTAAATTATTTTTACCGAACATATCAAATACTATTAACGGAATTTTGTTATCCATACACATACTAATTGCTGTAGCGTCCATTACTTTAAGACCTTTTGTTAATACATCTATATAGCTTATTTCATCATACTTTGTAGCACTGCTGTCTTTTTTAGGATCAGCTGTATATACTCCGTCTACTTTAGTAGCTTTTAAAACCACATCAGCATTTATTTCAGATGCTCTTAATGTTGCTGTGGTATCTGTTGTAAAATAAGGGTTACCTGTGCCGCCTGCAAAAATAACTACTCTGCCTTTTTCAAGGTGACGCATAGCACGCCTTCTAATATACGGCTCTGCAATCTGCCTCATCTCAATAGCTGATTGAACCCTTGTTTCTATACCATTCATTTCAAGAGCATTTTGAACTGCTAAACAGTTTATTACAGTTGCAAGCATACCCATATGGTCTGCCGTAACCCTATCCATTCCTTTTGCAGCAGGGGATACTCCACGGAAAATATTACCACCACCAATTACTATACCAATTTTAACACCTAAATCATAAATAGGCTTCATTTCTGAAGCAATAAACTTAACTGTTTCAGCATCTATTCCATACTGGGCGTTGCCCATTAATGCTTCACCACTTAATTTTAATAATATTCTACTATATTTTAAGTCCATAAAATATTCCCCCATATATAAATACTACTTAGAATACTATATTAATAGAATATAATCAAGTGGAATAATTTTTATTTATGAGAACCTTATTAGTGATTTTGTTGTTTATTATGAGTATATAACAAAAACCCATAATAAACACTTAAAAAAGATTTTATAAATTATAAAATGGAAATAATTGTTTTTAATGCGGGCACGTAATAACCTGATGCCATCATTTCTTCGCCAATTTTTTTTGCATTTCTACCGTTATCATCTAAAAGTGTTGTATCTGCCCCTGCATCTAGTAACACTCTAACCATATCTATATTGCTTTTCATAACTGCAAGCATTAATGGAGTGTAGCCTTGTTTATTTTTTATGTTAATATCTGCCCCTAATTTCACTAAATATTCCATCTGCTCAATATTTGTGCTTAATATGGCTGCATTATTTGCAATTTTTATTACAGGTGATTCATCGTAATAAGCTGCTGCATTTATATCCACCCCATTATTTATTAAAGCTGTAACTATTTTTTCAATGTTATTAAGATACACTCTTTCAAAAAATTTACCTAATGCTGTTAATCCATCATTATTCTGCACTGCTGCATTAATACCATTTTTTAATAAAAGCTCTGCCATTTCTGATGATTTTACCATATGCAGCAGTGTATCCCCGTTACTGTCCTGCAAATCTATATTAAAACTTTCACCACTATTAAAGATAGCTTCTGCCACTTTTATATCATCACTTTTAACTGCTGTTATTAATTCATTTTCAATACTGCTCATAATAACCCCCTATACGTGAAATTTTAAACCTTCTACTTTACTGATTTCTGTGTATAATGCTTCTAGTTCTTCATAACTAAACACTTCCAAAGTGGCAGATATACTTATATATTTTCCTGTTCTGCTTACATTATCAGAAAAAATAACATCCTCTTTATTATCAAAAATCTTCCTAACATCTGCTACAAACTGGTTTGTATTATCCCCCATTATTTTAAACGTAAACTTATCAGGAAATTTTTGTAACTCTTTTAAAGTTTTACCGCTTTCTATATTTTGCATACTTTCTCCTTATCTTTTATAACTCTTCCAAAAACTCTGCCTATACCTTCTAAACTTTTTATGGCTCTTACAAGTTTTTCAGGAACTTCTGTTGCTTCTTCGTTTTCCCATTTACTGCCAGGCAGTGGGTCAAATGGATGGGAGTGGATTGTAACTTTACCTTTCCACTTTTCTATAAACTTATATGTCGCTTCATATGTTTCTTCCGTTTCATAAGGAAGTCCAAAAATTAAATCCACCACTATTTCAAAATTTTTATTTAAAAAAAACTCTATGGCATTTTCTGTTTCAATTAGTCCAGAACGCCTGTGCATAATTTTCTGCATATCTTTTGAAGCAGACTGCAAGCCAAGCACTATTTGCTTGTTATCACAATACTGCACAAGTAAATCTACAAGCTCTTTGCTAACACCTGCTGGGTCTAATTCTGATGGAAATGTGCCGTAAAAAAGTTTACCATTATTACCAATAGTTTTACGAACATTATATAAAAGAGATTCTATAGCTTCTAAATTTATACCTTTATTAAACTGGTATGAAGAAGCATCTGGCGCAATAAAACGCACATCAGCAAATCCTTTTCTGCTTAATGCAAATTTTATTTCTTCCACTATAAAATCTATACTTCTATGACGCAGCCTGCCTTTAAAAAGCTGTGGTGTCTGGCAGTATGTGCAGCCACTTGGGCAGCCCCTTGTTATCTCTATTGGTCCAAGAGAAACCATTTTACGTGGAAAAACTCTAAAATCATCTAAATTTAAAACTTTTTCACCAGTAATAATTCCTTCCACCCTGCCATTATCTGCCATTTCTACTATATCTTTTATGGTAATTTCACCTTCGCTAGTGCATACAGCATCAAAATATTCAAGCATTTCTTTACTTCTTGCACTAGGGTGTGCACCACCACATACAGTATTTATATTTGGCAGCTTTTCTTTTAACCTAGTAACATAATCTATATACGCACTACTTGAGCCTGTTAAAAATGAAAATAAAGCTGTATCATCATTATTTAAAAAAGTTACTGCATCTTGTGGGGTAACAACATAATATTCCCTGTTAGGAAACCATTTTTCATAAGCTGCCAGTAATGCTCTTATGGAATGTTTATTTGTTTTATCTCTAATAAAAACTATTCTACTCATTATTGTTTTTTTCTATATGTAAAGTTAAGCCATCTGCAACTATAACTTTTACTTTTTCACCTTTTTCATAATTTTCTTTACTGCTGGCATTCCATATTTCGCCATGCAGCATAACTTTACCAGAATTAGAAGCACTATCCCACTCTAAAATATCAGCAATAGAGCCTTCCAATGATTCTATACCCACTACTGGTTTTCTTTTAAAATCCTTAATAATAAGCCTGCCTATTAATAATACCAGCGATATACATAAACTTATTATTAATATTATTACCCACATTGAAACAGATACCCCTGCACTTTTTTCACTGTCAAAAAGAGCTCTTAAACCAAATACAAAACTAATAACTCCACCAATAGTTAAAAGCCCAAAGCTTGTAATAAATATTTCTGCCACAAGCAAACCAAAACCAAGAATAATCAAACCGATACCAATAAAATTAATAGGCAGTATATTTGCACCAAAAGCAAACAATACAAGGCATACTGCACCTAACGAACCAAATATAAATGTGCCAGCCACTTTTATTTCCAGTAAAATAAGTGCTATACCAATAAATAATAAAACAGATAAAATATTAGGGTCAGCTATAAAATTATAAAGTGATTGAGTAAAATCTGGCTCAAAAAATTGTATTTCTGCTTTTTTTGATATATTTAAGTTATCTGGTAAAATTGATACTATATTTTCATTTGCACTTACTGCATTAATTATTTTTAAATCCAGTGCTTCTTTTGCAGTATAACTTACAGATTCTTTTACCATAGCTATAACTGCCGCTTCATTTCTACCCCTTTTTTCTGCTATGCTTTTAGCAAGTGCAATAGTATCATTTACAACTTTCTTTTCCATCTCACCTTTTATATCTTCCCCGTTAGAAGATACAGGGTGAGCTGCACCTATATTTGTGCTTTCACTCATAATGGCATAATCACCAGCTATTGTAATAAACATACCAGCTGAAGCTGCACGAGCACCATTTGGATATACATAAGTTATAACAGGAACTTTTGATGATAATATATTTTGCACAATTAATCTTGTTGATTCAAGGACACCACCGGGAGTATTAATATAAATTAAAACAGGCACATTATCCCTTTCTGCCCTTTCAATATTTGCTGCAACAAGCTTAACTGTAGCATCAGTTATAACACCATCTATTTCAAAAGAATATATTTTACTATATTTGTCTGCAGCAAAAACATTAAAACAAATAAAAGTAAATATAAGTGTAAAAAATATTTTAAAGTTTTTCATATCTAAAAAAATATGCTCCCTCATTATTTACAAATTTTCTATAATATTTTGTAGGAAAATAATCATCAACTTTTCTAACATATGAAGATGGGTAAATTGATTTAATTCCTGCAACTTCCTTTATATTTTCATTAATTTCTTCAGCATAATCATCATGGTCTGTGGCTATCTGCATTAAACCACCCTTTTTTAGCTTTGATACTATAAGCTGCATAAAATCTGGCTTTAAAAGCCTTCTTCTTTTATGCTTTTTTTTAGGCCATGGGTCAGGAAAATTTACATAGACATTACTTAATGAATTATCTTTCATAAGCCTTAATATTAATGCAGCATCAAACTGAATAATTTTTATATTGCCATGCTCAACCTTATTGGCACGCTTTTCTGCTAATTTAAAAATCTTTTTAAATACTTCAACACCTAAAAAATTTTCTTCAGGTTTTATGGCTGCCATATTTGCAATAAATTCACCATTACCAATACCTATCTCCAAATTTAATGGATTATTATTGCCAAATATTTCTTCACCTAAAATATACTGTATTTTAATATCAGGGTATAGCTGCTCCCATATTTTATCACCATATAAGGCGTTCTTCTCAAAGGTAAGTTTCAGCTTAATACCATTATCAGCAACGTTATCAACGTAACGCTGCCCACCCTGCCACCAGGACAAAAAGGCAGGTATTTCTCTTGCTTTTTTTTCTGTAATATTTTCTTCCATACTTTTTTATTAGAACTTTCTACTTATCAAGTTCTTTCAATTTCTCCATAATTTCTTCAATATCTAAACCATGCATAAGACAGCTTTTCTCCAGCGTCTCATTTTGTATGCCCATACAGCTTAAACAACCCATATTCAAGCTTTCAAAAAACTCTTTTGAGCCTTTTAAATTTTTCAAAATATCTGCTGTTAAAGTATCTTTTGTAATATTCATGCGTCCCCCTTAAAAAAACACTTGCTTTTTTCATAAAATATAGGTTATCATTTTAATCCCTAAAAAGCAAGGAGGAAAGATATGGCAAGACGTTGTGATGTTTGTGGCAAAGGTCCATTAAGTGGTAATTTAATAAGCCATGCCCATAATGTTTCAAGAAGAAAGTTCTATCCTAACCTGCACAGTGTTAAAACTGTTGAGGCAGACGGAACTGTTGTAAGAAAAAAAGTTTGCACAAAATGCCTGAAAGCTGGAAAAGTTAAAAAAGCATAGTTTATATGCTGTATAAATATTTACAGCCTAATATTATATAATTGGGCTGTAAAAGGCTTTTTCTTACATACTACATTCTGCCGCTTCAGTATAAAACCTAAGCGGCAATGTATTTTTTTAATACAGCATATTTGTATATGCATTAATATTTTTGTATATAAAGCTAAAATATTATTATATTTTTTCAAATTCTATTGAAATATTCTATATATTAAATTCTAATCTTGAAGAATTATTTTTTTTATGATATAATTAATCCTAACATATTACGTATAATTTCTGGAGCGAACAATGCAGCAGCAAGAATTTGAACTTTCTATGGCTAAATTTTTTGAAAAAGCTGGTGTTCAAATTATAAAAAAAGGCGAAGGTTATAGTGACGATGTTAATCTTCCTGCTTATATCTTATTAGATACAAAACGTAAGTCATACTATGCAGCTGAAAGTGATGTTGTAGATAACTTAAGTGATGATGAAAATATTTCAAAATTTATGGTGGACGCTTCTCTTAATGATAACACAGCACATGCCATATACACATTAAGCAGAGCTGCAAATTCTTTAGATGATACTTTTTCTCTTAATGACGGTACTGATTTAACTGCACTTACTTTAAAGTATGCTCTTGTTATTAGTGATAATAATAGTGGTCTTGTAAAAGAATATCTTGAAAACAATAATTATAAATTTCAATCAGTTCCTTTAAAGGGGCAGTTTTTAGTTATATTTATTGATGAAAGTATGAAGAAAAAGCTTTCCAGTATATACAGCATGTATACTCAAACAGATGAGGAAGAAGAAGATAACTTACTTTCTGATGAAGATATTACCCCAGTATTTGCACCAAAAGAAGATACAGTTGTTGATAATATTGACTTAAACGCTAAAAATAATGATTTTGATGCAGAAACTCCACTTGTTAGCCCAAAAACTGAAGAAGCAACTCAAGAAGAAATAGATGAAGAAGAGATGCTTGATAATATTGATTTAAATGACTTAATTAAACCAAAAGAAGCTGAAGACATGCCAAAAGATGAAACTGAGGCAGATTTATTATATGGTAAGTTTTTAAATGAGCAGACTGAAAAAATTGAAGTATCAAACACAGGTCCTGTTGAAAAAAGCCTTGATGAAATACCTGAAGGCTTAATTGATGAAGAAGATATTAAAGAGATGACTTCAAATGATGAAACAGAAAAACCTGCTAAATCAAACAAAAATGTAGATAAAAAAGCTGCAAAGCTTCAGGCTAAAGAAGAAAAGAAACAGGCACGACTTGCTAAAAAAAGAGAGCAGGAAGCTCAAAAATATACTTATGAAAATAGAAATAAATCATGGCTTGATATTCCAGGCAGGATTTTTGCCAATATTATAGGTATTATATTCTTCCTGCCAATGTATGTATTAAATAAACTTTTAGGCAGGTTTTTACCACCTTTTGTTTTATACTGGTTAGCAGCTATTGTGGCAGTTTTTGGTATGTATCAGTTAGCATTTTCTCATATACCACAGCCTTTTAGCTCTACTTTTCAAGAGGCAGCAAATACTGCTATGCAGCATATACACTCTTTTGAGAACGAAATCGAATCATTATATGCAAATGATAATATGACTGCTGCTGATAATAAAACAGCAGATGATAAACGTGTGGAATACGATATAGCACAGACTTCTCTTAATATGATAAAAACTAGTGCAATAATGTTCCATGCTTTTCTTAAAAGTATTGATATAGTTATGACAAAAGGTATACTTTTGCAGTATCTTTTAGGGTTTGCAGCATCTATTCTAGTAATACCAGCATTTAGGTTTATTGGTAAAACACTTACTATTTTTGCTGTTCTCTCTTATTTTCTTTTACCACTTGTAGCATACACTCAATCAAAATTAATTGATTATGCTTTTACATTAAATGAAATAAACTTAACAGCAGCAGCTGTAACATTTTTAGTTTATGTATATCCTATAATACTATTTTTTGTAGTTTTATATATATCATCAGCCTTAGTGCCTGATAAAGAAACGAGAAGTGAGGTGCTTCCATGAATGAAAATAATATGGTGCGTCCATTAGAATGGGAAGAATTTATGTCTATTGGCGAGTATACTTTAGACAGCCATGCAAAAGAATTTTTAAGAATGAGCAATACTTTTATTGACGCTAGAAATTCTGGCAATGCTGAAGACCATATTGATTCTATTTTAAATAAATTAAATGAATATTCTCATAAACATTTTCCTGCTCAAGAAGATTTAATGGCAAGGGTTAATTTCCCATCATTAGATGAACATAAAGCAGAACATAAGAAATTTAATCTTGAATGTGCAAAATTGTTAAAAAAACGCCTGCTGCTTAAAAGAAGTGATGTGCCAGCTGATGAATATGATGAACGTGGAGTTTATGGACTTATTACTGATATTACAGACTTTATTACTGACTGGTATCACAGGCATTTACTTGATGCTGACAAACGCTTTGCAGACTATTATAAACTAGAATATAGAGGCTAATATAATAAAGCAAACCCCATTTATAAAAATAAATGGGGTATTTTTTTATTACATGAAAAAAAGTATTTCTATAAATTATACCGAAAGATATGAATATAAAAAGATAATATTAGTAAATGGTAGAGTGTGGATTAATAAAATAAATAAATCTAACAATAGCATTAAATAAAGCCTAGATTATTTTTCTTTTATAAACTACTGCATTTAAACAATTTATTAAATTCGTCTAAAATCAAAACCCATCTTTATTATCATTGTATATCTATCAATTTACCTTTATCATAATATTTATACAAATCTATTTTTTAGAAGGAACATCTACCATAATTATTTACCATAATCTTTTACCATATCTACACTGCCATCTTCATTATATGATGTCCATTTCCCATAGCTTCTATTATTACGATAATATCCTTCCTCTTCAACATTTTCATTACTGTAATATGTCTTAAACATTCCGTCCACAACACCATTTTTAACTTCCCATACAGAAAGAATAAATAAAATATCATCATCTAAATAAGTAATCACATTTCCATCTGCTACACCATTTTTTAATGGCACATAAGCTTTTGTCTCAAGTCTGCCATTATGGAGTACACAAAGCAGACCATCTTTACCTTTATACTCTGGAAAGGATAAAAGCTTTGCAATAGTTACTTCACCCTCAATATTATAATCACATTTGTAATCCTTAAAATTATGCTCATTCATTTTTGATAAATCTTTAGAGCATCCTGAAATAAATAAAAATAAAAATAACAATAGCAATAGCAGAAAATATACTTTTTTCATACCTTAACTTTACTAATATTTACAAAAATAATATCATAAATAAACATAATTGTTAATATGTTATTTACTCTTCTAAACTGCTACTTCCTAATTTCTTTTTTAAAATATGTATTATTCTATCGCTTATTTTTTCTTTGAAAAATGAAAGTATTTTTAAAGTTAGGCTGTTTAATGCACCATTTTTTACAGCAATCTGTGCAGCATCTCGCCCACGCTTTATTACACTTTCTGCTTGATAAAAATGAAACATATCAACACCTGATACATCAGGCTCTATTACTGCCATTGCTTCACTTATTTTTGCTTTTGCAAGATAGCGTGAAACTATACCCATAGAACGCATCATAGTTTCAACTAATCCAGGCGTGCTGCCTGAATCTCGTGTATATATATACTCATGTAAATGAACTGCTACTATATTTTTATAGTTATTATTGTGTAAAATATCTACAGGCAGCGGGTTTGTAACTGCCCCATCTACAAAATAATTACCATTATAAAAATAAGGGCGCATTACTCCCGGCACAGAAATAGAAGCTCTTATAGCAGGCAAAATCTGTCCTTCATGAAATATCTGCTCCTTACCTGTATCTAAATTAGTGGCAGTTATATATAATGGTATTTTAGTATCCTTAAATTCTGCACTACCTAAATGTTCTTCAAAAGCCTGCATTAACTTTTTACCACCAATAAATCCACCAGAAATAGTAAAATCTAATGTAAAAAAAGTAGATTTTTTATTTAAACTTAAAAGCCAGTTTTTTAAAACATCAAGCTTTCCTAAACTATAATATGCTGCCACTACTGCTCCCATTGATGTGCCTGCAACAGCTGTGATTATATATCCCTGTTCTTCAAGTTCTTCTATAACACCAATGTGCGCCATACCTTTTGCTGAGCCACTGTCTAATGCCAGTGCAATTTTCTTATTACTAAATATACTCATAAGTTATACACTCCACCGATATTTAATAATACAAGCTGTTCTTTATCTACAACCTTTTTTATACGCTTAATCGGTTCAGATGCTGGCTCTGAACTCATAGTATATGTGCCGTAATGCATAGGAATAAATTTTTTACCACCTAGTATATGAAATAAAGCTGCTGCTTCTTCTGGGTTTGTGTGGTGGTCCTTCATCATAAAAGCTGGGCTGTAGCTGCCTATGGGCATAAGGCATATATCAATATTTCCACATACTTTATTAATTTCTTGAAACATACTTTTATTATAGGCAGTATCTCCTGCAAAGTAAATTTTAAATTGATGAAAATCTATTAAAAAACTACCCCAAAGCCTTTTATTTTGGTCAAACATACTTCGTCTGCACCAGTGGTCACTTGGCAGAAACAATATTTTTACATTTTCATTTGTATTATATTGTTGATACCAGCCTGCTTCTTCATAATCTATATTAATACCTTTAAAAAGCATACCAGTCTTAAGTGGCAGTAATGCTTTTATATTAGGGCTGTTTTTTAAAAGTGATTTTATGCTTTTTATACTTAAATGGTCATAATGGTCATGGCTTATTAAAAGGTAATCTATATTTTTTAAATCACTTATATTAAAAGGAAGCTCTGTATCTCTTTTATTAGTAAGTAAATCAAAAAATACAGGGTCAGTAATTATTGATATTCCGTTATAATTTATATAAAAACATGAATGACCAAGCCAATAGACAGTATTTTTTTTGAAATTTTCAATTTTTTCTACTTTTGTAATTGATTTTTCTTGTAATAATTGTTCTTTTTGTGGGTTTTTCTTAATAAACCAGCGAAGTGTTTTAAAGACATGGGTTTTCTTCCTGTTTTCATCTTTAGAAAACCTGCCGTTAACTAATATATTACCAGAATAACCTGCCTTTATAAAAGGCAGGTTATTATTATATTCATAAGTTATCTTATTACTCATAATTTCGCCTTAAATTATCTACAGGCTATTTTATAAGCATACCTTGAGCAACCTGGTCTGCTATTTCTTTACCTTGAAGGTTTGATACAAGAGTAAGTGCAAATTCAAATGTAGCAGCAGGACCAGCACCTGTAATCACTGAACCATCTTGAACTACATATACATTATTTTTATAATTACCACTTGGAGCATGGCTTTCCATGCCAGGATACATTGTAAAATTTTTACCCTGCAACACACCTGCTTTTTCTAAAACCATAGGGGCAGCACATATGGCAGCAACTATTTTACCTGCATCATATGCTTCTTTTATTACGCTTACTACTTTATCACTATCTCTTAAATTAGTAGCTCCAGGCATTCCACCAGGACATACTACAGCATCAAAATCTGCTGCATTAATATTTGATACACTTTTATCTGATAATACCTGCACTTTGTGGGAACTTGTAACAGTATCCCCTGTTACACCAGCTGTAGTAACATCAACACCACCACGTCTTAAAATATCCACTGTGGCAAGGGTCTCAATATCCTCAAAACCATTTGCTAAAAAAACAACTGCTTTTTTCATTTTAACACCTCTTATACATTTATATTTAGTTTTTCATTTTTTATTATTCGAACTGCTCTTATTACTAAAAACGTGCCCACTGCTACAAAACCAAGGCTTGCCACATGCGGTGCTCGTAAAAAACCAAGCATTAAATCATCTGCTCTAAACATAGTAACAAAAGCACGTATTAAACCATATGATATTAAGTATATACCAAAAATAAGCCCAGTGGAAATATTTTTATCATTTCGCCAAAATAAAAACATTATAAATGCACCTATAAAATTTAGTATCATTTCATAAAAAAATGTAGGATGCACTGGCAGTGTGCCAAAATCCCTGTATGCTGCTGGCATATATTTATTTGTAAAACTTATTCCCCAAGGCACATACTCTTTTAATTCATAAATCTTACCTTGAAATGTTACTTCTGCTCCATTTCTTGCTATTTCACTTAATTTTGATACACTTTCTGGGCTATTAGTTAAATTAAATGTGTTTAGCACTGTTGCCCAAAAATCAGTAAATATTGGCTTTAATCTAAATATAATATCAGGTGGGACAATAGTTGGAACACCGTGAGCCTCACCGTTTGCAAAATTACCAAACCTTCCAAGCCCTTGCCCAAAAAGTAACCATGGAGCTATTAAATCACCAAAAAACATAACTTTTATTTTTATATAATGACCATATATAACTGATGCTATAAACCCTAAAATAACTCCACCATGAATGGCAAGCCCACCATGCCATACTTTAAATATTTCTAAAGGTTCGCTTTTATAATATTCCCAGTTAAATATAACATAATAGATTCTTGCTCCCAGTAAAGCTGCAATAAATACTACTATTATCATATTCTCCAAATATTCCTGTTTATAACCCATTTTTTTCATTTTTTTACTGGTTATAAAAAGCGTTAAAAGTAAGCCTATTATAATCATAAGGCTGTATATACGTAATTCAAAATTACCTATTTTAAAAAGATATGGCATCATAAGGTACTACCCCGTTTTTTAAAGTCTATGTAATTTTAATAAATAAAATCCATATGTCAATATTTTAGATTTATTTAAAAGTAAATAGTAAATTCTAAAAACGATTGCAATAAATTAAGCAGTCATTAAAGTTCTCATAAAAAATATCATTAGCCGATTTATAATTAAATAATTTTCTAGGATAATTATTAATCCAGTCTTGTATTTTTTTAATATAACTACTAGAAAAATTTTTAATATCAGTTTTCTTTTTAATAAACTTTCTAAT
>CASEIN010000064.1 GCA_949287985.1 Mucispirillum schaedleri | reverse complement strand
TAATAATAATAATAATAATAAAACTGATAAATATTTCATAAAAAACTCTCAATATAAAATTTCTAAAATCATAAAAAAATATTATAATTTTTGCAAGTATTTTATTTATGCATAAAATATATTGCTATTTATATAATATATACTTAAATTTCACTTTAAAAACTTTTCATTTTATGGTAGTCTTTTAAGGTTATATAATAATTTTATGGAGAAATTTATGAAAAAAATTCTATTAATAACACTTTTATCATTACTGGCTGTTCTATCTGGCTGTAAAAAAAGTAATACATCAGGTGATAATAATACATCAGGAAGTAATGCTCCTGTAATTGGTATTGCAAAACTTTTACCCCACCCTGCTTTAAATGCTGTAGAACAGGGTATTCAAGATGAACTTAAAGAACAAAATATAAATGTTTCATATGACCTTCAAAATGCAAATGCTGAAGTTAGTTTTATAAATTCTATTGCTACAAAATTTAAAACAGATAATGTGGATATTGCTGTGGGAATAGGCACGCCTATGGCTTTAGCTTTATATAATACTATACAAAACAGACCAATAGTATTTTCGGCTATTACTGACCCTGTTTCTGCTAAATTAATGCCATCAAAAGATAAAGGTGGCAAAAATATTACAGGTGTTTCTGATGCAGTAAATGTGGAAGAGCAGCTTAATAATTTTAGGAAAATTGTCCCATTTAAAAAATTAGGTTTAATTTATACAAATTCAGAAGATAATTCTATTGCAATGTATAATACAACAAAAGAAGTATGTGAAAAACTTGGTGTTGAACTTATAAGCCAGGCAATAACAAATATTAGCGAAATCAAACAGGCTGCACAAAGCCTTGTTGACAGGGTTGATGCATTTTATGTTGTTACAGATAATAACGTTTGTTCATCATTAGGTGCATTAACTGATACGGCTGCTGCTAAAAATATTCCTGTATTTTCTTCAGATCCAGCATCAAGTATGCAGTTTGGTGGCGTGCTTTATACAGCAGGTGCTGATTATTATACTGTTGGCAGATTAACTGGTAAACAAATAATAGAAATATTAAACGGTAAAAAAACAGAAGATATGCCTACAAGATATGTGCAGGGTGTAGAAGAAACAAAAGTTATTATTGACGCTAATGTTGTAAAAGCATTAAATGTTACTATTCCACAAGAATTAATACCAGCTAATGCTGTATTTTTAAATCAATAGGAGCACAGCATGAAAAGATTTTTACTACTGTTAACAACAATAATTATAATATTTAGTTTTGCTGCCTGCAAAAAAAATGCAAATTATAATCCAGACCTGCCAACAATTGGTATTGCAAAATTAATCAACCATAATTCATTAAATGATGCAGAACGTGGTATTATTGATGAATTAAATGCACAAGGAATAAAAGTAAATATACAACAGCTTGATGCTAATGGTGATTTAGGTAATGCAACAGCAATTGCCAATAAATTTAAAGCAGATAAAGTTGATGTAGCTGTTGGTATCGCTACACCAATGACTGCAGCTCTTTATAATACACTTGATAATACACCTATTGTTTTTACTGCAGTTACTGACCCTGTTATGGGTGGGTTTGCCACATCAATAACTCAGGGCAAAAAAAATATTACAGGTGTTATTGATGCTATACCTATAAAAGAACAGTTGGCAGAATTTAAAAAGTTTTATGACTTTAAACGTGTTGGGGTTATATATACTTCATCTGAAACAAACTCTATTAGTATGGTAGAAACAACAAAAAAAGCATGTGCAGAACTTGGTCTTGAACTTGTGCTTCAAAGTATTACAACACCTGCTGAATTAAAACAGGCTGCAGAAAGTATGGTAGATAGAGTTGATGCATTTTACTGCTTTACAGATAATTCTATAGCTACTGCAATGTCTGCCCTTACAGAAACTGCTGCACAGAAAAAAATCCCTGTATTTGGAGGCGATATTACACCAACATTAAATGGCGGCGTAGTTTATGCTCTTGGATACAGCTACTATGAAATGGGTAGAATGGCAGGTAAATTAATAGTTGATATTTTAAATGGCAAAAAAGCTGAAGAACTACCTATTGTAGCTTTAAAAGATGAAAAATATTATAATAAACTTTTTGATTTAGACGCTGCTGCTCATTTAGGAATTACTGTTAGTGATGATTTAATAAATAGTGCTAAATATATAATCAAGGATAAAACACTTACACAAAAATAACACAATCGTATATCTTTAATACTGCCAAAAATATTATTATTACGTTATCTTTGGCAGTATTTTTTTTATTCAAAATAAATATATATATTTTTTATTATTTATACTTGAAAAAAATTGAAATAATCATATATTTAAATAAAGGATAAATAATATCTTTTTTATCCACTTTCCCATATTTAGTTCAAATATAAATAACTTCCCCTGTTTTATATTTGAGATGAGTGGTTTCTTTGTAGAAACCACTTTTTTTGCTTGATATAGTCTTATTTATATAATATAACTTATATAAAGTTAGGAGAAGCAATGGGAATATTAATTCTACTTTTATTACAAAACCTTATTTTTGGCTTATATATATCATACAGAATATATTACGCCCTTTTTCGTCAATATAAAGCATACATTGTTATTCCTGTAATATTAATTATCAATAATATTTTTATAATTACACGTGTATTAAATAAATATTTAGGTATTCCTTCACCTGACTGGCTAATTTTTCTTGCACATATTATATTTGGAATAAGTATTTATATACTTTTTATTTTCATCTTAACCGATATAATAAGAATATTATTTAAAATTGGTAAAAAAACATATATATCCCACAGATTACAAGGCATTATAGTTTTATCATTATCATTAATTATATTTATATATGGATACTTAAACAGCCACTATACTAATATTACAGTATATGATGTGCAGCTAAATAAACAAGTGGAAAAACCATTTAAAATTGTTGCAGTATCAGATATTCATATTGGGGCAGATATGAGCCCAAGAAGGCTTTTAAAAGAAGTGGAAATTATAAATAACCAAAATCCTGATATTATTTGTATTGCAGGTGATGTTATAGATAATGATGTAAGAGATTTTACAGAGCAGCATATTGAAGCATTTAAAAAATTAAAGGCAAAATATGGAGTTTATACAGTATTTGGCAACCATGAATATTATAGTGGTTCTGTAAATGAAATAACTAAATTATTTACAAAATCTAATTTTAATACATTAGTAGATAATATTACTTACATTAATGAACTTGGAATTTATATTTTAGGCAGGGACAGTTTAAGGAAAACAAATTCTGATGGAAGCGAAAGAAAACAGATAGAAGAATTTTCTTATTTAATAGAAGATAAAACAAAACCTTTAATTATACTAGACCATGTTCCAAAAGGGCTAAATGATGGTAAAAAAATCAATGCAGATATACAAATATCTGGTCATACTCATGACGGCCAGTTTTTCCCTATAAACTTAATTGTTCGCCATTTAAATATACTTTCACATGGTATATTAAGGGATAATGGGTTTAATTATATAGTTTCAAGTGGTCTAGGTTTGTGGGGACCGCCTATGAGAGTTGGCACAAAATCTGAAATTGTAGTAATAAATGTTTCAGGTAAATGATTTGTATATTTGTAACTATATTAATAAAATTATACTGTAATTCACTTGGTTTAATATTGTATTTTTATAAAGATACTGCTATGCATGATTATTAACTGCCGTATTAGTATTTAATTTAGAATAAATTAAAATAATATATCAATACCTTAAATAATAAACAAGAACCTAACTATTTACCAATATAAATATTCATATTTTGGAGTAACGCCATAGTGTATTCCATTAATGTGGAAAGCATCCATGGAAATGTTACACCTATTAATACCACCATTACAATAATTTTTGGAATAAAGGATAATGTCATCTCTTGGATTTGAGTAACTGCTTGGAAAATACTTACAAGTAAACCTACTGCTAAACCTGCAATTAATGTAGGAGCAGAAATAATTAATGCTAACTCTAAGCCTTTTGAAACTAGTGATACAACAATATCTGGATTCATATAACCCTACCCCACTATGGCGTAACTATTTACAAGCCCTGTAATCAATAATGACCAGCCATCAACTAATACAAAAAGCAGTATCTTAAATGGCACCGATATCATAACAGGTGGAAGCATCATCATACCCATAGCTAAAAGCACACTGGAAATAACAAAGTCTATTATTAAAAATGGCAAAAATAGTAAAAAACCTATTTGGAATGCCACCTGCACTTCACTCATTACAAAAGCTGCCACTAAAACCAAATCTGGTATTTCATCTATTGTTTTAGGACGCTCTGATCGTGATAATTCAGTAAATAATATAATATCTTTTTCCCTTGTATTTGCAATTAAAAACTGACGCATTGGCTTTCTTGCTTCTTCAACTGCCTGCTTAAAAGTTATTTCTTCATTTACATATGGTGCAAAAGAATTCCTGTTTATTTCTGATAATACAGGTGTCATAATATAAAAAGTAAGCAGTAATGCCATACCAGTTAAAATTTGGTTAGGTGGCATAGTTGCTGTTCCCATAGCTGTTCTTAAAAATGAAAAAACTATTATTATTCTAGTAAAACTTGTCATTACCATAATAATAGATGGTGCAAGAGCTAATATTGTAAATATAAAAACTACCTGCAAAGAAAAAGCGACATCTTGGGGAGTTTCTGCCCCTTCTACACCGAAACGGAATGTAGGTATAGGTATGGTTTGGTTTTGAGCATAACTAACACCTGCAAAACCAAGAAATATAATACCTAAAGTAATACCAAATAATAATGATTTTTTTAATGTTTTCATTTTTATTATTTTAGCCACAGATAATTAATCCACCTTATTTTTTCTTTTTCTCATGGAGTTTAGTTTTTCTTCAACCATAGCATTACTGGAAGATAGTTCATCATCTAACATTTCCTTTCTTTTAAAGAAATTCATATACCCTTTAAAATCATGTTTTTTAATAAATCCTGCTCTGATTTTACTAGCTTCAGCTTCATCTAAAACTTTATCTATAACATTCATACCGTTTTCTGTTACACCAATGATATATATAATATCACCAATTTCATAAAAATAAAGTGATTTCCTTAACTCTAAATCAACTTTCCCCAAAAGCCTGCCACTACCCGGAATATCAGAATATATTTGTTTTTTATAAAATATTTTAAGCAGCCAAAATAAAACCATTATAACTATTAATACAACAGTTAAACCAAAAAGCATTCTAGCATAACTGCCAGCACCAATTTCTGTTGGTTTTGCAGTAGGAACTGGAGAAGCTGCCCTTTCTGCCATAGTAGTTTCTGTTTTTGCAGGTATTGGAAAAACTATTGATATTTCCTTTCCTGTTTTATTTACAATAGGTTCAATTGGTTTATCTTTAAATTCTACAAAAAATCTCTTTCTATCTTTTACAGTTAAATATGCACTTTTTATAGGAATATCAAAATAATTTTCACGTTCAAATGAAAGCTCTTCTGATGTATCAAATGAAAATACAAGAATATTGGTCGATTCATCTAAAAGCTGCTCAAAAGCAGAATAACCTTTTTGAAATGTGAATTTAAAGCTTACTTTATTATCTTCAACATTAGATTTTAATTCTGCTGCATAGGAAGTAAAAGCATATACCAAGAATATACTTAGAAAAAGAATTTTCTTAGCCATAAAGTCCATCTTTAAATTTTTCTACAAGCTGTTCTTTAGTTAATATTTCGCTTATACGTATGCCAAATTTCTCATCCAGCACCATAACCTCACCATAAGCTAATGGTTTTTCATTAACAAGAAAATCAACAGGTTCACCTGATGTTTTATTCATACGGATAATTGTACCGCTTTCCCATCTAAGCATCTCACCTATTGTAACTTTCTTTCTACCAAGCTCAACACTTACACCAAAAAGAACTTCACCAAAAATCTCTTTTATTTCTTCCCTGGTCATAAATCACCTAAATAGTACTATCTTTGTACTGTAAACCCAGTAATATATACATTATATAATTTACCTTTTGCCATCATTGAGTTAATTCTGCGTAAAAATTCATTACGAAGGTTTATTTTACCTTGAGCAGTTGAGATTTCTTCATATGCTTTTGATGATAACACTGTAATTATCATATCTAATATTCTAGGCATTTTAGCTTCAATCTCTGCTAAAAGGTCAGCATTTTTAGGGTCAAACTCTAAAGCTAGAGTAATAGCTAAATAAGTAATCCCTGTAGGGTCTGCCAAGTTTACATTCATTGTAGGTATAGGATATATCTGCCCTATTTCCATACTATTCATCCCCATATCCATTGAAGGTAATGGTGCAAGCTGTTGTTGCTGCTGCATTGGAGCTTGTGCCTGAACTGGTGCCTGAGGTTGTGCTGCTGCTTGAGCCTGCTGGTCCTGTGGTGCAGCTTGATTATTCTTTGGTGCTAAAACTAAAGAATAAACAACAACTAATATTAAGATTATTAAAATTAAAGCAACAACACCTATAATAATAAATTTTAATTTAGATGATTTTTTTACTGACTGCTGTTGTTCATTATTTTCATTATCTTCTGGCATTATATACCTCCTAAAACCAATTATAAATTAAAATGTGCTTTTACCCGTTTCTGCAAATTCTGGGGTAACCATATTTATTTCAACCCTTCTATTCATACTTCTATTTTGGTCAGTATAGTTTGGAAGTATTGGGTGATACTGCCCATAACCTGAAGCAGAAAGCCTAACAGGGTTAAAATCTGCCTTAACAAAATATTCTATAACAGATAAAGACCTGTCAGTAGATAACTTCCAGTTAAATTCTGGAGTTCCTGTATCATCTGTATGTCCTTCTATATTTACATAATATGATGTATCTTTAACTATATTAATAATCTTATCCAAAATAGGACCAGCTTCAGGGAGAAGTTCAGCACTACCCGGCATAAACAAAGCAGAATCTAAAATACGCACACTTAAACCCTTATCTGTTTTTACAACTGATACTAAATTATCCATATTCTGAGCCTGCATCATTGTTTTAATTTGGCTTTCCACCTGCTCTTCTGTTTTTGTAACAGTATCTTTTAATGAACGTTTTGCCACAATATTCATTTGGCTAAGAGGAGTAACGCTGGGATTTGTCATAATACCTGAAGAACCTGCTAAAATACCAAAAGACTGCTCCATTTTTACTTTATCAAAGTTTGCCATAGATAAAAGCAAAACGAAGAATGTTAAAAGCAGTGTTGTCATATCAGAAAATGTTGTCATCCACATTGGTGCCCCTTTTGGACATTCTGGACATTTTTTATTTGCCACAATACACCCCTAATATTAGTCAAACTGTGATTTACGCTGAGAAGGTGGCAGGTAAGCATTAAGTTTCTGCTCAACAATCCTAGGGTTATCACCAGATTGAATAGCCATAATACCAGCAAGCATAATTTCACGTAAGTGCTGCTCTTCCATAGAACGTATCTTCATCTTTGTAGCTATTGGAGTAGAAATCATATTGGCAATCAAAGAACCGTAAAATGTAGTAATTAAGGCAACCGCCATAGCAGGACCAATAGCTGAAGGATCACTCATATTCAAGAGCATGGCAACAAGCCCTATAAGTGTTCCAATCATACCCATTGCAGGACCAATATCTGTAAAATATGACATAACACTTATATTTGCTTCGTGCCTTTGAACCATATTTTCAAAATCCATCTCTAAAATCGTTCTAATAACTTCTGGTTCAGTGCCGTCAACTGCTAAGCGTATCCCTTTTTTCAAAAATTCATCTTTCATATTTTCTTCTTCTGATTCAAGGGATAATATACCATCACGGCGAGCTTTAACAGCAAAATCTACAAGCTGAGAAATAAGACTCTGCTCTGATTGTGGTATATATATAAACGCTTTTGAAGCTGCCTTTAAACCAATTATAAGCTTATCAACTGGAAATGCCGATATAACAACACCAATAGAACCACCCACAGTAATAAGAAAGGATGGAAAATCAATATAAGGAGCAATACCAGCCCCAATCACCAATGACCATATTACTAGTGCCCATGCAATTACTAACCCTACAATAGTTCCTAAATCCATACCACTCAACCCTGTATAAAATTTTATGATTTAATAATAACTATGCCATAATAAAATACGCAATATAATACTTCTACTATTAAAAACAACATTTGTCTATAATAATTTGTATATCGGCTCATATTTTTTTATCTTTAATAATAAAATATGTCATAATTGTAGTAAAATAATAAAGACAATTATCTGAGAAAAGTTAAAATAATTTATTTTTTTATTGCATTTTTATTAAATTAGATTAATATTATCCGTTAATGTATTAAAATATGGAGGATACTAGTTTTGAGTAAACATAATGATTTAGCACAAATGGCTTTAGGTTATCATAACATGCCAGTTGCTGGTAAAATAGAAGTTATTCCAACAAAACCATGTGATACGCAGGAAGAATTGTCTCTTGCATATACACCGGGTGTAGCTGTCCCATGCCTTGCTATTGAAGAAAACCCAGACAATGCATACAAATACACTGCAAAAGGTAACTTAGTTGCTGTTATTACAAACGGTACAGCTGTTTTAGGCTTAGGCAACATTGGTGCTATGGCAGGTAAACCTGTTATGGAAGGTAAAGGAGTTTTATTTAAAAAATTTGCTGATGTTGATGTTTTTGATATAGAATTAAATTCTCTTGATACTTCAGAAATTATTAAAGCATGTCAGTTATTAGAACCTACTTTTGGTGGTATAAATTTAGAAGACATTAAAGCTCCAGAATGTTTTATTATTGAAGAAGAGCTTAAAAAGACAATGAATATACCTGTTTTCCATGATGACCAGCACGGTACAGCTATTGTTGGTGGTGCTGCATTAATAAATGCCTTGAAAGTTGCAGGTAAGAATATAGAAAATGTAAAAGTTGTAATGAATGGAGCTGGAGCTTCTGGGCTTGCGATTGCATCTTTAATAGTAAACCTTGGTGTTAAAAAGGAAAACTTAATTTTATGTGATACAAATGGGGTTATATATAAGGGTAGAGAAAAAGGTATGAATCCTTATAAAGAAAAATTTGCAACAGAAAATTCTGCACGCACATTGGAAGAAGCAGTTAAAGGTGCAGATGTATTATACGGTCTTTCTAAAAAAGGTGCTTTTAGCGAAGAAATGATTAAAAGTATGGCAAAAAACCCAATTATTTTTGCTATGGCTAACCCTGACCCAGAAATCACTCCAGAAGAAGTTAGCAAAATCAGAGATGATGCTATTATGGCTACAGGTAGAAGTGACTACCCTAACCAAATCAATAACGTTATGTGTTTCCCATTTATGTTCAGAGGTGCTTTAGATGTACGCACAACTGTAATTAATGAAGAAATGAAAATGGCAGCAGCTTATGCAATTGCAGAACTTGCTCACCAGTCAGTACCTAATGTGGTTAGAAAAGCATATAATGGTAAAGATTTCACTTTCGGCAGGGAATACATACTCCCTACTCCATTTGACCCACGCCTGCTTCCTAATGTTAGTGCTGCTGTTGCTCGTGCTGCTATGGATACTGGTGTTGCTACAAATCACATTAAAGATTTTGATGATTATAAATTTTCATTACTTGCTCGCATGAACCCAGCATTAAATATGCTCCACCATGCTTTCAAACAAGCTAGGAAAAATAAAGGCAGAGTGGGCTTTGCTTTTGCTGATAAACCAGATGTTTTAACTGCTGCTGCTATGTTTAATGATTCTCACATTGGTACTGCCTGCCTTATTGGTGATACTAAAAAAATTAAAGAAACAGCAGAAACTTTAAATATAAACTTAAAAGGTATGGAAATTATTGACCCTGCCACATACAAGCATACAAATAAAATCATAAACAAACATTATGAAAAATATTGGAGAACTGGGCTTACAAAACATCAAGCAGAACAGGAAATAAAACACGGCCATTATAACAGGTTTGCGGCTGCTGTCCTTACTTATGGTGATATTGATGCTATGGTTGGCTATGCTTTAAAAAATTTAGAAACTTCTATAACTGCTATTGCTGATATGATAGATTTAAAAGAAGATTACTACTCTGCTTCTTCTGCTGTAATATTAGCAAATAAATATAAACAGTTAATTATTGCAGACCCTGATTTATATTCTATTGAAGATGATGAACTTTTATCAGAAGTTATATTACAGTCTGCAGATATCTGCGAAATATTAGATATTAAACCAAATATTGCAGTTATTTCAAACGGTAATTTTGGTTCGTCAGTTGATGCTGAAAATATAGCAAGTGCAATAGAGCTTGCTAAACAAGTAAATTCTAAACTTCATATTGAAGGTGATATGGATTTAGAAACAGCATTAAACCCACAGGCTGTAAAACAATTCCCATTATCTGAAGCAGACGGCAACGCAAATACTCTTGTTTTCAGCACTGCTCAAGCAGCAAGTGCCTGCATTAAATCATTAACAATGTTTGGTGGCTTTAGGGTATGTACTAAAACTGTACAAGGTTTTTCTGAACCTGTACAGGTTGCAGATAACAACGCTACTTCTGAAGAAATCTTCAATTTAGCTGTTATTGCTGCTGCAAGCATATAAGTTTATAAAATACAATAAATTTTAATACCCCTTTTTACATAAAAGGGGTATTTTTTTATTAAAATTATGGAATACATATGAAAAAAATATTAATGATTGCAACAGGTGGCACTATTGCCTGCACTGTATCAGAAAATGGGCTTGCCCCTGCTTTAAGTGGTAATGATTTATTGCAATATGTGCCTAAATTAAAAGATATATGCCAGATTGATGTTTTAGAAATAATGAATATAGACAGCTCAAATATTTCACCAAAACATTATAAAATGATGATTGAAGCAATTGAAGAAAACTATAATTTATATGACGGCTTTGTTATAACCCATGGTACAGATACTATGGCTTATTCTTCTTCATTTTTAAGTAATGCCATAGAAAACTTATCAAAACCAGTAGTTTTTACAGGCTCGCAGCTTCCTATGCAGGTTGATTATACAGATGCAAAAGATAATATATATGGTGCTTTTTTAACTGCCTCATCTAGTTATAACGGTGTATTTTTAGTATTTAATAACTCTATTCATAAAGGCTCATATGTAAAAAAAATATACGCTACTGATTTTACTGGGTTTTTATCTATTAATAGTGATACTGCAGGTAAAATAGTAAATAACAGCATAAGGTGGAATATAAAACATAAAACTTATACTGAAAGCGTTATATTTAATAAAGAAATATGTGAAAATATTTTTGTATTAAAAATTATCCCTACCCTAAAGCCAGATATTATTAATACTTTAGTTAATATGGGTTATAAAGGAATAATTATTGAAGGCTATGGAGCAGGCGGTGTTCCAACAAGTAAAGAAAAAGATTTTATTCCTGCACTAAAAAATGCCATAGAAAAAGGTGTATCAATTGTATGTAACACCCAATGCCTTTATAATGGAGTTCATCTTGATAAATACCCAATGGGAGTTCTGGCAGAAAAATCTGGTGCAATTAGTGCTAAAAATATGACTTTAGAAAATACGCTGGCAAAACTAATGATAGGTCTTGGAAAAAATATGGATAATAAAGCCTTAAAAAAATATATGGAAAATGCATAAATAAACCCTGCCATAATTAAAAGGCAGGGTTTTTATAACATCAATAATTCTAAAAATACATTTACTATTTATTGTACTATTGCTTGCACTTTTATTATGGAATAATGAGATTGTATCAAAATAAATCAAAGTATTTTTTTAGTCTTCTTGGGAAGAATTTACTTATTTTAGCACCATTTTGTATTTTATTTAATAAATTATTAGGAATTATAATAATGGAGGTATTATCATCAATTATAATTTCATTATCAATTTCCATAGCATATTTATAATATATAAACGATTTTTTATATATGTAAGGAGTAAATTCATTTTCAGTTATGATACATGACCTATCATACCCATCATCAGTATAGATAGATGATATATTTACAGCTAGATGCTTATCTTCACTACTCATATCAGATATAACGAAGCAACGATGATTATTAAAGAATTGTCTATCTTGAAAACTATCTTTCTTATTGAGTTTTTTAATCATCAGTAATACTTCGCCCACTCATATGTAAAAATTCTCTTATGGTATCATCGCTTTTGTTTAGTGATTTCATTAAAGTGATAAAATCCATAGGAATACTTGTTGAATATATTTCAGCTTGTTTCCACTTTACTTCTGGAAATAACAATTCATCATGAATTAAATCAATCATTGCTGAATATGTATGGTCTTTATATTGATTATATACTTCTTCAATTATCTCAATATCTGCATCAGATAACCATAAAACATCATCAGATAAAATATTATTAATTTCATCTTCTATATTCTCTTTAAAAGCAAGTTCATATCCAGTTTTTACAAAATACTTATTCCATTCATTAAGCCCTTGAATTTCAGCATTATCACCTGTATGTTTTATTAAATCATATGTATTAGATAGGACAGGACCATTCTTCATTGAAACAATATCATCATTACTAATAGAATAATTATAATCTCTTAATGCTCTTTTATCTGCAATATACATTAGTTTGATTAATTTAGTATAATTCATACTACCATTATTTAATTTTAAAAACCAACCAACAATTTGTATGATTGTTTCAATCTTTCTAGACATCTCACACCATAACACTTACTATATAGGCTTAATATATATAATATTATTTAAAAGTCAATGAATATTTTTAAAATTTATTATAATTTTCTTTTATTATCAATAAGTTATACTTAACAACAAAAAAACAAATATTTAAGAATTTATATAATCTGATACAAAACCCCTGCCCAAGTTTAAAGGCAGGGTTTTTTATTGTACTACTCTGCAGGTGCTAAGCTAAAAAATAATTTTTCTGGTGTATCTACTGTATCAGCACTATTATTTGTACCTAATATGCCGTTTTTATTATCACCCCAAGTGTATAAGTTATTATCCCCCGCTAATGCAATAACTCTATCGCCACCTGCCCATACTTTTTTATAGCCTTTTGTAACACCATTAGGTTTTGCTATTTCATAAACCATATTATTTGTTTGATTTGCCTGTTTATTATTTGTTAGCTGACTTTTACTTTCATCGCCCCAGCCATAAAGAATGCCGTCATTTGAAATAGCATAGCCTGTTGCTCTGCCTGCTGCTACTTCCACCATTTCTTTTTGTATTGGTGTTACGCTGTTTGGGTCTGTTGCCATTGATGTATTCTCTATTGCATTAAATAAAGCTGTTCCCCTGCGAACTGTTGTATTTCCATCTTTATTAATAAAACCAAGCTGATTATTTTCATTATTTCCCCATACATATACTGCATATTTATCCTGCTTAGTCCAAGAAGACTCATCTTTTGTTTCTTTTTTTATGGATACTACAAAATCATCACCTGAGGCAAGTTTTGCAAAATAGTTATTTTGATAATACGAACGATCAGAATAATCACCTTCTAATTTTTCTTCACCGTATGGAGTAAATACAAAACCTGCAGCCATATCTGTTTTATTGCCATCTAAATGGGTATCAGGGTTTACAGGTGCTGCATCATAGCCTGTGCCTGCCCCTTGTATTCTTCCTAACTGCCATTTATCATTTATACCAATGGAAAATACATTATAGCTTGATGTAGCTCTAATTATAGAAAAATTACTACCTGTTGCAAAAAGCACTTCATCTCTTGAGTTACTAGTTGTTAATAAATTGACTGAACTTTGAATTTTATTTTCTTTTGTATCATCATAGCCCCAGTTATAAATTGATATTTTTGGAGCACCTGCTTCTAAAAACTCTATACCAGCCATAGACATATCGCCACCAGAGGAAACAAATATTCTATGTATATTTGAAATTTGTGGAATACTTGAAATAGTTACTGCATTATCAACTGCATCAGTAGAGCCTAAACCAAGCTGTCCAAAACTGTTATCTCCACAGCCGTAAATATAAGCATTGTCAGTAAAAAGCGTATGGTTATTGCCTGAAGCAACAGAAGTTATTTCACTAGTGTATGATTTTAATATTCTTGGCTCTTTTAAAGAAGTAATTGATTTTTCAATACACAGCTGACCTTTTGAATTATCACCATATACAAATAATCTTTTTTGAGCTTTATCTGAAATTATGGTATGGTTTTGCCCCATATCTATTTCGTAAGATGGCTCAGTATTTGGTATTATTATATTACCTTTATACTCTATTCCATCTACATTCAATGTTACAAGATATGTGCCAGATGCTAAAAAATCTGCTGTAATCTGCCTGCCTTGGTTATTTGATAAATTAACACCTTCAATGTTCCATACATATGATGAGCCTTGTATATGCTCTGATACTTTAAATGTAACAGTGCCAATTTTTGGGCTGTCATGAAGTATTGCAACATTTGATAAACCTTCACTAATTACAGGTGGTGGTGTGTTATTGCCTTTTTTATTTACTTCTTCAGCACATGAAGATAACAGTAATACTGCACATAAGGGCAGTAAAATATTACGAAGTCTTTTCATAAATTTGCTCCTAAAAATTTTAAATTAAATAAAAAAAGTTGATTAAATAAAGTTTTGATAAAATCTAAAATCAAAGAAATGATATGTGTAAGATTTCATAGTCTTCCTCCCGAAGAATATATTTTAAGACTATGCAGCGTCTCCTGGCTTAATCATCAACCTAATTCATTCCTTCCCATTAAGCTAAACTCTTTGGTGGATATATATGAACTCGTCCGATATTACAGTTGCGGGGGGCAGCAGTGGATTTACACCACACTTCCGTTTGCATACCTTATGATTAAAACTATAAATTATTTTATGAATTGTCAATAAAAAATTTTGCACTTGATTTATTAAAATTTATAAACTATATTTTAGCTTATGTTTGAAAAGGGAATAGAGTGAAAATCTCTAACCGCTCAAGCGACTGTAATCTGGATTAAAACACATAATGCCACTGAGAAATTATCTTGGGAAGGCGTGTTTTAAGGTGAAAGTTAGTCAGGAGACCTGCAAACATATTAGCCAAGTATCCACTTGAGTTATGGAGGAAGGTATGAAAAAATATTCATTACTACTATCTATCTTTTTTAATTTACTATTTACTAATAGTATTTTTGCTCAAACAGAAAATACTCAGGAAATTTTTGTTACAGGGCTTGCTGTTCCTATTGCTTCTACAAAAGCAGGTATCGGTATTGCAACAATTACACAAGAGCAAATCCAAGCCATTAACCCATCTACTTTTGATGAAATATTAAGATATGTGCCGGGTATTGTAATACGCCAAAATTCAGCAGGTAAATTAACATCTTTAAGTATGCGTGGTGGCAATAGTGGGTCTACTATGATTATGATAGATGGCAACCCTATAAATGATGCATCAAGCATTAGCAGTGATATTGATTTATCAAGCATACCAGTTGATAATATTGAAAAAATAGAAATAATAAAAGGACCAGTAAGTGCTTCACTTGGAACATCTGCCATGAATGGTGCTATTAATATTATTACAAAAAAAGGCGGTGATAAACCAGTTCAAGCATACACCCAGTTGCAAAGTTCACTATTAAGTGCATACTATACTGGCAATGCATCTCTTTTTGGTTCTAAAGACAGGTTTGATTACAGGGTAAATGCAGCATTTTTATACGATGAAAATGTATCGTCTGCTGCTTATAAATATGGTAATACTGAAAATGACCCAGATGCAATGGGGCATTTTTCTACATATTTAGGTGGCAGCCCAGTTGATAATTTAAATACTTCTTTTTATATAGATTATACTAATAGAAAAAGTGATTTAGATAATGGTGGTGGAGCAAATAATGATAATCCTGACTATATGCAGGATACAAAGCGAGTAAGCACTTATTTTAAAACCAGTTACCTATATAATGATATATGGGAACCGTCAATAAATTTAGCATATACATATCAGGATAGAATATATGGTTCATCATCTCAAATAAGAAATAATGAAAACGATATTTTTGATGGTCATACTTTAAATTTAGATTTCCAAAATAATGTTTATATTCTTGATGAATTTACATTAACAGCAGGGCTAAACTATGAGTATAACCAAATATTTTCAAGAACTGCTTCTTTGAAAAATAATAAAGATAGAAATAATTATGCAGGCTATCTTCAAGGCACAATCACTCTTTTTGATAACTGGGTTACAATACTAGCCTTTCGCGGTCAAAAAGATGAAAATATGGAGTTTGTACCACTTTATAGAGCCTCATCAGTTTATGATATTACTGCCATTGATATGCAGATAAAATTATCTGTTGGAAATGGTGTATTATCACCATCTCTTTACCAGTTATACGACCCTGTATTTGGCAACAGCAGTTTAAAAATGCAGGAAAGTTTTGCATATGAAGTTGGTTTTTCTAACGGTTTATTTAATAAAATGGTAGTATATGGTTTATCATGGTTTGATAATTATTATAATAATATGATAGCTTACGGCTCATATATTGATGATACAAACAGTATAAAAACAGGCTTTTATAACGAAAAAAATACTCATACTCGTGGTATAGAGGCAGATATAGCTTTTGACCCTATAAAATATATTAACTTTGGTGCAACTTATACATGGCTGCAAACATTTAATATTGATGGCAATCCGTTAGCAAGACGACCAGAGCATCAGGTATCTGCTTATATAAATATTATACCAATAGATAAATTAAAAATTAATATAGGATTTATATACAGCGGAGAAAGTGTTGCTACAATTTATGAAAACAGTCATATAAATGATGACTATTTTCTTTTAAATGCTAATATATCTTATGATATTAATGATAATATTCAAGTTTATATAAAAGGCACAAACCTAACCAATGAAGATTATGAAGAAATATATGGTTATGGAACTAAAGGCATAGAAATTTTTGCAGGGTTAAAAGCTAAAATATAAAATGAACAAACTACCTTTTACATTTGTTATATCACTTTTGATACATACTGTTATACTTTATAACTTTGGAAAATATGAAAGTTCAAAAAATAATGCTTTTATATCATCTGCTTATACATCTGTAGAAATATATACTATTCATACAGCAAATAAGGGAAGTATTTCATCAAAAGATAGTATAGGAAGTGATAAAGTATCATCTAAAAGAACGAAAAATGAAAAGGTAGAAAAAAAAGAAAAAAGTGATACAGGTAAAAAGAAGCAGCATGAAATAAATAAGCAGAATATAAATAAATCTGCTAAAGCTGGTATGGAAGGCTATAATAAAAATGCAAACTATTCTCAAGGATATGCAAGCTATATTCCAAGCCCTTCCTACCCTTTATCTTCCCGTAGAAATAAAGAGGAAGGAACTATTATATTTAGAATAAATATAGATAAAAATGGTAAACTAATAAATTACAAAATAATAAAATCTTCAGGATATAAAAAACTTGATAAGCAGGCGGAAAAATCAGTAAAAAATTCTAAATTTAAGCCAGCTATAGAAAATGGAAATAAAGTTGATTCTATTTTTGAGCTAAAAATTACATTTACATTAAAGGATAAATAAGTATGAAAAAAATAAAAGAAAATTATGGGCTTTTACTGGCTATTATATTTTTAGTGCTGTTAATTTCAGCATTTTTTATCTTATACAGCCAAAAAAACTATAATATAAGTAACAATGATAGTTTAAGAATTGCAAGCCTTTCCCCTAGTATTACAGAATATATTTATGATTTAGGGTTAGATAAATATCTTATAGCTAATACTACCTACTGTAACTACCCAGAACAAGCAAAAAATAAAGAAAAAATAGGCACATTTAGTGATATAAATTATGAACAGATAGCAAAATTACAAATTAATACAGCCATAATTCATGAACATATGGCAGACCAAAAAACTCATCTAGAAAGTATGGGAATAAAAGTAGTTGTTGTAAATAATAATACTATTGATGAAATATTAACATCATATGATATTTTAGGAAAAGCATTTCATATAGAAGAAAAGGCAGATAAACGTAAAAAAGAAATAGAAAATAACATAAATAAAGTAAAAGCAAGTATTAAAAAAGGAAAAAAACATAAAGCTGTAGTATCCATATTTAGAAATTATGGTTCAAAAGTTACATCTTTAACTATTGCAGGTGGAAATAATATTTATAATGATATATTAAATATATTAAATTTAGAAAACCCATATAAAGATTATATGCCATATACAG
Source organism: Mucispirillum schaedleri (assembly GCA_949287985.1). Classification (GTDB taxonomy): domain Bacteria; phylum Chrysiogenota; class Deferribacteres; order Deferribacterales; family Mucispirillaceae; genus Mucispirillum; species Mucispirillum schaedleri_A. Next base: position 8,995 of record CASEIN010000064.1, on the reverse strand, counting down.
AAGTATCTATAGAAAGTATAATATCATCAAACCCTTATGTAATTTTTGATATGTTTCATGGCAGAGATACTACTTATGCTTATAATGACTGGAAAGATATACCATTATATGCTGAAAAAAATAATAAGATTATTATTTTAAATGATACATACTTAAGTTTACCAGGACCTAGAATTGATAAAATTATTGAAAAATTTGCTAATGAATATTTAAGGGTAAATAATGATTAAAGTAGAAAATATAACATACAGTATAAAAAACCACAAAATAATAGATAATATAAGTTTCCAAATAGAACATGGGGAAATGGTAGCAGTCATTGGTCCTAATGGTGCAGGAAAATCTACATTAGTAAATATTATAATGGATATATTAAAAGCAGATAGTGGCAGTGTTTATTTATATAATAAAAAAATAAAAGAATATAATAAAAAAGACAGAGCAAAACTAATTAGTTTTGTGCCCCAGGAATATAATTTTACTGTGGCAGATTTAACAGTGGAAGAATTTGTTTCCACAGGACGATACCCTTATCTTGACTATTTTGGCACAATAGATAAAGAGCAAATGGATAAAATTACATACTACATGACATTAACAGATACATATCACTTAAAAGACAGACATATTTCATCATTAAGTGGTGGGGAAAAACAGCGTGTTTCTATTGCGGCAGCACTGGCTCAGGAAGCAGAATTTATAATTTTTGATGAAGTTTCATCAAATTTAGACCCAAAAACAAAATATGATATTAATAACCTTTTAATAAAACTAAATACAGAAAAAAAATATACTATCATATCTGTAACTCATGATTTAAATTATAGCCTGGAAGCAAAATCAAAATTTTTATGTATAAAAGAAGGCAGACTTCATGCATTTTTACCCCATAATGAAATGTTTGAAAAGAAAATATTTGATTCTCTTTTTAATATGGAATTTTCATATATAACGCACAATAATAAAGAGGTTATAATACCAAAATGAGCAGTAAAACAAAGCTTTTTTTATTATTTTTTATAAGTTTTATAATTATATTCTTATCCCCTTTTATAGGCTGGCATAAGCTTAATTACGGCAATATATTAAATTATGAAATGGTAGATAATTACGTATTTTTTGGCTCACGTCTGCCAAGAGTAATAGCTGGTTTTTTAACTGGTAGTATTTTAGCTTTAAGTGGTCTTGTTTTTCAGTCTGTTTTTAAAAATCCTATTGCTACTCCATATACATTAGGTGTAGCAAGTGGAGCATCTCTAGGGGCAGCATTATTTATAGTTTCTGGCACATATTCAGCTACAATAGCTTTTTTAGGCAGCTCATTTTTTGCTATGGCTGGTGGAATATTATCTATTTTACTTGTATACAGCATAGCTTCTTTTACAGGTAAAATATACAGCAATACTTTACTTTTAGCAGGCGTTGCTATAAACTTTTTTTCATCGGCATTAATTATGTTTTTACAGTATTTTGCAGACCCTGCATCAAATTATAAAATAACAAGGTATATGATAGGCTCAACATCAAACATAACTATTGATAATATATTATTTATTTTACCAGTTACTTTCATATTTTTTATAATAGTTTATTCGTTTCATAAAGAGTTAGATATTTTAGCAACAGGCTCCAATATTGCCCACAGCAGAGGTGTAAACGTTACAAGAACCATTACAATACTCTACTTTACAGTATCCTTTGCCATAGCCATAATAACTGCATCAGCTGGACCTATTGGTTTTGTAGGTATGATGATACCCCATATTATTAGAATAACTATAAGCAGTATCAATAAAATCTTAATACCTGCCACATTTTTTGCAGGTGGAGCGTTTTTAGTAATGTGTGATACTTTTGCAAGAATTATTATAGCACCAATTGAACTGCCTGTTGCTATTATTACATCGCTTCTTGGAGCACCGTTTTTTATTTTTCTAATAATAAAAGGTGGTAAAATTTAAAACTCTTTTATCATAGCATCTAAATATTTTTCATAAGCCTGCTGCATACAATCTTTATCAACATTACAGCCTGATATCTCATCTTGAAAAGTAGTATGTATTTTATTAAGACTATATCTTAATTTAGGTCTATTTTTTACACTGGAATATAATGTATAATATTTTCTGCTGCTTATTTTATCAAGCATTCGTAATATAAAACTTTCGCATATTACAAGCCTTTTATCATCTAAATTATTACTGCATATAAATGACGGATCAGCAGTTAACGGACTTACTACCCTGCCCCTTGCGTGTTGATATGACCATAATTGACGGCTTTTAACATTATTATCTTTTTTTGATACTATAACCTCTGCAAATTCTGGTTTAGATATATAACGTGGATTATAATAGTTTAACCTAAAAATATATTCATCTTCTGTTTCATCTGTAAATATTACAAAAGTTTGTTTGTTAAATGGAAAAATATAAAAATTATCTCTTATTCTTTTTAAATTATTATCATAATCCCACACTGTAAAGTAATGGTTTATATCTTTTCCTGCCATATTTAGCCTAAAATGTTCAAGGCTTACTATATCCATATATTCTGCCTTAATAAAATCAGTATAATATTCTACAAAATTTTTACCTGCTGCTATTTCATTACTATCTATTGGAATATATTCTTGAGTGTTAAATAAATCAAAATACCCTTTTTTAAAAAAAAGTTCGTTATAATAATTTTGCACAATAATATTAATAAATTCTTCCCCTGCATCTGGAGAGCTGTCCATATTTGCAATATATGTAAAAAACTTTTTCCTGTTTTCCTTTTCTGGTGCAGGTATATGCTTGAAATCATCACCGCCAAGCCGAAGCCATTCTTTAAATATTTTTTGCAGTTTTTCAAGCTCATAAAGACCGTCACTTTTAATATATGAAATACCTGCTGCTAAATATACTAAACTAGTTTTTTCGTGTATTGGAAGCTCATTTAATATTTTTCTTGCTTTTAATAATGCTCTATTTTGTATCACTAAAATATTGGTAAGTGGATACCTTAAAAGCATACCGTTATTACCAAAATCAATATTAACTTGATAATTAATAATGAAATTAATTGCTTCCTCTCGTGCTTTTTTAGGTGGTATTTGGCTGAAATCTTTATTAATAAAATCATCATATAAAGCAATATTAGTGCTTTCGCATGCTGCCTGCCAAAGTTTATTATAACCACGTATAAAGTTATAATCCCTTATCATATATCGTAGTGAATTTTCTTCATCTTCAAAATATACTTTTTCATAGCCATATGCATAGAAACATAAAAGAAAGATAAGTATAAAAGATGAAAACAATTTAACCATGTATTTATTCACCAATAATCTTTATTAAAAGACGTTTATTTCTTTTACCGTCATATTCTCCGTAAAATATTTGTTCCCAAGTGCCAAAATCCAGCTTTCCTTCAGTTACAGCCACCACAACTTCTCTACCCATTAACTGCCTTTTCATATGAGCATCTGCATTATCTTCATAACCATTATGCCTGTATTGGCTGTGTGGTTTTTCTGGTGCTAATTTTTCTAGCCATACTTCAAAATCTGAAAGTAAGCCCTGCTCATCATCATTTATAAATACACTTGATGTTATATGCATAGAATTAACTAATACAAGCCCTTCTTTTATGCCGCTTTCTTTTAGAGCTTTTTCAACATCTGGTGTAATATTCACATAACCCCTTCTATTTGGATAGTTAATTGTAAGTTCTTTACGGTAAGATTTCATTATATTATTTCCTCACTTTTAATTCTGCCAGCTTATTTTTTATACGAATAACTGCTTCATCATATTCTTTTGAGTTAAAATTTGGGAATGCTTTTAAAAGCCTTTTTTCATTAAAGGAAAGCTCCCCATATTTTTCTTTTAATGCTTTATAAAGTTTACTTTCTTCAAACTCTTCTCTAATATTTAAAAGAAGTTGAGCACGCTGCTCCTGTCTATATTTTTTATAATCTTTAATACGTGCTTCAGCCTGTATCCTGTATTCTGTAATAGCATTTTGCAGCTCTTTAAAACGCTCTTTTAAATGCAGCACTTTTCTAATAGTTAATGTAGTATCTGTTAAAAATAAAATCATTAAAATTACTGATAATATATATAACTGATTATCTGAAAAACTGCTTACAAACTTTTCTACATAAGGCTGTATAAATTTATTTATTAATACAGCAAAAAATCCAAAAAGTAATGCTCCATATAAGCATATTCTACCATTTAAATTAAATGGGTAATGGTGATAATCCCACCACCTTGCATGAAATAATTTCTCCATAGCCCAAGATGTAAAATACTCAAGAATAGAAGCTATTACCATACCTAGAATAAATATAATAACAGGGTTTTCTATATTTTCTAAAAGCAGCACAAAAAGTACAGCACCCGCCCCATAAATTGGTATAACAGGGCCTGACAAAAAGCCACGGTTTACCCACTGCTTTTCATTGAAACTAGCCCATAAGCTTTCATAAACCCAGCCAAAAAAAGAATATATTATAAACCATACAAAAATATAACCATATGTATGTAAATGAAAAAAATCCATTACTATTCTCCCGATTTTTTAAACCATTTTACAGCTTCTTTATAATCTCTTTCAACGCCTCTGCCACTTTGATACATAAAGCCAAGATTATACATAGCAATAGTATAGCCCTGCATAGCTGCCTTTCTATACCATTCAACTGCTGCCTCATCATCTTTAGGCATACCTCTGCCACCTGCACACATAATGCCCATATTATACTGAGCTTTCATATGGCCTTTTTCAGCAGCAGGCTCAAGCCATCTTAATGCTTCAATATCATTTTTAGGAACACCTTTACCATTTTTATAACAAAAGCCTATATTAAACTGTGCTTCTGTATGACCAAGCTCAGCAGCTTTTAAATACCATACAGCTGCTTTATTTATATTTTTCATAACACCTTTACCATTCTTATGGATTTCTCCAATATAAAACATAGCATCAACATTACCATTTTCAGCTGCTAATAAAAACCAGTCAAGAGCATACTTGTAATCCTTTTTCACACCAGTACCATGGTATAAGAAAAAGCCTGTAAGGAATTGTGACTGAGGGTTATTATTCTGCTTTGCATCAGCTACAAAACACTTAAAAGCAGTGGCAAAATCATTTCTATCTGCTGCCATAGAACCAAGTTCATAAAGAGTATATTTTGGTTTTCTTTTAAATATCTTTTTTAAAAATTTTATCATCTTCTACATACAACTGGCAGTGCCTAACTCAACTAATTTACCACTTCTTCTTGCTCTTTCATCATAAATTGTAACATGCGATGCTGGTATTCCTTTAGCATGCAAAAGTATGCAATAATTTAAAGCTTCTTCGTCCTTTCTTAAGCCATCATTTAAGCTGTATATCCAAACAGTAGGGTTTTCTACTTGAGTGGCAAGCTCAATATGTTTAATATCTGGCACTTCTGCCATAAGCTGCTGTAATTGAGAAGTATCTTGGTTATTAACGGCTGTTTCATCAATAATTAATGGACGTTCTGCATTTACTGCCTCACTAATTGATGATGGTGCACTACTGCCACTATCACCTGCTGGGGCAGAATTATTTTGCATATCCGATAAACTTGTTGATGCAACACCTGCAGTATTACTGCCACTGCCATTACCTGCTCCACCATTTGACAACTGAACTATATGATTATCAGGAAAAAATTTCTTTTTTATAATTGAATAAGGAATTGATAGAAGTAAAATAATCATTACAATACTTAATACTTTATACTCAAAACGCATTTCTTTAATAAATTTTTTAAACTTTTTCATACTTACACCTAAACTACATAAATTATATATATTTCTATATGCAATTTTAATGCCGAATTACTTTATTTTCATCTGCATTAAATTATTTCTTCGCATAAAATCTTTTACTTCATACACTTTATCAGATAAGCTGACCTTTGCCCTGTGAGGCTTAACTATTCTTTTATACGACCAGTCTAACATATCTAAATCATTTTTAGCATTATTTCTTATTTCATAAAGACTTTGACTGCTGTATTTTCCTTCAAATATGCTTTTTATTCCGTCACTTGAATATACTAAACACTGGCGTGGGCTTAATATATTATACTTATCTAATGAATTTATTAAAAACTTACTGTCATCAAACACATGCATAAATTTATTTGTAACTTTATAATCTTCATTATGAAAATGGATTAGTGATGTAATATATTCACCGTTTTTATCCACCACAAAAGAACTACGTAAATTACCGGGAATTGTTGTTTTTTCATTATGATTTGATATTTTTAAAATATATGTATTATCTATTTCAGTAATTTTACAAACTCCACCTAAAGCAGGGTCACCCCAGGCTGTAGCACCTTTTGTTCCTACACCAAATGATATATGTTTTATTACATACTCTTTTCCTGCCTGAGAAAGCTGCGTAAAAATATCTTGAATACTAAATTCATCTAAATCATTACTTAGTACTATGGTTACATCTTTTGTATCCAGTGCTTTAGATATTCTATCATAACTTTGCAGGGCAATATATGCTAAATCGCCACTATCTATTCTTATGCCAATTTTATTCCAGCTGCCAGCATTTATAAGATTATCTTTATGTTTTTTAAATACTTTAATAGCATTTTCAACACCACTTTCTAAAGTATCAATAGTATCAGCTAAAAGCAATGGTTTTTCAGGGTTAATTTCAAGCCATTTATCAAAAGCAGTGTATTCTGTATCAAATGACTGTATAAATTCATGGCCCATAGTACCAGAAGATGGTATACCAAAAAGATTATTTGCTTCACAGTTGCTTGTGCCAGCTACCCCTGCCATATATGAATAAAGGGAAGCTTTAAGGCTGTTTTGTGCCCTTCTTCTGCCAAACTCCATAACGGCACAATCCATGGCTGCTTTTTGTATCCTGTGCCATTTAGTAGATACTAAACTTGCAAAATTCATTTCAGAAAGTAATATACCCTCTAATATTCTAGCATCATGAAGATTAGTTTCTAAAATAATAATAGGCTCATTGGGAAATGCTATGCTGTTTTCTGGCAGGGAGTGAATTTTTACAACTATTTTATCCCGTGATTTTAGATAATTAATATACTCCTTTTTATAACCTTTATTTTCAAGATAAGAAATTATCTGCTTATATGAAAAATTATCCACCTTTGCTAAAAATGCTGAAAGCCCTGCTGTTAATATATATGAACTGCCAAAAGGTGCTAATCTGTAAAAATATGTTTTCACCGCATTTTTATTATGAATATTTAATAAAAAATCAGACTGAGCCATAACTAGATGATATTCATCAAAAGGCAAAAGCTCATCAAATACTTTTTCTTTTAAAAATATATCTTTAAGTGGTGTATTTAATCTTTTTTCTTCAAAGCTGTTCATTTAAAAATACTCCAGATTCTAATATAGTACTAACTTTCATACCGTATGATTTTGCTTTATTTAAAAATTCTTCACCTAAATTTTCAAACCCTGATACGCAGGATGATGCATCTATTAATAATACAAACTTACTTAAATCTTTTGTGATATATGTTGCAATATCTAATACAGAGTTTGCAACACAGTGACTTAAAGCCTCCCCTGCAACAAATATTATATCATTATCATTAATCACTTGGGTTAGATATAAAATAGTTTTTTCACTGCTTTCCTTCTCTATTTCCACATCTGCACGCAGTATAGAATACTGCTCTGTAAAAGAATTCATATTTTTTAAAATATATTCTACTTTATTATAGTTTGCCTTATTATATTCTTCAATAGCATCATAAAGTGGTTTATATATATCTGCTCCATATGAGCCTGTAATACAGTGAGGTGGCCAAATACAAAGCTGATATCTGCCATTTTCTTCTAATTTTGAAACATAATTTTCTGCTGTGCCCTGATATTCTGCAACCGATGCTCTATATTTTCCATTTAAAACATCATCTTTAGTGATAATGGTAAATGGTGCTGGGTGAGCCCCGCTTTTATCAACCCAAAATACTGGGCTTGCAATGTGAAAACTTTTATGTAAATCAAATGTAACTGTTATTCCGCTTATTTTTGACCTGTATTTATCTATAAAATCAGCAAGCCGCTTCATATCATCATCTGCACCAGAAACATATAATGCACCAGATTTATCACAAAAATCATTCTGAGCATCTATTATTAAAAGATGAGTTTTTTTCATACAATTCCCCATTAAACTTTATTTATAGTATATATTTTTCACATATAAAAATCAAGAAAATATAGTATCTGCTTCATCCCCATTTTTTCACAACACCTTATGTCACTCAGAGCCAAGCGAAGAGTCTATATAGGTGCAGGGGAGCGTTTTTTGCGACGCAAGGACTTTCCGACGAACAGGAAGGAATTAAAAGTCCGTAGCTGGAAAGAATTTGAAAATAAAAGTTTAATAAGATTCTTCGCCTAAAGGCTCAGAATGACATGGTAGGGGCAGGACGCCCCGTCTTTAGCAAGTGCGGGAGGATTTATTCCGACCAAACGGAGATTTAAAAAATACATGGATGTATTTTTTAATAAAAGTTTAATAAGATTCTTCGCCTACTATCGTAGGCTCTGAATGACAGTTATTGCTATTATTTATATTTTTACATATATTATAAAGTAGTTATAGCATTTTTAAACAAAAGAATGAAATACCACTAGAATATAGTATTCAACACTTAGTTATTATATAACTCTATTTTATTTTTACCATTTTTTATTTTTTTATTGCCTTTTTTAAATTAATGTTATATGTTGATTAGGTCAGTATAATAGTATAGAATGATATACTTTTGGAGGTGTTTATGCTGGAACAAAATTTTGACGATAAAGAGGCTAAAAAAAAGAAGTTTTATAAAAGTCTTGTATTCTGGGTACTTGTTGGTTTATGTCTTGGTATTATTGTTGGTACAATAGGCAGTTTTCACAAGCCTAATGCAGAAGAATCAAATGCTGTTCTTAAATTC
>CASEIN010000063.1 GCA_949287985.1 Mucispirillum schaedleri | reverse complement strand
TCGGTTTTAGTGTAATATCCATTAGTGGTTGTTCTCTCCTTATTTATTTTTTTAGCTAAAAAATATTATTTTATTTTAAGAGAGTTAACAACCACTTTTTTATTTACTACTTTTTTCGCAATCGTTTTTAGAATTTACCACCTATAAAAAAAGAGGCTGTAATAGACAGCCTCAATTTTATAAATTTTACTTATGATACAAGTTTATTAACCATTACTGTGCTGCTGTAGGTTCAGTAGCTGCAGGTTCTGTAGCAGCTGGTTCAGTAACTGCAGGTTCTGTAACAACTTGTTCTGCTGCAGCTGGTTCAACAGCAACTGGTGCAGCTTGTGCTACAGCTGGGTCTGGTTTTGGAGTGTTAATAGTTGATGGTGGAAGAATAGGATACTCAACTTTTGGCATTTCTCCAGTAGTAGATTTTAAGAAAGCTACAATTTGGTCTATTTGTTCTTCAGTTAAATCGCTACCTAATTGAGCAGAGCTCATAACAGCAACTGCTTCTCTTAAATCCCAAACAATACCTGAATGGAAATATGGAGCAGTATATTCAATATTTCTTAAAGTTGGAGCTTTAAATGCAAATTGTTCATCTTCTGTAGCTTCTTCTAATGTAACACCTGCACGGCCTTTATCACCAGCTAAAAGATTTTCATTTTTAGTACCTGTAACTTGGAATGGGTGGTAACCTTCACTTGTTAAGTTAATACCAGAGTGACAGCCTGTGCAACTTTGGTCCATAAAAACTTTTAAACCTTTTTTCTCAATATCAGTAAGAGCGTTGCTGTCGCCTCTTAAGAATTGGTCAAATCTAGAGTTTGGAGTAAGAAGTGTAGCTTCAAATACTTCAATTGCACTTGCAACATTATCAAATGTTATTGGATCTGAATCTCCAGGAAAAGCATTTTTGAAAAGTTCACCATATTGTGGGATACTTTTTAACACTTCAATAACATAGTCTGGAGTAGCAGCCATTTCCACACCTGCTTGGATAGGTCCTTTAGCTTGTTCTTTTAAGTCACCTGCTCTACCGTCCCAAAACTGTGCAGTATTATAAACTGAGTTTAATACTGTTGGTGCATTTCTAGGACCAGCCTGCCAGCCGTGACCAATAGATGTTTTTTGATAGTCATCACCACCAAATGATAAGTTGTGGCAAGTGTTACAGCTTATCAGCTGGCTTTTAGAAAGACGTGGTTCAAAATAAAGCATTTTACCAAGCTCATATTTAGCATCAGATGCTTCATTGTTTTTTAATTGTTTGTAACCTTCTTTCACATTAAGTGGAATAGGTTCAAAATTGCTTCTAGCTTCAAGAATTAATTCATCTTTTGTTTCTTTTAATGAACCATCTTGTTGCTGTTCACCTTTATTACAGCCAGCAAGTATAGCCGTAATAGTCATAACTACTGCTAAAAGATACACTTTTTTCATAGCATTTCCCTGTTTTATATTTTTTATGGGTAAACCCATATTGCATTTGATAATATAAGATTTTTTAAAAAAACTTATCCAAACTTAAAAAGTCTGGATAAGTTATTTAATTAATAGTTTTCAGCTTTAATTTGAAAAAATGCTTTAGGATGTTCGCAAACTGGGCAAACTTCTAATGCAGTTTCACCAAAGTGAAGGTGACCACAGTTAGCACACTGCCATACAACTTTTTCTGCTTTTTTGAATACTTTTTGCTCTTTAACGTTTTCAAGAAGTTTTAAATATCTTGTTTCGTGTTCTTTTTCAATTTTAGCAACTTCTTCAAAAAGATATGCAATTCTAGCAAAACCTTCTTCTTTTGCTGTTTTAGCAAAACCTGCATACATATCAGTCCATTCATAGTGTTCGCCATCTGCTGCATCTTTTAAGTTTACATCAGTTGTAGGCACTTGACCATCATGGAGAAGTTTGAACCATATTTTAGCATGTTCTTTTTCATTATTTGCAGTTTCTTCAAAAATATCTGCAATTTGGTTGTAACCTTCTGCTTTAGCTTTGCTTGCGTAATAAGTATATTTATTACGAGCCATTGATTCTCCAGCAAATGCATCTTGAAGATTTTTTTCTGTTTTAGAACCTTTTAATTCCATATTATCACTCCTTTATTATCCCTAATTTTTGCACAAGGGACAAATTGTTTTAAATACTATTTCATGACCTATTATATCAAGCCCTGTTTTTGCAGCTACAAGGCTGTCAATATCAGTCATATTCTCCATAAAAATATCTGTTACTTTACCACATTTATTGCACACTGCATGGTAATGTGGCTCTGTTACCCCATCAAACCTATCTGGCTGATTTGGTATTGAAACTCTACTTATTGCACCATTTTCTGATAACTGCTGCAAATTCCTGTAGACTGTTCCCAAGCTAAGCTGAGGATTATCTTTCTTCAAGTAATTGTAAACAAACTCCGCGGTCGGATGGACTTGATTTTCCATTACTGTCTGATAAATAAGCTCACGCTGGCGGGAATACTTTGTTATAGCCATATTGCCTCTCCAGAGTTATGTTTATTTTTACTTTTAAACACCAAAATAGTAATCATTCTTATTACTATATTTTCAGAGTTTTGTCAAATATTTTTTTATTATTTTATTTATTTTTTTTAATGAGCTTATTAAATACTTTCTGTAATTCATTAAAACTTATTGGTTTTGAAAGATGAGCATTCATTCCCGCATTATTTGATGCTGCCACATCTTCTGTATACACATTGGCACTTACTGCAACTATTGGAATTATTTTTGCATCTTCCCTTTCAAGCCTGCGTATTTCTTTTGCAGCATCAATTCCATTTAGCACTGGCATTTGAATATCCATTAATATAATATCAAAAGTATTTTCTGGGCTTTTACTAAATATATCTACTGCTTCCTGCCCATTAAATGCCTTAATAATCTTATGTCCATTTCTTGTTAAAAGCTCTGTGATTATAAACATATTAACATCATTATCTTCTGCTATTAATATATTTAACCCTTTAATATTATCTTCTTTTTCTTGTTGTTCTACTTTATTTTCTTCAAGTTCTTCGCTTGATAAATCAAATGCTAAAGTAATTGTAATTTTTGTGCCTTTATTTAACTGGCTTTCTATAAAAATTTCTCCATTTAAGTAATGCACATAATTTTCAACTATGGCCATTCCAAGCCCTACACCTGCACTTTCTTTTGTTTCAAATCTTTTTTCTCGTTTATATGGGCTGCACATTGTCTGTAAAAATTCTTTGTCCATACCTATGCCAGTATCAATAAATTCAAATTTATATTTTGGCCTTCCCTGATTTCCAATTTCAGTTACTTTTAACTCTATTGTATCACCTTGTTTCGTATATTTAAAACAATTACTCATTATATTATTAATAATCCTGTATAGTTTTGTTGCATTTCCTTTAATTTTATTATGAGTAATATTATATGTTACAGAAAAATTCTTTTTATCTTTTTCTGAGACTATTTTATATATACTTAAATTAGATTCTATAAACTCTTTAAGTTTAAAACAAACATTATCTTCATTATCATCATTTTGATAATCCTGTTTTGCATAATCTAGAAAATTATCTATTAATGATAAAAGCTGCTGGCTTGATACTTTAATTTTTTCCATATAACCTAAAGCTTTACTTTTATCATCAATATCTTCTTCTAATAATTCAGTAAGCCCTATAATTGCATTTAAAGGTGTTCTCATATCGTGGGAAAGCCCAGAATAAAAGGTAACCTTTGATTTATTTGCTTTTTTCATTGCTGAAATAGAACTTTCCAAAAGCTCCATTTTTTCTAATTCACGTTTTCTCTCTTTGTCTCTATCTCTAAATGCTAAAACTGCATAATCTGGATTTACTTTACTGTCATATAAAAGCCTTATTTGAACCCATTTATATCCATTTTCTAATATTCTTTGGAAATCGCCCCCAAAATCTACTGTGCCGCTTTCTGCTAGTTTTCTTATATTTTCCAAAGAAAAACTATCAGAAAAATCACCTTGTGTTCCTTTTTCTACAATAGTGCATAACATTTTATGTAAATGAGTATAATCTCCAAATTTAGATACATATTTTATGGCATCTTCAGAACCTTTCACTATTTCATACTTATCTGTTTTTATGTTTATACTAAATATTGCATAGTTAGCATTACCTAATATGCTTATAAATTCATTGTATCGCTTAGATTTTATATTGTTTTTTATATCATTTATATACATAATAATCATAACTAAAACAAAAAATAGAATAACATAAATATAAAACTTTATATTATGCATAACAGATGAAAGCATATATTCTTTTGGCATAACAACAAAGGGTATAAAATTATTATCTAATTTATTAATATAAAAAATACTATAGGTTACACCATTTGTATATTCTTTTGATAATTCCCCATATATATTTTTTGAATTTTTTATTTCATCTATTAAAAGATTAAGATTATCAATAAACATACTTGTTACTTTTAAATCATATGTACTAAATACTAAACCAGATGACTGGTCTGCAAGATAATATATTTGTTCAAAATCATGGACAGGACTATTAAACCATATGTCTTCTAAATCCTGTAATGGAATAGTAATGGCAATTATAACATCACTGTTATAAATATTAATTTGCTTATATATTGTAGTCCAATATTCTCCATTTTCATCACTAAATAACGGAGAAAACCTAATTGTTTTATTTTCATCACTTAATAAATCATTATACCATTTAGATTTTATTTGTTCATTGATTACATTATCAAACTTTGAACTGTTTGAAAATAGCGTATTTCCAATTATAATATGAGATACACTTCTTTTTACATGTAGAGTGTTAGAAACTATTATATTAAAATTAGTAAGCCACATTAAGCTTCTTTGACTGCATAGGTGGGTTATCATATAATCATCAAATGAATGGCTTTCTCTCTCAACTAAAGCATCAAAAGATTTAAGAGTATATTCCACTTTCGTTAAAAAAACAGATACTTTTTCATAACCTACTTTATCGCTGTGTTCTGAAAACTTACCAATAGTATATACATATGTATATGCAAGCAATAAAATTATAGTAATTATGATAATATATTTTATAGAAAAATAATTTTTAATCTGTTTTAGTAAATACATAAATCTTGCCTGAAAACTATTTGTTTAAAACTTTATTAAGAAACTCTTTTGCCCTTTCACTTTTTGGTGCATTAAAAAAAGCATTTGGTTCAGTATCTTCCACAATTACGCCGTTATCCATAAAAATAAGCCTGTTTGCCACATTTTTAGCAAACCCCATTTCATGAGTAACTATTAGCATTGTCATTCCTTCTTTTGCTAAATCTTTCATAACATCAAGCACTTCTTTAATCATTTCTGGGTCTAATGCACTTGTAGGCTCATCAAAAAGTATAACTTCTGGTTTCATGGCCAATGCTCTAGCAATAGCTATTCTTTGCTTTTGACCACCTGAAAGTTTATTTGGATAGCTTGAAGCCTTATCAGAAAGCCCTACTTTTGCAAGCAGTTCATAAGCTATTTTAGATGCTTCTTCTTTTGATTTTTTCTTTACAAGCGTAGGGGCAAGTATAATATTTTCAAGAACATTTTTATGTGGGAAAAGATTAAAATGCTGAAATACCATACCAACTTTTTGACGAATTAAATTAATATCACAATTTGGATTCATAATATCTTCATCATCAATAAATATATGACCATCACTTGGTTCTTCAAGCCTGTTTATACAGTGCAACATAGTAGACTTTCCACTGCCTGAAGGACCAATAATGGCAATAACATCACCTTGATGAACTTCTAAATCTATACCTTTTAAAACGTGCAGCTCACCAAAATATTTATGTAAGTTTTTTACCTTAATCACTTTCTTTTAACCTCTTTTCAACCTTTCTCATAAAATAAGTAAATAAAGATGTCAGCAGTAAATATATTAATGCTACTAAAAGCCATGGCTCTGCTGCTCTGAACGAATTTGCAGCTATCTCTCTTGCTGCCTTTGTTAAGTCATTACCACCTATCATGCCAACAACAGAAGTCTCTTTAAAAAGAACTATAAATTCACTTACTAATGCTGGCATAATCTTCTTAATAGCCTGTGGAATAATAATAACTTTCATAGATAAACCGTAGGACATACCCAATGCTCTTGCTGCCTCCATTTGACCTTTATCAAGCCCCTGAATGCCTGCTCTAATTATTTCTGCCACATAAGCTGCTGAATTAAGCCCAAAACCTACAACTGCTACTACAAAAACATGGGCTTCAAGGACACCAGTAAACACTAAATTAAATAATATGAAAAGCTGAACAACTGTTGGAGTGCCTCTGATTATGGTAACATAAAATAATGCAAATTTATTTAATGGATTAAAATCTCTTAAAAAAGCCAACCTTTCTGATTTTACATTTTTAAAAGGTCTAAAATCAGAAATATTCATTAAAGATAAAATTACACCTAAAATAATACCTATAATTGCTGCAAGTATAGTTACCCCTAAAGTGAACCCTAAACCTCTCACGATTAACATATACCTGTCGCTTTCTATAAATATATTATAAAGTATGTTTAAATAGCTATCCATTATTCACCGCTGAAAAAATTTTGCCTGTATTATAACCCTACATAATAAAAAAAGCAAAGAAAAATTTACTTTTTTATCATTACAACACACATAAAATATTCTTCATTATCTGATGTGATTTCTTTAAGAAGATTATAGACTTTTTGATTTTTGTTGTATGCATTAAAAGCTGCTATTGCAAGCGATGGTTTATTATTAGCCATAAACTCTTTTATAACTTTTCCATTATCATTTATCTTCATAATAATAACTGTTTTAAATTCCTGTAAAATTTTACTTATTTCTTCATGGTTTTCAGGGCATGGAATAATGGCAGCCCTGTCTTTAAAATCTACAATAGAGTTACCAGTTAATGATGCAGGTGCTAAAAATGATGGTATACCTGTAACTGCTTCAAGCTCTATATTTTTTTCTTTCAATATGCCATAAACATCTGGAAATGAAGAATAAATCGTCAAATCTCCCATAGTTACATAAGATACCTTCATACCTTTATCTAAATGAGATACCATATCATCAATAAAAATATTTAATTTTTCAAACCTGTTTGAGTTTTCACCATTAAATTCATGAAATTTTATCTTTTTGCCACAGCCTATTTTATCCAGTATTGCCACAACTTCTTCCTGACTGTTAAAAATTTGACCACCTTGCAAAAATATTACATCACTTTCTTCTAATACCCTTTTTGCCTTTAAACTCATCATTTCATAATCACCAGGACCTAACCCTACTGCATAAATTTTTTTTAGCATTTTCCACCTTTACTATTGACTTTTTTCGTAACACGTTTTATAAAATAAGTAACACTACATTTATTATACAAACCTAAAATGAACCCCCTGCAACTTTGTTATACAGGGGGTTTGTTTTATTATTGGTTAGATGTATCTTTTTTTGGTCTTCCACGTTTTTTAGCAACTGGAGTATCGGCTTGCTGGTTTTCGCCACTAACTTCTTCTTTTTTATCTTTTGTTATTAAAGTATTCTCATCAGTGCTTTTTGCTTCTACATTTTCTGCATGGTTTTCATTTTTATTTGATTTAGCCTGCTCATCTTTATTCTGATTATCTTGCATTTTTTCTTCATCTTTTTTAGCAGGCGGCAGTGCAGCTCTAGCATATTTTGATTTTGCTTTAATAAGCATATAAACGAGTATAATATTTAAAAGGATAGAAGCAAGGGCAACAATAATAGCAATATTTCTATATTGGTTATTTGCACTAATAGTTCCTTGAAGATTATCATAAGCTGCCTGAGTATTTGCAACCTGCCCAGAAAGTTCATCTATTTTAGCTGTTAACTCTGTTACTTTATTTTCAAGCTCAACAATAGTCATATCTTTAGTATTTAAGGTAGAAACTAGTTCATCTATTTCTTTTTGTAGTTCTGCAATTTGTTCTGCGTGGAAATTAACTTGGTTACCATTGCTTACCTGGTTATCATCAAGGAAATTATTAGAATTTTCCTCAACATTAGGTTCTTTAGTAGTATTATCTGATTCTTTGATGCCTAAAGCATTACAACCTGCCATAAAGGTTAGTAACAATAATAATATTAAAGTATATTTTTTCATAATTTACTCCAAATACATAATTTTATATATTATTTACTATATTCTAATTGTTTGCAATAGTTTTTTATATCTTGCTAAATATTTATTTATAAATTATATTATCTTAAAGAAAAAAACATTTAAGTTAATTTTAATACTTCCGATAATCTTAAATAGGATTGTATGCTGTTACAATAGCATTTAGAGGTGAAGCTTTATGGATAAAGTGGATATATTAATGGCTATTCTTGGTTTTGCTGCTTACATGGCAATCATGGTAGATTTGCGTAATTATGAACGTAAAATGGCAGCATTTGAAGCAGTGCAGGAAAGAAGAAGGAAGTATGCAGAACTGCAGGCTGAAAGAAGAAAGGCAGAACTTGCAATGGAAAAATCTATTCAAGAAAAGCTTAAAAAGAAAGAGCATTCTGGTCAGTCTATGGGTATGAATATGCTTGATAATGCAGGCTAATCATAAGGTGGAATAAATATGAATGAACGTGAATTTGATAGTCTTGATGACATTGAAAAAATGGATTATGTATTAGCTTGTTTATATAAGGCTCATAGTTTATTTAAGGTTATTTATGACAGTGGCTGTGGGTTTGAACAGAGTGTTATAGATGAACTTGAGTATTTAGGTGATGAATTTTCACGTATTGGATTTATGGTAGAAATTCAAGATTATACAGATGTTTATACTGATTTAAATAAAAATCTTTCGCGGTTATCATCAATAGTTGCTGTTATTGAGGAATATATTTATAAAAACAGGACAGTAAACTAGAAGGTATAAATTTTTCTTGCAATTTATCAAAAATTTATGTAGAAGTTATTTTTCAAGTGATTATAAATGGAAAGGTGTCCGAGTCTGGTTTAAGGGGCACGCCTGGAAAGCGTGTGTGGGGCAACTCACCGAGGGTTCGAATCCCTCTCTTTCCGTAAATACTAAAAAGGGACAGTGTAGACTGTCCTTTTTTTTGTATTTACAGAGGGATTCGAAGCTCTACGAACGCCGACCGAGTAGGGAGGAAAAGCAGACAGGATGTCTGCGACAGTGAGTAGGCACGCCTGAAAAATCAATTTAGGACAAATTGATTTGGAAGGCGAATCCCTCTCTTGTTTGTAAAACAAGGGATTCGAAGGACTTTTTTCGCCGAGCGAATAGCGAGGCGAGTGTATTTTACGAGGACACTTTTTCCCGACTGAATAAAGAGGAATCAGAAAAAGTGGCTGGAATAAGCAGACAGGACGTCTGCGACAGAAAAAAGCCTGGCCTGAAAAATCAATTTAGGACAAATTGATTTGAAAGGCGAATCCCTCTCTTGTTTGTAAAACAAGGGATTCGAAGCTTAAGCGAACGCTGACCGAATAGGGAAGAAAAGCAGAACTTATTGATTTATATTTAAAAATTACATCCTATAATTTTTAAATCAACATATTTACGAGGAAACCTCGTAAATACTTACTAAAGAAAATACGTCCTGTATTTTTTATGTCTGCGACAGTGAGCAGTCTAGCTTTTCAAATCACTTTTTTATGGCTTTCTCATTCCTAATTTATCTACTTGAAATTATAAATATAGCAATATATACTATATTATTATATTACATAAGGTATGTTATGGTTTTAGAAAATAAATTAGGTATTCAAGATGCATCAGCACTTGCAAGAGAAGAAGAAAGGCTTAGCAAAAAGCGAGCATTAGAGCTTTTTGATAATAAAATATTAGATAAATTAGAAGCAGGAACATTTAAGTCATTACAGGAAATACACAGGTATTTATTCCAAGATATATATGATTTTGCTGGCAGTATCCGAACGGTAAATATTTCAAAAGGTAATTTTCGCTTTGCTCCACTTATGTATTTAGATATGTCTTTAAAAAATATTGATAATATGCCACAGTCTAATTTTGATGAAATAATAGAAAAATATGTGGAAATGAATATTGCTCACCCTTTTAGAGAAGGTAATGGTAGAAGTATGAGAATATGGCTTGACTGTATTTTAAAAAGCTCACTTGCAAAAGTAGTTGACTGGAGCATGGTTAATAAAAATGATTATCTGCTTGCTATGGAAAGAAGCCCTGTAAAAGATATTGAAATAAAGCATATATTAAAGCAGGCTTTAACAGATGATATCTCAAACAGGACAGTATATATGAAAGGTATAGACCACAGCTATTATTACGAAGGATATAACACATTTAAACTGGAAGATTTATAACCCATAAAATCTTTAATAAATTCTACTTACTTTCCTTTATCACCTTTTTTAACTGGTCTAATTTTTCCATATATTTTTTTACATATTCTTTTGATTTTTTATTTATTTTTTCATTATATTCCTGCCTTGTTACAAACCTGGCACCTTCTATGCTAAAATTTTCACTGTTATAAAATGATTTAATTGATAATCCATCTTTATCTGGATAGAGTATTCTATTTTCATCACTTTCTAATAAAAATGCTTTTTCATTACCATGACAGCCGTTACAAAGCACTGTTTCACGCCTTACTGTATGGGGATATGCTTTTTTCCATCTATTAGATATCATTTTATTTTCTTCACCTGCTACCATGTCATTTTCCACATTAGTAGTAAAAATAATAAAAGATGGTTTAGCAGGCACATATTTTCCAGTTTCATTATCAATAACCATTGGGGGACGCTCATTTACACGCATATAGCTGCTTTTAACATATTCATCATTTAACTGGGGCAGTTCACTAAAATATTCTTTATAAGAACTTTCTTTAAACCTTAAATAAAATGTGCCAAACTCCATGGGAGCATAAGCTGCATGGCAGGAAATACAGGCAACCTTATCATGTCCTTTTATACTGTGGTCTATAATTTTTGTATCATATGTATGACATGATAAGCAGTCTTTAGGTTTTTCCTTACCTAATAATGAATTTTTTGTATGGCATTTTGAACATTTCATACCTAATTCATGATGAACTGATGGGACCATTTTTAAGTAATACTCATTATCTTTTTTTAATCCTCTTTTGTATCTTTCATGATCTTCCCTTATTCCATAACCTTCATACTCCATACCTGTATATACATCTTTATGACACTTTAAACAATTTTCGTTATCTGGATTTATTATATTATTATCTTTATCCATATGGCAGCTTTCACATGTCATCTGGTGGCATGATGTATAGCAGTTTTTACTGCCAAATTCATTATCATAATTTACAAATATACTATATATAACTTTTCTTTCATTATTATAATGAGCAGCAGTAATGTTTTCCATATTATAATCTGCATGGCAGTTTGCACATGATATATTTCCACTATATTTTTTATGGTATTCACTGCTGTATGCATTACTAATCAATAAGATGTTTATGATTGCTATCATTAAGTATTTTTTCATAATCAATATCTCTATTATAATATTTTTCATCTGCATTATTATGGCATATTAAACATTTCATTGCATCAATACTTTTTAGCATTATTTCTTTTTCTAAAACTTTTGAGCCATCACGCACAATATCAGATTTTGATAAAAATTTACCATTTTCAATTGAATATACAGCATTTAAAGGCACTGGGCAGTTATCACATTTAATACTAGATGTTAATGTTTTATTTTGATATGAAAAAAGAGAATCTCCAAAACCTAAAAATGCAGTGTTACTGTGGCATACTTCACAGTCTACTGCCTTTTTACCTATATTATGACCAAAAAATGGTGCATATTTCATTTGTGGTCTGCCTCTAAACTCCACCATTTTATCTTCTGATATTACATTGCCATTTTCATCAATATGGGTTAAAAATGTCTGACAGCCAGGAGTTACTGGTGAGATTTTACCTTTTTGATTATAGGCAAGTGGAAATGGAAAAAATGTTCTTATATCTTCTGTTTCCTTAAAAGCACCCTTAGTTTCCTTATCTTTTACATAGTCATACATAGTTTGCCTTTCATCATATTCCACATGGCAGCCATAACACTGCACCACATTTGCAGAATGGCATGAGTAACATTCCATATTATTATGACCTTTTATATTATGCTCTTTTGTCCCAGTTATTATTTTTATATTCCTTTCTATACCACTTCTTTTACTTATTAATATAAACTCTCCATTCTTTTTATAGACATTTGAAAAAGGTCGTTCTTTATCAGTTAAAACAACACTGCTTCCAAATGGTATATTTTTAGCATAAGCTGATTTAATATTTTGAGAGCCTGTATTTTCTTTAGTTTCTTTTTTTGTTTTTGGTTTTTCAGTATATGAGCCGTGGCAGCTTTCACAGCTTATTTCTATCTGGTCATACATATTTTCATAATAATAACCATCTCCCATAATTTCGTTTGATGTGTGGCAGTCTATACATTCCATACCTGCTGCATGGTGAATATCTGCTTGAAAATGGCGAACATTTCTTAATCCACTAGTAAGCAATGGACCTGCAAAACCATCTTTTGTGGGAACTAATGCATTATTGCCATCGTATAAACCTTTATATGATAATGCAATCCTTCCACTTCTATTATGACAGGCAAGGCATACATCATCATTAGGCAGTGACTGCATTTTATGTGTTACAGAATGCATATATTTTCCCTGCATATTTTTATCTGCCCCAGCATACTCTCCATATTCGCCGTATGGAAAATGGCAGGCAGCACAGCCTGAAGAATGAACTCCAAGATACCCCATATCAGCAGCCTGCCCCACATGACAGCCTGAACAAAATTTTCTATACATATCAGCAGAGATATTGTCATTATCTGCTATACTTGAAATATCTATAACACTGCCATTATCCCCATAAGCTTTTTGTATATGGTTTTGAGAAAACAGGCTTTTATTATCACTTTCTCCCCAAGCTGCAAGCGTATTTTTAATAATACCTGTATTTGTAAGCATTATTGTTGATGATACACGTTTTACTTCATACTCATGGCACTTGCCACATGTTTTATCCCATACTTTAGGATTTGATGGATTATTACCCCCATACATGTCTTTATGGGCTAAATCTTTATCTTCTGTATTACCATTACCACCATGACATTCTATACATGTTATATTCTTATGAGTTTCTGATACTGTTTCAATTTCTCCATGGCAGGATACACAGGAAGAACTGCTGCTGCTAGTATGATTATTTCTAATAAATACAGCTAATAAAATAATAATGCAGATTGTAATAAATATAAATAAAACAAGTAATTTTTTCATATGTTATAATAACTAATTTCTAATATTTTTGCACTAAAATAATGACGAAAAAAGGGGAGCATTGCTCCCCGTTAAAAACATTGTTGATAATTTAAATTAACAGCCACCTGCTCTAGGTTTTTTTGCTTTTTTCTCAGCTTTAGCTGCTTTTGCATCAATAGATACTTCATCACCTGCTTTAAATTTAGCACCTTTTACTTCAATAGTAACTTTGTTACCATCAACTGATACAACTTTACCAGTTTTTGGTGCTGCAAAGGCTAAACTTGCAAACATAAATGTTGCTAATACTATGAATGCGATTTTTTTCATATATTCACCTCTATATCTGGAGTAATACTCCTTATTTGCAAACTCAATTAACTACAATATATCTATCTCATATACATAATCTAATCCTATTTATAATAAATTGCAATAAGAAAATATAATATTATTTTAATTTTATATTAATAGAAAAATATCATGTATTTACAATATTTTTTTAGTATTTTAGGATATTTCCCACCTTTATTATATGAGTTAAATTTATTGTTTGATATAAAAATTTTAGTGTATTTAATTTAATTAGATTTATAAATATAACAATATTATATTTATAATATATTGAATTTAAAATGAAAATTCTACCAATAATGCACCAACAGCATGATGGTCATAAGGTTGTTCTACATAATCTTTTGTATAATATGTCCATATATAACCTAGACGGACACCATAAAATGACATTACAAGCCCTGTGCTTACTTCCCAACGTAAAAGATTTATATTATACCCGAAATTACTTTCTTTAGAATTTCCCTGCACAAAAATATTATGGAGTGTTACTTTTGCTCCACCACCAACAAATACATATACAGAAAATTTATCACTATGGACTGGGGCATAATCCTGCTCTAAATTTATTTTTGGCATTCCAAAATCATTATCTAAATTATGACCTATACGAAGTGTTCCATATGTTCCAAAATGAGTATCAGCATTACCTAAAGCCATATCAAAAGTGCCTAAAAAATCCATAGAAATACCTTTTGTCTTAAATAAATAGGCTCTACCTGTCCACTGATAATATGGGTTAAATATAAACTCATTTGCAAGCTGGCTTTTATCCCATTCAGAAAAAATTAACTGCCCTGAAGATGAATGTAAATAAGTCTGCAGCTGCCCTGCAAGAGAATAACTTCCTACTACCCCTAATTTTATACCTATATGCTCCTGCATATTAGCTGTTCTATTAAATATCCCTGTATTTAAATATAGGAAACCACCGTAGGGGTGGTCATTTTTACCAATGCCTGGACCATGGGTTGCTGGTGTATACATTTCCTGATTAATACTTAAATGAAATCTAGTTAAATGATGCTTATTATATGATACTATACTTACATTTTTTGCCCAGCTCATAGGGTTATCTTCATTAAAATAATCATACTCTTTAGAAGTCCAACCAATTCTTGCACCATTGGTATAGTATCTATCAGACTTCATAAAATTTAAAAAATCATTTTCCCATAAAATAGTAATACTATGCTTTTTATAAGGCACTAAATCTTCTGCTGCAGCATATAGTAATGTATAGTTGCATAATAAAACTACTATAATTAATATTATAAATCCACTTCTATTCATTCATAATAATTATTACTATTCTTAATATTCGTCAATATTTTTTTGAGTATAATTTATTGACAAATATAATATAATAACTATACTTAAATATACTTGCTGTATTATTAAAAAACACTTTTATATGTAATGTTATAAATATATAAGAGGGGGTATGTAGTATGAATATTTCAAATATTACAAATAAGAATACTTATATAAATGATAATATAAATGCAAACAAAAATGAAGTGCCAATTGAAAAAAATAATATTTTAAAAGTTGAAAATATTTACAACCCAGATACAGAAAATAAAATTAATAATGAATATGTTGAAAAAATTTCATCTCTTTCAAGGGGTAATATTTCTGATACAAGTGATTTTAATGAAGGTGTTATAAATATTATCACTGATGATGTAACTCAAATAAAATATGGATTTCAAATATTTAGATTAAAAGGAAATGTAGACTCTTTAACAGTTGGTGATATGGCAGCATATATGTATAACCAAAATAAAGTATCATCAAGTATTGATTATGCTTCTAAAATGCTAGGTAAGGGTATGAATAAAAATAGTGATACATATAAAAGCGATCCTGCCTTATTTGATGCAGTTAGTAATGATAAAACTGGGCTTGCAAGACATATTGCCGAGCTTTATTTTATGGTAACTGCTCCCAATGAGTTTGAAAAATTTTCCAATAATTTAGAAAAATATGAAAATACAAAACTAAAGGATTTAAGCCCGGAATCTTTGCATAATTTAATGATAGCAAAAGAAACTGGCGATATTGAAATATTTAACCAGGTTCTTAATAATTTAAAATTAAAAGAAAATAATTTAATAGATATAAATTCATTACAAAGAAGCTATTCCACATTAAAAAAAGATATTCAAAATAAACCATCAGTTGAAAAGCAGCAGTCTATACTAGAATCTGCAAGACAAAAGATTTTTGATAAGTTGCTAAAAAAATAATTAAAAAGAATTTTTTAATTAAATATTACATTAATAAAAAATTAAGGGCAGGTATTAACCTGCCCTTAATAATTTTATATTTCATTTTTTTCTTTTAATTC
The DNA here is from genome assembly GCA_949287985.1 of Mucispirillum schaedleri. Lineage (GTDB taxonomy): Bacteria > Chrysiogenota > Deferribacteres > Deferribacterales > Mucispirillaceae > Mucispirillum > Mucispirillum schaedleri_A. The sequence goes on along the minus strand of CASEIN010000063.1, from coordinate 34,124 downwards.
ATCATACCATCTGCCATGGTGTTCTTTAGCATAGCTTTCTGGCACAACACCTTTTGTCATACCCATAAATGATGGACGGCTTGCAGGGTGCCCCACACTTAAATATACATGGCCAATGATTACAGCAACCATTATTGCCATACCAGCATCATGCACAGGGTATGCCCACTGAACTAAAACTTTAGGGAAAAGCTCTTTAAACCACATAATAAACCCAGTGCAAACCATAATAATTGCACCGATTATTGTTAATACAGAATTTAATTTTTGACCACCATTAAAGAAATCCTGTTTTGGAATATTTTTAGCTTTACCAATTAACTCAAGTGGAAAAACTGCTAAAAATTGAAAATCATGTTTTTTCCAGCTCCAAGCATTTTTTGTCCAGTTCATAAATCCTTTTCTATCCATTAATATCATAAATGGAGTAGGTAAAAGGAAAGTAACAGCAAACACTCTATGAACTATTTGAAGCACATCAGGCACACTAATACCTAAAAATAAAGGCAGACCAGTTAATACAAGCATAATAAAGCTTATAGCATTAGTCCAGTGAGCTATTATTACAAACTTGCTAAATCTTTTTACAGTTCTTTCATTACTCATGGTCATCACCTCCATGTTTTCCACCACCTGTTACAGTATTTACAATAGCAGCACCAGCAACAGCAACAACTGCAGCACCCATTAATACTTTACCAACTGGCTGAACAGTTTCTTTCCATACACCTAAGCTTGGTGCAAGCTGTGGTTCATCTGGCAGTCCATAAACTGATGGTTTATAAGGAAGCACATACATCATTGAGCCACCTTTTATGCTGTTATTTGTTTCCACATTATATGTGCATGCATCAGGATATTTTTCTTTTAAAACTGCTAATCTTTCATTGGCAATTTTAACCATTTCTTCTCTTGTTCCAAATAATATGGCATCAGCAGTGCATGTTTTTGCACAGGCTGGCATATATTTTCTATCGTTACCATTTTCAATATATTTTGCAACCCTGTCTTCGCAAAGATTACATTTAGTAGACTTTTTAGTAACAGGGTCAACATGTGGAACACCAAATGTGCAGTTTATTTCACAATATCCACAACCGATACATAAGTTGTTATCGTGAGATACTATACCTGTTTCTTCTTTTTTCAGTGCTTTAGTAGGGCAGCCTAAGGCACAGCCTGCTATTCCACAATGCATACATTGAAATTTTAAGAAATCCCATCTTACTTTGTCATTAACCATTGTTTCTTTCATACGGATAAGAGTATAAGTTTTACTGCTTAAATCCTTATGAGACTGATATTCGCCATCAAATGGAGTAATATCAGCGGGCAGGTTTTTCCACTGTTTGCACGCCACTGAACAGCCCCTACATGCAGAACATTTTTCCACATCATGCAGCATAGCTATTTCTACTGCCATATACGTCCTCCTTATGCTAATACACCGGCACATCAACAAGTGCTAAACGGCGTATTGCGTTACAAAAATTATCAATATCTTTTTCTGTTGTCCAATAACCCGGGCTAAGTCTTATAGTTCCCACTGGGAAAGTATCTAAAAACTGATGGGTTAAAGGTGAGCATTGAAGCCCTGCCCTTGTGTGTATATCATAGTTTTGGTTTAAAACTACCCCCACATCTTCTGCTTCCCAGCCTAGTATATTAAAAGAAAGAACTGCCGTCCTAGCTTTATCTGGGCTTGGACCATAGAGAGTAATATTATTAAACCTTGATAAATACTCCCATAATTTTTCAATGTGGGCTAATTCCCTTTCAGCTATATTTTTTATGCCCGTTTCATTAATAAAATTTAAACCTTCCCCCATAGAAATAATACCTGGAACATTATGGGTGCCAGATTCATATGCTTCAGGCCAGTTTACAGGCTGGCATTCTGACTGAGAGTCAAACCCTGTGCCACCCTCTCTAAAAGGACGAAGTTTGAATATTCTCTCACCTAATACTAATATACCTGTGCCCTGCAGTCCGTAAAGGCTTTTATGCCCTGCTGCTGCAAGAATATCTATTGGCATATTACGCATATCAATTGGCATAACCCCTGCAGTTTGGGCAGCATCTAGTAAAAGATAGCTTCCCTTTTCACGCACTATTTGACCAAGTGTTTCTACAGGCTGCACAGCTCCTGTTACATTTGAGCCGTGGTTTACTACAACAAGCTTTGTTTTACTTGTGATTAAGTTTTTAAATTCGTCTACTTTTACATAACCTTCTTCATCACAAGGGGCAATATCTAAAGAGATATAACCATCTCTCTCCATAGCTTTTAAAGGCCTTGATACTGAATTGTGTTCAGTGTGGGTGATTACCACATGGTCACCTTTATCTAAAAAACCTTTTATAGCCATATTTAAAGCATCAGTTGCACTGTATGTAAATATTATGCGAAAATCTTCCAAGAGATTAAAAAAATCTCTAAATTTACCACGCACTTCATTTACACCTAAAGTTGCTTTTGCTGCTGATATATGGTTACCTCTGCCTGGAGTTCCAATACCAGTTGATAATATATCTGTTACTTTTTTAGTAACATTTTCAGGTTTTGGAAAACTTGTTGCAGCATTATCTAAATATATCATATTATTCTGGTTTTATCAGGCTGCCTTTTGGGCTAAAGCCTGTTTCCTCCATTAAAATATCAAGATGAATTGACGCCCAGCCCTCTTTACCAACACTGTTATCATTTTCGCCAATATATGTTTTAATATAACTCATACATTTATGGCATAAGTCTATACGCATGTCAGTTTCGTCCTGAGAATCTTTTATACTCATCTTCTTTTGGTCAATATTATCACAGTATGGGCAGCCAATACGTTTGAAAGCCCATTCAGTGCCGCAGTGATCGCAGTGTAAAAAACGCTGCCTGCCCCTTTTTGTATGTTTAAAAAATGCTGTAGAAGCATGATTACCACATACCGGGCAGTTTCCAGTATTATAGTTATTTTCATGTAACCATTTTTCAAGCTGTTCTTTTATACCACTTACTGCTTTTTTTATAGATACCCAGACAAAATATCTCAGCATATCTACTTTCATATTATTTTTTTCAGCAATCTGTAATAATTTTTCTTCATCACCACTAATTACTGCTTTTACTAATATTTTTGCATCATCTGATGAAATATTTTTTAATTTTTCTGCCTGTTTTTTTGTATCTTCTGGCAACGATATTTCATCTTTTAATGCTTCAAGCATAAGTAAATTTTCACAAACTGTACCTTCAAGTTTAAAATCAGCTTGTGAAAGTAGTAGTGGCACTGCCTGACCAAGTTCTTCTTTTACATTATCTAAATTTTCTGGTAGTTCAGTTATAACTTTACCACCATTTAAAACTTGCTCACAAGAAAGTGCAAAAGCTGCAACCTCTTCTAAATATGGGCGTTTTTCAAGCCATGATGTTACTGCTTTTTCTAATACACTCATACTTCCTATGCTCCTGCTTTTACAACATTAACAAGGCATGCTTTAGTTTCTTGTATCCAAGTATTTGGGTCACCTGCATCAATAGTTAAAAGGTTTGTGCTGGCAGCACTACTTAAACCTTTAAAGCCCCAGTTATAAGGCATCCATACAACTGTGCATTCTTCACCGTTAATTGTTAATGTATGTATCCTGTTTGTAACCATAGCTTTAACTTCAATACCGTCCTGCTCCCTTGCTGATTTTACAATAACTTTATCACCATTTTTAACACCTAATTTATCAGCAAGTTTATGTGGCATTTCAATAAAAGTTTCTTTTACAAGTTCATTTAACCATGGCACATTTCTTGTATATGTTCCAGAACACCAGTGTTCTGATACTGCTGATGTGCATAATACATATGGATAATCTTTCCTGTCACCAATTTCCTGAAAGCCTTTTACACGTGGGTAAATTAAACATGGATTTGATGCTACATCAGGGTGTAATATGTTTTTAGTAGGGCTTTCCACTGGCTCATAAAATTCTGGGAATGGACCGTCACTTGTAACATATGATACATCTCTAGGTAAAGTTGAAGCTGCATCTGGATCGTAATATGTTCCACCAAAAAGACGCCCTAAACCTTCCCCAGACATACGGAATGGTTTTTGACCATTAGCAGTTGCAGGGCCATCAGTTGCAGCAGGCACATCAGGTATATCATAACCTGTCCATTTTTTAGCATTTTCGTCCCACCAGATAAGTTTATTCTTATCATCATATGGTTTACCATTTTTATCACAAGATGCTCTATTGTATAAAATATGGATATTACCAGGCCAAGTCCATGCAAATTTAGGGAATATTCCAAGCTCGCCAGGGTCAGTTGTAAAATCCTGCCTTAATGTTTGGTTTTCGCCATTTGCATAAACCCCAGCATAAACCCAGCAGCCAGTAGATGTAGAACCATCTGCCTGTATTTCGCCAATACCATTAAGAAGTTTACCTGTTGTATGGTTATAACCATTAATTTCTTTTAATACACTATCACTTCTGTTATCAGCAGGGTAATTCCAGTTAGCAAGCTTAAATACCTGGTCTTTTGCTTCAGTAGAATTTGCATATTTTTCCCTTATTTTTTGGAACATAAGGTCAATAATTTCAATATCTGGTTTTGATTGACCAAGTGGTTTAAGACCTGCATATCTCCACTGCACAAGACGGCTTGAGTTAATTAATGTGCCTTCTTTTTCTAAGAAAGATGCAGCAGGAAGCATAATAACTTCAGTATCTATTGTAGATGGGTCAACATCTTCTCTTTTCTGCCAAAAACAAGCTGTTTCTGTTTCAAAAGGGTCTGCCACAACAAGCATTTCAAGTTTTTCAAGACCTGCTTGAACAATATTTAAATTCGGGCTTGTAACAAGTGGGTTTTGCCCCATAATGTATAAGAATTTCATTTCTTTTTCTAATGCTGTTTCAAATATTCTATAAATTGAATAGTTTTTATTAGCATTTATTTTTGGCATTAATGGGTAACAGAAATCGTTTGCTGCAGTTGCATTTTCACCAAACCAAGATTTCATTAAGTTTACCATAAATTTTCTACGGAAAGTTCCTGAATCTTTAGTCCAGTCATCTAAAGTTTGCTGCCTGTGGTTTGGAGTATTTAAATAACCAGGGAAATAGTTAAATAACACTGCAAAGTCAGTAGAGCCTTGAACGTTTGGTTCACCACGTAACGCATTTATACCAGAACCAGGCTTTCCAACATTACCAAGTAAGAACTGCATAACTGTAAAGCTTCTAATATTTTGAACACCAACAGTATGCTGAGTCATACCAAGTGCATACATTACTGTTCCTGGACGGTTATTAATCATTACTTCTGCAATTTTTTTAATATCTTCTGCTGGAATACCAGTAATATTTGAAGCAGTTTGTAAATCATAGCGTTTATAAAATTCTCTCATTTTCATCATAACACTATCAGGGTGTTCTAATGTTGCTACAATTGGTTTTGCTGCACCATCAAGCTGATATGCCCATTTTTTCTTATCATATGAATGTTTTTCTTCGTTATAACCTGCAAATAAACCATCATTAAATTCATATTCTGGAGATACTAAAAGTGCTGCATTTGTATGAGTTAAAAGATAATCTTTATCATAACTTTCAGTTTCTAAAATATAGTTTATAATTGCACCAAGGAATGCAATATCTGTTCCCGGACGGATTTGAGCATGAATATCTGCAAGTTTAGAAGTTCTTGTATAGCGTGGGTCAACGTGAATAATAGTTGCTCCATTTGCTTTTGCTCTCATTAACCATTTAGCACTCATTGGGTGGTTTTCTGCTGCATTAGAACCTTCAATTAAGATAGCTTTAGCATTTTTTAAGTCCTGCCATGTGTTTGTCATAGCACCACGTCCAAAAGCTGCTGTTAATGCAGGAACAGTTGATGAGTGGCAAAGACGTGCCTGGTGTTCAAGAAATGATACACCTAACATTCTTGTCATTTTAGCAATTAAGTAACATTCTTCGTTATGAACTTGAGCGCCGCCAACAAAACCTATAGCATCACATCTATTAACGTTATAAGTTTGCCCATTTTCAACTTCCTGAGCTATCCAGTTATCATCACGAACTTGTTTAATTTTACTTGTGATTTTATCAAGAGCTTCGTCCCAAGAGATTTCAACCCATTTATCACTTTTTGGAGCTCTGTATTTTGGTGTTAAAACACGACCATCAGAGTTAGGAATAACAGACATTGAGGCACCTTTACTACACAGGCCACCTTCATTGACAATGTGGTCAGAATTACCTTCTAGGTTAATCATTTTGCCGTCTTTGTTAACATAACCTACCATTCCGCAGCCACATGCACAGAATGTGCAAATTGAAGTGTATTCTTTTGCATCATCTAATTTAAAGCCATTTACTGCTGCTTTAACAGATGGAATATTAAAACCAAAGCCAGCTAAGGAAAGACCAGCACCTGCTGCTGTAGTTTTAAGTAATGTTCTTCTGCTTACTTCCAAAGTAGCACCTCCCAAGTTTACTTAGAAAAGAAAGCTATTGCATATTTAATTTTCAAACGGAAATCATAGTATAAAAATATAATAATACAAAAATACTCTCTTTCCTATATACAGGCTACCATAGAAATAAATAGATTACAATATAAATCTGAAAATTTTAAAAAAATTTTTTCTAATCTATCAATATGTTATAGGCTTGTTTTTCATTTTTTTGCCTTCTTATATTATCTTAAAAAATGTATTATATAACAATGTTTTATTTGTTTTAATACATAATATACACTTTTTTTACACATTTAAATATTAATTTATATTCAATGACTATAACTTACAATTTGTTACAAATCTAAATATCACATTAATTTAGTAGGATTTTGAATAAAATTTTTAATTAATATAAAAAATTATTAGCTAATTTTAAGTTTGCAATTTTATAACGGTAGTTAATAATTATGATACTAGTGTCATTTATATATTTTTTTAAATTTTTCTGCTACTGGCTGGGGAACAAGATTTGTTACATCACCATTATTTCTTGCAATATCCCTTACAATTGTTGAACTTAAAAACAAATACTGGCTTCCTGGAACCATAAAAATTGTTTCAATATTACTATTTATACTTCTATTAGCAAAAGCCATTTGGAATTCATATTCAAAATCTGATACAGCACGTAATCCACGTATTATAAATGATGCATTTTTCTTCACCATATAATCTACTAATAATCCATTAAAATGTTCAACTATAATATTTTTATTATCTTTAAAAGTTTCTTTTATCATTTCCACCCTTTCAGTTTGAGAAAAAAGGTGTTTTTTATTAATATTATCTGATACTGCAATATATAAAGTATCACAAAATTTTAATGCTCTTTCTACTATATCTTTATGACCTAATGTAAATGGATCAAAAGAACCGGGATAGACGCCTGTCATATTACTCTCCTTGTCTGTGTGTTAAAAATCTTATAATAGTATCACCATATTTTCTTTCATCATATATAATAAACGCACTATTTTCTATAAATTCTGTTTTATAAAATTCTTCAAAAAGTATAATACCATTTTCTTTTAAAAGATTACACTCTCTTGTTATATCAAGTATATCTTTTGTGCTGTATAGATTATATGGTGGGTCAAAAACTATTAAATCATATTGTTTGTTTAACGATTTTGCAGTTTTAAAAAAATCACCTTTATATATATTATAACTTCCTTTATCCATTAATTTTACATTAATTTTAAGGGTGTTGACATCTTTATCAATAAAATCTATATGTTTTGCTCCACGGCTGAAAGCTTCAATACCTATTGCACCAGTGCCTGCAAATGCATCTAATATATTTTCATATTTTTCCATATCACCTAATATGGAAAACATTGATGAACGTAATTTATCAGTTGTTGGCCTTGTTTTTGAGCTTATTTGCGTAGAAAGCTGCCTGCCCTTTAATAAACCACTTACTATCCTCAAGGTATTTACTCCTTATATTTTTGCATATATCCTGCATCATATCATGCTTCATTATATTTTCTGAATTTATATTTTCTGGAAAAATCTCTTTTGCTGCTGCTTTATAGCCAGAAAATTTTACTTTACCACCCATATCCATATATAAAAGCATAATTAATGTTATAACCATATCCCCAAAGGATTTATGACCTGCCCCTGCTGTAATTTCTCTGCTGTCCTCTGCTTCATGGGGCAGTCCCATTCTAATAACTTTTATATTTTCTGCTGTAAAATGAATATACATTCCTGCAGCACTCACTAATATATCTTCTAAATTTGAGGGGATATATTCTCCCTGCTCATAAAGCTTATTAAGATATGTATTTTTTAATACCTGTGTAGGATATATTCTTGCTGTTGATATATCCATTTTTGAAAAATATGCTGCATCATCAATTGGAGAATACATATTCTGCTTATACATTGATGTCATAAGCTGAACTCCACACTTAGTAACTTTTAATAAATTCTCAACAGCCTTTACTGCCTCATAACTTGTATATGGTCTGCCGTTTGCCTTTAATACTTCATCATCTAAACTTTGAATTCCTAACTCTACAAGATAAATATTATAATCTTTAATTTCTTTTAAAATATCACTATTTATCGTATCAGGGCGAGTGGAAAAACGAATTTTTTTTATACCGTTATTATACGCTTTTTCATAAAGTGACAGTCTTATATCTTTATTTATTGCACAAAAATTACCACCATAAAAAGCTATTTCATCATAATTATTAGAATAAGTTTTCCATTGATTTATTTGTTTTTCTGCATGGAGTAGTAAATCACTTTCTGCCTGCACGCCGCTTATAGCCTGCTGGTCGCAAAAAATACATTTATTACCACAGGAAGCAAAGGGGAGAAATACAGGTAAGATTTTAGGCATCTTTCATTAAACTGTTATACATTTGCAGTGCATTAGATGCAGCTTCTTTTTCTGCCTCTTTTTTACTTTTACCACTGCCACTAGCTTTTATTTTACCACAAACATCTACTTCCACATTGAAAGTTTTATTATGTTCTGGACCTGTAGCAGAAATAAGTGTATATTCAGGAAGTGCACCACAATCACGCTGGCATATCTGCTGAAGCTGAGTTTTTGCATCTCTAAAAGAATTATTTTCAACTGCATTTATAATAAAATCTTCTAGTAAATTCAACACAATTTTTTTAACATTATCATAGCCACCGTCTAAATAAACAGCTGCCATAACAGCTTCAAAAATATCTGCAACTATGGCTTTTTTTAAATTATCTATACCGTTAAATTCACTTTTTCCTAAAAGTATATTATTACTTAAATCAAGTTTTTTTGATATTTCAAACAGTGTGGAAGCATTTACTATATATGCTCTTAAAATAGATAAATCACCCTCTTGAAAAGAAGGATACTGTTTAACTAAATACTCAGTAATAACAAGCTCAACTACTGCATCACCTAAAAACTCTAATCTTTCATAATTGTAATCAAGATTATTATCATGAGCGTAAGAAGAATGAGTAAGGGACCTAAGGATAAGCACCTTATCATTAAATGTATAATCAATACTTTTTTCAATATTTTCTATGTATGTATTATGTATATTATTCTGCATATTTCCTAAATACTAATGAAGCATTAGTGCCACCAAAACCAAAGGAATTAGAAAGCCCATATTCCATTTCATAACGAACTGCTTTATTTGGAGTATAATCTAAATCACACTGTTCATCTTGGTTTTCTATATTAATTGTAGGTGGGATAACTCCTTCATTAACTGCCATCATTGTAATAATACCTTCTACGGCACCTGCTGCACCTAAAAGGTGGCCAGTCATAGATTTTGTAGAGCTAATTTTAACAGTTTTTGCTGCATCACCAAATACATCTTTAATAGCTTTAGTTTCAAGCACATCACCTGCTGGGGTAGATGTTCCATGAGTATTAATATAGCCTACTTTATCTGGTGTAATACCTGCATCTTTAATAGCTGCCTCCATACAACGTCTTGCACCGTTACCATCACTTGCAGGAAGTGTAACATGATATGCATCGCTGCTCATACCGTATCCAACTATTTCACCTAATATTTTAGCTCCTCTAGCTTTTGCATGCTCTAAACTTTCAAGAACTAAAACACCACCGCCTTCACCAATTAAAAAACCATCTCTATCTTTATCAAAAGGACGGCTTGCTTTTTCAGGCTCATCATTTCTTCTAGTTAATGCTCTCATATTTGTAAAGCCTGCAACAGCTAGTGGAGTAATTGCAGCTTCCACACCACCTGCTACCATAATATCTGCATCGCCCCTTTCTATAATACGGGCAGCATCACCAATAGAATGTGTGCCTGTTGCACAAGCTGTAACAATACTTACGTTTGGTCCTTTTAATTCGTATTTAATAGATACAAGACCATTAGCAATATTTATAATAACACCAGGAATAAAAAATGGTGATACCTTTTTAAAACCACCTGTTAAAAAAGCAGCTTGTGTATCTTCAATAACTTTAAAGCCGCCAATACCAGCACCAATACAGCAGCCTGCTCTTTCATGGTCAAATTCTTTATTATCAAGACCTGCCTGCTCCATTGCCTCTTTTGCAGCAGCTAAAGCATAAAAACAAAATGTATCATATTTTTTTACATCTTTTTTATCTACATATTCTTCTGGATTAAAATTTTTTACTTCTGCAGCAACTCTTGTTGGGAATGCTGATGCATCAAATTTTGTAATAGGACCTGCACCACTTTTACCTGCAACTAAATTATCCCATGTTTCTTTTACTGAGTTTCCTAAAGGTGAAATACACCCCATACCTGTAATAACTACTCTGTGTTTCACGATTCCTCCACAATAAAAACAAATTGATTATTTGAAATAAGACTTATATATAACAATTAAAGTATAATTATGATATACAAGTATCATTTTTGAGAAAAAGGGCGTATAAATACGCCCTTAAATTATTTTGCATTTGCTTTAATAAAATCAATAGCATCTTGAACAGTTTTAATTTTAGTAGATTCTTCATCAGGAATATCTACACCAAACTCATTTTCAAGTTCCATAATAAGTTGAACTGTGTCAAGAGAATCTGCTCCTAAATCATCGATAAAAGATGCTTCGTTTGTAACAGAAGCTGCATCATCAATTTTTAATTGCTCAACAATTATCTCTTTAACTCTTGATTCGATATCTGCCATTTTATTTCCTCCTCACAGAAATAATATTTTATCCCTAACGGGTTTATTTGATTATAAATAAAGCCCACCATTTAGGTGTAATGTCTGCCCTGTCATATAGTCAGACATTGGGCTTGCAAGGTAAACTACTGCATCAGCAATATCTTCTGCCTTACCAAGTGCTTTTAATGGAATTTTTTCCATATATGCAGCTTTCACTTCATCAGTTAATACTGCTGTCATATCTGTTTCTATAAAGCCCGGTGCAACAGCATTCACTCTTATACCACGGCTTGAAAGTTCTAATGCAGCTGATTTTGTCATACCAATAATGCCTGCTTTTGTAGCAGAATAATTAAACTGACCTGCATTACCAGAAAAACCAACAACACTTGATATATTAATTATTTTACCATAACGCGCTTTCATCATACCTTTTAACACTCGCCTTGTACATAAAAAAGCACCTTTTAAGTTTACATCAACAACGCTGTCCCACTCTTCTGTTTTCATACGCATTAAAAGATTATCTTTTGTAATGCCTGCATTGTTAACTAATATATCAACATTCCCAAGTTTTTCTTCAATAGCAGTAAACATGCTGTCTACTTCTTCTTCCACATTAACTTTTGCTTTAAAAATTTCAGCTGTTCCACCATTTTTTCTTATAGTTTCATAAACTTCTAAAGCAGCATCATCACTGCTGGAATAATTTATTGCAACTTTAGCCCCTTGATGTGCAAGAGCTATTGCAATAGCCTTTCCTATACCACGTGAAGCACCTGTTACAAGTGCTACTTTATCTTTTAACATATTTTCCATATTATATTTTTCCTAAATCATCTACTGATGATATATTTATTGTTTCAACATTTCTATCAATTTTTTTAATAAGCCCAGTTAAAACACTTCCTGCACCCACTTCAATAAAAGTAGTAACACCTGCTGTTATCATACTTTGAACTGACTGAGTCCATTTTACAGTGCCTGCAACCTGGCGTATTAATGCGTCCATAACATCTGCACCATCTTGCTCTAATGCTGCATCAATATTGTTTACAACTGGTATATTTAATGTGTTTATTTTAACATTCTTAAAATATTCTGCCATTGCCTGTTTTGCAGGTTCCATTAAAGAGCAATGGAATGGGGCAGATACTGGCAGCGGCACAACTCTTTTTGCACCAGCATTTTTTAATTCCTCACCTGCATTTTCTACTGCTTCTTTATTACCTGCAATAACAACCTGACCAGGACAATTAAAATTTGCAGGCTCCACCACAAAGTTAGATTTAGAAATTTTTGCACATACTTCGCTGACTTTATCTTCATCAAGCCCAAGAACAGCACTCATTGCACCAACACCAACAGGCACAGCACTCTGCATAAACTTGCCTCTGTTATGAACAGCTTTAACAGTTTCTTCAAATGTTAAGCCACCAGAAGCATATACTGCACTATACTCTCCTAATGAATGGCCAGCAAAAAAAGATGGTTGCACCTTGTCTTTTATTAATGACCACACAGCTGCACTCATAGTAACAAGAGCAGGTTGAGTGTTCTGCGTAAGTTTTAATTCATCTTCTGGACCATTAAACATAATCTCAGAAAGATTATAACCTAACGCCTTATCAGCATTTGTAAAAAATTCACGACAAGATTCATACTTATCATAATAATCTTTACCCATGCCTACAAATTGAGAACCCTGACCGGGAAATACAACTGCTATTGACATAAATTTCTCCATTATTATGGCTTACAAGATAAGATATAATATAAATAAGACTAGAAAGACTAGAAAAACTAGAATATGGCATTATCTGCCGAATAAAGACGTATAACTTTCTTACTTTGCAAGCTCTTTTTCTCTTTTTCTCTTTTTCTTATTTAATTTAAAAGCATCACTTTTATATAGTAAATAAACTATATTTATATTTATTACAAGCTTTATTTATATATACAGTTATAATATATACAAAAAAGCACATAATATCAACAAAACATTTTCAATATAATAATATTATATTAAACTTATTTTAATTTATCTATATAATCTCTATAATTAGTAACTGTAAATATTAGAAAGAGAATTACTTACATCATCAATAATAGCATCATTCATTTTACTTTCAGCTGCACGCATAGCTACTTTAATACCATTTGCAACAGCTATATCGTTTGATGAACCATGACCTATTACACATACTCCTTTAACACCAAGTAATGGAGCACCACCATATTGAGCACCATCTGTTTTATCTTTTACTTTCTGAAATGCTTTTTTAGAAAGCAGTGCACCAATTTTTGAAACAGTTGAAGATAAAAGCTCCTCTTTTAATACAGAAACCATATATTTTGCAACGGATTGGCTTACTTTTAATGCAATATTTCCTGCAAAACCATCACAGACTACCACATCAGCCTCCCCTTTAAAAAGAACTTTTCCTTCCACATTGCCTACAAAATTAATAACACTTGTTTCTTTTAATATAGGAAAAACAGTTTTTGTAAGCATATCGCCTTTGCCTTCTTCTTCCCCATTGCTTAAAAGCCCAACTGTTGGGTTATTAATATTGAGAACTTTTTTAGCATAAGCTGAGCCCATAATAGCAAATGTAACTAAATGTTCAGGGCGGCAGTCCACATTAGCACCAACATCTAGCATAAAAAAATGACCACGTTTATTAGAACATGGTAAAATTGTGCCAATAGCTGGTCTTGCTACCCCATCTAAAAGCCCTAATATCACCATTGATACTGCCATTGCAGCACCACTGTTACCTGCAGTAAAAAACCCATCGGCTTTTTTATCTTTTACAAGTTTTAAACCTATATGCATGGAAGATTTACGTTTACCACGTATAATCTCTGATGGATGGTCGTCCATAGCAATAAACTCTTCAGTATGCATAATAGTTATATTAGCAGGATTTTCTTTTCCACATGCTGAAAGCTCTTTTTTAATAGCTCTTTCATCACCAACTAAAATAACTTGCAAATTAGAATTTTCTGCAACAGCTTTGCAGGCACCTTTTACAATTTCAGCTGGGGCATTATCCCCACCCATAGCATCAACAGCGATAATCATGGCTACACTTCTTTAGTTTCAGTTACTTTTCTGCCTTTATAAGTTCCGCAGCTTGGGCATACAGTGTGAGCTTGTTTTAACTCACCACAGTTATCACATTTAACACCTAGAAGTGAAGATGGTTGATGGTGTGACCTTCTCATACCAACTTTGCTTTTTGTTGTTTTGTGTTTTGGATTTGGCATTTTGCTCTCCCTTAATTAACTAAACTAATTAGTTTAGCAGTAATTTTATATTTTAAATATTATTTATTTATTATTTTAACTTATCAAGCGCTGCCCATCTATCATCAACAGCTTTTTTACATGTGCATTTTTCATAGTTAAGAGCAGCACCACAGCCTTGACATATACCTTTACAGTCCTGCCTGCAAAGCCTTTTTTCAGGCACTAAAAGTAATGCTTCCTCTCTTAAAAGTTCATGTATATCAAAATTATCTTTTGGTGTAACATACATGCCAGCTTCTTCATCAGATAAACCATCTTCCCCGTCTGCCTGCATAAGTGGGTATTCTCCCAGCGGGGAAAGAGTAAGCACTAAATCCTCATCAATATCCATATTAACAGGCTCTAAACACCTGTCACAGGGGCAGGAAAAATGTAAATTTAATTTACCAGTAACCACATAAGCATCCCCTGCTTTATCTACCCTGCCAGTAAATGATGTTATATCAAATTTATCATCACCTTCAGTAAATGAAAAAGAAGTATTTATTACATACCCTTCTTCATGAACCTGCTCATAATATATAACCATTATAATACTCAAAAATCATATATGTTTATAAAGATTTGTGCAGATTATAATAAATCCTTACAAAATCGTCAATAGGAAAATGCTTATACCATACTTTATCAAACTTGTAAATGAAAAAATAAAAAATATTAATTTATCAATCCCCTTGACCTTATATAAAATTCATTGTATTAATACCTATGCAAAAATTATACAATTTTCTATCACTACAAAATGTTTTACCACGCCCTTTGGGATTAGTTAGATACTGGATATTTATATTATCCTTTTTAATATCTAGAATACCTTTATGGTTTGTGCTTTTTTCTGCTGTTTTATATAATGGCTCCATTAATATTATACAAGGGCTTTTTATAATGGCAGCCATATTAATATGCAGAACATTTGTAGAGTCTGAAATGGCAGGTGGTGAAAAAGCCTTTTCATTTTTTGCTGTCTTAAGAATTTTACGTGGTGCTTATGCTGTAATTATTTACTTTGTAATTGTTGGCTTTTTAATATATCTATTCCACCCAGAAAATAATGATACTTTCGGAAAAATCACCATATTTGGATCATTAATTATTTTACCATTTCTTATAAAGAGTAACTCCAATATTACATACCATCACGGATATTATACAGGAAGACTTTTATCATTTGTAATTACATTCTTATGGTTTTACCTTGGGTTTTTACCTGATACATTCATGATGAATATTATAATAATATTGACTATATACATACTGGAATTTTATAATCTAATATACAAAAAACCACTGGGAATAATGCCTAACCAGTCATCTTTATAGGCATTACACCCTTACTTATTTTGCAAGCCCTAATTCACGCATTAATGATGAATGAGTATATGATAACGGGTTTTTTGTATATGATTTAATTGCACTTTCATATACTTCCATATCATGCTCATCTTTAATTCGCTCCAGTATAATTACTTTTATAAACTCTAACATAGACATATTATGTTTCTCTGCATATTTTTCAAGCAGAGCTAATTCATCTTCTCTTAAATCTAATGATAAGTTCATAAAACCTCCCACTTAACCAATATAAACATACACTTTACATTTGGCAAGTTTTTAACGTATATGGAAGCAGTAAAAGTTGTAAATAAAAGCTTTACATATTTTTATTATCGTATAAATTACTAAAAAATTTAGTAATTTTTAAAACAATCTTGGTTCTTCTACTGGGAAGCCTTTATGTGCCATAGCAATTAAAATATTTTTTGCTATAACATTCATATCAAGCATATTTTCGCCGTCTGTTGCTTCTATAATTATCCAGTCTTCCTCAACTGCCATTTTTTTATACATTTTATACACTTTTTCCATATATTCATTATTTGCTTCATGAATATCTTTTTTGCTGTCTGTATAATCTCTTTTTCCTTTTAATTCCACCATTTTAGCTGCAATGCGAGGCTCTACATCTAAAAATATTACAACATCTGGCTGTGGCATTTCTAAAATATTGTATTCTAAACGTTTTACCCAGTCAGAAAATGTTTTTTGCTCATTTTCAGGAAACTTTACTGCCTGATGAGCAATATTTGATGGCACATACCTGTCAAATATAATATTTGCACCAGATTTAATATCTGTCATAATATTTTTTTTCATTTCAAACCTGTCCATTGCATAAAGCATTACAGGAAACTGTGGTGGGATTTCATCTAATGAACCAAAACCACCATTTAAGTATTTTCCAACTTCCAACCCAAAGCTTGTGCCTTTATAGTTTGGAAAGCTGTATAAAGCATTATCTATACCTTTTGCACTCATTCTTGCTGATAATTTTTCTGACTGTGTCCCTTTACCAGAACCGTCTAAACCTTCAAATACTACTATCATTTTTCCACCTTAGTTTATTATTTTTATATATATCAAAAAACATACCAATAAATATTGTATTATTTATGATATTATTTATTTTTTTTAATATATTCAGACAATGTGCCATAAAGCATATCTAAATTAACAGGCTTTGCTAAATGAGCGTCCATTCCTGCTGCACGAGATTCTTTAATATCTTCTTCAAATATATTAGCACTTAATGCAATTATAGGCACAGATTTTGCATCCTGCCTGTCCATCTGTCTTATTAATTTTGCAGCTTCAAGACCGTCTAAAACAGGCATTAATATATCCATTAAAATGGCATCAATACTGTATTCTTTAGAATTTTTAAATATATTAACTGCCTCATCACCATTCCATGCCTGTATCACTTTTATTTTTCGTAAAGCTAAAAGCTCTGTAATTATCTGCATATTAACCACATTATCTTCAGCAACTAATATAGTAGAGCCTGCTAAATCAATAATATCTACATTTTTAATACGGTCTTTACAATCATTTTTCAAATCTTCCACTATTTCAAAAGGCAGTGTAATTTTTACTTCTGTTCCTTTTTCATAGACACTATCAACAGTAATCTCTCCCTGCATATGACGAACTTGACTTTGGACAATAGAAAGCCCAAGCCCTGTCCCTGTTATTCTCCTAGTGGAATCTCTTTTTTCTCTGGCAAATGGAGTAAATAAGTGGCGTAGAAATTCTTTACTCATACCTATGCCGTTATCTTTTATACTAAAAACATAAAAATATGTGCCATTATCATATATTTCTGATACTAAAAGAGATATATTGCCATTATCCCCTGTATACTTAAATGCATTTGATAAAATATTATTTAAAATATGCATTAATTTATTTAAATCTCCCCTAACATGGTCATGAATAATATCTATTTCAGCAGAGAAATGTTTTTTATCTCGTTGAGCAATAAGAGTAAAAATATTTACAACTTCTCCAATTCTCTCATTTAATGAAAAAGTTTCAATATTTGTTTCTAAAGTTTTACTTTCTGATTTTGCAGTTTCAAGAAAATTATCAATTAAAGTAATAAGCTGGTTTCCAGAAATTTTTATTTTTTCAAGATAATCTGATAATTTTTCCGGATCATTAATATAATGTCCCATAAGCTCTGCAATACCTATAATACCATTTAATGGTGTTCTCATATCATGGGATACGCTGGAATATAAAATCCGTTTTGATTCAGCACTTTCTTTTAATGCACTAACAGCATCTTCTAAAAGACCAATATGGGCAAGTTCACGTTTTCTTTCTTCCTCACATTCTTTAAAGCACAGCAATATATTATCTTTAGATACTGATTTATCTATGATTATACGCAGGTTAACCCATTTATAACCGTCTTCTAAAAACCTGTATAAATCTATACCATAATCAAGCTGATAGTTTTCTGCCATCTTTTTTATATTTTCAATGGAAAAACTTTTGCGAAATTCATCAGCAGATGATTCTTCCATATATTCTATTAACTTATTATAAAGGCTGCTGTATTTACCAGAACTTGCTATTGTTTGAGAAATATATTCTGATGAACGAACTATATCATACTCTTCTGTATTTATATTTACCCTGTATATTGCATAATATGAGTTGCCAAGCATATCTATTACATCATTAGACTCTGTAATCTTTTTATTTAAATAATGTTCTTCTACATACATTATTATACTTGCAACAGCTAATATTAATAAAATTATAAGATACCGCAGCTGCCAAATAGATGATTTTGAATAAAACTCTTTAACATTTAAAGCTACAATTGAAATAAACCCTGTTTTTTCATTTTTATTATAAAAAATATAAAACTCTCCTATATCAGGTAATACTATTTTAAAAGAGCCTTTTTCTAGTTTATTTTCACTAATTTTTTCGAAAAGCACTGGAATAACATTGCTTCTATATCTGCCTAATGTAGCATTATCAAAATCACTTTTTGCTTTTATTTTATTACATGCTATATATGAGCCTTCATTATCAAGAAGAATATATACGCTGTTATCCATATTATCTTCATTGGGCAGCCAGTTATTTTTAATATCTAATAAATCTAAATCAACCGCTAAAACTCCATTGCCGTTTAAAATACTTTTTGAAATAGTAATAGTGCTTTTATTGTCATATAAATCTCTATAAACTTTTGAAAATACTACTTTATCTTTATTTTTTAATGCATTTTTATACCACATGCTGTTTTCAATATATTTTTTATTAAAAATTGATAAATCATAGTCTTCATTTGTTAATACATCATATGTTCCATTATCATAAACAACAGAGTATGCCTGCATGCTTTTTACATTAAAAGTATTAGAACCATATAATGCAAACTTTTTAAACCAGCTGCCAAATTCTGCCTTATCATTATTGTTGTAATAAATTAATTCATACTGATAAGCCCCCATATTCATAAATGTTTCATATAAATGTGTAACATTATTGATTTTTGTGGAAAAACCATTTATACGTGATGAGCCTATTTCCTTGATAGTATGCATGATTTTGTCTTTTGAAGAGATAAGAGAATAAACAAACAGCACAATAGAAATTAATATAAAGATTAATGTAAAAATAACGCCTTTTTCATATTTATTTCTATTATAATTTTTTATTTTAGCAGCTGACATCTATCCTCCCGCTAAAATTTAATCTAGCATATAAATACAAAAAATTAAAGACATTCTTTGCACAAATTTTGCATAATTTTACTTTTTATATTGAATTAAAAGTGTTATAGTATATCCTAAATACAGGGGATTATTTAATGAAAATAAAAATAATATATTTTCTGATGATGTGTATGGGTATTTTACTAGCTGCAGGGTGTGAAAAAGACATGCGGGAATCTCCCGAACACGCTGTTGAAGAAATTATATATTACTATAATAACGGTGAAATACATAATTTTTGGAACAGAATACTTCCACAGGATAGATATTCAGTATCTAAAAATATGATAGAAAATATAAACAACCAGGATTTATATGTGATGCTGGGCTATTTTTTAGATAAAGATAATATGACAGTAGATAATATTAGTGCAGAAGAATATTTATATGGCATATTTAAAGTAGTTCTTGGTGATAAAAGTATGGAATTAATTAATGTAGAAAGAATAGATGAAAATACATATAATGCTAATATTAGGCTAGGTGAGAAAATAGCAATTATGCCATTAGTATTGGTAAATAATAAATGGTATATGAAAATTCAATAACTAAATTTCATCACTTGTAACAGCAGCAAATATTAAATTATGTTCATTGGCATATTCAATACATTTTTCCATATCAACAACTATTGTTTCACCACTTTCCATAATAAGCCCAATCCCATTATTTTCTGCTATATTTTTTAAGGTATCAAGCCCAACAGTTGGCAGGTCAAACCTTTCATCTTGGTTTGTTTTACCTGTTTTAATACATATTGCACTGCCATTACCTAATTTAGAGCCTCTTGCAAAAGTTTTATCTGTCCCTTCTGCACTTTCTACTGCCATAATTTTACCATGACTTATTACAATAGACTGTCCTAAATCAAGCCCACCAATATGTTTTGCAAATAGAAAGCCTGTTTTTATATCTGATTTTAGCTGATTATCATTATAATTTCTTTTAGAAAATACTGCACTTTCTGGAATAATAGATGAATAAACTTCCTTTTGCGAAACCATCTGCACACCAATATTTTTTAATTCATCTATAATAGCAAGGTTAATGGAATCAGTGCTTTTTAATGATATTTTTGCAAGTATTAAAAGTGCCTTAAAGTCAAAACGCAGGCTGTGAAGCAGTTTTATTTCAACCTTACCAGAAAGCAGTGCATGGGTAATTTGATGTTTTTTCATAGTTTTTAAAATTTTACCAGCAAGCCCAACACTTATTTCATAATATTCATCTGCTAATTCTTTTAATTCTTCCTGTAATGTGCAGCTTTCTTTTAATGCAATTACTAAAAGATATTCGCCTTTTTCTTTAATATATTTTGCACCGATTAATGGCAGGCTGCCATAACCTGCAATAATTGCCACTCGTCTTTTATTCATACATTTGCTCCAAAAAATAGAGCAGGTAAATACCTGCTCATAATATTTATAACCATTCAACAGTTGCAGGTGGTTTAGTAGTTATATCATAGACTACCCTGTTTATTCCCTGCACTTCATTTACTATACGGTTTGATGTTTTTGCTAATACTTCATGGGGAATTCTAGCCCATTCTGCTGTCATAAAATCAGATGTGATAACAGCACGAAGCCCAACAGTATAGTGGTATGTTCTAAAATCACCCATAACACCAACAGAACGCATATCTGTTAATGCTGCAAAATACTGGCTTATTTCCTTATCAAGCCCAGCAGCTGCTATCTCCTGCCTAAATATTGCATCGGCATCTTGTAAAATAGCTACTTTTTCAGCTGTTATTTTACCAATTATCCTAACACCTAAGCCAGGACCTGGAAATGGCTGACGCATAACAAGATTTTCAGGAAGCCCTAAATCAAGCCCTACTCTGCGAACTTCATCTTTAAAAAGCTCCCTTAATGGCTCTATAAGCCCTTTAAAATCCATATGTTCTGGTAAACCACCTACATTATGGTGGCTTTTTATCATAGCAGAACTGCCTGCCCCGCTTTCTATAACATCAGGATAAATTGTGCCTTGAACTAAATAATCTATATTACCTAATTTTTTTGCTTCTTCTTCAAAAACTGCAATAAATTCACTGCCTATAATTTTACGTTTTTGCTCTGGGTCTTCCACATCTTTAAGCTTTGCTAAAAAACGTTCCCCTGCATTAACTCGTATTAAATTAAGCCCAAATTTAGAAAATATGGCTTCAACTTCATCGCCTTCATTTTTTCTTAAAAGCCCATGGTCTACAAAAACACAAGTTAATCTATCCCCAATAGCTTTTTGAACTAAAAGAGCAGCAACTGATGAATCAACACCACCACTTAATGCACATAATGCTTTACCATCGCCTGCTTTTTCTTTTATTTTTGCAACTGCATCATCAATAAATGATGACATTTTCCAGTCACCTTTAAATTTACAAACATCAAAAAGGAATGATTTTATAATATCCATACCATTTACAGTATTTGTAACTTCTGGGTGGAACTGTACAGCATATAACATTTTACCTGCATCTTCCATAGCAGCTACAGGGCATGATGATGTTTTTGCTGTCACTCTAAAGCCAGCAGGTAAATCTTTTATATAATCCACATGGCTCATCCAGGTTTCTGTAACATTTCCTATATTACTGGAACTAAAAAGTATGGAAGATTTATCCACCTCCACATTTGTAGAACCATATTCTGGAGAACCACTGCCTGCCACATAGCCACCTAAAGTATTTGCCATAAGCTGTGCACCATAGCATATACCTAAAACAGGAAGCCCCATTTCAAATATACCTTTATCACATTTTGGTGCATTTTCTTCATACACACTTGATGGCCCGCCGGATAATATAATGGCTTTAAAACCCTTTTCCCTAATACGCTCTGGGCTTGATGTATAGCTTAATATTTCACTAAAAACACCACATTCCCTGGTCCTTCTAGCTATTAATTTACTATACTGGCCACCAAAATCTAAAATTAATATTTTTTCTAAATCCATAATAGAATTTGCTCCAAATACAGCATTTACTGTTTTAATATACCTTTTATATCAAAAAAGAAAATATTTTGCATTAAAAATTTTTTTAAAAGCATCTAATTTATAACACAAACTAATAAAATTGTGTAAAAATAAAGGTAATTTTCTTAAATTATTATTTGAAGAAAATTTATATCTGTGGTAAGGTAGTAAAAATTATTTTATTTTTAAAGGAAGTATTTATGACCAAGTGGATTTTTGTTACAGGTGGTGTGGCAAGTTCTTTAGGTAAAGGTGTTAGTGGAGCAAGTGTTGGTAAACTATTACAGCTTAATGGGTTTACTGCTGCTATGGCAAAGTTTGACCCTTACTTTAATGTGGACCCTGGCACAATGAACCCTTATCAGCATGGGGAAGTTTATGTGGCTTCAGATGGTGCTGAAACTGACCTGGACCTTGGCTATTATGAACGTTTTTTAGGTATGAAAACCACAAAAGACAATACAAACACTTCTGGCGATATTTATAAAACAGTAATAGAAAAAGAAATTAAAGGCCATTACAATGGTAATACTGTTCAAGTAATACCACATATTACAGATGAAATAAAAAAACGTATTGATAAATTTGATAATAAAGTTGATGTAGCATTAATTGAAATAGGCGGCACTGTGGGAGATATTGAAGGGCTGCCATTTTTAGAAGCTATCAGGCAGTTTACTCTTGAAAAAGGTAAAGGTAATGTTATCAATATACATTTAACTTTAGTGCCATATATTGGTGCTGCAATGGAGTTAAAAACTAAACCTACTCAACATTCTGTAGCAAAACTTCGTGAAGCTGGTATTATGCCTGATATGATAATATGCAGGTGCGAAAAACCACTTGATGATGATGTGAAAAAGAAAATTGCTCTTTTTTGTAATGTTAGAAAAGATGCTGTTATGGAAGCTACTGACTGCCCTTCTATTTACCTTATACCTGAAAGCTTTTATAACCAAGGGGTTGATAAGCAGGTTATGAAAATGTTAAACCTTACTCCGAAAAAAAAGTTTGATACTTCATGGTTTGACATTATGAAAAAAGAACTTACAAAAGAAATAAATGTGGCTGTTATTGGTAAATATACAGGTATGAAAGATGCATATAAATCCATAGCAGAATCATTATATCTTGCAGGGCTTCATAACGGTATAAAAGTAAACGATGTTTATTTTGAAGCAGAAGATGAAAATTTACTTGAAAAAATAAAAGGCTTTGATGGTATATTAATCCCCGGTGGCTATGGTTACAGAGGGGTGGAAGGTAAAATTTCTGCTATTAACTATGCCAGAGAAAATAAAATACCATTTTTTGGAATATGCCTTGGTATGCAGTGCTCTGTTATTGAGGCTGCTAGAAATATGGCAGGTATTAAAGATGCCACCTCTGGCGAATTTGATAATAATGCTAAAGAGCAGGTTATTGCCATGCTTGATGAACAGAAATCTGTTACAAGTATAGGCGGCACTCAACGAGTGGGCGAATATTCTGCTAAAATCAAAAAAGGAACATTAGCTTATAAGTTATACGGCACAGAAGATATTGTTGAAAGGCACAGGCATAGATATGAATTTAATCCAGAATATGCAGAAAGATTAGAAAATGCTGGTTTAATTATTTCAGCAAAACATGATAAGCTGCCTGAAATAGTTGAAATAGAAGACCACCCATTTTTTATTGGGGTGCAGTTCCACCCAGAGTTTGCCTCTAATGTGGATAAACCTCACCCTGTCTTTGCAGGCTTTGTAAAAGCTTGTGCAGAAAAACATAATTAGAATATATTAGGAGAAAAGTATGTGTGGAATAGTAGGTTATGCAGGAGAGAAATCAAGTGCACCAATTTTAATAAAAGGCTTAAAAGCTTTAGAATATAGAGGGTATGATTCTGCAGGGCTTGCAACAGTAGAACAAGATAATATAGAAATAGTAAAATCTGTTGGAAAAGTAGCAGTTTTAGAAGAAGAAACTTTAAAACATAACTTAAAAGGTATAACAGGTATTGCTCATACTAGATGGGCAACCCATGGAAAACCTACCACATTAAACTCTCACCCACACAGCGACTGCACAGGTGATATAGTAGTTGTCCATAATGGTATTATTGAAAACTATAAAACTTTAAAAGAAGATTTATTAAGTAGAAACCATAAATTTATATCAGATACTGATACTGAAGTAATAGCCCACCTTTTAGAAGAAAAACTTAATAATGTTAACGATAATTTAGAAGATAATTTTTTAAAAGCAGTAGTAGAAGTTACAAGTATACTTGAAGGCAGTTATGCTCTTGGTGTGCTTTGGAAAAAAGTGCCAAATACTATTATAGGAACAAGAGTTAAAAGCCCACTTGTATGTGGTGTTGGCGAAAATGAAAACTTTTTAGGCTCTGATATTTCTGCTTTTATTGAGTTTACTAATAAAGCAATATATTTAAATGATGAAGATTTTATAGTTATTAAAAAAGATGAAATAAAAATATATGATAAACTGTTACATGAAAAATATTTTAATGTAATAGAGCTTGATATTAATGCAGAAAACAGTGGTAAAAACGGCTATGAACATTATATGTTAAAAGAGATTAATGAACAGCCATTTACTGTTAGAAGCACAATAGAAGAAGTGTTAAAAGATATTAACCATGCGTTTGGTATAACAAAAGAAGAACTTAAAAATATAAAAAATATAATGATGATAGGCTGCGGCACAGCATACCATGCTACAATGGTAGCAAAGTATTGGATAGAAGAATTTTGCAATATTCCATGTCAGGCAGAATATGCTTCAGAATATAAATACAGACAAGTTGCTATGCCTGATGAAACTTTAGCAATATTTGTAAGCCAAAGTGGTGAAACGGCAGATACTGTTGCAGCTTTAGAAAAAGCAAGAGCAGCAGGCTTTAAAACCGTATCTATTTGTAACGTATTTGCTTCTACTCTTGCTAGAATGAGTGATTATACATTTTATACAAAATGTGGTTCAGAAATAAGTGTGGCTTCTACAAAAGCGTTTACTGCCCAGCTTGCTGCACTTTTTTCACTTGCTGTTTTAATAGCTGATGCTGTTGGCAATATTAGTTCAGATAAAAAAGATGAACTGTTAAATGAACTTGCGAAACTTCCAGTTGCCATTGAAGCAGCAGTGGCTCAAGATAAAAATATTACAAAATTAGCAGAAAAATATTATAAACAAAGCACATTTGTATTTTTAGGAAGAAATGTAAACTATCCTATTGCATTAGAAGGTGCATTGAAATTAAAAGAAATAACATATCTTCAGGCAGAAGGTTTTCCTGCTGGTGAAATCAAACATGGTCCTATTGCACTTCTTAATGCTGAAATGCCTGTTATATCCATTATGCCAGGGGATAAACTTTTTGATAAAATGGTAAATGCATGCGAAGAAGTAATGGCTCGTGGAGCTAAAAGTATTGCAATTACTGATGAAAAAGGGTTTAAATTATTAGAAGGCAGAGTGGAAGAAGCTGTTATTCTTCCTAATGTGGAAGAATATCTTTTCCCATTTTTATCTGTTATTGCTTTGCAGATATTTGCTTACCGTATTGCAAAACTAAATAATAGAGAAATTGACCAGCCTAGAAATTTAGCAAAAAGCGTTACTGTGGAATAATATATGAAAAGATACGGCTTAAAACTGTGGTCTATAAATGACAACTATATGAAAACAGCAAAAGAGTTATACGAAAAACAAGTGTATGACTATATTGAGCTTTATGCTGTTCCATCTTCTTTTGATAAATATATCCATATGTGGAAAGCACTGGATATTCCATATATAATACACGCCCCACATTTTATGCATGGTATTAATTTTTCCATTAAAGAAAATGAACAAAATAATATTTTTCTTTCCTATGAAGCTTTAAAATTTGCTGATTTTTTGCAGGCTGAAAAAATTATTTTTCACCCGGGAATTAAAGGGGATTATAAAGAAACTGCAAGGCAGTTAAAACTTTTAAACGATAGCAGGATATTAATAGAAAATAAACCTAAAAATGTTGCCATCACAAATGACAGGCTAAAACCTGATGATATATGCGTTGGGTATGATTATAAACAAATGGAATATATATTACTAGAAACTAATCTTAGATTTTGTTTAGATATTGGTCATGCAACTTGTGCTGCAAACAGTGAGAATAAAAACTATATTGATGTTTTAAAAGAATTTATGAAACTAAACCCGTATATGTTCCATATTAGCGACGGATATATTACAAGTAATATTGATAAACACTATAATATTGGTTCTGGCAGTTACGATTTTAAAACTATTTTCTCACTTATTCCAGATGATGCAATTATATCTGTAGAAACTGAAAAAAATTCTAAAGATAACCTTGATGATTTTATTGAAGATGTAAACAAACTTAAAAGTTATAGCTAAAATATAAACAGCTGTAAATATATTAATATTATCTATTGCATAGAAGCTATATATCATATATATTGGTCTAGTATAAAGTCATAATTTTTTAGTACGAGGGTCATATGCTTTTTTCAAAAAAGATTTATAATATTACCATAAAAGATAAAAATATTACATTACAGGCAAAATCTGGTACTAATCTATATAAATTACTTCTTGATGAAAAGCTTATAAACCCTACATTATGTAATGGTGCAGGCCAGTGTGGTAAATGCAGAGTAAAATTTTTTGGCAATCATATACCAAAACCTGTTTATAAAGAAACATTAAGCCTTGCAAAAATCAATATTGACGCAGGTTTTCGTCTTGCCTGCCAGCAGACTATTAAAAAAGATATTGAAATTGATATTAGTGAAATATCTTCATCTGCTAAATTTTTCATGCAGGATAATAAGCAGAAAAATAATGAAAATACAGATAATGAAAATGATATAGAAAATAAAATGGCAAATAATGAAAACAGTGAAAACAATGAGTATAATGATACTATATCTATTAGTGATTTTGCCCCAGAACAGACTGTTTCAAAAAATATATTTGACATAAAAAAAGAAGAAGGTCCAACAGACGGGATTTTATTAATACAGCAAAGAAATGGTATTAGATATTACTGCTATTCTGCTGCTATTGATAATATTGTATCAGAAGGTATTCATCAAGCAAGTGAGCCTTTAAGAGATATTATTGATAATGATATGCTGCCAGACTTTTTATTTTCTCAGCTTAAAATACGTGATATTGAGCGTGTTATGGTGCTTATTGAAGGTAATGACAGCTATGGTGCTGAAACGAAAATGGATATGTTTAGGTATATGAACTTTGAAATAGGCACTCAGCAGTATGAAATGATTATGCCTCGCGGCAGTAAAAGCTATGATATAACCCATTTTTTTAGGCTTTTAAATGCTGATAAAGATAACCAGTTAATATTTTCTTTAGATATGTTAAACAGATGCCATTATGCTACACCAAAACTTTTTACCGATATGCAGTTTCCGTTTTTAAGAAATAATAATCTTGTAGCAGTAAAACCAAGAGGGCTTAACCCTATTACTGCTTTTAATGATAATTTAGAGCCGATTTCAAGAGAAAATAAAGAAAAAGATATTGATGGTATAACTTTAACTGCCACACTTCAGGCTGTAAAATTAATGATGAAGCATGGTATTATAAATAATAAATTTCAATTAAAATCTCGTAAAGAATTAGCAAAAGCTAATGTGCCCCTTAGTTTTTCTGTTAAAATCACAGGGGGAGATACACCAGATGGCTTTTATTTATACAGAGATAGATTTGCTGAAATAATACTTACACAAGAAGAATTAGATGAGATTTTCCAAATTAGGTCATATATTCGTGCTGTTCTTGATTATACAAGAGACTGTATAGGTGTAGTTGACGGGCTTATTTTTTATACTACACAAGCCCATGATGAGCTTATAAATTTAATGTTTGAGCTGGATTTTATACCAAAAGAATTTTCCAATAAAGTAATTTACCGTCCCGGTGAAGCTACAGTGCAGGCAATTAAGTTTTTTAAAGAAAAAGATGTGCCTACTTACTTAAAATTACATTTTAATAATATAAGAAGAATAGATTTATTAGATGATGCTGATTTTCAAAAAGCTGCCGTTGCAAACTTTTTAGAAATATAGATTATTTAAAATAGATTTATTAATATACATTATTTTATAATATCATATTATATATTCTAAATATAACATAATAAAATATAAATATAATCTTTATTTACTCTTGTATTTTAAATTATTTAGTATATATTATATATGTTTCTATTTTCTACAATGAAAAAATATTTTATGGAGGTATTATGAGTAACCCAATTTTAAATGATAATATGTTTAACAAAGCAAGAACATATTCCAGCGCAGAAACAATGACAACAAATGGTGCTATCATGAAAGCTTTTATTTTAGCATTAGTATTTTCAGTTGTAGCTATTTTTACATACAGCTATTTAAAAGCTAATACATATAATTATAATGTGCCTGTTGGTACATTTATTATAGCTCCTTCAATAGCAGCCTTTATTGTGTCATTAATAATTAGTTTCAAACCTACTACAGCACCTTTTTTATCCGTTGTATATAGTATTTTTGAAGCTGTTGCACTTGCAAGTATATCTTACTTATTTAATTCATTATATGAAGGTATTGTATTTGAAGCAATTGCATGCACTATGATAGTTTTCTTTACTATGCTTTTCTTATTTAGAACAGGTATTATTCAAGTTACTGCAAAATTTAGAGCTATTATGTTTACAGCTATATCATCTGTTGCAATATTTTACATTATAATGCTTGTGCTTTCATTATTTGGTATTCGTCCAGACTGGTATTATGGCAACTCTATGATAAGCATTGGTATTAGTATTGTAATTATTGGTATTGCTGCATTTAGCTTAATATTAGATTTTGATTTTATTGTAGAAGGTGAAAACAGTGGCATGCCAAAATATATGGAATGGTATGCTGCATTTGGCTTAATGGTAACAATTTTATGGCTTTATCTTGAAATATTAAAGCTTTTAGCAAAACTTAAAGAAAGTGATTAATATATTAAAAGGCAGGTTATGAGGCGAACCCAAATTTATTGGACAAATAAATGGGGTTCGCCTCAGTTATCCTGCCTTTTTTATTTTATTATCATAAAAATAAATTTCCTAATTTATAATGAATATTAATTATTATTAATTATTACAATATTTATAATTTTACTAAATAATAAAATATTTAATAAAATATATTTATTAAAAAAATATATTATTTATTATTACTAAATTAATATAAAATTAAATTTATTTATTTTTAAATTATTTTAATTTAATGATTTAAATTTAATTATTTATTAAATATTAAAATATTTAATAAATATTTGATAATTAGATAATCTATAATAATATTAAATAATATTATTTTTCTTTACATGCATCTTCATAGCCTATATTACAGGCTTTATTTAAAAAACTATTTGCTTTATTCATATCTTGAGCAATACCATATTTACCTGTTTTATAAAGCATACCTATAGTATAACATGCTGATCCGTGATTTAATCTGCATGATTTTTCAAAATATTCCATTGCTTTTTCGCTGTCATGAGGCACTCCCTGACTGTATAAATATAATGCCCCAGCATATAAG
This sequence comes from Mucispirillum schaedleri, assembly GCA_949287985.1. GTDB lineage: Bacteria > Chrysiogenota > Deferribacteres > Deferribacterales > Mucispirillaceae > Mucispirillum > Mucispirillum schaedleri_A. The sequence continues at coordinate 3,972 of CASEIN010000063.1, read as the reverse complement.
CAGGATTCAGCATTACCACTACTGCATTCTTTTACTAATATTTGATTAGATTTTCTAAAATATGATTCAGACTGGTCAATATCTTCTGGAACAACTCGTGACTGGCTGTATATTTTTCCAACCATATAACACGCCCTGCCATTACCTATATCACATGCTTTTATGTAATATCTTGCTGCTTTTACTTGGTCTGCCTGCCTTGAAAGCCCACTATTATAAATATTTGCTAAAATATAGCAGGCTTCGCCATTTTTATCGTTACATCCTTTTTCTGCCAGTATAAATGCCGTTAAATAGTCTTTATTTTCATATGCAGATATACCATAATCTTCTGATTTATTACATGCTGTAAATATTACAAATAAAGCCATTATTATATATATTTTCTTCATCTTTTATCCCTTAATTGTTACAAGCAGCACTAAAACCTAAACTGCATGATTTAGAATAATATGATTTTGCAGAGCCGTCATTTTCCTTTACTCCAAAACCTGTAGCATACATATCGCCTAAAACTTTACAGCCATAAGGCTGATTAAATTCACAAGAGTATTTTATATAATCAAAACTTTTTTCAGGGTTTATTTTAGATGCTCTTGAGTAGTTTCTATACATATCACCAAGATATAAACATACATTAGCCGCACCACTTTTACACATTTTATCTGCCTTTGAAATAACTGGTGATGCTTGTTTAATATCCTTTGATTTATCTCTATTATACATATCTAAAAGTTTCATACACCCTTCTGTATTATGGTTAGAACATGCTGTTTCATAATATGTAAAAGCTTCGCTTTTATTATCTGCTTTATAAAAATAGTAGTCTGCCAAAATTAAACAGGCAGCACCATCTTTTTTACTACATGCTTTTTTCAAGTAGTTGATGCCTTCTTCATACGGGTCTTCCACATAACCAAGTATATAGCTTTCTCCAAGCCCTCTACAGCCACTGCTAATATTATCATTACAAAACTGCATAAAAATATCAACAGCTTGATTATAATATTCATCTCTTTTTCTATCACTTTGTGGAACTCCTGCACCAATATTATACATATCACCAAGATATAAACAGGAATAGCCATTTTTATTTATACAGCCCTTATTAAAATAAGAAGCAGCCATATTATCATTTTTATCTAAATATTTACCTTCTCTGTATAGTTTACCTAAAAGATTACAGTCATCTAAACTATAATTATCACAAGCTGATTTAGCAAGCCTAATAGCTACGGTAATATTACCGTTATTATATGCTTCCACCCCACTTTTATGGTAAAGCTCTGGAATATAAAGATAAGCACTATTAGAGCTAAATCTTGCACAGCTTGAAACAAAAACAAAAAAAATTATTAAAAATAATAAAATTTTACTTTTCATATTGCTCGCTTTAGTTTACAAATATATTATAAGTCTATTATAAAAGATATAAATTATCAATTAGAAAGATTACTATACATAAAAAATTATTGAGGGCTTTATGAAAAAGATAACTTTCATACTTATTTTTTTGTCTTTTTTCACTACTGCTTATGCTGCAGAAAAGCCTATATTTAATATTATTGATAATGAATGTGTAATCTTCCTGCAAGGCTCTGCGTTAGATACAAGTATTAATGCTCCTTTAGAAATATTTTTAAATACTATATCTAAAGCGAACCTGCAAATATGGTATATTAAAAAAGACCAATATTCAAGAGTGAAATTTAATAATAATTCATACGTTGAGCTTTCTTCATATAATCAGGAAAAATCTGATATACTTTTATATAAAAAAGGCAGGTCTTATTATAATATAAATCTATCAGATAATACATTAGCAGAAAAAGTAAATACATACTTTGGTAGAAAAATATATCCGATATTTGATAAACGAACAAAAACATTATATGTCAAAGGCTATGAAGGTGCTATATATATTAAATACAGTGATAAAGAAATATATGATTTAAAAAATGGATATTTAGATGAAGATGAGCAGGAAGTTTATTTTCAAACTCAAGAAAATGTTAGAAGGCAGATTATTTCAAACCTGAATACTTTAAAAATTAATTATCAGGAAGCTGAAGATAATGTTAAGGAAATTATGTTTCCTAATGGTTATAGAATAAGGCTGGAAGGAAAAGGCGGCAATTTAATATTATTTAGGCAGGGATATGAACCAGAAGTTATGCCAATTTCTTCCCAAAGTATTGTTACATTAAATAATTTTTTTAAGAGGTAGTAAGTATGGTATCACTTTTTAAAATGAGTAAATCTGAAGGAATGTTTGTAAAAGCATACTGTAAAGATGGCGAGATTATAACTGGTATTGTTGCCACTTATACAAGACCAGAAGATAACCCAAAAGAAAGAACAGGCGTAATAGAAATAGATAAAAAAAACCATTATGTCATTGTAAAACAGCATGAGCTTGATAGGCTTGAAATATATGACCCTGCAACAGGTATTGCAGTTTCTACAAAACCTACTACTTTTGAAAAACTGAAATATTTTATGCTTGGCAGGGATATAAATAAATAATTTGGAGCATATATGAAAAAAATTGTAGTTATGGGTGTTGGCAACTATATTCTTTCAGATGAAGGTATAGGAATACACGTTATAAAAGAACTTGAAAAAATGCAGTGGCCTGAAAATGTGGAAATTTATGACTGTGGCACTACTGGTATATTATCATTTCATAAATTTGTAGAAGCAGATATTATAATAGCAATAGATGCTATCGCTTTAAAAGAAGAGCCGGGAACAATTAGAATATATGAAAAAGAAGATATTATGCTTTCTAAAGTGCCAATGAAAATATCGCCTCATCAATTAGGCTTTCAAGAAACACTTTTTCAAGCAGAGCTCCATTCTAAATTACCAGAAATAGTAACATTGATTGGGGTTGTTCCTGAATCATATGCCGCAGGAACTGAACTTTCAGAATGTCTTGCTGAAGTGCTGCCTGAAGTTATAAAAATAACTATTGAATATATTAATAAATATGTGGAAGAATACAAATAAAATCCAACTATATATATTATAACTAAAACATATTTTAATATATATAAGAAATAAAAAATCATGGGGCTTTTAAAAGCCCCATTTTTACTACATTAACTGTGCAGTATTAAGACTTTCTACTTTTTTCTGTAAATCATTATATACTGTTAATACTTTATTACTATACTTTTTAGGCAGTCTGTTATTACGTATTGCCTTATACATATTACCAGGTCCCATGTTATAGGCAATTAATGCATGCTCCATATTACCTTTTGTTTTTGCAAGTAAATAATCCATATAAGCTGTGCCAAGCTTAATATTGGTTTCCATATCATAAAGGTTTGTTAAATCATTTATTCCTTTACTATTTTTTCCATGAATATATTTGGCAGTATCAGGCAGTAACTGCATTAACCCTTTTGCACCTTTTTTTGATAATGCATTTTGCTTAAAATTACTCTCCACTTGTATTAGTGCTACAATTAATAAAGGGTCAATATTGTGCTGTTTTGCCTGTTCTGTAATAACTTCTGCCATGTTATAGCGTTCATGACTTGGAAGCCTTTTTGCATTACTTACACTTAATGCATAGTTGGTTAATAATATATCTTCATAAATATTATTAACTTGGGTAATAGATATTATTTCCTTAGAAATACCATCTAAACGCTCTTTATTCTCTGCAATTGCATACTCATAATTATCTGATACCTTATCCACATAAGGTGTCATTAAAATAGAAATGACAGATAAAAAACCAAGCATCAATGCCACTAAATAAAAAGGTGGTGTTATTGAACAGAAAAATTTTTCTATCCTTTCAAGTATCAATTTAGTATCCATAGCTGGTAAATTTAATATAATAATTTTTAAAGTCAAGAATATTATTTATTGATTTTTATTATTTTTTTCACCATTATATAAGAAAATATATTTATTTTTATAATATTAAATTATAAATATTTGCTATTAAAATTA
>CASEIN010000062.1 GCA_949287985.1 Mucispirillum schaedleri | reverse complement strand
TTTAAACTCTTAACTGAAATGTTTAGATTTAGAACATATAAACATAAAGAAACTCAAGTATCTATTGAAGATTTCTTATGTAAATACGATAGATTTGCGTATCTTTGAATGATAACTAAAAAAAATGGGGGTGAAGCAGATATTTTAGATATTGACAGCCACTACAAAAAACCAAACCTTGAAATGCTGGAATATTTAAAAGAAAAAACATCTGCAAAACTAGTTGCAAAAACTAACCCAAAATCTGCTAAATTAAAAAATAAAAATCTTTTTGATGAATTTACCTCTGGTTATCCTTTTGAAGCACTGGGTATTAATGAAATACCTGTGCCAGAGCTGTATGTAAGTGATGAATATAATATAAAAGCAGCTGACTATTTTAATAACTATAAAAAAGATGGTACTTATAATATTATTATAAATGGTGAAGGCTCTGGGTTAAAATCATTACCTGCTGATGAAATAATAAATATAACTAATGCTATTCTTGATAAATACAACAACATTAATATATTTTTTATGGGCTATAATGGTGCTGGTGTTATTGAAAAATATACTAATATTATTAATGCTACCGATAAAAACCGTGTTTTCCTCACATATAAAACTAATGTGGAAGATTCTTTTGCACTTATAAATAATGCCGATTTAGTTATTTCTGTGGATACTGCTGTAATACATATTGCAACAGCATTAAATACAAAATTTATTGAAATATGTGGCTATGCAACAAAAAACTATATACCTGTAATACCTATTGATGCTGCTGATAAAAACTTATATAGAGTATCTTATAAAGATAAGCTGACTAATAAAGTAATTATTGATGATTTACTAAAACAGCTTAAAGATATATTAAACCTATAATGTTATTTTTCTAGTTAACCACCAAGATTTTATTATATCTTCTAGTTTTTGGTTATGATATTTATAGGCATAGTTATTAGCTAACTGCCCTGCCTGCTGGCTTTCTGTTATTTTTACTGCTAGTAGACCCTCTGACTGAGTTAAATATCTTAAAAGCATACCGCCTGTAATACAAGATTTATAGCCACTTCCAATATTTCTATAATCAATGGTTTCTAATATTTTGTGGATTTGGTTTGTTACTATAAATGAAGATGATAATGCTAATATATTTATATTTTCTGCCTTTGGAATAATAATATTATTCTGCATACATATATCATATGCTGTATCAGCAAGTTTGATAATACTATTAAACTTGATACCATGGAAAAAATCAAAAGGTATAGCCATACCTATATAATTATGTTCTGATATATAATGACACAGATTTTTATTATAAGAGTTATTTCCTAATAATGATAAAAAAATATGTTCAAACAATATAAAATTAATTTCTTCTGGTAAAAAATCTCTGTAAATTAAGCCAATATGCGTATAAAAATCAAAGTTATTACTTTCTTTTATATTATTTAATACATCTATAAAATCATTTGTTTTAATATAATTAATATTTTCTATAAATGCGTATTTATTTTGCAGCTGCTCTAATATTTTCTCACTTTTTTCATTATATGAAATAATATATTTTATGCTGTACTGCTTGTTTACGTCACACTTTTGTTTACTATTGAATATTAAATTATTATTAAGGCAGTAATCCATTCTATCAAATGAAAATTCTCTTGATAAATTTTTATAAATTTGCCCTATATTAAAACTTGTGTTGTGTTCTATATAATTGAATAGATTAATATTGCTTAACCCATGATTAAAACCATATTTTTTACTAAACACTAGCTTTCTTCTTTTTAAAACAGGGCAGCCGTTTTTTATTAATGATAATTGGTCATGACTGTAACTGCCATTGACTTTTTCATCCATATATGAACCTGCTTTATATCCATAATTGATAAGATAATTAGTTAGTTTTAACTCCACACTTTCCACTGCATCTTGATAATTTTTTATCTCTTTCATATTTTGAAAAAAAGAAATGAATTCTTTGCTTGCCACTACGTTTTCTTTAAATAAATAGAAATAAGACTGTATATGAAATGGTATATTGTCATGTTTATCTATACTTGTAATACCCCAAAAATCATACTCTTTATCCATCATTGTATTAAGCATATCATCAAATGGATAAATTGGTGCAAAAAATGAATTATTGCACATTATCAACTCTTTATCTAATAATTTTGCATTATATAAATATAATATACCTTCTTTATATGCTGTTACATCATATCCTTTATTTTCACGATATATTACTTTATTGAAATATTTATCTAAAAGATTTGCACTATCTGCATTTAATTTGCCATTAACAACACATATTAAATAAGAACCATGCCGTTTAAATTCATTAAATAGATTTTCATACCATTCATCTAATATGCCTTTTTTTTCATATATTACATAAAGTATTACTCTATCTTTAACCATTGCTATTTTTTGCCCTCTATCTTCCAGCTTAATGCTCTAAAAAATCTTTTTTGCCACTCATAAAAATATTTTTTTGGCTTTGATAAGTATGGAGCAAGCTCATTAATTGATTTATACATTTTATAACCTTTAAAAGGTGAAAATGTATTTGATAATGCACAGGCATAACGATAATTTACTGCTAGTACTTTTAGCCACTTTTCATGATTGAAAAACTTTGTTTTTTCATTATGTTTTATTAGTTTTATAAACCAGTTTCGTATTTCTTCATGTTCTTTTTTACTAAAAGTATCAAGCCTGCAGGCAAGTTTTACATGAAGTTCTGCCTCATCTTCTGATACATCTGCCATAAAACGTTTTAATGACTGCTTTAATACAATATGTTTTTCAACTACTTTTTCCTTTACTAATACTCTTGATGTGTTACTTGCATGTCTTCTATACTCTATTAAAACATTATCAACACACAACCATTTTGCTCCACAAGAGAGTGTTTTTTCAAAAAAATCCATATCTGCACTAACTCTGTATGTAATATTGTAACATTCAGGAATATTTTTAGTTATAGATTTTCTATACATTATAGTAGGGTTAGAAATTATACCACCCCACATGGCTTCACAGTTTACCTGCTCGTAATCTGCATTGACAACTATTTCTCTGTTATCTATTGTAGATGGTTTTTGCGACTTGCTATCAATATGTTTTACTCTACCAGATATTCCTGTAATATCTTTATGCTCTTCTAAAAATTTATAACAAACTTCTATTCTATTAGGTAGTGATAAATCATCGTGGTCTGCCTGTACAATATATTCTCCTTGTGATAAAGAGATACCGCGGTTTGTAGTGTAAGCAAGCCCATGATTTTTGTCATTCTTATATATTTTTATACGGCTGTCATTTTCTGATAATTTTTGCACTATCTCTAATGTATTATCTTTTGAGCCATCATCAATAACTATTATTTCAATATTTTTATAAGTTTGATTTTGCAGTGATGCAATTGTATATTCAATATATTTTGATGAATTATACGCTGGCAGTATAACTGATACTAATTTTTCTTTCATATTACCTCATTTATTAATAGTTTTAAATTTTGATTGTTTATAATCTTTTTTTACTATTGTTATCCCAAAAATCACTATTTCTTTTCTATATGGTTTTATATTAAGAGTAAATAATTTTTTCCTTAAATGTTTTAAGTTCTCTATTATTGTTACTACTGCATAAGTTATATTATTAAAATTATTTTTACTAATATTACATGAGCTTAAGTATCTGTCTATTAAATAGATATCATATGTATTATATTTTGCAACAATATCTTCATATTTATATAGTGTTTCGTATTTCCTATTATATTCTTTATTAGTGAATTTGGATTTCTTAATAAATGGTGAGCCTGATTTTAATATACTTTTCCACTCTTTAAATGGGTCATATAATTTTTCTATTACTTTTTTAATGACTACATCATTTTCTATCAATATTTTAGATAATTTCTTTTCACCATGTAATACAACATCTGCTTTTGAAGGATAATAAGAGTATTCTTTAAAAAATTGTTTAATATAGTCCTGCGTAAATATATTCTTTTTCATGATTATAAAATAGCTTTGAATAAAATTATTTACTATATATGTTTTTGAAGTTTTTTCAATGGAACATTCTTCTGTTATACCACAGATATCCCACTGCCTATCCTGCTCTAATTTTTCAAATAGCTTTTTCATAGGATATAAAGGACCAAATACACTGTCGTTTGCGAGTATTAATTCATCATACTCTGATAACTTTTTCCAGCCTATGATTTTTATCAATTCCTGCCATGAGCCAAAATCATATTTTTTATGATTAAAACCGTATGCTCCTTTTACATATGGAGTAATTTTTGCTTTTTCATGCTCACTTATTTCATTATCTGCCATGTAATATACATCTGCAATAGTAGATAATTCTTTTAAATAATATACTACATAATCATGAATTATGTTTTTATTGTCATATCCTGCAAAAAGGCAAATTCGTTTCATTACTACTTTCTTTTTTCCCAAAGTTTTTCTACTGCTGTGTATGGATCTAATCCTGATTTCAGTAATGCTCTTATTTCATCTTCTTTAAATATTTCTTTTACTATTTTTTCTCGCACTACACCATATGATACATGTAATAATCTGTCTTCCATACGGCTTGCTTTTACATTTTTATCAAAAAATTCTGCATGGTTTGATATTTCTTCCACCACTTTATCTATTCCTTCATCTCTTGAAGCAACTGTTTTTAATACCTGAACGTCCCAGCCTGTTCTTTGGTGAACCATTTCAAGCATCATTTCCAAATCTTTAACAGTGCGTTCTACACCTTCTCTATCTGCTTTATTTACTATGAAAATATCTGCTATTTCAAAAATCCCTGCTTTTATAGCCTGTATATCATCACCAAGTCCTGGAACAGTTACAACAATACATGTATCAGCTACCATAGCAATTTCTACTTCATCTTGACCTACACCTACTGTTTCTATAATAACCACATCTTTTCCCATAGCATCCATTACAGCCACAATATCCATTGTAGATACTGATAAACCCCCTAAATGCCCACGTGTTCCAACACTGCGAATAAATACTCCCTCATCTGTTGCGTGGTTTGCCATTCTAATTCTATCACCTAAAATAGCTCCACCAGAAAATGGACTTGTTGGGTCAATTGCTACTACACCAACAGTTTTTCCCATCGACCTGTATTTTGCAATTAACTTATCTGTCATGGTGGATTTTCCAGCACCGGGAGCACCAGTTATGCCTATAATATGAGCTCTGCCTGTATGTTTCCATACTTCTTTCATATATTCTTCATAACCTTCAGCCCTGTCATCAACAAGACGCATAAGACGAGCTGATGCTCTAACATCACCACTAAATACTTTATTGCAAAATTCATTCATAAATTCACCTATAAAAAATGGGGCTTTTACGCCCCCTTAATACAATTTTATATATATCTTTTATGCTCTGTTTTTTGGAGTAACTTTTTCTGCTAAAAATTTAACCGTTTCTTCTGTTGGTGTGCCTGGAGTAAAAATATGAGCAACACCAGCTTCAAGCAGCCCTGGAATATCTGTTTCTGGTATAACACCACCACCAAATACCACAATATCTGATGCACCTTTTTCCTTTAAAAGCTCTATAATACGTGGAAAAACTGTGTTATGAGCACCTGATAATATAGATAAACCGATAGCATCAACATCTTCTTGAATAGCTGTAGCAACTATGGCTTCAGGAGTTTGACGAAGCCCTGTATAGATAACTTCATAACCTGCATCTCTTAATGAACGTGCAACAACTTTTGCACCTCTATCGTGGCCATCAAGCCCCGGTTTTGCTATTAATACTCTTATTTTTGACATTGCATTGACCTCCGCAAAGAAAATACCACTTATTTATATAGAATGGAGCAAGGAAAGAAAATTGTCAATAGTTTATTATATCATAATCTAATTTTACATTATTCTTGTAAATTAATTATTATTATATCATTATATATTCCTATATAACCATTTTTTGGATAGTGTGGCATGTGATGTGCAATCTCTTCTAAAACATCATTATTGCTTGCTGTATTTATATGGCTAGGTAATCCCATTATCTTTAAGAAGTTTACAATATAATTTGGTCTATACTCTTTAAATGGAAATGTAAATGGAGAAGATAAATCAAATACTCCATCACCTTGAATAAGGTCTAAATCATTATTGTCTATTTTTCCATATGTAATAATTTTATAGTTTGTTTTATATATTTCTGGAAAATTTTTGTATAAATCATTTAAAATGATTACTGCTGTAATTTTATCCTGAGTATATATCATATAAGATGCAGTTTGATATTTAACTATAAAGCTACCATGGTACAATATAACAAATATTCCAAAAACTAGTAATAGTTTTTTTATGTTTTTATTTTTTACACTGTTATATAAAATAAGTATTATTGTTGCCCCATAAAATCCTACAGACAAATCTATCCTTGAACCTATCCATGTACCCATTAATATTATCATCGAAAAAACTGATGCTAGAAATAGGCAAAGATATAATATTATAGTTATACTCTTTTTCAAACTTTTTGATTTTATTATATAATATACTAGGCTTATAAGCATTATAATTGTAATATATTTATATGCACTAAAATCCCAATGAGAATGGTGCCCAACCATTATACGCCATATAATCGTAAAAATATTTCCTAATATTTCAATGAAATCATCTCTACCATATGCAATCATACTTCTGTGATATTCATCATTGGTATGCCATAGATATTTTAATATTATATTTTGAGTTATAAAATATAATATAGTAGAAAACCCAGCAATAGTAGTTGTTTTGCATAATTTTTTTAAATTATTTTTGAGTTTTCCCCCCCCCAAATTTAAATGCTGTAAAATTAAATCTATTGCCATTACGGATAGAAAAATTGCTACATTTGCTTGAAATACTGATATACTAAAAGTTAGAATCAATATACTAAATATACGATATATAATAGATGGGCTATCTAATAATTTATAAGAAATAACGGTTAATAGAATTGAAAAAAATATATAAAAAGATTGAAAATAATAGTATTGCATATATGCAGCACTTGGATAAGTTACAAATAAAAGTGTAAATAAAATTTTTTCTATATTATTAAAATTGTAATTATTTATTATTATTAAACCAGTAATAATAAGACATAATAGGCCAAGTATTTGTGAAATAATTTGATAAGAACCTATAGGAAATAAAATATTTAAGATATATAATCCAAACCTGCCACTTAGTTTAAACATTTCATGTGTACCTAATATGGCTGTATGTTCACTATCTATCCCAAATTTTATTGTAACGATATCTACAATATTTATTATTAATACTATTACAGAACATATAACAATTATTTTACTATTATTTTTAAAGAAAATATTGATTTTCTCTACCGTATTTTCCAATTTAATTGTATTTTTTTTCATTAATACTCCTAACTTATTGTATATAAATCTCTTTTTTTGTCAAGTTTTTGTTGTTTTTTATTTATTATTCAAATATATATATTTTGAGGTGATTTATGATAAAAGATCTTTGCTCCATTTGCTGTCTTTCCTATAATCATGCTGATTATATTCAATATTCAATTGAAAGTTTTTTCAATCAGTCTTATAAAAATATAGAAATTATTGCATTAGATGACGGTTCTAGTGATAATAGTGTAGATATATTAAATAATATGAGCAATAATTCTCCTGTGCCTTTTACTGTTTTATCTCAGAATAATACAGGTAATATTGGTGCAAATTTCAATAATTTATTTAAAAAATCTCAAGGCGAATATGTTATTTTTATAGCTTTAGATGATGCACTTACACCTGATTTTTTAAAAGAGCAGATTGATATTATGAATAGCGATAGTAATATTTTAATGTCAGGGACAACAGCTCCTATTATTATTGATGAAAATAATAATATCCAGTCAAATAAATCATTTATAAATGAATTTGAAAAATCTAATAGCATAATAACACCAGAAATATTACTTGAGCTTGAATATAACAAAGCTCATTCTGTATTTATCCAAGGCTGTCTTTTTAAAAGAGAACTTATTGATAGAATTGGTGGATTTGATGAGGATATTTTAGGTGATGATATTGTTTTAAGAACAAAAATTTTTAACTATTTAATAAGTAATCCCAACTACTCGCTTCATATTAAACGTAAATCTGGCTTTTATTATAGACGCCACAGCTCAAATGTCAGTAGGAATTTATCAAGATTTTTATTACTTTTGGCACAGTATTATGATAGATATTGGAATGATAAGCCAGTTTCTAATGTATTTAAAAAATATTTTATAGAATATATAGGCTCAAGCAGTGAAAATGATACTATATCACTTATTAAATCACATAGCTATTTTATAAAAGTATTACTTGAAACACCTGATGCTTCGATACTTTATTCTTCAAAGATTTCTAACAGTAAAAATAAAGGTAACTATAACTATTATACATATTCGATACCATTTTTTTCTATAAAAAAATATAAAAATTTTATTACTGGAAAAAAATACAAAATAATTTCTATTTTTGGTATAAATATAACTTTATAATTTAATTTATTTGAGTAAGCTTTATAAATTTTATTTTATTAAATATTTTTATATATATTTTACCTTTAATTGCACCTTCTATTTTTACTGTTCCTAATGGTATAAATCCAAAAAGTATTATTTTATACCTATAAATTTTGCTTTCGATATACTCATAAATATCATCAAAATCATGTTTAAATGGTGTTTTTCGTAAATAATAATACCATATTTCATATGTTCTAGGTGGTCTTGACCTTTTTACCCATGGTTTATAACCTGCATAATGAATAATAGCTGGCCTCATCATAGCATCTTCAAGTTCTCTATTTTTATATATTTCATCATAGTAATCTTTATCTTTTAGCTCATAATACCAGTGTGGAAGTGATACATATTCATAAGAAAAATATGCCACATTACCATCACAAGCAATATTCATTATATCTTGTTCATTCCATATAAGCTTAAGCTCTTGGTTATTTGTAATTGAAAGGATTTTTTCTTCTAAATTATCTTCACGCATTTTTTTCAGATTCATTATCCAAAGCCCCCCCCCAAAGTATTGGTCACGTATGCTTTGTTCTAGATGCTCTGTTTCATGTGATAAAAAAGCTGGAGTTTTAAAACTGGCTAAATATTTATCTTCCAAATCAATATCATAAAGCTGGCTTATGTCTTTCATAACCACAATATCTACATCTGAATATATGATTTTATCATATTTATCAAATGCTTCTACCATCGTAGGAACGCACCTGTATAATGCTTCTTTAGTTAAGACAGTATCACTTATCTGCCTTGAAAAATTATTATGAAAACTAATTTTATTCTCATTTAATATTATTATCTCAAGTGTTGCATTATTATATTTATTTACTATTTGATGTAATTTATTTTGGTTTTCTTCACTTATAAAGTCACTTAATATATAAAGTTCATAAAACACACTTTTGTGGGCGTTATAAAGCAGTGATTCAAATGTTACACCACATTGAGCTGCATAATTATTATCAAATGTAAAAAATATGGGTATTCTTTCCTGCATAATGATATCCTAAAATTTATTAATAACTTCCACAATCTTTTCCACTTCTGCCATTTCTATTACAGGTGATATGGGAAGGCTTAAAATTGTGGAGTGTATTTTTTCACTTACTGAATAACTTTCCCCAAGCTTACCATTATAACAAACCTGCTTATGTGGTGGTATTGGATAATGTATCAGCGTTTCTATATTATTTTCTTTTAAATACTGCTGCAATTCATCTCTTTTTTCTGTTCGCACTGCAAATATATGATATACATGGTCTTCACTATAGTTTGGCAAAATAATCTTTTCGTTTTTTATATTTTCTATATAATATTTTGCTATTTTTCTTCTATATTCATTATCTTTATCTAATGTTTTTAATTTTATATTTAATATACCAGCCTGAATTTCATCTAATCTTGAATTTAGCCCAATATATAAGTTTTCATATTTTTTATGGCTTCCATAGTTTTTTAATGCCACTATTTTATTATACAACTCTTCATTATTTGTGGTAACAGCACCACCGTCCCCCAGACAGCCTAAATTTTTACCTGGATAAAAAGAAAAACCTGCCACATCTGCTAAGTTTCCTGCCCTTTTACCATTATGGTATGCTCCATGGGCTTGGGCTGCATCTTCTATTAATTTTAAATTATATTTATCAGCTATTTGGGATATTTTTTGCATATTTGCAGTCTGACCATATAAATGCACAGCCAGTATTGCCTTAGTATTTTTAGTAATTTTTGCTTCTATTAAATCAGGATTAATATTATATGTATTAATATCTGGCTCTACTAATACAGGTGTGCAGCCACATTCTGATATTGCTAAAATAGAAGCAATATATGTATTTGATGGCACGATTATTTCATCACCTTCTTTAAAGCCAAGAGCCATTATAGCAAGTTTTAATGCATCTAGCCCATTTGCAACTCCAACTGCATATTTTACACCACAATATTCAGCAAAATTTTTGCAAAATTCTTCATTTTGTTTTCCTAACAAATACCAGCCACTATCAAGAACTTCTTTTATACTTTCATCTATCTCTTTTCTATATCTTTCATTAATCTTATGCAAATCTAAAAACTTAATCATCTTATATATCCTTTATTTCTACTGTTATTTTATTTTTATATAATTTATTTGCCGGCACATCTTTTGTGACAATGCTTCCTGCTGCTATCATTGCGTTTTCACCAATTGTAACACCGGGAAGTATTGTAGAGTTTGCTCCAATTGATGCTCCTTTTTTTATTACTGTATTTAAAAATTTCTCTGGATACTTTTTAGACCTTGGATATAAATCATTAGTAAATGTAACATTTGGACCGATAAAAACATTATCTTCAACACGCAGGCCGTCCCAAAGCTGTACACCACTTTTTATTGTTACATTGTTTCCTATTACTACATCATTTTCTATTAGCACATTAGCACAAATATTACAGTTTTCGCCGATTACTGCTTTTTCAAATACAACACAGAATTGCCATATTTTGCTGTCTTTTCCTATATTTTTACTTTTAACATCAGAAAGTGGGTGAATATACATTTAACTATTACCCCCCCCCCATTTACCATTTCTAAAAATTTATTATAATCTCTAATGTATTCTTCAGGGTTATAATACTGACTAGCAATTACCATTAAAACACAACCCCCTGAAAATTCAAACATTTCCCGCCATATCATTTTACCAATATATAAAGCCTGCTCTGGAGTATTTAGTTCATAAACTTCCTGCTCTTTTCCGTTATCAACTTTTATTTTACATGACCCGCTGACACATATTAGCATCTGTTCCAAATCTTCATGAGCATGAAAACCACGTGGTACTCCACGTTTTGTATCATATATATAATATACCCTTTTTATATCAAAAGGCACATTATGTTTCTTTTCAAGTGCTATTAAACTTCCCCTGTTATCACCATGGCTTATAAGCTCAATAAGTTTTATATTATTCATTAATTTTTTCCTTTTTCAAAATTCCATGCGTCATGACACATTTCTAATATACCATATTCTGCTATAAAATCTAGCTCTTTTCTTGCTTTTTTGTTATCTGCATAGTATTCCCCTATATCACCACTTCTTCTTTCAACTACTTTATAAGGTATTTTTATGCCTGTTGCCTTTTCAAAATTATTTACTATTTCAAACACTGAATATCCTTTACCTGTTCCAATGTTATATATATTTATATTACTTTCAAAATCAAATGCCGTTATTGCTTTTATATGTGCAGCTGCTAAATCTACTACATGTATATAATCTCTTACCCCTGTGCCGTCTTTTGTATTATAATCATCTCCAAATACCCTTAAATATTCCAACTCTCCTTTTGCAACTTTCACAATGTAGGGCATTAAATTATTTGGTATTCCATTATTTTCTTCTCCAAATAAACCACATGGGTGAGCTCCTATTGGATTAAAATAGCGCAAAATTACTACTTTAAACTCATTATCAGCATTTGCCATATCCTGCATAATATCTTCTATTATTAGCTTACTTCTGCCATATGGGTTTGTAACTCCAAGTGGCATATTTTCAGTTAATGGCAGTATCTCACTTTCTTTATATACTGTGGCTGACGAACTAAATATTATTTTCTTAACACCGTATTGTTCCATTAGTTTTAAAAGATTTATTGTTATACAAAGATTATTATCATAGTATTTTAAAGGCTTTACAACTGATTCACCTACGGCCTTATAACCTGCAAAATGAATAACACATTCTATTTTATTTTCCTTAAATATTTTCTCCAGGTTATTAATATCATGCATATCTATTTCATAAAATTTAATATTTTTATTTAAATAACTATTTAGATTGTGTAATACTTTAATTGAAGAGTTATAAAGATTATCTACAATGATAACATTATTATTATTGTTAATACATTCTATAACTGTATGGCTTCCTATATAGCCTAAACCACCTGTTATTAATATATTCATTTACTTACCCATGATTTTTATTTTATTAGTGCCATAGTTTACTCTATTTAATAAATAAATACCAAAAATTCGTATTACTTTTCTATCATCTTCCATAACAATTTTTATAGCACCTTTAAATGCATACTTCCAAAAGTTTTTATTAAAAAGAAGCCTTGCATAACTTGTATTTTTATAAAAATATTTTATATGTTTTTTTATAAGGTCAATATTAAAATTTGTATATTTTTTTAGAAAAAAGCTCCAGCCAAATGCTCTACTTAAGAAAAAAAGCTCATAACTAAAAACTTTTTTCTTAATAAAAGGGCTGCCCTTTATTAAAAACTTACGCCATGAAATATATATATTTTTCTTAAAATCTACTATACTTTTTACATTATAGCCACTTTGTATTAATAAACGTGATAAACCTATTTCATAATTTTCTATGACATTTTCCACACTTTTTTCTTTTTTTATACTTTTAATATATTCTTTAAACATATATGATGTGAAGACTTCTTTTTTCAGCATTAAAAAGTAACTGCTTATATGCCAGCTGTGGTAATCATATGCATAGTTAATACCACACGCCTGCCATTCCTCATCTAAAATTGTCTTATCTATTAATATTTGGATATTATATACTGGGCCAATGATACTATCATTGGTTAAAATTAATTCATCATATTCTGCTAATTTTTCCCAGCCTAAAATATTGATTAATTCCTGCCATGAGCCAAAATCATATTTTTCATGCTTAAATCCATAGGCTGCTTTTACATAAGGGGTAATTTTTGATTTTTCTTCATCTGGTAAATTATTATCTGCTAAATAGTATACATCAGAAACTAAGGATAATTTTTCTATTAAGTATACAACGTAATCTTCAATTATTTCATCTGCGTTATAACCTGCAAAAAGACATATCCTTTTAACGTTCCTGCGTATCATATCTACTCTTTACTGGGTTAATATACTATATTTCTGATTAGCCTTTTTTACATACCAGTCAATAAAATTATAAGTAATACCTGCTTTTTCAGGCTTTACATTTTCAAACCTTTTATTTAATGCAATATGGACATAAGGAAAATATAAAAATGTATATGGCTGTTCATCTAATAATATTTCCTGCACCCTGTCGTAATATGATTTTCTCTTTTCCATATTAAATTCTTTTTTTGCTTCTGTTAATAAATAATCAACTTCTTCATTGCTGTAGCATATATAATTCTGTCCGTTATCTTTGCATCTTTCACTTGCCCATATATCATACTGGTCTGGATCTAGTGGTGTTGTCCAGCCTAAAATAACAGCATCAAATCCACCCTGTCTTGTTGCACTAAGCATTGTTGCCCATTCTAATGACTTTATCTGCACATCAATACCAATTTGTGCCCAGCTTTGCTGCACTATCTCTGCAATTTTTGCACGAACATCATTACCGTTATTAATCATTAATTCTATTGTAAATTTTTTACCGTTATACTCTAAAATTCCATCACCATCACTGTCTTTAAATCCAGCTTCTGCTAAAAGCGATTTCGCTTTTTCAATATTATAACTCATTGGAACTAAATTTTTATTATACCATATAGAGTTAGGCTGATATGGACCTTCTGCCACATACCCCTTACCATATAATATACCATTAATTATACTTTGCTTATCAATTGCATAAGTTAAAGCCTGTCGCACAAGTTTATTATTATATGGTGCACGTCTTAAATTATAACCTATATATGTATAAGAAAAATCTAAATATGAATATGTATTATAATTATTCTGATACATTGGCGTTTTTGTATCTAATGCTTCCTGTTTTGCATTCATTCCCATAATATCTATAGAACCATTTAAAAGCTCCAAATATTGAGTAGTTTGGTTTGGAATAGTTCGTATAAATATTTTTTCTATTTTTGGCCTTCCTTCAAAATAGTCATGAAAAGAAGTTAATATTACAGATTTTCCCGGTGTCCAGCTTTCAAGTTTATATGGACCTGTGCCTATTGGTTTTCTCTGTAACGGTGACTGGCTTGGTTTGCCTTTTAATGCATGAGCTGGCATCATCCATATACTCCAGCTGCCAAGTGATGTAGCATATGCTTCATTATATACAATTTTTACAGTATATCTATCTATTACTTCAACACTTTCTATTGTTCTAAAATCACTATCATATACTGTTGGAGTATCATCTGATATCATAAATTCATATGTAAATTTTACATCATCTGCTGTAAATTCTACGCCATCATGCCATTTTACGCCTTTTTTTAAATAAAAAGTGATTACTGTATTATTATCACTTATTTCCCATCGTTCTGCTAAATCACCAACTAAATTAAGGTCTTTATCATATTTTACTAAACCATTATATATATATTGGGTAACATTATGGCTTGCAGAATCTGCTGCCATAGCAGGAATTAGATTTATTGGTTCTGCTATCTCACCAGTAGATAGTGCATCACCATAATCTTGAAAATCATCAACAACTTTCTCTTTTTCTGGTTCACTAATAACTGTTATATTATCTGATACTTCCTCTGTCTTTTTACATGAGATAAACATTATTGAAATAATTAGATACAATGATATTAGTAAAATATTTTTTTTCACATTAACAACCTTATAAAATTAATTTTACTACTCTGCTGGTGTAGTAAATGGTGCAGTTGCAGGTGCTGAATTTTGCGCAGGTGCAATAGGCGCTGTTTCCACAGGTGTATTCATAGAAGATGGTGTCTGTGGGACAACTGTATTAGACCTTTGCATAATACTTTTTTCACCTAAACCTGACATTGTAGCAAGTATTAATGATAATACTAAAAATGCAGCAGCAATTACTGTTGTTATTTTATTCATAATGCTAGATGGTGTTTTTGGACCAAACATTTCACCACTGCCACCACCTAAAGCAGCACCTAAATCAGAACTTTTGCTGTTCTGAAGTAAAACTGCAATTATTAATAAAATACAAACAAATACATATAAAGCTAAAATAATTGTATACATTTTTTCCTAAATACAATGGGCTAAACCCATATTCCTCCAATGATTAATTAAATATTTCAGGCTTATTTTCATAAACTTGAAATACATATATTTATTTATCAAAATTAATAATTTTCAAAAAGTCTGCAGCTTTTAAGCTGGCGCCACCAACTAAACCACCATCTATATCCGGCTGAGCCATTAATTCTTTGGCATTATCTGGTTTCATAGAACCACCATATAAAATACGAATGTTTTCTGCCTGCTCTTTACTGCGTATTCTTGCAATATATTCCCTAATAGCTTTATGCATTGCTTCAGCATCAGCAGGGGAAGCTGTTTTTCCTGTTCCTATTGCCCATACTGGCTCATATGCAATAACTACATTAGATAAATCAGCAACACCTTCAATACCTTTACCAGTTTGTGCAAGAACTGTTTCAATTTCAGCACCAGCCTCTCTTTCCCAAAGTGTTTCACCAACACATAAGATTACTGAAAGTCCATCTGATAATGCTTTTTTTACTTTTTTATTTATAACTTCATCTGTTTCGCCAAAAATGCTTCTTCTTTCTGAGTGACCAAGAATAACACATGACGCACCAGCTGATTTTACCATATCACTAGATACTTCACCAGTAAATGCTCCACTTGCTTCAAAATAAATATTTTGTGCAGCAACTAATGCTTTCCCACCATTTTTCTTAACAGCTTCACTTACAGCATATATGCTTGTAAATGGTGGTGCAAATAAAACATCTCTAGTAGAATAATCAATTTCTGCACCTGTGATTTCAGACGCCAGTTCTGCACCCTCAGATACATTTTTGTTCATTTTCCAGTTACCTGCAATTAATGGTTTACGACTCATAGTAAGCCTCCTTATTTAAATAATAACCAACTATAATCAATAAAAAACTGTCATGCTCTATGCAGTATCTTATTATTTTTAGTGTTAATACCAAATATGCTATAACTATCTTAAATATACTTATACTCTTTACAAATATACTATAAAAAAATAATTATCTATTCGTCTTTTTTACCTGTTAATGGTTTATTTCTACCGTTATCCATTTCAAGTGTGCCGTTCATTACAACACCTTCTTCAATTTTAATAACAGGCGTTCTGATTGTGCCAGAAATAACTGCTGGTTTGTAAAGCTCCACTTTGTTTTTTGCAACTACTAAACCATCAAATGTGCCAGATATTTTTACAATACCTGCCTCAATTGTTGCATTTACATTACCACTTTCTGCAATAACAAGAGTGTCATTACTTTTAACATTACCTTCAAAATTACCATCTAACCTAACAACACCTTCAAATACAAGTGTTCCGTTAAATGATGTACTTTGTCCTAAAAAAGCGTCAATTCCGCCACCAGTTTCTTTAGCCACCTTTAGCATTGTTCCCCTCTAATTTTTTTTATAATGGTATCAAGCTCATCATCAGAATTATATCGTATATTAATAATTCCACCTTTTTTTGATGGCTTAATATCTACTTTCGAATTAAAAAATGTTTCCATCTCTTTTGCAATGCCCTGCATATTTGCATCTAAAACTTTCTTTTCTTTCTTCGTGCCTTTATTCTGTATGGCCTTAACCATATTTTCCACATCACGAACAGATAAGTTTTTTTCTTTTACTGCATTAGCAATGGAAATAATATCACTTTCACTGTTTAATGCCAGTAAAGCTCTGGCATGACCTTCACTAATTTCTTTATTTTCTATTAATGAAAGAACTGTTTTCGGTAAATTTAAAAGCCTTAATCTATTTGTAACAGCAGAGCGACTTTTACCAACAATTACACCTAAATCTTCATGTTTATAATTGTGCTCGTCCATTAATTTTTTATATGCAACAGCAAGCTCAACAGGGTTTAAATCTTCCCTTTGGGCATTGGTAATTAATGCAAGCTCTAAACGCTCTTTTGCTGTTTCTGTATTCCTAACAACTACAGGTATTGTTTTCTTTCCTGCAATTCCTGAAGCACGCCATCTGCGTTCACCTTCAATTATCATATACTTGCCATTATTTAGCTTAGTTACAATAATTGGCTGAATAACACCTTTTAAACGTATACTTTCTGCCAGCTCTTCTAAAAGTGCCTCATCAAAAATACGTCTAGGCTGATTATCGTTGGGTATAATTTCTGTAACAGCCAGCTCAAAATAATTAGATGTAACAACACCTGTATGTTTTGCCTGTGCTTCCTCACTGCTTCTTGGAATTAAAGAATCCAACCCTCTGCCTAATGGTTTTTTCATCTATACAATACCTTTTCTTAATTTATTTACTTCTCAATGTTATTAACTTGTAAGTTTATTTAACTTTTTCAAGCATTTCTTTTGCAAGGTTAATATAACATTCTGAAACCTTTGCCTTTGGCTGATAAAGTAATACCGGCTTACCATAACTTGGTGCTTCACTTAAAGCTACACCACGTGGAACTACCGTATTAAATGCTTTATCAGGAAAATGTGTTCTAACCTGCTGCATTACTTCTTTTGAAAGATTATTTCTAGAATCATACATAGTAAGTAAAATACCTTCTATTGATAATTCTGGATTTAAACTTTCTTTTATTAAATTTATTGTATTTAAAAGCTGACCTAAACCTTCCATAGCATAATATTCGCACTGCATAGGTATTAAAACACTATCTGCTGCAGTTAGTGCATTTACTGTTAAAAGCCCAAGAGATGGTGGACAGTCTATTAATATAAAATCATAACTGCTTTTAATAGATTCAACAGCCTGTTTTAATTTTTTCTCTCTTGCATTTTCCTGTATTAATTCAACTTCTGCTGCTGAAAGCTCAATACGAGCAGGGATAATATCAAGCCCATCTATTTCTGTGTGTAAAACTGTATCTTTTATATTTACATCATTAACAATAACATCATAAATATCGCTGCCAATTGTTTCTGCTGTAAAGCCAAGACCACTTGTAGAATTACCCTGTGGGTCGAAATCTATTAGTAATACTCTTGCTTCTGCCACAGCTAATGAAGCAGATAAGTTTACTGCAGTTGTAGTTTTACCTACCCCACCTTTCTGATTTGCTACTGCTATTACTCTACAATTCATCAGCAATGATGCCTCCATACTTAATGATTATAAAAATCTTGCATGGGATTATACCCTAAAAATTTATAATAGTCCATAACTAATATCATTATATTTGTAAGCTTGCAAGCAATACTTTTAAATTTATACATTTTTTTCATTTTTATCTTACTTGTGAAAGGCGTAACCATTTCTACCTGAAGACTTTACCTGATAAAGCATTTCATCTGCTTTTTCATATACTTCTTCAAACCTTTTAGCATTATTTATTTGTGCTACACCTATACTGCATGTTACTTTCATAGCCACCAGTGGAATATCAAGCATATCTTTTTGAAAATTCTGTATTCGCTCTATTAATGACTGCTCATCTATTTCCTTTGTAATAAATACTGCAAATTCATCTCCACCAAATCTTGCTACATAGCCTAAATCTAAAAAATATTTTTCCAAATACATGGCAACATTTACTATAACCCTGTCCCCTGCAATATGCCCAAAGGTATCATTTATTACTTTAAACTTATCTATATCTATAATCATAAAATAAGCATTACTCTTATCCTGCAATAATGCCTTACCATACTCTAATGCTGCTGCCTTTGTATGTAAACCTGTCATTAAATCTTGGTCTGAATTATTTATTCTATATGCAGAATACACTCTATATGCAACAACTAATAATCCTATTATATAGCTTAAAGCAGCACAGCCTACAATAAACTGTGCCGATGAATTAATATATACATGATATGTAGCCTTGTCTAATAATATATTTTGTATTCTCATAGCCTTTACAATTGTAGACTCTAAATTATACATTAGCAAAAGATTTGTTAAAAAGACAATTGTTCCTACAGCAACACCTTCCAGCTTAAATCGATTTGTAAAATAAGCATGTCCACCGTCACTTAGTATCTGCTCAAACTTTCTAAAATATTTTGATATACTTATTTTATATGATATATACATAACACTACAAAGCACTATTGCCTGTATAAGCTCTTTTAATGAAAAAATATCTTTCATAATAAAAGCTGTATTTATACCTGTTTCTGGAAAAAAATAAGCAGCAGTCAGCAGCACAATTACTGAATGAAACATCTGCAATAAAACAGAACAAACTAAAAGCAGTATTATTTTATGTGATTTAATTTTCTTAATAAATTTAAAAACAAGCCCTGCAACTATACCAAATAATATTCTTGTGCCAGTACTTAACATTATACTTTCAAAATGGGCTCCAGTTGCAAATGGAGAAAACAATGCATCAAACTCATGTGTTCCCATGATAGAAGCTTTCCACATACTTGTAAGACCAAATATAAAACCTAAAAAACCAGCTGCAAAAACTCCATAAAAATATGCTGCTAATATAACAGGAATATACATTAATGTTGCATAGGGAATAATATAACCAAGTCCAGAAAATGCAAGAACCAGCTCTAAAGCCGTTAATAATGCAATTTTTTTACCAATAAACTTTACTGAATATTCATTCATTTCTTTACTCATACTCCAATATGAATGTATTCTAAAAAATTTATGTTTCCATTGCAATAATTTTTGATTATTTTTTGAAAAAAATTATTTTTTATATTTATTTTTAGTGAAAATTATTATAAATAAGAATTTTACAATTATATATTATTTAGGTGGTTTATATGAAAATTTCATGTAGAAAAAAAATTGCAGTTGATTCTAAAAAAGATGCTATTATAATTCCTGTATATAAAAATATACGTTCATTAAAAAATATTACTGGGAAAAAAATAGATGATGAACTTCAAAATATTATCCAGTCTGACTATTTTAATTTTGATGAAAAAGAATCTAAAAGTTTCTATATAGATGTTAATAAAAAATTAAAGAAAATATATATTATACATGTTCCAAAAGAAAAAGGCGAAGCAAGATTTTATATGGAACTAGGTGCAAAAACCGCCTCAATATTTAAAAAAGATAAAATATCATCATTTTCTCTTATATCTTTTGAAGATATATATAATGAAAAGAAAGATTTATATATTACAAAAGCTTTTTTAGAAGGATTTATGCTTAATGATTATACATTTGATAAATATAAATCAAAAAAATCACCAGAACACAGCTTTGAAGCAGAAATTATTACTGCTATGCCTAAAATGAAAAAATATATTGATGATAATACTGATAAATGGAATGCTGTATTTACTAATATCAATATTATGAAAGACTTGATTAATACACCATCAAATTACCTAAACCCTTATGATTTTACTGAATTTGTAAAAAACAATATTACTAAAAATATAGAATGTGTTATATGGGACGAAAATGAAATATTAAAAAACAATATGAACCTGCTGCATAATGTTGGTAAAGGCAGTGTTAATAAACCATACTTTATACAATTAAAATATAAAGGTAACCCAGAAAGTGATAAAAATATTGCTCTTGTTGGTAAAGGTATTACATTTGACAGCGGTGGCTATTCTTTAAAACCAGCCTCCAGTATGGCCCATATGAAAGATGATATGGCAGGGGCTGCTTTAATGTTTTCTCTTACAAAACTTATTGCTGAACTTAATTTAAAAATAAATATTAATACATATATTCCACTGGCTGAAAACTTAATAGGTGCAAACTCTGTGCTTGTTGGTGATGTTATTACTTCTGCCAGCTCTAAAACTGTTGAAATATTAAATACTGATGCAGAAGGCAGGCTTATACTTGCCGATGCACTTTATTTTGCCACAAAAACTGACCCTGAAGTAATAATTGATGCAGCAACATTAACAGGTGCATGTGTTGTGGCTCTTGGACCATACTGCGCAGGTGTATTTTCTAACAGGAAGTTTTTAAGCAAACAGATTAGTGATGTTTCTTATGAAGTATCAGAAGATGTGTGGGAACTGCCACTTTATGCCGATTATGAGCAGGGGATAACAAGCTCTGTTGCAGATATTGCAAATATGAGCAGTTTTACAAGGGAAGGTGGTGCAATTCATGCGGCACTTTTTCTTAAACAATTTATAGATAATTATCCTTGGATACATATTGATATGGCAGGCCCTGCATATTTAGAAAAAAGCCACCCTGTTTTTGGAAAAGAAGCTACTGGGTTTGGGTTAAGACTTTTATATAACTTTTTAATAACTCATTACTCTGAGGGTGAAAATGAAAGACATTAGAGAGAAAATTATAGAAAATAAAAATGTTAAAAATATATATAATAAATATAAAAGTTTAACAAGCTATATTAACTTTCCAACAAAACATTCAAAGTATGTTCTTATTATATATATAATAACAGCATTAATTGCCTTTGCCGTATCAGTAAACGGCAGATATAACCAGTATGATGTATGGAAAGAAAATAAAGCTGATTATTTCTATAATGATACTCCAATGATGACAACTTTAGATGCGTATAAATATATTCGCCATGCTAAAGAGATTAATAATAATGAATACGTTCCCGGTGGTAATGATGTTAAGATTTTCTACCCAGAAGGTGTTCCTTTTTATGACCCAGCACCACTTTTAAGTGTAATGCTTGCAAAACTTCATAATATTACAGGTTATGATTATTATAATATTGCTACAAATATGGTGCCTTGGCTTTCTAGTATTTTTATACTTGTGCTGTGTGCATATTTCTACATTATAGGATATCCTGCCATAGGGCTTGTAGCAGGGCTTTTAACCAGCTTTAGTCCTGTTTTTATGTCTAGAAGCTCTATTGGTCGTTTTGATACAGATGGTGGCAATATGTTCTTTCTCTTTTTGGCTGCACTTTTTATATATCTTGCATCAAATGCGAAAAAAGAACGTATGCTCTATATTTATTCGGCTCTTTTAGGGGTAACTATACTTGGTTTTCAACATTTTTATAACCATATACTATTTAATTTAGTTTTCTTTTTAGTGTTTATTTTTTCACTATTTATCTATAAAATTCCATATAAAAAAATATTAATCGCTGCAGTTACATATATTATAACATCTAACCCTGTAGCTTTTGCAATGTCATTAAATTCATTAATTGGCTCTATGGCTGTTTATATTCCATTTCTGCCAAATAATTTAGAAGCAACATCACCTATTCCATGGGTGTATAATACAATTAGCGAGGCTGCATCTCAGCCATTTAGTGGTATTGTGGCTTTTACAACGCAAAACCCTGTTACTTTTATTGCTGGTCTTGCTTTTGGAATATTATTTTTAATTGCAAATATTAAGAAAACTATAGGTTTACTGCCTATATTTGCTACTGGGCTTATGGTTTTTGTAAGCTCTGCCAGATTTGCCATGTTTCTAATGCCTTTTATTGCTATTGGATACGGCTATATTATATACATTATTAGTAAATATCTTATAGACAAGTTTGGTAAAAATATTGAAAAAAGAATTGATTTTACACAAGCTATGATGCCACTTGTGCTGTCGTTTTTTATGCTTTCTATTTTATTTGGCTCAAATCAAACAGCATATCGTTTAGTTCCAGCACCATCTATTAATACAAATATATATAAAGATATTTCAGAGCTTAAAAACATACTGCCTGATAACTCTACTATATATACATGGTGGGATTACGGACTTGCTATTGCTGATATTACAGGATTTTCCGTATACCATAGTGGTATGAGCCAGTCAACACCAAAAACTTGGATGATAGCAAGAAGTTTTACATCAAACCAGCAAACATTACATAATATTGCTTCATATATTGAACAAGGTGGCTATGAAAAAGTAATGAGCATGTTTGATAATAAATCTTCTGTAAGTGATGTGGAAAATACTATGGATACATTTTCAAAAGGTCCTAAAAATAATAATAACTATATTCTATTTACATATGATATGATACAAAAATACAGCGCCTTAAGCTATTTTTCTAAAAAAGATGAAGGTATTATCCAAATAGTTTGTGTAGACCCAAATAAAAGTGGAATGCTAATGTGCCAGTCACCACTAGATGCATCAAATAGATTTGATATTAAGTTTGATTTAAATCAAGGCATAATATATATGGGAAGTAATGCAGTTCCATTATCTTCCATTATATATACAAATAAGGGAAAAAATATAAATACTAAAACTTTTTCACTTACAAAAGGGTTTAATGCTGTTGTTGAAAAAGAAGATAATGTGGCAGCTGTTTATATTGTCAGCTCCGATGTGGTAAACACTTCATTTGTGCAGCTTTTTTTACTAAAAGATAATAATCCTGATTTATTTGAGCTGGTATATGATAATTACCCTTACAGCGTTGTATACAGGCTTAAATAACATATTGATACTTATATGGTTTTAGATAAAATGAAATATTATGCTTTCATAATCATAAAAAAAGTGCTATATTAAAAGGATACACATTGTTTAGGAGATTATATGCATTATAAAATCATATTAACTTTACTGCTTTTTTCCATTATGATTAATGCAGCAAATGCAGAAACAATAAATTTTGGTAATTCTTTTTTTAATAAAGACAGGGCAAATATAGTTAGCAAGGTAATTGATATTCAAAATAATACAGAAAATCTTATGGAATATAATATTGCTTTTACTGCACACCCTTCTATGCAGACTAGTGATGTGAAAATTGCACCACTAACAGATGATGTTTTTGATAATGATACGAAAGAATCTTTTTCAAGTATTACAAAAGATTCTTGTATACAGCATTATGGGGAGACTTTATTTAGCTTATCTGCAAATCAAAAATGCAGGCTTCATATTACTTTTTCCCCAACAGAAGTGAAAGACTATAATGAAGAAATGATTATCACTGCTAAAATAAGTAATACTGGTGAGAATTATTCTTCAACTAAGTATGAAATAAAAGGTAAAGGCATACATATGCCTGATTTTACTGTTTTATATTATACAGATAACAGTGGCGAAAATTCTGATAATAAGCGTGCTGAATACTCTATTAAATGGAGTGGAGAAACAGCTGGTGTTAAAAGTGATGAATATGCTTATATTAAAATTTTAAAACACCCTAACAGCAAACAACCACTTACATTTTCTTTAGAAGGTGACAGCTCTTTTGCCATAGATAAATCATTAACTACATGCAAAATTAAAGATAGCACAATTATAGAGCCAGAAGTAGAACCATGTGGCATTGTTATTAGCTTTAAACCAACATCAGCAGGTGATTTTGCTTCTAAAATAGTGTTTAATAAACGCATATTATCAGGTGCAAAGGAATACCTTCTTTATGGTGCAGCTTCTGATGTGCTTGATTTTGGAACAGTTTATTTTGGTGGTAATGTTCAAAAAATACTTATTCATAACTCTAGTGATGCAGACCAAAGGTATTCTATATTATCTGAAAGTAAAGAAAATAATTTTAGGCTGGTTGTTTTAAATGAAACAGATATGCCGTCTTGCATTACAAATGGTAATGATACAAATTTCTTACTTAATAAAGGTCAATCGTGCTATTTAGGTTTTACATTTGCACCAGATAGAAATGATGATTTTTTAAAGAAAGTTATAATAATGAGCAATACAGGGGAAAGAAGGGAGATTACACTAAAAGGAGCTGGTGTAGAAAAATTACAGGAAAATTAAAATTAATGCTTGACAGTAATTTTTTTTTGGTTTAGATTATCTTTCCTTAATAATAGGTGGAGGTTCTGCATGTTCGCAGTAATTAAAACTGGTGGTAAACAATACACCGTAAAAGAAGGCGATACTTTTAATGTTGAAAAAATTGAAGCTGAAAAAGACGCCACATACAAAATTGAAGAAGTTCTTTTTATTTCAGGTGAGAACAAGCAAACTGCAGGTTCGCCTTTTATTAAAGGAGCTTCAGTAGAAGTTAAAGTGCTTGAGCACGGTAAAGCTGACCGCGTTTATATTTTTAAAAAGAAAAGAAGAAAAGACTATCGTAAACGCCAAGGTCACAGACAAATGTATACTAAAGTACAAGTTGTTAAAATTAACGGATAGGAGATAACAATGGCTCACAAGAAAGCAGGCGGTAGTTCAAGAAACGGTAGGGACAGCCATTCCAAAAGACTTGGCGTTAAAAAATTTGGTGGCGAATTAGTTAAAGCAGGTAACATTATTATTCGTCAGCGTGGAACAAAATATAAACCAGGTGAAGGCGTTGGTATCGGTAAAGATGATACTTTATTTGCTCTTATTCCTGGCTATGTTAAGTTTGTAGATAAAGGCAGACTTGGCCATTTTGTTACTATTGAAGCTGAAAAAGCATCTTAATTATTAATAATAAAATGAATATTAAGCCGGTTATAAAATACCGGCTTTTTTTATATCTTTTGAGTAAGAATAATGAAATTTATAGATACAGCAACAATAAAACTAAAAGCAGGTAAAGGTGGTGATGGCTGCATTAGTTTTCGCAGAGAAAAATATGTTCCTAAAGGCGGCCCCAATGGTGGCAACGGTGGTAATGGAGCTAATATTTACTTCATAGGTGATAAAGCTCGCCATACTCTTATGGATTTTCGCTATAAATCAATATATAAAGCAGAAGATGGCGAAAAAGGAAAAGGCAGTGATATGCATGGTAAAGCTGGTGCAGACCTAATTCTTCCTGTGCCACTGGGGACAATTATAAAAAATAAAGAAACTGGTGATATTATAGCAGATATTATTCACCATGATGAAAAATTGCTTGTGGCTCGTGGTGGCAGAGGTGGTAGAGGTAATATGTGCTTTGCAACACCTGAACAGCGTGCTCCAAGATATGCAGAAGATGGTAAAGATGGTGAAGAATTAGAAGTAGAATTAGAATTAAAACTTCTAGCTGATGTAGGTATAATAGGATTTCCTAATGCTGGAAAATCTACTTTTATCTCTGTTGTATCTGCTGCTAAACCAAAAATAGCAGATTATCCTTTTACTACCTTAACACCTAATTTAGGTGTGGTAAAAGACGGTCATGGTGGCAGCTTTGTTATTGCTGATATGCCAGGTCTTATTGAAGATGCCCATACAGGCTCAGGGCTTGGCCACCAATTTTTACGCCATATTGAAAGAACTTCTATTTTACTGCACTTTATTGATTCATCAAGTGAAGAATCTATGGTAAAACGATATGAAACTATTAGAAAAGAATTAACTTTATATAACAGTGGGTTTGAAAATAGAATGGAAATAGTTACTGCTACAAAAATAGACTCTTGTAATGAAGAAAACTTAAAAGAATTTGAAGAATATGTAGCAAAAAATAAACTTACTCTTTTTAAAATATCTTCTATAAGCCATAATGGGACAAGCGAATTAATTGATTATACTGCACAAAAAGTAAAAGAAAATAGAGCAGAATATGAAGAAAATCAGCCAGATATTAAACAGTAGCAATGTTGCTGTTGCTCAAATGAAGCTTATTTATAAAATATGGTATTCTTCTGTTATTGATGACATTAAAAATGTTACTACTCCCTATGATTTTGACCCTTTAAAAAAAATACTTACTATAAATGTGCATGATAATATATGGTATAGTGAAATGCTTTATATGGAACAGGAATTTATGGAGCTTTTACATAATAATGGGTTTGATGTAAACAAGATTATTTTTAAATTATTACCAAAATATGAAAAACTTGATAAAAAAAATATTATTAACTATAATATATCTAAACGAGCAGAAAGTTATATAAATAATTATGCTCAAAGGTTTGATAATAAAGTTTTAGGTGAATATTTTAAAGAGTTTCTTACAAATTTTTTTCACCAAAATAATTTTGATAACTGGATATTAAAAGGATAACCATATGATACTAGAAATAAAAACTTTTCCCAATGAAATATTACGCCAAAAGGCAAAACCTGTTACAGAGTTTAATGAAGAACTGCATACACTTTTAGATAATATGCTTGAAACTATGTATGAAGCAAAGGGGCTTGGTTTAGCTGCTCCACAAGTTGGGCTGTCATTAAGACTTTTTGTGCTTGATGATTTGCCAGAACCGAATGTAAACAACCCTATGGAAATAATAAACCCTGAATTTATTGAAAAAGAAGGTGAAATATTAGAAGAAGAAGGCTGCCTTTCTATTCCCGGAGAATATGCTTTTGTAAAAAGATATATGAAAGTAAAAGTTAAATACCAGGATAGATACGGTAATGAAAAAATAATAGAAGCAACTGACAGGCTTTCTCGTATCTTGCAGCATGAGTCTGACCATTTAGAAGGCACTCTTTTTATAGACAGGCTGCCAAATACTAAAAGAGAAACCATCAAAAAACATATTAAAAAAAGAATAAATAGTGGTGATTATAAAGTAACAGAAGAATAAATATTTGCTTGCTTTGTTATTTATAATAGCAATATGTATTTTAACTTCTATTTATTATAGTATAATCCATACTATTAATTTTGTATTTTATTAGTATTATATTTTCATATATGCTGTTAACTAAATATATCATTTTATTTTCAGATTAATTTATATTTTCAATTTAATACAAAAAAACCCTGCCTTATAATAAGGCAGGGTAAATTTTCTATTTTACTTATATTTTTAATTTTCTTCTTTCTCACTAAGAGATGCATTTTCAATATTTCTTTTTCTATAAGAAAGAACAATTAATAATATATGCAGCCCAACCATTACATATAAGAATGTTGGAATAGGTACTGGCTCGCCTGATGCATATGAATGCTTACCACTTAAATAAAAATTTACACCAAAATATGTCATTAGGACTGTATAAAAACCAAGTGTTGTAGCTACTGTAAAAATATATGGTTTATTTAAAGGTTTAATTAACCTTAAATGCAGAACAATAGTATATGCTACAACAGTAATTAATGACCAGGTTTCTTTTGGGTCCCAGCCCCAGTAACGCCCCCAGCTTTCATTTGCCCAAACGCCACCTAAAAATGTTCCAACAGTAAGTAAGCCTAAACCTAAAATTAAGCTAATCTCATTAATAGCATTAACATTTAAAATACTTTGGTCAATATGCTTTCTTTTATCACTTCTTAAAATAAACAGCACCATTACTACAACACCAAGCACAAATGATAAACCAAAAAAGCTGTAACTTGCTGTAATAACTGATACGTGTATATTTAACCAGTATGATTTAAGCACTGGCACAAGTGTTCCAATCTGTGGGTCCATAAAACCTAAATTTGCTACAAATAATGTGATACCTGCCACAAAATTAGTGCCTGCAATTGCAAGAAGCGATTTTCTAAAGAAAATAAGACCTGCTGCTGCACCTGCCCATGCGATATATATCATTGATTCATAAGCATTACTCCATGGAGCATAGCCTGCTATATACCACCTTAATATTAAACCAAGTGTATGCAGTGCTACTGCTATAATAGATAATATAATAATTACTTTTCCTGCTATTTTATTAACAGGTTTGTTTTGTAAGATGGCTGTTATTACAAAACCAAATAAAACTATACCAAGTAATATATATACTAATGTTAAATTCTTAAATGGATTAAAAGAATTCATAAATATTTCTACACTTACTTTGGTATCAGGCGGCAGTATTTTTGCACCGTGAGTTTTTTGATACTGGATTAATAAATCAAGGTTTTTATCTGCCTCTGCCCAGTTATTATTTGCTATGCCATCTCTTACACCATTTAAGTAATTTTGCAGAATATTTTTTATTTCATTAGAGTTTTGTGCATCAAAAGTATGAACTGCCTCATCTGGTGTTAAAAAACCAGTTGTTTTACCTGTAATATCTGGTATTATTAAAAACATTTGTGCATTATATACTGTATAAGCAATATTCATCTGTTCATTAAATTTAATAAGCTCTTTTTCAAACTGGTTTCTATTATATGGGCTTACTTTATTTGCTTCATTTACTGCATCACTTAATTTATATTTACCTGCAGCATCAAATACATCTTTAAATGCAACATATTCTTCATCAGGTTCTATTCCTAAAAGCTTTTTTAATTCTTTTGTTTTTATAGGAAACATTTTCATTTTCTCAAAAGTATCACGGTATAACATCATACCTAAAAATATTTCCACATGATTCATACCATTATAACTTTCTTTTCTTATAAGCTTGTGAAGAATATCTAATGCTAATGTATCTAAAGGCTTAATCCTGCCCTGATAATCTTGAACTAATATTTTTGCAAGTTTACCAGAATGGTCTTTCATATTTTTGCTTATATTTGATGATAATGCATCGATTTCTTTTTTATTTAATGCCTCTATTTCTTCTGGTGTTCTTTTTTCATGATATACAAATACATTACCTTGGTAACCGTTTTGGTTTCCTGTATTTTCTTGAGCATAAACATTACCAGCAAGCATGAAAAATACAGAAGAAATACCAATTAATAAAGCATATAAATTTTGCTTTTTCAAATAATTGCTTAACTGCCATATTCTACTGTGTTTTCCAAAAAAGCTCCATAAAAAGCCTACTGTTAATAAAAAGTAACCAATATATGTTGGAATTTTACCAGGGTCTTTATTAACACTTAAAATTGTTCCTTTTTCATCTGTATCATATGATGACTGGAAAAACCTGTAACCTTTATAATCAAGCACATTATTCATAAATATTTCATATGAAAAATTAGAGTTATCTTCGTAGTTTGTAACTGTAATTTTTGATTTATATGATGATGGGCTTTCAGAACCTGGATATCTTGTTAATATAAAATCATCTAAATGAATTTTAAATGGCATACTAAGCTGAGCAGGTCCCCATATAAATTGAAAATCTATACCACCTAATCTTGCAGCTTGACCGATTTGAGCATCAAGATAGCTTTGCGGCAGGTCTAAAGTAGCAGAATCTCCACCGTATGTGGCTGTAATATTTATTACATCAAAATTTTGTTTGCCACCTTGCTTATATGTATTAAATTTAACTACTAATTCTTTACCTTGAAAAGGTATAACTTCATTAAAATGAGTCTGCGTAACACTGTTAAACCTTACTGGAAATTTATAACTGTAAAATTCGCCATCAACTACTGCACCAATATTAACATATTCATCTAATGTGGCAATACTGTCAGATGCGTTTCCTTCCCTTATATGCATAAGGCCTTCAAAACCGTAAAATCTTGTAATTGCTGCACCTAGTAATATTACAATAAATGATATATGAAGAACCATACTGTAATATTTTTTAGTTTTCCAAAATTTTCTTAAAACAAATACTCCTATTAAATTTGCAAGCAATAGGAAATGGACAATATTAAAAAAAGCTGTTCTGTATATTAAATCTTGAGCAGCACTGGTGCCATATGCTGCATCTGCTTCAATAAATGTAGCTACTGCACATAATATTCCATAAAGTGCAAGAAGAGCTATTGTTACATATACCGAACAAAATAATTTAATTATTTTCATAAGCTGTAATTCTCCTGCATATGATTTCTTTTTTATAAATTGCAATACACTATCACAATATTATTTATTTATTCAATTATTAATTATTATATCTCCATTAATATTACATATGTTTTTAAAGTGTCAATGTTTTAAAAAAGGAATGGCTAGTATATAAATTATCTATATTCTGGCTTGATTATACTTGTTTTTCTATCTATTTCTTTTAATATTGCATTACTTTCATCTTTATTTAATTTATCTTTATATTTTTCATAAAAATTTTTTAATATATTATATCTTATATGCTCTATATGATTAATAGATGCACTTAAACTGTTTTCTTCAACAGCACGTTTTATAATTAATTTTTTATCTAAGTAACCAATATTATAAAATAATGCAAACCTTAAAGATATATCATAATCTTCACATACTTTAAGCGAAGTATCAAAAAGCCCTGTTTTTTCAAATATATCTTTTTCTACCATTAATGATGACGGGCTTATTCTACATTTATCTAAAATTTTTTCTAAAATTTTTCCACCATATCTCTGGCTTGATTTTACCTGATTTACCCATTTATCAATTCTATACCAAAACTCATTTGTATGGCTTATTTTATAACTATTATCTTTCATAAACTTAAGCTGCATTTCAAGTTTATTTGGAAGGAAAATATCGTCTGAATCAAGAAAAGCAATATACTTTGAACTGCTGTTTATAACACCAGTATTACGTGCTGCACTAACACCCATATTACTTTTGTGGCTGATTATTTTTACATGGCTTAAATAATTTTTTAAAATATCTTTTGCAGAAATAAAAGAGCCATCGTCAATAATAATTATTTCCGATGGCTTATATGTTTGTAATAATACGCTTTCTACTGCATCTTTTAAAGAACTATCTCTATTATATACTGGTATAATAACAGAAATATCACTCACAAATGCTTACACCTTATGAACTCTATTAATCATTGTAGAAAATACTAATATAGTATTTGTGCTTGCAACACCCGGTAATTCCCTTAATTTACGGATTATTCCTGCTAATGTATTTGTATTTTTTGTTATTACTTTTAATAATAGTGTAAAATCACCTGTAACGTGGTAACATTCTACAATATCTTCATCAATATTTTTAAAAATATTTTCAGAATCATCAATATATACAGGGTTATCCATAACAACACCAATGAAAGCAACCATGTCATAGCCCATTTTCCTGTAATCTACACGGGCAGTGTAGTCGTATATTAAGCCGTCCATCTCCATTTTTTTAATACGGTCAATAACAGATGGTGGTTTCATGCCAACTTCTTTGGCAATATCTGTATAAGATATTCTGCCATTTTCTATCAGCATATTTAAAATCTGCACGTCAATTGAGTCTAATGCCATGATGCACCTCACTTATCTTACTGAATATAAACTATATTTTTTTATTTTTCAAGTAAATAGTTAATTTTTTTTATTATTTACCATATTATTGCATATATTTTTTGTTTTATATAATGCTGTATATTATTTTTTTTAAATTATTCTATTATTTTATATATAAAATGTGGGCTGAAAAATTAATTTTCTTGATTTTAGTGTGGAAAAATATTATCAATATATTTTGCGAGGTGATTTTATGAACATAGTTATGCAAACAGAGTTTCCAGATTTAAAACTTGTTGGCAGAGGAAAAGTTAGAGATATTTATGATTTAGATGATAAACTTTTAATTGTATCAACTGACAGGCTTTCTGCTTTTGATGTTATTTTACCTGAAGGAATAGAAGGAAAAGGAAAAGTATTAACTGAACTTTCAAAATTTTGGTTTGATAAAACAAGCCATATTATAGATAACCATCTTATTACTACAGATGTTTCAAAAATGCCTGAAGTATGCCATAAATATAAAGATGTGCTTGAAGGTAGAAGTATGCTTGTTAAAAAAGCTAAACCACTTTTAGCAGAATGTGTTGTTCGTGGCTATATTACAGGCTCTGGTATGAAAGATTATTTACAAACTGGCTCTGTTTGTGGTATAAAACTTCCTGCTGGTTTAAAAGAGGCTGATAAACTGCCTGAACCAATATTTACACCATCTACTAAAGCAGATGTTGGCCATGATGAAAGTATTTCTTTTGAAAAAATGTGCGAAATAGTAGGCACTGATTATGCAAACCAAATGAAAGATTATACTATTGCTATATACAAATTTGCATCAGAACTTGCTCTTACAAAAGGTATAATCATTGCAGATACAAAACTTGAGTTTGGGCTTTTTGATGGTAAAGTTATTTTAATTGATGAAGTTTTAACTCCTGATTCTTCCCGCTTTTGGTTTGCTGATAAATATACTCCGGGCAAAGTGCAGGATAGTATGGATAAACAAATAGTTAGAAACTACCTTGAAACTCTAGACTGGAATAAACAGGCTCCTGGACCTGTGCTTCCTAAAAATATATCTGATGAAACTTCTAAAAGATATAGAGAAATAGCTGATTTATTAATTAAATAATATATTAAGGTGATTATTAATGGGTGAAATTTTAGCTTCCAATATTTTTGAAACATTAAGTCAAAACGGCATTAAAATATATAGTGACCAGCAAGACGGCATAGAACTTAAAATTCACCCACATTACCATAATAATTTTGGTTTTTTCCATGCTGTTACAGAAGATTATGAGTTTATTATATTAAAAGGGCAGTATCAAGATAATACTAGAAATATTAGAAATAAGCACCCTTTATCATCTTTTGATATTAATACTTTAATAGATACAATATTTAAAGCTGAAAGAGTGGTTAATGCACCATTACTTATGGATATTTATTTGTGTGAAGATAACTGCTATGTAAGAAATGCAGAAATAGTGCATGAAGTATCACAAAATGATGATGCTAGAGATTATACTATACCAAGGCCTCTTTCATCTAATGAATATAGTGAGCCAAAATCTAGAATGTATGATGAAGAAATTATTTTATCTAATTCTTATTTTGCAACATATTTTCCACAGGTTTTATCCCACTTATCAACATCAATATTTAGTGAAGTGTTAGATATTTTAAACCCTATATTTGTTTCATGTAATTTAAAAACCACATCTCCATCAATAGTTCCTTTATATGGAAGGCTTTATATAAATTTAACTGGTTTTGAAAAAATGATGCATACTATTGGGCTTAATAAGTCCCTTTATAGAAGAAGTTATGCACCTAATCTGTTTTTAAAAATGGGATATTCAAAGCTTGATAAGTTAAATAGAAACTTTTTCCCTGTTACTTTTGAAGAAATAAAAGAAGTGCTTGAAAGTATTAAAGAAAGTATTGCTTCATTAGATGCAAATATGGTTTCTAATAAATCTTTTTATGATTATATAGTGCAGATGGTTATTGTATACGAATATTTATCTATTGAATTTATGAATAACTTATCTACTTTATTAAAAAAGTATCCTAATATATCACTTGTATTAAATGCTGTATATAAAACAAGAACCAACTCTATATTTTATAGTGAAGAAGAATTTTTACTGCCAAAATATTTGGATTTTGAAAGCCCTGTGGAAAAGGTAGTGTTTAATGTGGAAAAAAAGGTGGATAAAATAAAAGTCCATATGAAAAGATTTTCCATATTTTCTAGAACCTCTAAATTAAAAAAAGCTATAAAAAATATGCATAAGCTTTTAGATATGAGAGATGAGCTTTATTTAACAGCATCTGAATTTATAGTAAAATCTAAAGAAGCTTTTAAAAATCTTACTGAAATAGGTATAAATAAAAACAAGCTTGTTAATGAGAATGATATATACTATCTTGACCATGATGAAATAAGAAGAATGTTAAAAGATACACTTTTTGGCGAAACAAGTGATATAATATGTTTTAGAAAATGGCGTAATAAACGATATGCTGCACAAGTTATGCCACCTGAAATATATGGGTTTGATATATCAGATACTCCACATATTGCTGAAGATATGATTATAAAATATAAAGAGAGAGAAGCATTTGCAGCATATGGTTTAAATAGAATTGAATGTAGTGGTAAAATAGAAACTAATTTAAATCTTGAAGATTATAGTGATAAAATTATTGCTGCTTATAATCTGCCTGTTACAAAATTAAATAATTATAAAACAGCAAAAGGGTTATTAGTGGAAAATATATCACCATTTTCTCATGCTGCTGAATTTGCTGTTTTAAATAATATTCCGTTATGGGCAGGTGTAAGATTTGGTTCTTTATTCCTAAAAAATATTGCTATTGAGAAAAATACGTTATTTCAAATAGATGAGCAAGATGACTAAAAAATTATTATTTTTAATACTGATATTATTTTCTTATTCATATGTTTATGCATCAAATGCATTATATACTCCATATGAAGGTGTTGATTTTAAATACAGGTGGCTTGATACTGCAAAACATGATACTCATGCAATAGAAGTTTCTGGGCTTCATACAAGCACGCCTCATCAGTTCGGATATGAATTTCAACAAATTTTAGGAAACGATACACTTACTAAATTAGGTTTAACATACGCATATAAGGCAGGCAGCCACTGGGCAGGTATTGGGCTTTCATCTAATAGTGATAAGCCTATGACTTCACTTAATTTAATAGATTTTGATGTATTTTATGCTTTTAAAGTTTTCCAGCATATTACAGAATATGAAAATATAAACGGTAAAGCACTGGCTTATTATTCAAGACTTTATTTAGGTATAGAATATTCTACAAGCAGGTCATTTTTAGGTGGCTATCCTTTACCTGTTATAAGATATGAGTATTCAAAACCAGGGCTTCATGTTATTTTTGGTATGCCTTTAACTTATATAAAAGTAGATTTTTTAAAATACAGCTCTGTAGAATTTAAATATGTGCCAGTTTTAGACATGTTTTTTTCTTATAATTTAGGCATTAATAAAAATAATATGCTGCAGTTTCAGGCAGAAATGGAAAATGACATGTATAGACTTTCTAGTATGATAAAGGATGTATATTATACAGAGCAGGAAAAGTATTATACCGATACAATATCCATAAGGTTTCGTTATGCATTAACAATAAAAGATACTGTTCGTATTAGCCCTTTTATAGAATTTATTGCAGACAGCCACAGGTATACTTCTAAAGAGGTCAAACTTTTTAGTAATTCATCAACAGGTATAGGTTATTCTGCTGGTATAAATATTACTGCTTTTTTTTAGGTGATAAAATGAATAATAAATTTGATGCTTCGTGGGATACTATATTATCTGATATTAAAGGTAAAATGCAGGACGCAGAATTTTTTAAATGGATAAAAGATTTAAAAATTCTATCCTTTGAATCAAATGTAATAACATTACAGGCTGATAATAAGTTTATAAAAAACTGGGTGGAAGATAAATATTTAACTAAATTAAAATCTGCTTTAAAAGAGTTTTACCATCTTGACTGTGATATTAAAATTACACTTAAAGGTGCAAAACAGCCGAAAAAAGAAGTGCAGGAAAATGTTGTTTCTGAAGTTATAAAAAATAATGATAATTATGATTCATACAGTATACCACTTAATAAAGATTATACTTTTGATACATTTGTGGCTGGTAAGTCAAATTCATTTGCTCATTCAGCATGTTTAAGTGCTGCTAAAGGGTTTGATAAGCTTAATAATCCTATATATATTTATGGTGATGTGGGGCTTGGAAAAACTCACCTTATGCATGCAGTTGGTAACTATATAAGGCTTAATTTTCCTAAAAAGAAAATTTTATGTATTACTGGAGAACATTTTAGAGATGAATTTGTTTCATCACTTACAAAAAATAAAATGGCAGAATTTAAGGAAAAATACTGCTCTTTAGATGTGCTGCTTTTTGATGATGTGCAGATTATATCAAGAAACCATGCTACAACAGAAGAATTTTTCTTTTTATTTTCAAAGCTACATAGTAATGAAAAGCAGATAATTTTAACATCTAACTCATCACCTGATGAAAGCATAAATATGGATAAAAGGTTAAAAAGCCGTTTTGCTGGTGGTTTGATTGCCCATATTGGCACACCTTCAGTTGAAGAAAAGGTGGCTATATTAAAAAGCTTTTCTTCCCAGTATGGTATATTTATGACTGATGATATAATATACTATTTGGCTGAAAACATTAAATCTGACAGCACAAGGGATTTGCTTGGTGCTGCTAAAACTGCTTTTGTTCAGTCTAAATTTCATAATGTGGAGCTGACTATTGACTTTTTACAAAACCATATAGCATCAATGCTTGTAAAAAGAGATAAAACTTTAACACCACAAAATATAATAGATATAATATCTGAATACTTTAACATAAAACTTGTTGATTTAAAATCACCAAGCCGTTCGCAAAATATTGTTATACCTAGAAATCTTGCCATATACCTAATATATAAAAATACACCGTCTTCACTTAAAGGTATTGGAGATATTTTTAATAGAGACCACTCAACTATAAAAAACTCCATAACTAAAATAGAAAAAGATATAAGTAATAATAACACATATATAGTTAATACTCTAAATGAATTAAGTAATAAAATGAAAATGTTTTCTGTATAAGAAAGTTATACACATTTTATCCACATAATATTACTATATGTATCAATAAATTATAAAGTTATAAAAGTTTTTAAAAGAAAAAGTTTTCAACATACTTATTTTTTTTTTAAAATTTTAATTAAAAATTATGTTTTTTAATAAATTACTTGAAATTTTTTTAATAATTTTTTAAAATTAATGAAAGTTATAACATTTTATTATTGATTAAATTCATTATAAAATATATACTTTTTAAGGTTAATGGTAGTTATCCACACTACTATAATAACAACAACTATTTATATATAAGAAACACACATATATTAATATGAGGTTAAAATGCAATTTAAAGTTCTTAAAGAAGATATTTTAAAATATTTACAGTATGCTAACAGCTTTACTAATCCTAAAGGTTTAAATGATATACTTCAAAACATTTATATTGAAGTAGAAAACAATACTGTAAACATAAAAGCTACTAACTATCAAATGGGTTTTTCATGTTTTTTTGAACCAAACTCTGTAGAAAAAGAAGGTAGAGTTACAGTTAGCTGTAGAAAACTTTTAGATATTATTAAAGAGCTTCCAGATGGAGCTTTAATTGATTTTCAATATGATGATACAAGGCTTAATGCAATATGTGGTAAATCAAAATTTAAGTTATCCACATTATCATCTGAAAACTTCCCATCAATTAGTGATATTATACCAGAATATTTTATTAAAATTGATGCAGCTAATTTTATAAATCTTATGAAAAGAACATACTTTTGTATATCAAATGATTCTACAAAGCTGGAATATACTGGTGCGCAGGTTAGAATAAATAGAGATATAGTAGAAACATTTGCAACAGGCATGCAGCGTATAGCAATAGCTTCAACTAATATTGATGCAGAATATTCTAATGATTTTATGATTAATATTCCTAAGAAAACTATTACTGAAATATTAAGAATATTTGAAGCTAAAGGCGATATAGAAATACAAACTGATAGAAAACAAATTTCTTTCAAACATGACAATATAATCATATATTCTAAATTAATAGAAAAGTTTATTAAAAACATTGAAAGATTATTTAATAACGACTACCCTATAAAAGCAAAACTTGATAGAAAATCATTTATTGATGCATCTAAAAGGATTTCTGCTATTACAAGTGATGAAACACCGGGTATTATATTAAATTTTGATAATTCTAATTTAAAAATATCATCATTAGAAACT
Organism: Mucispirillum schaedleri; assembly: GCA_949287985.1. Lineage (GTDB taxonomy): Bacteria > Chrysiogenota > Deferribacteres > Deferribacterales > Mucispirillaceae > Mucispirillum > Mucispirillum schaedleri_A. The sequence goes on along the minus strand of CASEIN010000062.1, from coordinate 50,973 downwards.
ATATATGGTGAAGGTTCTGAAACAATTGATGTTATAGAATATAACTCTGAACCTTTTGAAATCATATTAAATGCAAAACATTTAAATGAAATATTAGTTAATATTGATACTGAAGAATTTATATTAGAAATGGCAGATAAACGTTCGCCAGTTCTTGTAACACCTAATGATACTAACTACAGATATTTAGTTGTTCCTATATCAATAGATAAAATATAAATGCAGGTATTAAATTTAAAACTAAATAACTTTAGAAATCATATTTCTTCAAAATATGACTTAGAAGATGAAACTATATTTATAGGTGAAAATGGCACTGGTAAAACATCAATTTTAGAAGCTTTATACATATTATTTGGTGTTAAAAGTTTTAAAAAACAACCATTTTCATCTATAATCAATTTTAACAGCGATTTTTTTCGTATAGAAAGTGATATTGCAGAAGAAAACTATAATTCAAATATTATATGCCTATATAAAAATAAACGCTCTACAATGTATAATGGTGATGAAATAGAAAATATTGCTGATTTTATCTATAACTATCCTATTGCTTTTTATACACCTGAAAATTTAGGTATACTTTCTAAAGACCAAATTGATAGAAGAAATTTTTTAGACAGGTTCATTTTTTACTATGATAAAAAACATATTTATGATATAAAAACATACACCAGAATTTTATCACAAAAAACAGCAGAACTGGAAAAAGATAATATTGATTATACATATATAGATGTGCTTAATGAAAAAATAATTAGTTTATCAAATACAATATATAGTAAACGTAATAAAATGGTAGAAGAATTAAATAATTATCTTAATAATGTTTATAACAGGCTGGAATTTAAATATGAAAAAGTTTTTATAAAATACAGCAGTAATATTTTAGATGAAAGTTTATTAAATAAAGAAAAAATTATAAAAAAGATACTGTATGGCGTTCATAGGGATAAAATAGAAATGGAGCTTGATAATAAAGTAATAGAAAAATTCTCATCTACTGGACAAAAAAAGACATTTTCTCTACTTTCATTATATTCTTTTATAAAAATTATTGAAGAAAATAGAAAAATAAGTATAATTACTCTTTTAGATGATTTTGAGGCTGCTCTTGATAGTGGCAGAGCTTCATTTATTAAGGATTTGTTTTCAACAGGCAGGCAGGTTTTATATACAGGTGTTGATAATTCAAAATTAAATTTTAAAAATACAATTAAATTAAATTAATATATAAGGATAAGTTATGTCAGAAAATTACAGTGAAAGTAGTATTAAAGTTTTAGAGGGCTTACAGGCTGTTAGGCAGCGTCCTGGTATGTATATTGGCTCTACAGGTGTAAGAGGTTTGCACCACTTAGTATATGAAGTTATAGATAACTCCATAGATGAAGCAATGGCAGGCTATTGTAAAAATATTACAGTTACACTTCATGTAGATGGTTCAGTTACTGTAGAAGATGATGGTCGTGGTATACCTGTGGGAATCCACCCTACTGCAAAAGTATCTACATTACAGGTTGTTTTAACTGTACTTCACGCTGGTGGTAAATTTGATACTAATTCATATAAAACTTCAGGTGGCTTGCATGGTGTGGGTGTATCTGTAGTTAATGCATTATCTGAAACCTTAACAGCAACAGTTCAAAGAGATGGTGGAATATATACTCAAAGTTTTGAAAGAGGTAAACCTACTTCTGAAGTTCAAAGAATTGGTGACAGTAATAAAACTGGAACTAAAATAACTTTCAAACCAGACGGCCAAATATTTGAAACTTTAGAATTAAGCTATGAAACACTTGCTAAAAGATTTAGAGAGCTTGCTTATTTAAACAGCGGCATAAGAATAAAAATAGTTGATGAAAGGTTTGATGAAAGTGAGGAATTTCATGCAGAAGGCGGCGTTCCAAGCTATGTTAAATACTTAAATAAAACTAAAAACTTAATATTTGATGAACCTATATATATATCTGGTGAATCTGGCAATATTGTTGTAGAAGTTGCAATTATATATAACGATTCTTATAATGAAAGCATATATTCATATGTAAATAATATTCATACAGAAGAAGGCGGCACACATGAGGCTGGTTTTAAAGCTGCCCTTACTAAAGCATTTAATTCATATGTTTCTAAAAACAATTTAGTTAAAGAAAATAATTTAAGCGGTGAAGATATTAGGGAAGGTATGTCATGCGTTTTATCTATTAAAATGACAGACCCTGTATTTGAAGGCCAAACAAAAACTAAACTTGGCTCAAATAATGCAAAAACTGCCGTTGAAGCTATTGTTGGCCCTGCACTGCAAGACTATATGGAAGAAAATGGCGTTATTGTTAAGAAAATATTAGAAAAAGCACTGCAGGCTTATATGGCAAGAGAAGCAGCTAGGAAAGCAAAAGAGCTTACTAGAAGAAAATCTGCTTTAGAGCGTGATTCTCTGCCTGGTAAACTTGCAGACTGCCATGAAAAAGACCCTGCTAAAGCAGAAGTATTTATAGTGGAAGGGGATTCTGCGGGAGGTTCTGCTAAACAAGGTAGAAATTCAGATTTCCAAGCTATCCTTCCATTACGTGGTAAAATATTAAATGTGGAAAAAGCTCGCCTTGATAAAATGCTTTCTTCTCAAGAAATACGTAATATGATTACAGCTTTTGGTGCAGGTATTGGTAAAGATGCATTTAACCCTGAAAAACTTCGTTACCATAAGATTATTATTATGACAGATGCCGATGTTGACGGTGCTCACATTGCTACACTGCTTCTTACATTTTTCTTCCGTCATATGAGAGAGTTAATAGAAAGGGGTTATGTGTACCTTGCAAACCCACCTTTATATAAAGTTACAAGGGGTAAATCAAGCCGTTTTGTAAAAAATGATGATGAGCTTGAAAACTTCCTTCTTGATTCTGCTTTATCTGATTTTACTATGGATAACTTAAAAGCAGAACGTTCAAAACCTTTATTTATCCAGCTTTTAAAATACCAAAAGTTAATGGATAAGTTTATTAAAAAAGGTTACAACGAAGAAATGGTTGAAACTTTTGCCACATATGCTGATTTTGACGGTAAAATATTTGAAAGCAAAGCAGATGTTGAAAAATTAAAAGCACATCTTGAAAAACTTAATGCTTTTGAAGACTATAAAAACGTTGAAATCATATATAACGAAGAATTTTCAAAATATGCCATATCTTTTGAATTAAAACACAGAAATATTTTGATAGATTCTCACCTTGTTTTATCTACTGAGTTTAAAGATTTAAGAAGGATAGGCTCTTATATTAAAGAAATAGGCAACGCTCCTTATAAAATAAAATTAAAAGATGAAAGCACTATGGAATTTGAAAAACTTTCATCATTAATTAATTTTGTAGATACAAGGGGCAGAAAAGGTTTAGATATTTCACGATTTAAAGGTCTTGGTGAAATGAACCCTGAACAGCTTTGGGAAACTACAATGGACCCTGAAAAAAGAAGCTTGTATAAAATAAATATTGAAGATGCAGAAGCAGCTGATGAACTTTTTTCTCTATTAATGGGTGATACAGTTGGTCCAAGACGTGAATTTATTGAAATGAATGCGTTAAATGTTCGTAACTTAGATATATAGTGGTGGTTAGATGAGCGAAATAATTAATAAAAATATTCAAGATGTATCAATAGAAGATACCCTTAAAAACAGTTATTTAGATTATGCCATGAGCGTTATTGCAGGAAGAGCTCTTCCTGATGTTAGGGACGGTTTAAAACCGGTTCACAGGCGTGTGCTTTTTACAATGAACGAAATGGGTGTGCAGTATAATAAGCCTAATAAGAAATCTGCCAGAATTGTTGGGGATACTATGGGTAAACTTCACCCACATGGCGATAGTGCAATTTATGATGCTTTAGTTCGTTTAGCTCAAGATTTCTCTATGAGATATCCACTTGTTATTGGTCAAGGTAACTTTGGTTCAATAGATGGGGATAGTGCTGCAGCATCTCGTTATACAGAAGCTAGAATGGCTAGAATTAGTGATGAGCTTATGGCAGATATTGACTGTAACACAGTAGATTTTATGCCAAACTATGACGGCTCTATGACAGAACCTACAGTTTTCCCTACAAAAATACCTAACCTTTTAATAAACGGTATTTCTGGTATTGCTGTTGGTATGGCAACAAATATTCCACCACATAACTTAACTGAAGTTATGGACGGTCTTTTATATATGATAGATGAAGAAAACTATACTGAAGAAGGTTTATTTAATATTATTAAAGGTCCAGATTTTCCTACAAGCGGTATTATTATGGGAAAAGGGGATATTATAAATGCTTATAAAACAGGCAGAGCAAGTATCCGTATTAGAGCAAGAGCTGAAATTGTAGAAATTAAAGGCGGTAAAGAGCAGATTGTTATTACTGAAATCCCATACCAAGTAAATAAATCTGCACTTGTTGAAAAAATTGCAGAGCTTGTTAATGAAAAGAAAATACCGGGCATTACTGATATTAGAGATGTATCTAGTATGAAAGGTATAAAAATATTAATAGATGTTAAAAAAGGCGAATCTGCTGAAGTTATATTAAACAGGTTATATAAGTTTACTGCATTAGAATCATCTTTTGGTTTTAATATGGTTGCCCTTGTTGGCGGTAGACCGCAAATCTTATCTTTAGAAAATATATTAACTGAGTTTTTAAACCATAGAATAGAAGTTGTAACTAGAAGAACACGCTATAAACTTATGAAAGCCGAAGAAAGAATGCATATTGTTGAAGGCTTAAGAATAGCCGTTAATAATATTGATGAAGTAGTTAAAATTATTAAAGAATCAAAAGATACTCCAACAGCTAAAAAAGCATTAATGGAAAGGTTTGATTTATCAGATATTCAGTCTCAAGCTATTTTAGATATGCGTCTTGCTAAAATTACAGGTTTGGAGATTGATAAATTAAACGAAGAATATGAACAGCTTAAAAAAGATATAGAATATTATAACTCTATACTTAATTCTAAATCTAAACTTATGAGTGTTATTAGGGAAGAAATAGTCGATATTAAAAACAGATATGGCGATGAAAGAAAAACAGAAATTGCTGACAGCATTGATGATATTGACTATGAAGATTTAATACCAAACGATGAAATGGTGGTTACTATCACTCATAACGGTTACATTAAAAGAACTTTACTTAATAACTTTACAGCTCAAAAAAGAGGTGGAAAAGGTAAAATTGGTGCTGCTAATAAAAGCGAAGATTTTGTAGAAGAAATAATATATACTACAAATAAAAGCCACCTTTTTATATTTACTACAAAAGGTAAAGTTCATTTCTTAAAAGTTTACCAAATACCAGAGCAGTCAAGAGATTCTAAAGGCAGGCATATTTCTAACCTTTTAACTTTAGATGAAAATGAAAAAATTGCATCATTTTTAACACTGCCTGAAAAAGATGAAACAAAATCTATTTTCTTTGCTACTAAATATGGTGTTGTAAAAAGAGTTAAAACTGTAGAATTTAAAAGTGGTAGAAGTGGTATTATTGCTCTTAATTTAAGAGATAATGATGAAATAGTGACAACTCTTTTAACAGGTGATGATGATAAAGTATTTCTTGCAACAAGGGATGGAAAAACTATTCAGTTTAGCGTAGAAGATGTACGCCCTATGGGTAGAACTGCTACAGGTGTAAGAGGCATTATGCTTGAAAGAGATGATGTGGTTGTATCTGCTGAAGTTGTGGAAGAAGCAAGGCCTCTTTTAGCTGTTACTTCACTTGGTTATGGAAAAGGTACTGATAAAGATGAATACAGGCTGCAATCTCGTGGTGGTAAAGGTTTAAAATTAATGAAACTTACTTCTAAAACAGGGCTTGTGGTTGGTGTAAGGCAGATAGCTCCAGAAGAAGATGATATTATGCTTATTACTAAAAACGGTAAAACTATAAGAATTTCTGCTTCTGAAGTATCAGTTATTGGTAGAAATACTCAAGGAACAAGATTAATGAATACATCAGGCGATGAAATTATTTCATTTACTGTTGTACCAAAAGATGACAGTGAAAATGAAGAAGAAATTCAGGGGGAAGATAATGGCAGTAATTCTTGATGGTAAAGCATTATCTGCTAAATTTAGGCAAAATATAAAAGAAGAAACATCAGCTTTAAAAGAAAAAACAGGTAAAGCTCCCGGCATTGCTGTTATTTTAGCAGGTGATGATGCTGCAAGCTCAGTTTATGTTAATTCTAAAGAAAAGGCAGCAATAGAATGTGGTTTTTATTCTGTTGTTGAAAGAATTAGTGCTGATGTTACAACTAGTGATGTATTAAAACTTGTTGAAAAATTTAATAATGATGAAAAAATACATGGTATATTAGTGCAGCTGCCACTTCCTTCTGCCTGCGATGAAAAAACTATTTTACGTGCTATAAAGGCAGAAAAAGATGTAGACGGCTTTCACCCATATAATGTAGGGCTATTAAATATTGGTGAAGACTGCCTTATGCCTTGCACTCCTTTTGGAGTTATGAATATGATGGCTGATTATGGTATTGATATAGCTGGCAAAAACGCTGTAGTTGTTGGCAGAAGTAATATTGTTGGAAAGCCAATTGCTGCTATGCTTTTAAAAGCTAATGCTACTGTTACAGTATGCCATTCTAAAACAAAAGATTTAAGCGGTGTTTGTGCTAAAGCTGATATTTTAGTTGCTGCTATTGGTAAAGCTAAGTTTATTAAAAAAGAATTTGTTAAAGATGGTGCTGTTGTAATAGATGTTGGTATTAACAGAGTTGACGGCAAACTCTGTGGTGATGTGGATTTTGAAGATGTAAAAGATAAATGCTCATACATTACCCCAGTTCCCGGTGGTGTTGGGCCTATGACTATTACTACATTAATGCAAAATACATTAAAGGCATTTAAATTTATAGAGAAATTATAATATGATTAATGACACTATTGCTGCCCCTATTACGCCGCTTGTAGTAAGCCCTGTTATTAGTATTAGAATATCAGGAAGTGATGCATTAAAAGTTTTTTCTTTAATGGAAAAGGGCGGCTCTAGTGTTGATATTGCAAATATTAAACCTAATTATGTATCATTATATAAATTTAATATAAAAGATGAAGATTTATATGATGATGTGCTGGCAGTTTATTTTAAAGCACCACATTCTTTTACAGGGGAAGATGTGGTGGAGATTTCTTTTCATGGAAACCCTGTTTTAGTTAATGCTGCTTTATCTGGCATTTATAAGCTAGGCATTAGAAATGCAGAAGGCGGCGAATTTTCTAAACGTGCTTTTTTAAATGGTAAAATAGATTTAACTCAGGCAGAATCTATTCAAGAATTAATCTCTGCAAAATCAATTGATGGCGTTCATTCTGCTTATAATCAGCTTCATGGCAGCCTTAAAAATAACCTTGATTTTATTAAAGATAAGCTTTTAAAAATGAAAGCTATTATGGAAGCAAAAATTGATTTTCCAGATGAAGATACTCTTGATTCTGAAAGTGAAGTATTAAAAGAAAACAGCTTAGAAGTTATTAAAAATATTGATAATCTCCTTGAAAGTTATAAAAGCTATAGAATGCATAATAAGGGTATAGATATTGTTATTGCAGGCAAACCAAATGTTGGTAAATCATCCCTTTTAAATGCACTTTTAAAAGAAGAAAGGGCAATAGTTTCTGATATTGCAGGCACAACAAGAGATTTTATTAAGGAAAACTTATATATTGGCGGTATTCCTGTACATATTACTGATACCGCAGGAATTCACTCATCTTCAGAATATGTGGAAAAAATAGGCATAGATAAAAGTATAGAAAAAATAAATAACTCTGATATTGTATTTTTAATACTTGATATTTCAAAACCAATAACTTCCGAAGATAAATATCTTCTTGATATTACATCAAAAAGTAATAGAATTATAATTGGTAATAAAATAGATATAGGAAGTGCTGATAATTTCAGTGAGGCAGATATTTATATATCTGCTAAAAATAATGAAAATATGGATAAGTTTGTAGAACTTATTAAATCTCGCGTAAGCATTTCTAATAATCATATAAAAACTTCTGCCACAGCCATAACCCAAAGGCATTATACTCTGCTTTTAGAAGTAAAAGAAATAATAGAAAAAATCTCATCATCAATATATATCTACCCTATTGATATGCTCTGTATTGATTTAGAAAGGGCAATTAATCTAATTTCAGAAATAACAGGGGATAACTATACTGAAAAAGTACTAGATATTGTATTTTCATCATTTTGCATTGGTAAATAATATCTTGTTTTAATTTATTTTTATTAGTATATTTAATATATGTAGTAAATATTATATTAGGTTATTACTATGAAAAAATTTCTTATAATAATTATATTTTTAATACCTTTTATCACTTATGCCCAAAACAACGTTGATTACTGTCAAAATTCTAATCAAGCGATTCAAAATTTAATTAACTCTAATGATGATGAAGAAATTTATTATTTTTTAAACGATTATTATATAGATTACCATAATAAATGTGGCAATACTGATAATTTAAAATTATTAATTGATAAATATATTTTATTAACAGCTAGTGATTCTAATACTGTTTCTCCTAAGGATAATCTTAAACTTTCAAAAAATATAAGACCAATTTTGAAAGATGATAAATATAATCAATTTAAAAAAATATTATAAAGGATATTGTTAAAAATAAGAAATCTGAATTGTATCATTATCAATACTCAAGTATTGATAATGATACTTTGGGGCATTATAACAATGAGTTAAAAGAATTAGATGAAAAATTTATAAGTTACTATAAAATTGATAAAACTAAATTTTGTGGTATTGATGGCGAAGGTTTTTCAATATGTTCATTTAAATTTACTTATAATAAACCATTAAAATTAAGTGGAACTCTTACAGTCTCTAATTTATATAATCAAGACAATACAAATGCTCCTAATTACTTTAAAACATCATTTAAAGCTAATAATTTAGATATTGATTTTAGTAAATTTTTTATTGTTCCCATAAACTATAAACTTAATACTAAAATACCTAAAAATTATCTTCAAACAGGTGCAGTTGGTGAGATAACTTTTAACGTTGATTTTATACTTGATAAAGATAGTGTTATTAAAATAGTAAAGTCATCAGTAGGAGATATTGTATCAATATATGTAAAAGACTTAAATATTAACAGTGTACAAAACATTAAGTATTATGATGAAACTGATATAGAAAGTTATGCTTTTTCAGATGTTATAGAAACATATGAACTTACTGCAAAAGATAGTTATACAAATTTAAGAGATAAACCTAATGGTAAAATTGTTTACCAAATTAATCATAATGATTCATCTGATGATAAAGTTTATTTTTATGAAGGTTATAAAGAGCCGGGTATAGATGGTTACAGGCTTGGAGAAGGTTATCCACCAGCTAGATATTTATATAACTATTATAAAATATTAGGTTTTTCAAAACCTATATCTAATAACTGGTTTTTTGTAACATATTTTCCTAAAAACAGCACAAAACCTGTATTTGGTTATATCTATTCATCAGAGATAAATCGTGATGCTGATTATTCTAATATTGTTGAATGGGTTAATAATATTGAAAATATTAATACACTATCTTATAAAGAGATATTTGATATATTATATGATTTTATAGGCGAAGATGTTTATATTAAGCGTTTAAATTATGTAAAAAATCAAAAATTACAAACGCTTGTAGATAGATATGTATCGTTTTTGCTTAGTGATAATTTTATTATGAGAGATGATGTTTCCTTTGATGTGTACTTTATTAATAGTTTATATTATTATATTAGTGATGATAATTATTATAAAATAATTAATAAATATTTAAAAGATTTTGTCATATATGATAAATTATATGATGATACTCTTATTTCATCTTGTAATAATACTTTAAAAAGTATTTTATCATCAAAAAATTTCTCTAATTTTAAACTTGATTTTTCACAAAGTGCTTTTATGCATAGTAATGACAATGATTTATTTATTAATAATCTTTATGGTATATATGATGCCAATAAGTTTATTAAAGATGCAAAAATAGGGAGTTGTAATTATAGATATACTTCATCTACTCCAGTTACTATACAAGGTAAAATCCTAGTTGATTCAAAATCTGGTAATGTGTCTTTTAGTTTTAATGATTTTTTAAGTAAAGATATTATTGTTTATCCGCTAAATTATAAGGTTAATAATTCTATTTACTCTAATTTGTTAAATAAAGGATATTTAGGTAAAGTTTCTTATAATGTAGAAGTTACTCTTTCACAAAATACAATATTTATAGTTGATTCTGATATTCATAATTTGTTTGTAGATAATATCCAAATAAAAGGTGCTAAAGATATTACATATTATAATATGGAAGCTTATAAATCTAGTGATAATGAAAATATTTCAATTAGTTATTATAATATATCTTCTAAAAATGGTTCTGCTGCATTGTTTGATTTCCCTAATGGTAAAGTAATTACTAATATAAAAAATGGCAGTGTAGTATATTCTGTTAATTTTAATATTGATATTGTATGGGATAATATTATGGACTACAATAATAATAGTTCAGATAACTATACAAAAGTAATCTATTTTCCAGATGGCGTAACGGATGGCAGTAAAGCAATATCTGGATATATTAATTCATCACATCTTAAAAAAATTAGTGAATAGTATTTCATTTATATCTTAAAAGCAAGCCCTATTGTGCCTACAAGTATTAACAGCAGCCCTATAACTTCTTTTGCTTTCATTTTTTCATTGAATATGAAGTAGGATAGAACTACAGCTACAAGCACACTTAATTTATCTATGGCTGCTACTGCTGAAGTTGGTCCATCTTGCAGTGCTTTATAATATAAAAGCCAGCTTGAGCCACCTGTAATACCTGCAAGCACTATAAACTTTATTTCAGATTTATCCACATTTTTTATTTCTTTATATTCTTTTTTAATTACTACTAAAAGCCATGCAGCAATTACCACAACAAAAGTTCTTATGGCACTGCCTAAATTTGATTCCACATTCTCTATTCCTACTTTTCCAAATATTGGTGTAAGTGCTGAAAAAATTACTGAAATCATAGCATATATTATCCATTTATTATTACTTTTCTCATCATCTGTTTTTTTATAATCTATTATATAATATGTGCCAATGGTGATTATAATAAGCGATATTAATTTTTGTAAGGATATTTCTTCATTTAATAATATAAATGAAAGTATAATAGTTAATACTAAGCTTGATTTACTTAAAGGTGAAACATTTTTTACATTACCAATTTGCAGTGCTTTATAATAGTAATACCAGCCAGCTCCAGTTGAAAGCCCAGACAATACTAAAAACAACCATGTTTTTTTATCTATTAAATATGTTTGACCTTGTGAGCCTACTATTGCCACAATTATAATACTAAATATTAAAACTACTAATGTTCTTAAAGCTAAAGCCACACTTGTATTAGTTGTGCGTACTCCTTTCTTTAAAAATATAGTTGTTATGCCTGCTGCTATGGCAGAAAGGGATGCATAAACTATCCACATATTACTTATCCTTTAATTTATGTTTATTTATCAATCAGTTATATTTACTAATTCATATTTTTAGTTCTAAGCCATTTTTTTTAAATTTATTAGTATAAATACTCTAAATCTCAATACAGAGCAAAATTTAAAGTCAGTCAGATTTTTCCTTTAATACCAATAAGATTTAAGAATTTTCCATTATCTGCTTTTAAAAGTTCTATATCATTTACTGCATATGGGTTATCTGTTGCAAGCCAGCTGTCCCACGCTTCATTAAAGCATTTCATTTCTTCTATCTTTATTTCTTTTATATTTTCTTTTAAAATATTTTCATAATATTTTATGCTTTTAAAAAACCTAAAATCTTCATCACTTATAAATCCTTTTAAATCTTGTGGTACTTTTTCATAATCATCTTTCATACCTGGTACAGCTATAAATATAAGACCATTATCTTTTAAATAAGGTTTTATTTTTTCTTTAAAAAATAATTTATCTGTTCCAAAATAATGGTATGCATCTATGCTTACTATTATATCAAAATAATTTTCGGCAAAGGGTAGTTTTTCTGCATTGCAGTTTAGTGGTATTATTCTATTATCTAAATTGTTTTCTTTAAAAAATATATAATTGTCATTTGCATCTACCCATAAATCTACTGCAAATATTACTGCATTTTTATATTTTTCTGCTAAATATATTGATGTTAAGCCTTTACCACAACCTAAATCAAGTATCCTTATTTCATCATTATTCTCATATCCCTCTAATAATTCATTTAAAATAATTGTGCAGTCTGGTCCCATTAATCTGTTAATTATTATATTTCTTTCCATTTTTTTCCTTATCTTTTCGTACCATTATATTATTTTTGTTATCATTTGTATATTATTTTTTTAATATTTCTTGCTTATTTCATATTATATTACTATATTGTATTTACCTATATAATTCTACTGTTTATTTAATTGTCTTTATAAATTGTTTCACGTGAAACAATTTTAAATTTTCCTTTATTTACGGTTGCAGAAAACAGATTTTATTTATTCTAATGCTTTATAACTTCCATTTTTATTTTTATATTTTTATAAAATTCTTTACAAAAATAGATTATTTATTTATGATTAATAAATTTTTTTCTAAAAGGTATTTTATGATTTTTGAAAAGATTTATGATGTTATAGTTATAGGTGCAGGTCATGCAGGTTGTGAAGCATCTCTTGCAGCTGCTAGAATGGGGGCAGATACTTTACTGCTTACAATATCTATAGATAATATTGCATTAATGCCATGTAACCCTGCTATTGGTGGAATTGGTAAGGGTAATCTAGTTAAAGATATGGATGCCTTAGGTGGTGAAATGGGTAAAAATATTGATGCCACAGGTATCCAGTTTAGAGTGTTAAATAAAAGAAAAGGTCCTGCAGTTTGGTGCTCAAGAGCTCAGGCAGATAAATATTTATATAAAGAACGTTTTCAACATATTATTTTTAATACTCAATCCCTTTCTGTAAAACAGGGTATAGTGAAAGATATTCTAGTTGAAAAAGGTGAAGTTAATGGAGTTACCACTGAGTGTGGCCAACATTTTAGATGCAAAAAAATAGTAATATGTGGTGGTACTTTTATTGGTGGTGAAATATTTATTGGCGATAATGTGATGAGTGCAGGTAGAATGTATGAGCCTTCATCTACATCACTTTCATTATCACTTAAAAAAATTGGGTTTGAACCAATAAGATTAAAGACAGATACACCAGCAAGGCTTCATATAGACAGCCTTAATTTTGAGGGTTTAGAAGTTTATAAAAGTGATGATGTTATAATACCCTTTTCTACAGAAACTACTGAAATTACACTTCCACAAATTGAGTGTTATGGAACATATACAAATGAAGCTACTCATGAAGTAATACGTAAAGCTGCTGAAGAAAGTATGTTTTATAATGGTGCAAGGGAAAGTAATGGTCCTAGGTACTGCCCAAGTATGGAAGATAAAGTTTTAAAATTTCCTGAAAAAACAGGTCATAAATTAGTAATAGAACCTGAAGGACTTAATACAAAAGAAGTGCATGTAAATGGTTTCTCATGCTCTATACCTGTTGAGGCTCAAATTAAAGCATATAGAACAGTTAAGGGAATGGAAAAAGCTAAGTTTATTCGCCCAGCATATGCTATACAGTATGATGCTTTTCAGCCAACAAACCTATATCACAGTTATGAAAGTAAAAAAGTTAAAGGGCTATATTTTGCTGGGCAGGTAAACGGTACAAGTGGATACGAAGAGGCAGCAGCACAAGGATTTATGGCTGGAGTTAATGCAGTATTATCTCTTGATAAAAAAGACTCTTTCATATTAGGTAGAAATGAAAGTTATATTGGTGTTTTAACTGACGATTTAGTGTTAAAAGGTGTTACAGAACCTTATAGAATGTTTACTTCTCGTAGTGAATATAGGCTTTTAACAAGAGAAGATAATGCAGAAGAACGATTAATAGAATATGGGTATAAGTTTGGGCTCATAAGTAAAACCAGATATGATAGATTTAAAAAAGAGCAGGAAGAAATAGAGCAGGAAATAGAAAGACTTAAAAATACACTTATTAAAAAAACAGATGAAATAGATAGCATGTTAAAAGAGTATGATGTAGAGATAAGTCAGTCATTTAAAGCAGAAGAATTACTTAAACGTCCACAACTAAATTATAATGATATTCTTACTTTTATAGGTGGCGGATTAACAGGCAGGCAGGCAAGGCAGGTTGAAATAAAAGTAAAATATTCTGGGTATATATCAAGTATGAAACAGGAAGATGATTTAGAAAATATAGAAATACCAGATGGTTTTTCCTTTGATAATATTTCAGGGTTAAGGCATGAGTATTCAGAAAAGTTAAAAGAAATAAAACCAAAAACATTAGGGCAGGCTTTAAGAATACCGGGGCTTACAAAAACAGCTATATCAGTTTTAGCAGTGGAAATATATAAATATAATAAAAGCAAATAATGTTTTTAAATTATAATTTATATACAAGTATTGGTTTGAGTGCTGTTTTTAATAAAATGTATGTTGGATTGTTTTAAAAATGTTTCACGTGAAACAATTTAGGAAAATATGGAATAAAGAAATAAATATAATATTTTTAATACTTATGAAGGTAAATATAAACTATAAGATATTACAAAAATATAGATGCTATTAATGAAAAATAGTTGTAGTATTTTTATAAATAATATGGGTTAGCATATTATTAAACATAAATATAAAAATATAAAAAAATTATAATAAAGCAATATTGTAAGTAGTAATATAAGTGGCAATTACATTTTTATATTAAATAAATATAGCACAATTTCCTTCCACTATGATTATATTATATAGAATATAAGTTATAGATGAAAAAAATAGAAATATAAAACATGAAATAATAGTTGAAAAAGATTTAAATAGAAAGTTACAATAAAAAGTAATATTATAAGTAATCATAGGGTATGATGTATGATTGTTACAATGGCTTATTGTTTGTAAAAATATTATAATATAAAAATTATGGAGTATATAGAAAACAAATAAAATAGAACAATAAAAAGATATAGAAAAAAAGAGGGAGATATGAATAAAAAAGAAAATATAATAAACAGGTATTTACCATATACTGTATATTTAATACCAATTACATATGCATTTACAGATGAGATAAATGATGTTACTAATAAATCACTTGCAGATGAGATTAATATAATAACAAGTATAGGATTATTTCTAATAATTATAGCAATAAGAATATATAAAAATGATAAAAAAGTAAAAGAAAATTATTACAGATTTTTATTATATATTGGAATAGTTAATGTAGTAATGACTGTAGTAATAATAAGAGTAATTCCTTTTATAGGTTATATAAATAATATAATAATACTTCTATTAATATTGTTAATAGAAGCATTGATACATAAAATTACATATAAAGAAACAAATAAAACAGAAAATAAAGATGAAAAGATAAAGTCAGTAGAAGTAGAAGGAATAGTATGTGGCATCATCGCATATATATTAAGTAATATACAAAATATATTACTTATATTGTTTATGTTAGTTGTAGCATTATTGTGGCCTACATATTAATGAGATATAGAAGAAGTTTATGAATAAGTTTAAAGCATTTAAAATAATATTATTTTTTATACTTTCACTTGTTACCATAACAGGTGTGTTAGCAGCTGCTATTAGAAGTATGATGGATACAGGCTATCATCATATATATTTAATAATATTATTTATGGTGCTGTTTACTTTTACTTATATTTGGCGTGGAAAAAGCCAAAGAAATAGTTTTATAATGGCAGTAGTTATAGCAATTATAACAGCAGTATTACTAAGAATTGAAAGTTAAAACAAAACACTATATATAATAAGTATGTTAAGAATTGATAGAAAGCATAAAACTATTAAAAAATATCAAAAATAAAAATTACATAGGTATATTAAATACAAAATATGTAGGATATAATATAAGATATGTTTTAAATAAAACTTACGAATAAAATAAAAATATGAAATAAGAAAAGTATAGAAAATAGAATAGAAAAAACAAATAATATTGTTATTGGTGAAACATTATTTATAAAAGATTAAATAAAAACGAAAATGCTTTTAAAAAATTAAGAAAAAATAAGAAAAATATTGACTAATTGATAAATTTTATAAGAATATATATAAACTTATCATTAAGAAAAAGATATGAAATTAATAAAATAAAGAAAGCTGAAAAATATAAGTGAATATAATGGATATGATAAATAAAAAATATGATATCATAGTTATTGGTGGTGGACATGCAGGCTGTGAAGCAGCACTTGCAGCATCTAGAATGGGAGCAAAAACACTACTTTTAACTTCTACAGTAGATAGTATTGCACAAATGAGCTGTAACCCTGCAATTGGAGGGCTTGCTAAAGGTAACCTTGTAAAAGATATTGATGCATTAGGTGGTGAAATGGCAAAAAATATTGATGCATCATGTATTCAATTTCAAATGTTAAACAGCAAAAAAGGTGCAGCAGCACAGAGTTCAAGAGCACAGGCTGATAAAAAAAGATATATGAGCCGTATGGTTAATATATTACAAACTCAAGATAATTTAGATGTAAAACAAGGTGAAGTAAGTAAAATAATAATTGAAAAAAATGAAGTAAAAGCAGTAGAAGATATATGGGGGGAAATATTTTCCTGTAGGAAGATAATAGTTGCTACAGGAACATTTTTAAATGGTAAAGTGTTTATTGGTGAAACATCATATAGGGCAGGAAGAACATATGAACTGCCATCAATTGCTCTTGCAAAATCATTACAGGAAATAGGTTTTATACCTGTAAGGTTAAAAACAGGAACACCAGCAAGGATAGATTATAGGACAATTGACTATTCAAAATTAGAAGTATATGAAATGCAGGGTGAAAAAATTCCATTTTCATTTGAAAATACAGAATTTCCACTGCCACAAATTAAGTGCTATGCAACATACACTAATGAAGAAACCCATAAAATAGTTAAAGAAAATATCCATAGAAGTATTTATTATAACTCAAAAGATAAGGGAATAGGTCCAAGATACTGCCCAAGTATGGAAGATAAAATAGCAAAATTTCCTGAAAGAAACCGTCATCAAATAATTTTAGAACGTGAAGGTTATGATAGTATGGAAGTATACCCTAACGGGTTTTCCACATCGCTTCCAGTGGATGCACAGCTTAAAGCATATAGAACAATTAAGGGGTTAGAAAAATGTGAGTTTATACGCCCAGCATATGCCATAGAATATGAAGCATATCAACCAACTATTCTTTATGGAACATATGAAACTAAATTAGTAAAAGGTCTTTATTTTGCAGGGCAAATAAATGGAACAAGTGGATATGAAGAGGCAGCATGTCAAGGACTTATGGCTGGTATAAATGCAGTCTTAATTATTGATAATAAAGAACATTTTATATTGGGAAGAAATGAAAGCTATATTGGAGTGCTAACTGATGATTTAATTACTAAGGGAGTAGATGAGCCATATAGAATGTTTACTTCCCGTGGAGAATACAGGCTTCATCTAAGGGAAGATAATGCAGAATATAGATTAATAGATTATGGATATAAATTTGGATTAATATCAAAAACAAGATATGAAAGGTTTATAAAAGAAAAAGATGAAGTATATAAAGAAGTTGAAAAATTTAAGAACGAAACAATAAGGTTAAAAGATAATAGAGAAAAGCTGGAAAAATATGGTATAAATTTAGAGCGTGGTATATCATGCTATGAATTTTTAAAGCGGCCAGAAACAAATATTAATATGATTTTGGATATGGGGCTGACATCACTTACAGGAAGAAGTGCAAAGCAGGTGGAAACAATAATAAAATATGAAGGATATATAAGCTTGCAGGAAGAGGATATAAAAAAATATCAATCTTTAGAGAATAAAAAAATACCCGATAACATAGATTACACACAAATTGCAGGGCTAAGACGAGAATATGTGGAAAAGCTTAGTAAAATAAGGCCAAAAACCATAGGGCAGGCTTTAAGAATACCGGGAATGAGCTTTTCTGTATGCTCTATTTTAGAGATAGCAATTAATAAAGAGTATAAAAATAATGGATAAAATATTAAAAACTGATGAAATAATAGAAAAAAAACTTGCATATTTTTATAATATGCATATAAACTGCCAAATAAACTTAACTGCCATAAAAGAGCGTGATGAATTTTATTTAAAACATTATTACGACAGCATATATTACTTTTTAGAATATGGCAAGCCAGAAGGAAAATTAGCAGATATTGGCAGTGGTGGTGGTTTTCCGGGTATTGTCCTTGCCATATATTACCCAGATATTTCTATTACTTTAATAGAAAGTATTGGTAAAAAATGTAAGTTTTTAGAACAGGCAGCAAATGAACTTGAACTTAAAAATGTAGAAGTATTAAATACTAGAGTTGAAAATATAAAAGACAGAAAATATGATATTATTACAGCAAGGGGAGTATCTACTGTAAAAGAGTTACTTAAAAATACAAGAAATATATCACATAATAATACAAAATGGATAATGTATAAAGGCGAAAAGCTGCAACAAGAACTTATAGAAGCAAAGCCTGTATTACAAAAGAGAGGTTTAAATGTTAGGAATATTAGGATTGATGAACCAATTACACGCACTTACTGTATTATTAGCCATTAGTTTAGTTGTAGTATTATCTGGTTGTGGGCTAATAGGAAAATCTGGTAAAACATTTTACCCAGAATATTATGCTGCAAGGCAGTTACAAAACCAAGATATTGTTAAATTAAGGGAGTTGACTGTAAACCCTGATTTATTTGTGGCAGATTCTGCAACATTATTATTAGGCTCATATTACTTATATTATGGTGATGAAAATTACGGTAAGTTATTAATTGATAAAAGTTATAATTCAAAACATTTAAATGAAGAAATGAGTATATTTGGTAAGCTTTGGAAAATGGAATCTCTTTTAAGGGAAGGTGAAAAGGGAGCAGCTATTAATTTAAGTAACCAAGTAAAAGAAATGAGAAGAACACCAGTATATATGAGAGTTATGCAAATATACTGTAACCAGTATGGAGTGCTTGTTATTGGCGATGGAGAAATTAATTCATGTATAGATGTGGCAATAAATGGTAAAAAGAAATTTGAAGAAATAGCAGCTAAAGAAATAAAAAACCAAGATTTACCAATTGTTACAGATGATATGTCCTATGAAGATTATTTAAAAGCATTGGGAATAGGTGGAGCTGTTGATAATATTGATGGAAAAGATACAAAAAGCGAAGAAATAAAAAATATTGATTTAGACCCAGATGCAAAAATAAAAATTGCAGGTGGTGATATATTTGATGATGTTGCTTCAGGTATAATATATGGTATGGGTAAATATAATAATAATTACCAGTTAGAACCAGTATCAGATTTTGCAGCAGATGAAAAAAGCAGGTCAGATATGTTACTTAGGTTAAATAATTACGACTTATTTATAGGTGGAGTAAAATCAAACCTAGGGGTTGATTATTTACAGCTTAGTGAAGTAGCCACAGGACTTAATATTGTAACAAATAAAAGCATGGCAGTAATAGTTACTTCAGAAAAATATAAATCACATGGCAAGATAATTGCTGATAGTTTTCAAAGCAAGGGTAAAAAAGCTTTTACAATAGATATAAAAGACCATCAATCAGAAATGAGAAACGTATTACAAGGCAGTAGTAAAAGCTCATATATAATAATTATTATTGCAGATGAAAAAGAGATACTTGAAGTTTTACCTATTGCAAAATACTATCAGGTTAATGCAACAAGGCAAGATGTGTTAATAATGACAGCATATATACCAGAATATGATATATCTGATGACCAGAAAAGTTACTTTAGAGGAACATATATTTTAACATCATCATATTTGGTAGATGATCCAGAATATAAACGAGTGGCAGCAGATTTTAAAAGTTTCTATGGTATGCCATTAAGTGGTAAGGGCGCATTAGGTTATGATATTATCACTTATATAAATAAAGTGGTAAATAAAAATAAAGATGGAAAATATATAACAGGTATTGAAAAGATAGTTGATGGTTATGCTATTAGACCTGCTGTATTACTATATTCAAATGGAAATAAATTAATAGAAAAAGCAAGATATAAACCGAAGGAATACGAAGGTGAAGAATTGCTTCCATAGGTGGAAAAAGGAACAATGAAAAAAGGCAAGTTAAGTTTAGCATTAATAACAGCATTATTAATTACAAGCTGTGCAGGAACAGGAAATCAGCAGGCTAAAGAAACATTAAGAGAGGCAGGCAGAGTAAGTAAGGAAAAGGGAGAATATTATGAAATATTTACAGCAATTGACGAGCATATTCTACCACTTCCAGATTTGACTATTTATTCATCATACCAGGCAGAAAATGTAGATAGTGGTGAAACATATTATAAGGAATTTAAAGAGTTTAATGTGCCAATGGCAATGACAGGCAGAGTAAATGCCTATATTCAGTATTTTACTGAAAGAGTGCCTTCTACTACTCAAAGCTGGCTTAACAGGTCAAATAAATATATGTATCTTGTCCGTGATATATTTTTACAGGAAGGACTACCTAGTGATTTAGTTGTGCTTGCATTTACAGAAAGTGGTTATAATACTCATGCAGTAAGCCATGCTGGAGCAACAGGTATGTGGCAGTTTATGCAGGGCACTGGTAAGATGTATGGTATGGAGCAGGATTTTTGGATAGATGAACGCAGGGATTTTGAAAAAGCAACACGTGCAGCTGCCAAATATTTAAAAGCATTATATGAACGTTTTGGTGACTGGTATCTTGCACTTGCAGCATACAATGCAGGACCAACACGTATGGCAAAAGCCATAAAAAAACATGACACAAATGATTTCTTTAAAATTTCAAGCAGAAATACACTAAAATTAGAAACAAGAGATTATGTGCCAAAATATTTAGCACAATTAATCATCTATAAAAACTATTTAAAATATGGATTTACACCACCAACAGATATGCCAATGCTTTTTTCTTCTATAAAAGCACCTGCAAGCACAAATATATACTGGCTTGCTGATGAGTTAGATGTAAGTTATGATGTAATGAGAGATTTAAACCCAGCATTAAAACTGCCATTAACACCACCAAGAGAATATACAATAAGAGTTCCTTATAAAAAAGATAAGCAGGCTCAGGCAATTATTGCTGCAGCCAGCAAAGATGAAAGAGCAAGATATAAAATATATGAAGGTAAACGTGGCGAGGAAGTTGCTTCTATTGCAAAAAAATATGGTGTTAAAAAAGAAGATATTTTAAGAGTTAATGGTATAAGTCGGGAAACTCTTTTAACATCAAGAAAAGTATTTATACCAATACCAGATATGACAAATAGCAAAATAGATAATGCTTTTGCACAAGTTTTAGGTAAAATTGATCCGAAATACTATAAAGTAAGAAAAGGTGATACATTTATAGCAATTGCCCATAACCATAACATGAGATTAAAAGACTTACAAAAATTAAACCCAAATATACGACCAAGTAGAATATACCCAGGTCAATATATAATGGTTACAAAAGATGGTTACAGCAATGTTCGTTATGCATCTAAGAAAAAATCAAGGCAGGTTGCTGTAAAATATAGAGTTCGAAGTGGTGATTCTCTATGGTCTATTGCTAAAAAATTTAACACATCAGTATCAAGTATTAAAAAAGCAAATAAAATTGCAGGTAATAATATTTATGCAGGCAGAATGCTTACAATAAAGAAAAACTCAAGATAAATAACACATGGGGAGCATAAGCTCCCCATTATTTTTAAAACAAAAATAATATAACTGTTCTTTTACAAGTATGAAAAACAAACATATTAAAATATCAAAAAGTAAGAACTTTATATTGATATAAGAATCAAATATAATTATAAAGAATAATAGCTAATATAATCTAAATGTAATATTATAAAAATTTATATTTTATATTTAAAAAATAGAAATACAGAAAATTAAGTAAATAAGAACATATAGAATAAATAGTAAATGAAAAATTTAAATTATTTAATAATAACTAAATGATAAAATTAATAAAAAGATAATAAAGATAATAATAAGTTATAATATTTAATAGTTAAAAGTAAGTCCGTTTTTATCATTTAACAATATTGGTTGATCTTTCTTATTACTATATATAATATTAGTTTTCATAGTATTTTCAGTAGTTAGAAAGCTTATGTCCACAGTATTATAGTAAACTTGATGATTTTTAATAGAAAGAGTAGTTCTAAAGAAAACAGTTTCACACTGGCCCATAGGAGAATCTATTTCTATTACCTGATTTTCTTCATCAAAAGATAAAGATACACCGTATATAGAATATATTTCATTGGAAGCAATAAGTTTAAATTTATCGTTTTGCTGCAACCATATAGTAATATAGCCTGCACCACTGCCATCAGGTCGCATCATTGTATCATTGCTTGTGCCTACTAAAAGTAAAACTTTATAGTTAAAATCTCCAATAGAAAAATCAAGTGTAGTATAATCAAGTGATAAATTTAAAGTGCTGTTAGAAGATAATAGTTTTTCATATTCATCATAAGAAGAAATATTATATTTTAAAATGTTTGCAGAAGAAAAATGGTAATTTAAAGCTTCATTAAGCGATAGAATATGTGAAGAATATTTTTCTGGATTAAAAAATTCTGATGCGTATAAATTAAATGAAACAAATAAAAAAAATAAGCAAATAAAAAATCTCATAATTTAGTCCTTAATAAGCTCATCTGCAAATATGGAGTTCATTTTAATTGAGTTATTATCTGATGAGTAGTGGTATTTAGAAATAGTTTTATTATCAGCATCAATATATACACTAAAAATATTATTATAAAGAAAAATGTTATTTTTATATATAAATGAATAATAATAAGTTGCTAATGGCTCATAACGTCTTTTACCTTTAATTGTAATAATATTATTTGCAATAGTAACCTGTGGGTCATAAACATTTAAAATATTTGAACCAACACATTCAATATATCCATAATGCTGTTTCCAAAAGGAAATAAAATACTTACTTTCTCCACGAGTAGCGCCATCATATTCTGCATAATAAAGGCTAATCATTATAAGATTTTCTCTATCAAGTTTAATAGTTTCAGTTTTTAAATGGGTATTGCCTGGAAATTTAGGATTTATTACTCTATAAATATATTCTATTGCCATTTGAGAATCCATTGCTTTATAGTTATTAATAAATTTATACTCAAATGCATTTTGAGCAGATAATGATAAAGGAATAATAAGAAGAATAAGGAAAATAAATTTATTCATTTAATCACCTTTTTGGGAAGAATATAGAGAGCTGTTTATATGATATCTAATTTCTTCCACACCAATATCCATCATACATTTAAAATGTTTTTTTGGGCATTTATTAAGTCCATGTATGTGGCATGGCCTGCATTTTAACCCGATATATTCTACTACTTTCACATTATTAAAGCTAGGATAAAATCCTAATTCTTTTGTTGTTGAGCCAAATATGGCAATAGTAGGCACATTTAGGGCAACTCCTATATGAAGTGGTCCAGAATCAGTAGTAATAAAAACATCTGCTGTAGAAATATATTCTTTTAAGGCAGAAAGTGAAATTTTGCCTGTTTTATCAACCACATGGGAGGGTAAATCAATACTGCCGTCACCTATTACAGTAACAAGTATACCATCATCAATAAGTGCAGAAGCAAGTTCTGAAAAAAATGGCCATTGTTTTGTATATTTTGATGCAAATGGGTGGACTACAATATGCTTAAGCTTATTATTTTTTACAACTGATTGTGCAGGAAAATAAGGCCTTAACTGTTCAAGAGCTGGCATTTGTAAATTAAATGCTTTCATAAAAGGTTTAAAATATTTTATAACTGTATGTTCTTTTAATAGTGATTTACAAAGTCTAAATTTAACGAATAATCTTCTTGCAAAAGCATTTTTATTATAAACAAAATTTTTAGAATTAGAAATAATGCGAGTAAATAAAGAACGAATATTATCATGTAAATCAAAAATATAATCATAGTTAGGCATAGTGGATATTACTTCATTTAGTTTTATTAATGAATCGCCTTTATTAATACAATATACATTACGGATATAAGGAAAGTCTTGCAAAATACCTGCAAAATGAGATGAAGTAAGAAAATCAATATTAAGTTTTTCTTTTGAATTTTCAGAAACGTATTTTATAACACCTGTTGTTAAAACTATATCACCTAAAGAACTAAAGCGAATTATTAATATATCAGCCATTATTTAACCCTTATTTAAAATAGAAAGTGCAGCATTAAACACTTGTTCTGCATCAATATCCATCATACATTGAAAATGCTTTTTAGGGCATTTATCACCACCATGTTTACCACAAGGTCTGCATGATATATTATTATTTTCCACAACAATACTCTTTTCATCATAAGGGAAAAAGCCAAGCTGTTTTGTAGTAGGTCCAAATACTGCAACACATGGAGTATCTACTGAGCATGCAATATGCATAAGTCCGCTATCATTTACAAGTAATAAATCAGCTGATTTAATAATTGCAGGAAGCTCACTTAATGAAGTTTTGCAGGCAAAATCATAGTATGGATACTTAAAAGATGAGGCAAATTCATCAAGACTTTCTATATCATCTTTACCACCAAATAATGCTATGGCATACCCATTTTCATATAACATTTCTGCAACTTTAATATAACTTGCAGTAGGATATCTTTTTGTAGCCCAAACACTACCTGGTGCAATACCTACAACTTTTTTATTGGGAGAAGTAGATGAAAAATATGAAGTAGTATTACTATATATATTTTTATCAACATATGTTTCTAATCCTGCACCTAATTTTTTTGCCTCATCAAGTGAAAAATCATCACATAAAACACTTAAAAACATTAAATTACGCTCTACTTCACAAAGTTCCTGCTTTTTTTCTATACGCTTATTAAATAAATAGCTTAAAACAGCAGTAGAATAGCCTATAAGATATGTATCTTTAATAAGTGAAAGTAAAGTAGTAGAACGCAGTGATAAATGCAGGTTAATTATCAAATCAAATTTAAAATTAGATAATTCATTGGCAAATTTTAAAATGCCTGAAAATCCTTTTTGGGTGTTTCTTTTATCAAACAAAATAACATTATCAATAAATGGAAGGTTATAAAATAATTTAGCATGTTCTGGGCGAACACAAAACGATATTTTAGCATTAGGATATAATGCTCTTAAAGCTTTAAGCAGCGGGGTAGTAATAACAGTATCCCCTAAAAATGCAGGATTAAAAACTAAAATATTATTATAATTCTTCTTTATTTTCATAGAGATATTGATACACAAATTTATGAGATAATTCAAGAGTTTTAATTAAATTATCCATAAAAAAAGAAATTTCTGATGTAAATGAAAGAGTTTTATTAGTAAATTTATCATAAAAACTTAAATAGATACATTCTAAAGAAAGCCTTTTATCATCAATTTTTTTATTATATAAAAAATCATAATAAAGTGGAGCTTTTAAAGCTTTAAGATGAATTCTAATTTGATGAGTTCTTCCAGTATAGAGTTTTGCAAGAATTAATGATGCATTACTATTTGAAGAAATATTATAAAATGAAGTAATGGCTTTTTTACCACTTTTAAAGTTAATACCATACCTGCCATGGTTTTTTTTAGCAATAGGCAGCATAACTGTTTGGTTATATATGGCAGAAGAAGCAACGGCAAGATAATATTTTTGCACTTTATTTTCTTCAAAAAGTTTTGAAATATATGTATGAGCATTTTTATTACAAGCAAAAACCATAAGTCCAGCAGTGCCAGCATCAAGCCTGTGGCATACATATATTTGGCTTCCATATTTCTTTCGAAGAATATCAATTAATGGAGTATGCTGCATTTGCCTATCATTTATTACATGAACACCATGTTCTTTATAGATTATAAGATAATTGTTATCTTTATAAATTTCTTTATATATTAAATTCATAAAAAGTATATAAATAAAGAATATTCATAAGTCAATTAAATAATAAGTGTTGAAAAAATAAAGATATCATTGTATAAGCATAAAAAAAACTAAAAGGAAAAACATATATTATACGGTAATTTAGAGGGTATATCCCAAAAAACAATTAAACAGATAGAAAAATTCCTGCACAAGAAAAACCATGGCAGAGAATTGATTTCCATAGATATATTAAAACAGCTTTGTTTTTATTCCTATGAAACAGGCAGGCAGCTTGGTTTATTAATAGACAGGGCAGGAAAAATAGAATATGTTCTTGCAGGCACAGCAGAAGACATAACAATTCCAGTTTTATCAAGATTTAAATTAGCGCCAGGCAGGTTAAGGGGCTTAAGGTTAATACATACTCACCCAAAAGGCGATGGGCTTGACCATGACGATTTGGCAGATTTAGCATTATTAAGGCTTGATAGTGTTACAGCATGTGCTATGGATAATAAAGGGTTGCCAAAATCACTAGATACTTCCTACATACTGCCACCAGATATAAATGATATAGAAACCAAGTTTGGATATTTAGAAGACAGCGACCCATACAATCAAAAAACAGACTATCCATTATTTATTGAAGCATTAGATGATGAAATAGAAAGAAAAACCATAGGGCTTCATACTGCAAAAACAGGGGAATATGCAGTATTAACTGGTGTATTTAAAAGCAAGGAAGAAAGTGAAATATACCTTGATGAATTAGAGGAATTAGCACGAAGTGCAGGGCTTTTTATAATTGCAAGAATGCCGCAGATAAAAAAAGAAATTCACCCAAAATACGTTGTAGGGCCTGGGAAATTAAGGGAAGCAGTTATTAAAGCATTATTATCAGGAGCTGAATATATTGTTTATGATAACAGTTTATCTCCATCGCAGTCACGAGCAGTATCAGAATTTACAGAGTTAAAAATATTAGATAGAACTCAGCTTATTTTAGATATATTTGCACGCAGGGCAGTAAGTAATGAAGGAAAAATACGTGTGGAGCTTGCCCAGTTGAAATATATTCTTCCACGTTTAAATGTGAAAGATGATAGTTTATCACGTCTTACAGGTGGTATTGGTGGTAGAGGACCGGGGGAAACTAAGCTTGAAATTGATAAACGAAGAATAACTGAACGAATAGCTTTTTTAAATGATAAGCTAAAAAAAGCAGAGCAGGCGCGTGATATACAAAGAGCAAAACGAGAAAAAAATTCACTGCCTGTAGTATCTATTATTGGTTATACAAATGCAGGTAAATCAACACTACTAAACAGCTTAACAAAATCAGATGTATATGCAGATAACCTGCTTTTTGCAACACTTGATACATCAAGTAAAAGGATACGTTTTCCAAAAGAAAAAGATGTAATAATTACAGATACAGTAGGTTTTATAAGGGATTTACCTGCAAATTTAGCAGGTGCATTTAAATCTACATTAGAAGAACTGCATAATGCTGATATGTTTTTACACGTTGTAGATATTAGTGATAAACATTTTAGAAAGCATATAAAATCCGTTGAAAAAGTGCTAGAAGAAATGAATTTATTAGAAAAAGAAAGACTTATTGTATTTAATAAAATAGATAAAATCAGCAGTGAGCAGTTGGAAGAAATAGAAAAAGAATATCCTAATGCAGTATATGTATCAGCCTTGAATAGAAAAAGTTTTGATAATATGCTTGTAAAAATAAGCTATTATTTCTTTAAAGAAGGCTTGGGAAGTTTAGATGAATAGTATAGAAAATATAATAAAAGATAGAATAAATCACTTTAAAAATAAAGATTATGAGAAAATATACGATATTTACAGTATTGACAGCGAATTTAGGCAATTTTTTCCCAGTGTAGAAGTGTATAGGGAACATTTTTTTAAATTAATAGAAGTTGTATCGCCTGTTAATGTTGAAATTTATAAAGTTTTATATAATAATGAATGGGCAGAAATATTATTTATGGAAAATGTTGAAAACTTGGAAGATGGTGATATAATAACATATTATGCAAAAGCGTTTTTTATAAAAGAAGATAATGTTTGGAAAATAATAAACGAAAAAAGAGAAACATCATATAAAAAATGATAGAAGGGGCAGTTTATGAAAAGAATATTTTTAGCATTTTCACTTTGTTTTTTATTAGTATTTAGTGCTTTGGCACAAAGCGATGAATCAGTAAAGAAAAGTATAAATAATAATAGTAAAAATAAAGAGTTTTTAGGTGTATTTTTTTTAGATACATACCCCGTAACAGGCTGTGAAATAATAAAAATACGTCCATCAGTAATCCGTTCTACTACAGAGTTTAGAGCACCAGAACGTGAAGAATTTAATAATAATAAAAACTTTAGTAAAATAATCCACTCATATCAGGGTGATTTAATTAACGATGCACAAAGTATAGCAGAAAAAGAAGGTTATAATGCTATTATTGGCAGTAAATTTTATATGAATACCCAGTATCAGGGTGTTGCAAACCTTGGGGCAGTAGATGGCAATATTGGTTATGGATTAGGCTCTATTACATTTATTGGACACCCTGTATATATTGTGTGTGAAGATTTAGCAGGTCAGTAAAATTTATACTTGCATAAATTAAAATAAATAATATATTTCATGATATTAAATAGTTTGAGGGAATATTATGCCAATTTATGAATACAAATGCAGCTCCTGTGGTAATGAGTTTGAAAAAATGCAAAGTATTACTAGTGAAGAAAGGACAACAGAATGTCCAAGCTGTAAAGGGCAGGCAGATCGAAAAGTATCTGTTACAAGTTACCATTTAACAGGCAGTGGTTTTTATAATACTGATAAAAATGCTGCTCCAGCATGTGCCACTGGTTCATGCTGTGCAGGTGGTGCCTGCCCTGTAAATAAATAATACAATATTTTTATATGAAGAAATACAGTTTTATTTCTTTTAATATGGTTAAGAAATTCATGCCTTATATAGAAAATATATAAGGCTTTTTTATTATCCTTGCTATTTTGTAAAATATTTATTATTTTATTTGGTATAAGGAGCTTATATGAAAGAGTATATAAAAGATATATTAGAAGAATCTATTAATGCACATAAAGAATTTGCTCTTGATAATGTTGAAATAATAGAAAAAATAGCATTAGAAATAGTGGAATGTTTTAAAAGAGGCAACAAGGTAATATTAATGGGCAATGGTGGTTCAGCATCAGATGCATTACATATTGCAGCAGAATTTGTAGGCAGGTTTGAAATGGAACGCCCTACTTTACCAGCTATAGCATTAACAGGCAACACTTCAGCAATTACAGCCATTGGTAATGATTATTCCTATGATGAAGTATTTGAAAAGCAGGTGGCAGCTTTAGTTAATGAAGGCGATGTAGTATGGGGCATTTCCACAAGCGGCAATTCTGAAAATGTCATTAGAGGCTTAAAAAGAGCATTAAGAGAAGAAGCTGTTACAATAGGTTTTGCAGGTAGAGATGGTGGCAAAATGGTTGGGCTTTGTGACCATTTATTAATAGTAAAACATAAAAGGACAGCACGTATCCAAGAACTTCATATATTAGCAGCACACATTATTTGCGGGCTTGTTGATGAAAAAATGTTTGGTAAATATTCAGGATAAAAATGGGTGTATTTGAAGAATACCATAATGCATGGGGAGCATCTGCTGCATTTTATGCAATAAGTAAGAAAAAAGCAGGTGTTCCTTTAATAGTTTTACTTCCTGAAAATAAATCTGTTATGGAATCTATATATAATGAAATGTCATTATTAAGCAGTATTGATGTATACCAGTTTCCATCATACAGCCAAAACCCTTTTGAAGAGGCAAGGCCACTTAATGATATAATGGCAAAAAGAAGCCAAACTCTATATAATATCGCTAAAAATAATGATTTTATCTTATTAATATCACCCTATGGGGCTTTAAAAAAGATACCTTCAAAAAATGATTTTTTAAATAGTATTATAAAGCTTGAAAAAGGCAGTATTTATGGACGAGAAAAGTTGGAAGAATCACTGGATAAATTAGGATATATCCATGTGGAATATGTAACAGACGCTGGTGAATATACCTTTCGTGGTGATTTAGCAGATATTTATCCTATTAATAACGAAAACCCAATAAGAATAGAATATTTTGATGATGAAATAGAAAATATATATGAGTATAATAAAGAAACACAAAGCAGAATAAAATCATATGAAAAATTAGATTTACTTCCAGTAACAGATTTACTTATTTCCACCAGTGAATTTCAAGAAAAGGTTGATGAAAGTTTAAAAGAAAAGGCAGAAACTTATGGTAAGTTTGCAGGCTATCACTGGCTTGCACCATTTTTA
This sequence comes from Mucispirillum schaedleri, assembly GCA_949287985.1. Lineage (GTDB taxonomy): Bacteria > Chrysiogenota > Deferribacteres > Deferribacterales > Mucispirillaceae > Mucispirillum > Mucispirillum schaedleri_A. The sequence goes on along the minus strand of CASEIN010000062.1, from coordinate 20,457 downwards.
AATATAGAGCAGTCAAATATATTTGAATATTTTGATAAATACAGCACTGCATGTTTAATGAGCAGTATGCAGGAAAGTATTTATGGTTACTATGAGATAATAAAATCATCTGCAGAAAATGAAAAACAGCTTTTAAATTTTATTGAAGCATATAAGGCAGTAGAATATATAAGTAAAAATGATACTTATATAATATCTGAAATAACTGACAGCGTATCAAGTCAGGGACTGGAATATTCAAGTACAAATACTCGTTTTGCATTTGAAAAGAAAAATCTATACCAGTCTATGACAAATGCTGCACAAGTAATATTAAGCCTGTTAAAAGAAAAAATAAAAATAGTATACTGTGTTGAAAGTGAAAAATTTGCAGGGATATTTAAAGATTTTTTAAGGGATTATGATATTTTCCCAAAAGAGATTAGCCATATAGATGAAGCAGAAAAAGTAGATGTATATATTTATAAAAAGCAAATAACAGGTGGGTTTATAAGTAAAAAGGATAAGCTTGCCTTAATATCAGATATAGATATTTTTGGGTTTACGAAACGGAAGCCAAAACCTAAAAAGAAAGATGCATTTAATACAAAACTTTCAGATTTAGAAGAAGGCGATTATGTTGTCCATGTAAACCATGGTATAGGTATATATCAGGGTATAAAACAAATGGTAATAGGTGGGGTGGAAGGAGATTTCTTATGTATATTATATGATGGAGATGATATATTATACGTTCCACTTCACTCTATTGGACAAATTCAAAAATATATTGGACTGCAGGACAGTAAACCAAAACTAAACAGCTTAAAAAGTTCTGCATGGCAGAAACTTAAAAAGCATGCAAAAGAAAGTGCAAAACATATAGCAGAAGATTTACTTAGGCTTTATGCAGAGAGAAAAGCGAAAAAAGGTTTTGCATTTAATGATGATGGTGTATTAACAGAAGTATTTGAACGAAAGTTTATGTATAATGAAACAGAAGACCAGCTTTCAGCAATATATGATGTATATAGGGATATGGAAAGCAGTATTCCAATGGAAAGGTTGATTTGTGGTGATGTTGGTTTTGGAAAAACAGAAGTTGCCATGCGTGCAGCATGTAAGGCAGCAGCGTGTTCTAAACAGGTGGCAGTGCTAGTGCCTACCACAATTTTAGCAAGACAGCATTATGAAACATTTATAGAACGGTTTAAAGGATTGCCTGTTAATATTGAGTTTGTATCACGTTTTAAAACAAATAGTGAAGTAAAAGAAATATATAAAAAAGTAGAAGAAGGAAGCATTGATATATTAATTGGCACTCATAAAATATTATCAAAAGATTTAATATTTAAAGATTTAGGGCTTTTAATAATAGATGAAGAGCAAAGGTTTGGAGTTAGCCATAAGGAAAAAATAGCTTCTATTAAAAGAAATGTAGATACTCTTACAATGACAGCAACTCCAATACCAAGAACATTACAGCTTTCTCTTTCAGGCATTAGGGATATGAGTATAATAGAAACACCACCAGAAAACAGGCTGCCTGTTGTGGTAAAAGTAATTAATGGGCTAGATGAAAGAATTAAAGCTATTAGAAACGAATTAGAACGTGGTGGGCAGGTATTTTTTTTACACAATAAAGTATCAGATATTCATGAAGTAGCTCAAGAAATTAAAATGGCACTGCCATTAGCAAAAGTAGATTATGCCCATGGACAAATGGACGCAAAAACAATGGAAAATATTTTATCTTCATTTTATAGTGGAGAAATAGATATACTTGTGGCAACAACAATTATTGAAAACGGCATTAACATTCCAAATGTAAATACAATAATAATAAACAATGCTGCTCATTTTGGGCTTGCACAATTATACCAGTTAAAAGGGCGTGTTGGTAGAAGTAATAAGCGTGGTTACTGCTATTTATCTGTCCATGATTTTTCCCGCATTAACCCTGTTGCACAAAAAAGGCTTTCTATAATCCAGCAGTTATCAGATTTAGGAAGTGGCTTTAAGATAGCAATGTATGACTTACAGTTAAGAGGGGCAGGAAATATATTAGGTGCAGAACAGTCTGGTTTTGTGGTGCGTGTAGGTTATGAACTATATGTTGCAATGATAGAAGAAGCAGTGCAGGAAATGCGTGGAGATTATACAAATATATCAGATACGGAGATAAATTCTAATATTGCATACTTTATTCCAGCAGATTATATAGAAAATCCACGTATTAGGTTTGATTTTTATAGACGATTTGCTGCAATTTATGATAATGATAGTAGAATAGAGCTGCTTAAGGAAATAGAGGCAGGTTATGGTGATATAAGGCAGGAAATAATTAATCTGTCATATATAATGGTTATAAAAAATTACGCCTGCCTGCTTGGTGCAGAAAAACTTACAATATCTAAAGCAGGGGCAGTAAAAGTTCAGTTTGTAAAAGAAACAAGGCTAAACCCTGAATATATTGGAAAATGTGCTGGAAATAGAAAAATAATATACAGGTTTAATTCAGAATATGAAATAAGTTTATCTATTGACAGTAGTAATATACTTCAGTCAGTATTAGATTTTTTTGGTGAGTTATATACATTAACATCAAACAAGTAAAATAAGGAGAGTAAATGAGACGTTTCAGTTTAGTTGGACTTATTGTAGTGCTAGCATTATTTACAGGCTGTAATCTTTTTTCAAAAAAGAAAGAAGAAGAAGTAGTGCAGGATAATAAAACGGCCTATTTAAAAATTAATGGTCAAACATACTACGATACAGATTTTTTTAATTTTGCAGGTGTAGCAATTAGAGAAATGAATGAAGAAGACTACAAAAATGCAGATATAAAAAAATATTTAGTAGATGGCTTTATTGAACATAAGCTATTATTACAGGAAGCTCAAAGGCGTAATATAACAGTTGATGAAAAAAAAATAAACGCAGTTACAGATTCATTCTTAACAGAATCAGGCACTCAGGATTTAAAAGTATATTCTGGTTCGTATAATACAGATGCTAATGCATTATCAAGTATGTTACGTGAAAAATTTATGATAGAAACATTAATTTATGATACAATTAATACAAATATAGACATTAGTGAAGATGAAATAATGAAAGCTTATAATGATAATTACAGCAGCATGCCAGTATCAAAGAAGGCTCATTTATTTCAAATATTTACAACAGATAAGCAGCAGGCAGAAAAAGCAATGGCAGAGCTTAACCGTGGTCTTTCTTTTAACGAGGTAGCTTCAAGATATTCAGAAGGTCCTGAAAAAGAAGACGGTGGCGATTTAGGTATGGTTGAAGATACAGTATACCCTGAAATATTTTCTGAAGCATTTAAATTAAGAGCTGGAGAATATAGTGATATTATAAAAAGCGAGTATGGATACCATATTTTCCTTGTGAAAGAATACGGTCAGGCAAAACAGGCATCTTATGATGAATTAAAAACAGATATACATTTTTCATTATATAATAAAGAACAAAATAAAAAAATAGAGGAATTAGTAAATGAACTTTATAAAAATGCAGTTATTGAGCATCTTTCTGATATTAAGCTTTCTGACTATACCATCAAAAGCAGAAGTGATAGATAAGATAGAGGCTCATGTAGGCAGTAAGATTATTACATCATATGATATAGAAATGCTAAACCCTGCAGTTTACAAGCAGATTATAGCTATTAAAGATGAAAAAATTAAGGAAGAACAGCTAAAAGCATATAAAGAGCAGGCATTAAATTTTTTAATAGATATGTATGTAATGGAGATAGCTGCAGAAAAAGATGGCATACGCATTAGTGATAAGGACGTGGATAGAGCAGTAAATGAAATTGCAGCAAGTAATAAATTAAGTATGGCAGATTTTGAAAAAACACTTGCAGCACAAAATCTGAGCTTAAAGCAGTATCGCTACCAAATAAAAAGCCAGCTTATATTACGCAGTAAAATAAATGTTCCACAAATAGTTATTACAGAAGAAGATATAATGAATATGGCAGATAAAAAGCAAGATGAGTTTGGCTTAAAAGATATGTATGAAATAAGTATGATTACTATGCAAAGTAAATCAGATATTAATAAGGTAATAAGCAGAATAAAAAAAGGTGCATCTTTTGAAGATGAGGCAAAAAAATATTCGCTTGATACAAGTGCATCAAAAGGTGGGTACTTAGGTATGCAGGACGCTACATATATGCCTTTAGAAATGGAAAAAGCACTAAAAAATACGAAAGAAGGCAGCCTTACAAAGCCTTTTAAATATGAAGATAAATGGGCAGTATGTTTTCTGAAAAAATTTAAAAGCAAATATGAAATGGACGAAGCAGTAAGGGAAAAAATAAGGGCAGCTATTGGAGAACAGCTTTTTAATGAGGCTGTTGAGAAATGGATGAAAAAAAGTAGAGATTCTGTTGTTGTCCTGCGTGCAGCAGATAAGTTTAAGGTTAAATAATGCGACTTGATAAATTTTTAAAAACTGTTCAGTTAATAAAACGAAGGACAGTAGCTAATGAAGCATCAGATGAAGGGTTTATAAAAGTAAATGGCAGGCAGGCAAAACCATCGTGCAATATTAAGCAGGGTGACATTATAGAAATAGATATGTGGAACTATTATAAGAAAATAGAAGTTCTACAGGATATGGAGAAAAACTCTATACCAAAAAAAGATGTGGATAAATTTATAAAAGTTTTAGAATATAAAACGAAAGAAATAGAGTTTTAAAAATTGGAGGAAATATTATGGTAACAAAATTTCAAGACATTAACCCTATGGAAATGGCTGCACCAAGAAATGGTAAAGGTATAGCAAATAACTTCCCTTATGAAATACTAAAATCAATAGAAGGGAAAGTAAAAGCATTTAATCATATGAGATTAGATGTGGATTCTGCTATTGGATACCACCAGCATGTAGATGATTTAGAAATATATATTATTACAGAAGGGCAAGGTATATATAACGATAACGGTAAAGAAGTAGAAGTGGGAGTTAATGATGTTATGCTTTGTAATAAAGGAGAATATCACGGGCTTGCTTCAAAAAACGGCACATTAGATTTTATAGCTGTAATAATTGGTTAATTGTATAAAATAGTTATAAAAAAACTTGAAATATATAATAAAACATAGTAAAGATATGAGATTATAAAATAAAAGGAGAATTAGATGTTAGAAAAAACTTTTGCAATTATTAAGCCAGATGCAGTTGCTGCAAAAAATGCAGGTAAAATTATTGATAGAATTGAGGCTGAAGGTTTTACAATTAAAGCTATGAAAAAAATTCATATGACAAAAGCTATTGCAGAAAAATTTTATTTTGTTCATAGAGAGCGTCCATTCTATAATGATTTAACAAATTTCATGAGCTCTGGTCCTTGTATTGTAATGTGCCTTGAAAAAGAAGATGCTATTAAAGGCTGGAGAGCATTAATGGGAGCTACTAACCCAGAAGCAGCAGAAGCTAATACACTTCGTAAATTATATGGTAAAAATATTGATAATAATGCAGTGCATGGTTCAGATGCACCAGAAACTGCAGCAGAAGAAGTTGCATTTTTCTTTAGTGGCATAGAATTAATGTAATTAATATAATATATTATTTGCTACCCGTCTTTTGGAATAATAAGACGGGTTTTTTTGTTTATTAATTAATTATTTGGTAGAAAAGTATAAAAAAGATAAAAAATAAAGTATATATAAGAAAATAAATTATTCTTGCAGTAATATTAAATTAATTATATAGTAATCGTAGAAGATTAATATAGAATGCAGGAGACTAATATGAGATATAAAAGCACCAGAGGTGGAGTAAGTGGCATATCTTTTGAAGAAGCTGTCATGATGGGGCTTGCAAGTGATGGTGGCTTGCTAATACCTGAAAAAATACCACTTTTTAATGAAAAAGATTTAAAACATTTATCAGAACTTCCATACACAAAATTAGCGTATGAAATAATCAGCAGGTTTCAAGAGGGTATTCCTTCTGGAGATTTAATGCAGATTATTCAAAAAACATACAGCAGGTTTGATACTGTTAATATGATACCAGTTAGGAAAGCAGCAGGTATGAGAATTGCAGAATTATATCATGGGCCAACATATTCATTCAAAGATATTGCATTACAGTTTTTAGGTAATTTATTTGAATATATACTTGAAAAAAGAAAGCAAAAATTAAATATTTTAGGTGCTACAAGTGGTGATACTGGCAGTGCTGCTATTTATGGAGTTAAGGGTAAGAAAAATATAAATATTTTTATGCTTTACCCATCAAATAGAGTTAGTAATATTCAAGAATTGCAAATGACTACAACAGAATCACCTAATGTATTTTGTATAGAAGTAACAGGCAGCTTTGATAACTGCCAAAGTCTTGTTAAAGATGTATTTAGTGATTTAGAATTTAAAGATGAATATAGTTTAGGTGCTGTAAACTCAATAAATTTTGCAAGAATATTAGCACAAATAGTTTACTATTTTTGGATATATTTTAAAACAGTGCGTAGAGTTGGAGATGATATAAATGTAGTAGTTCCAACTGGTAATTTTGGTAATGTTTTTGCAGGTTATATGGCAAAAAAAATGGGGCTTCCTATTACAAAATTAATGATTGCAACTAACCGTAACAATATACTAACAAGAACTGTAAAATTTGGTGATTATAGTATAGAAAGAGTGCACCCAACTATTAGTCCAGCTATGGATATACAAATTGCCAGCAATTTTGAACGCTACTTATATTACTTATATAATGAAGACTGTGCAAAAGTCAGCGAAGCGATGGACAGGTTAAAAACAGAGAAAGAAATAGATATACGTGGTCATCTTTTAGGGCAGCTGCAGCGTGATTTTATTGCAGGGGAAACCAGTGATGAAGAAATGAAAAACACAATTAGGCAGGTGTTTTCTCAGTCAGATTATGTAATTGACCCTCATACTGCATGTGCCGTTCATGCTGCTGAGCAAATGGAACTGGTGGCAGATAATACAGTTTGTTTGTCAACTGCTCACCCTGCTAAATTTCCTGAAGTTATACATGAAGTGCTAAGTGTTTGGCCAGAAATGCCATCAGGTTTACAAAACCTTGAAGAAAGACAAAAACGTTCTGAAAGAATTAATCCTGATGAGTCATTATTAAAAGATTTTATAGCAAAGAATGCCAAATAATGCACACATTAGTTGATAAATTTGATTATGAGCTTCCAAAAGAATTAATTGCACTTTATCCTGCAGAAATGCGGGATAAGTGCCGTCTTATGCAGGTAGATGTTCAAAATAATTTGATTACCCACCATATTTTTTCTGATATATATGATATGTTAGATAATAACACTTTTTTAGTGGTAAATAATACTAAAGTTCGTAACGCAAGGCTATATGCAAAAAAAGTTACTGGTGGTAAAAGTGAAGTATTTATTACAAATATACTAGATACAACGCATTTTTACGGGCTTGTAAGAGGCAGTTTTAAAAGTGGTGATAATTTATTAGCCGATGACTATAAATTTACATTATTAGAAAAAGATAATGAAGGAATATGGCTTATAGAAAGTGAACATGATATAGAAGAAATAATGGATAAATCTGGTCATGTTCCCTTGCCTCCATATATTGAAAGGCAGGATAATAAGCAGGATTACAGCGATTATCAAACGGTATATGCAAAATGTAAAACATCTTGTGCTGCGCCAACTGCAGGGCTTCATTTTACTAATGAATTACTTGAAAAAATAAAATCTAAAGGTATTGAGATATTAGAGATAACATTAGATGTTGGTATAGGCACGTTTAGACCAGTAAAAACAAAATATATGGAAGACCACATAATGCATAAAGAACACTTTTTCATATCTGATGAAATGGCAGAAAAAATAAATAAGTTAAAAATACAGGGTAAAAAATTAACTGCCATAGGTTCTACATCAGTGCGTGCTTTAGAAACTGCAGCAGATAATAATGGAAAAATAAAATCAGGTGAATATTATTCAGATATTTTTATAATAGAGCCATATAAATTTAAAGTGGTAGATAATATGATAACAAATTTTCATCTACCAAAATCAACACTTTTAGCAATGGTGAGTGCACTGGGTGGGTATGATTTAATAATGAAATCATATAAAACAGCAATAGAAAATGGATATAAATTTTTCAGTTATGGAGATGCAATGTATATAAAAAGAAAATAAAAAATACAATAATGAAATAATGTTGGTAAAAACAAATAAAAATAATAAATAAAATTTGCTTTTTTTATTATATAATGTTATGCTAATATAACTTATAATATTTCTTTGAGGTCATATATGAAAAGTAAAGTACTTCTTATTGATGATAGCATTACAATCCACAGAGTTATTGATCTTTCAATTGATTTTGATAGGTATGATATTGTTAAAGTATTTTCAAAAGAAGATGCTGCATTAAAACTACAGTCAGAACAGTTTGATTACATTTTACTCGATAATAAATTAGATAATATAATTATATCAGAATATATATCAGAACTAAAACAGCAGCAAAAACATGCAACTATTATTTTACTTGTTGGTGCTTTTGATAGATTTGATGAAACAGATTTAGAAAAAACTAAAGCAGATGATTACCTTGTAAAACCGTTTGATTCTCAATCTCTTAATGAAAAATTATCATCAGAAGTGGATATGATGCCTGCAGGTATTGTAGAGCGTATTGCTGAGGCTGATTTTGCCCGTGATAATGATGATTATATCAATAAATCTGCAGCAGCTGCCCCACAGGATAGTGGCGATGTGATTACAAAAGAAGAATATCTTGAAAATTTAGAAGAAGTGCAGATTGATGATTTAACAGATAAAGGTTATGTGGAAGAATTAGACCAAACAGAACCAGCAAGTGTAGCAGGCACAATTCCTGCACCTACTGTTACACCTGTTGTAGATGAAGAATCTGCAAGTGTGGCAGGCACAATTCCTGCACCTACTGTTACACCTATTATAGATGAAGAACCTGCAAGTGTGGCAGGCACAATTCCTGCACCTATTGTTACACCTATTATAGATGAAGAACCAGCAAGTGTGGCAGGCACAATTCCTGCTCCTATTGTTACACCTATTGTAGATGAAGAACCAGCAAGTGTGGCAGGCACAATTCCTGCTCCTATTGTTACACCTATTATAGATGAAGAGCCTGCAGAAGAAATACCGGCAGTAAAACCGCATATTTCAGTTGCTGCTACTGATGACAGCATGTTAACTGCTGTTAATAATATGGTTTCTCTTAACGATTTAGAAGAAGATGAAGATAATGAAGATGATGGAAGCCATATAGCAGATGATTTACCACTTAGCAGTATTGATTTAGATGAACCATTAGTAGTAAGTAAAAGTAATGAGCTAGAAGAAGAACAGGCAGCAGAACCTGCTGCTATGGATTTAATGCCAGAAAACAGTGAAACTCCATCAGAAGATGCAATAGAAATGCCTGATCCTATAAAAGCAGTTCATAGTCCAATACTTCCAGATATTGATGATGCAGCAACTATTTCAGACGATTACTTAATGCAGGAAAATTTAGCACCAGTTGATGATAATGGTGGTGAAATGCTTCAGGAATTTCCTGATTTTCCAGATATTGATGATACATCAACTGATGAAATGCAGGATTTATTAGAAACAGCACCTGCTGCTGAAGAAAGTGTTGAAATTCCAAATATTGACTTTGGCTCAAATGATGAAGTAGAAAAACCAGTCAGCATAAATATGCCTGCTGTAGAAGATGAAGCACCGATAGTTCAAGATGACTTATTTGCTAGTGGAATAGATAAGGATACAGCAAGTGAAGAGCCAGTAAATATTGATATGAGTGGAGATTTATTTGCTCCAACAGAAGAAACTGTAGAAGAAAAACCACTGTTTGAAGATGATGGCTGGTTAAGTGATGCACCAACAGTTGAAAATGAACCTGTAAATGCAGCAGAACAGGTAGATGAAGAACCAGTATTTAGTATAAGTGAAGAAAGCACATCGTCAGATACACCTGATTTAGATTTTGGTTTATCAGAACCAGGTGAACAAGTAAATATTGATATGCCACTTGTGGAAGAAAGTGCAGATGAACAATTAGTAATACCAGATATGACTGATGATACATTTAGCGTGCAGGAAAACAGTGAAGAACAGGCAGAGCCATTAAGTTTTGGATTTGATGAAGGTAGTGCATCAGAAAGTGATGACATCAATCTAGAAAATATTGGAGCATCAGAAGAAAATGATGCAATGTCATTTTTCCCAGAAGAAGATACAAGTGATGCAGCTGCTGAAGAAAGCCCTGTAATTTCATTAGATGAAACAGCTTCTGAAAGTGTAGATGAACCGCTGTCTTTTGAAGAGCCAACAATAGAATCACCTGCTATGGAAGATACTGCAGGTGATGAACAGTTGGATTTTAGTGGGTTAGATAATAATATTTCCGAAGAAGATATGGCAGCAAAAGATGAGGAAATAAGTATTGCACAAGAGCCTGTTATGCCAGTTGCTCCAGTAATGAATACAGTAGATGAGGCAGCAACACCAGTAAAAGAGGCCCAAGAATATAAAGCAGACACATCTGACAGGTTTGGTGGTATAACAGTTACAATTAGCAGAGATGAAATTATGCGTATGCTTGGAAATGCAATAGACAAATATTTCCTTGAAGAAGCAGTAAAAGAAGTAATTGCAGCAAATATGAAGGATATAGTTCGCAATATTGTGCCAGCAATTGCAGAAAAATATATTAAGGAAGAAATAGAAAGGTTAAAAAACGATGAGTAGGTATGGTGAAACTCAAAAAACAGGATACAAGCAAAGTGGCGTTAATATAGATGAAGGGAATAGATTTGTATCACTAATAAAATCATCAGTAGAAAGCACAAAAATAAATGGTGTTATAGGTGGTATAGGTGGTTTTGCAGGGCTTTTTAGTTTAGCAGAATTTAAAAATATGGAAGAACCTGTTTTAGTTTCAGGAGCAGATGGCGTTGGAACTAAATTGAAAGTTGCATTAATGAGTGAAAAATATGACACAGTAGGTATAGATTTAGTAGCTATGAGTGTTAATGATTTACTTGTGACAGGTGCAAAACCATTATTTTTTCTTGATTATGTAGCAGTAGGCAGGCTTATACCTGAAACAATGAAAGATGTAGTTATTGGGGTATCAGAAGGCTGCAGGCAGGCAGGCTGTGCATTACTTGGTGGAGAGACTGCTGAAATGCCAGGGTTATACAGCAATAATGATTTTGATTTAGCAGGCTTTGCAGTTGGCGTAATAGATAGGAAAAAAATTATAGATGGCTCAAACATAAAAGAAAATGATGTAATAATTGGGCTTTCCAGTTCTGGTTTTCACAGTAATGGTTATTCATTACTAAGAAATGTATTATTTAATGATATGGGTTTACGTGGAAGTGATATATTTTATGATAATGTAACAGTGGCAGATGCATTACTAATACCAACTAAAATATATTCATCAGTTGTGCAGCATGTAGTCAGCAAAGTTAATGTAAAAGGTATGGTTCACATTACTGGTGGTGGGTTTTATGATAATATTCCACGTGTTCTTCCTAAAGATATTTCAGCAGAAATTGATGTATCTCAAGTAGAATTACCAAAAGTAATAGCAAAATTTAAAGAGATTTCAGATATTGATGAACATGAGCTTTACCGTGTATTTAATATGGGTATAGGCTATATATTTGTAGTTGCAGAAAGTGATAAGGAAAAAGTAATAGATGCAGCAGCAGAAAAAGGCGAGAAAGCATTCGTTATAGGAAAAACAGTCAAAGGCAGTAATGATGTTAAAATAAAAGGTATTGATATTGATTAATATAGCAGTATTTATTTCAGGCAGAGGCAGTAATTTTATTGCACTGCATGAAAATATAAAAAAAGGTGTAATTAAAAATGCAGAAATAAGTGTCGTATTTTCAAATAAAGAAGATGCATTAGGCTTAGATTATGCAAAAAAAGAAAACATACCTGTTATAGTTATTCCATCAAAAGAATATAAAGACAGGCAGGAGTATGATAGGTTAATTGTTAAATCATTAAAACAATATAATATAGAGCTAATATGTTTAGCAGGTTATATGCGTATTGTTACAGATGAATTAATTTCAGCTTATGAAAATAAAATCATAAACATTCACCCAGCATTACTGCCATCATTTAAAGGGCTTCATGCACAGAAACAGGCATTAGAATATGGTGTAAAATATAGTGGCTGCACAGTGCATTTTGTAGATGGTGGAATGGATAGTGGAGCAATAATATTACAAAAAGTAGTAGAAGTATATGATGATGATACAGAGGAAACTCTTTCTGAACGTATATTAAAGCAGGAACACATAGCATATTCTGAAGCTGTATCACTTATTACTTCTGGGAAAGTAATATTAGAAGGTAGAAAAATAACTATTAGGAAATAAAAATGAATAAATTAAAAGTTTTAATAATAGTCATAGTTGTATTAATATTAGCAAACATGACGGTAATGGTATTTCTTTCGGAGAAAGGTAAGATGGCAGATAATAGCACAGGTGCAACTATTGTAACCAAAAAAAGAGATTTTACAAAAACAGTAACTATACAATTAATGGTAAAAGGTGGTTTATTTGCTGAAAAGCAGGAAAATAATGGTATTGGAGCATTGTTTTCAAGAGTTTGGGTAAAAAGCAATAAAATACTTGAAACTGTAGAATATTACGGTGGTAATATAAGTGCAAAAGTATCCCCTTTTGCTTTTGAAGTCCGACTTTCAATACCAACAAATGAACTAGATAAAGTATATAGTGATTTTGAAACATTTCTAGTAAACCCTGTATTTGATAAAGAAATATTTGAAAGAGAAAAAGTGCAGCATTTAGATGAATTAAAAACATCTCTTGATAATCCAAACCTAATTGCACAAAACGGTTTTATGGCTCTAGCATTTGAAGGTTCGCCTTATGCAATGCCTTTAGAAGGAGAAGAAAGTTCTGTAAAAAATATAAAATATGAAGATATAGAAAGTTACTATAAAGTAAATATTAAATCATCATATATAGTAGCAGTAATAGCAGGTAACTTTAATAATGAGCTTGAAAAAAAATTATCAAATACTCTTTCAAAGCTGGATAAGGGCAGCCCATATGAATATGACTGCACAAACAGCCTAATTACAGAAGACAAACGTAAAGAAGTAACAGATTCTAGAATAAAACAGTCAAAAGTATATATTGGCTATAATGCACCAGATGCAAGAAGTGAAGACTATGCTGCACTAAAAGTATTAACTGATATATTAGGTGGCGGCATGAGTTCCAGATATTTTACAGAAATACGTAAAAACTCAAGCTATGCATATGCTGTTGGAGCAGGCTATCCATCAAGATATTGTTCATCAAGGTTTTTTATATCTATGGGATTAGATTATAAAAATGTAGAATCAGCAATAAATAAAATAGAAGAAATTAACTTTAATTTAAAAGATACAATAACAGAGCAGGAAATAGAAAAAGCAAAAAAATCAATACTAGGTTCATCATTAATGGAAACCCAGTCAAACGGCAGCCTTGCATGGACAATGGCATTTTTTGAAACAATGGGACTTGGTGCTGATTATTATGAAAAGTATGTAGATGTGCTAAAACATATTAAAAAAGAAGATTTAATAAAAGCTGCAGAAATATTTAAAGGAAGTAAGGCTGTATATATATTAAAGCCTGAAGAAAGTAAATAATAACTGTATACAGGGTGGTTTATGGACATTAAATGTGGCATAGGCTTTGATTCACACAGGTTTGACAGTTCGCGTAAGCTGATTATTGGTGGTATAGAAATACCACACGATAAAGGGCTTTTAGGTCACAGCGATGCAGATGTATTAATCCATGCTGTAATAGATAGTCTTGCAGGGCCTGCATTTGGTAAAGATATTGGTATGCTTTTTCCTGATACAGAGGAAGAATATAAAGATATAGACTCTAAAATATTATTAGCACGCGTATCAGAAATGATATATTATGATGACTGGCGTATATCGCATATTGATGCAGAAATAATAGCGCAAGAGCCAAAACTTGCTCCATATATCCCAGAAATGCAAAGAGTTTTAGCAGAAATAATGGGAATAAAAACTACTTCAATTACAATAAAAGCCACAACAACAGAAAAAATGGGCTTTACTGGCAGAGGGGAAGGAATAGCAGCTCTTGCAACATCTTTAATAATTAAGGGAGCTTGATGAGAATATCTGTATCTAGCCTTGGTGGTGCTGGAGAAATAGGAATGAATATGTATATCTATGAAACAGATAGATATGCATTAATAGTAGACTGTGGCGTTAAATTTACAAAAAATGATGACCCTGGTGTAGATTTAATCATTCCAGATTTTTCCTATCTAGAACAAATAAGCAATAAAGAAATAATATTAGTCATAACACATGCTCATGAGGACCATATTGGTGCAACAGGTTTTTTATTAGAAAAATACCCTAATATTATTGTGGCTTCAGGAAGATATGCTTATGATGTAATGATTAATAGATTAAAAGAATTTAATATAGAGCCACATAAAGTATATTTTGAAGATTTTAAACCTTTTGAATGGGGTGATTTTGAAATAACGCCATATCCAATAAGCCATTCAATCCATGGAACATACGCTTTAAAAATAAAGGTAGAAAACCAAATGAGTTTTCTGCATATTTCAGATTATAAAATCGATTCAGCACCTGTAAGCAGTAACCCTTTTCCCTTAAAAGAATTTATAGAAATGGGTAATGATGGTATAGACTGTATGCTTGCAGATTCAACAAATATTATTAAAAAAGGTTATACAAAAGGCGAGAAAGAGGTAATTAATAATATAGAAAAAATATTTAAAGAGCATAATGGCAGAATATTTTTTACAACATTTGCATCAAATACAGAGCGTATTCAAACTGTAATAAATATAGCTGAAAAATATAACAGAAAGGTTATACTTGAAGGCTCATCATTAATTAGAAATGTAGATATAGCCAGAAAACATGGTAAAATACGTTTAAATGATGAAAATATAATATCAAGAAAGCAAATGGAAAAATATGAAAATAATAGGTTATGTTTCATAGCCACTGGTTCTCAAGGGGAGGGAGCAAGTGTTATTACAAAAATTTCAGAAGATGATTATTCTAATATAAAAGTCAAGCAAAACGATTTATTTATATTTTCATCAAGAATAATCCCCGGTAATGAACACCGTATAATTAATATAATAAATAATGTATATAAAAAAGGTGGAAAGATAATAACAGCTAATAATGAAATAATACATGTATCAGGCCATGCATCAAAAGATGATGGGAGAATGTTGTTAAATATAATAAGACCAAAATATTTAATACCAATACACGGTGAAGTTCAACATTTGGCAGCCCATATAGATTTAGCAAAAGAACAGGGAATGAACGAAGAAAATATTATTTTTTTTCTAGCAGGTCAAAAGTTAATATTTGAGAATAAAATACTAATAAATAAAGAAGAAATACCAGCAGGAAAAATGTATGTTGATTTAAATATGAATGAAATAATGGATATAGAAAAACTAAAATTAAGAAAAAGACTTGCAATAAATGGTATAGTTATGGTAGTAAATACGGCAGAGAAGAATAAGAGTATAGAAAAAAATAATTTAATAGTAGAAATAGAAGGTTTTAATTTAAAAGAAGAATATATTAACGAATTAAAAGAACAATTAATCGAATATAATAATATAGAAATAGATGAGACACGCGAAGAATTTAAAGAATATGCAGAAGTAATCATAAAAAGATTTTTTAAAAAAAGGTTTACAAAGAAACCTATAATAAAAATAATAGATATACATAGATAGTTGTGGAGAGAAAAATGTCAGTAATTGAAGCAGTAATTTTAGGCATATTACAAGGTTTAACAGAGTTTTTACCTGTAAGTAGTTCTGGTCATTTGGCAATAGGTAAATATTTATTTGAAATGCATGAGCCAAATATGCTGTTTGATGTTATGCTTCATGTGGCAACATTACTTGTGGTATTAATATATTTTAGACAGCGAGTATTTTTAATAATAAAAGCTTTTTTTGGAATTTTTATGAAAAGATTTCAAAAAGATTACTTTGAAAATAAACGTTTTCTATGGGGTATAATAATTGCATCAATTCCAACAGCAATTATAGGGCTTCTTTTTGAAAAATACATGCTTCACTATTTTAGCACAATAATATTTGTAGGTTATGCATTAATTATAACATCAATATTACTTGTAATATCAGACTATTTCCAAGGAAGAGATAAAATAGATACTCCAAGAAGTATAATAATAGGTATAGCACAAGGAATTGCTGTAACACCGGGTATATCCCGCAGTGGGACAACAATAGCAGTAAGCACCATATTAGGCATAGAAAGGCAGGAAGCAGCAGAGTTTTCTTTTTTATTATCAGTTCCTGCAATACTTGGAGCAATGATATTACAAATTAAAGATGTTACATTTGATAATTCTATGCTTGTAACTTATGGGGCAGGAATGATAGCTGCATTTATTTCAGGTTTTGTAGTTATAGGAATAATGATGGAATTTATAAGACGAGCAAAATTAAAAATATTTGCAATATACTGCTTAATATTAGGGCTTATAGTGGTAATCTTTCTATGAGAAAACGTAAGAATACAATAAAAAAAGAAAAGGTAAGAAAAACAGGCGGCAGTGGCAGTAAAAGTATATCATCAGATATACTCTTATTGTTTTTTGGGCTTGTAGCTATATTTTTCTTTTTATCATTAACATCATATTCTGAAGCAGACCCTGGCTATTCTACAATAGAATTTTCAAAATATAATGATATAAAACCAGCAAATTTATTTGGAAAAACTGGTGCATACGTTGCAGATTTTTTAGGAATACTTTTTGGCTGGACAGCACTTTTTATTCCATTTCTATCCATATACATATCCATATTAATATACAGATATAAAAAAGGGTTAACTTTTATGATGGCACCTGTTTTAGGTTTTATTTATGGTATGGGTGTAATCATAAGTTTATCTATAATAAGTGGATTAATAGGTGGTTTAGATTTTTATTTTACTAAACAGCCAGCAGGAGCAACTTTAGGAGCATTAGGCAGCAGCTTTATTATGAGCCTTGTAGGCAGGGTTGGAGGTATAATAGTATTTTTAGTACTAACTGTTGCCTTTAGTATGCTGCTTTTTTCCATATCATTTTCAGATATGGGGCATGGTTTTAGAGTATTATTTAAGTATATAAGAGCATTTTTCTCAGTAATTAAAAATATTTTTGCTTCTAAAAAGAAAGAGAAGCAGGAAGAATATGAAGAAGTATATGAAGATGAAGAAATAGATGAAGAAACAATAAAAGAAAGAATACACGCTTTTATTACTAAAATAAAAACAAAACTTTTTGGCATAGAAAGTAAAGAAGAAAATATAAAAAATAACGCAATAGGCGTAAAGGATACAAAACAGCCTGAAAAACTTCTTGATAAAGATGAGCTAGAAGCAATATCAAGTATCCAGTTTATATCAAATAACAGCGAAGAAATAAAAAAAGAAGGCAATATTATTGATGTTGATGTAGAGCATGATAAAACAAATACAGAAGAACAGCAAAATAATGTAGAAGAAAATAAAGAAGAAGTAAAAGAAAATGTGGAAATAAGGCAGGCATATGAAGAAAATAATATGGATGAGCCATATGCTGAAAATAAAGAAGAAATAAAATCAGAAACAAACCAAGATGATATAGAAATAAGGAAAATGGAAAAAGCAAAAGCAGTGCTTTTTGCAAATTACAATATTCCACTTGGTATATTGCAGGATAATAAAAGTAAGATAGTCCAAGTTAGTGAGAAAGAAATGAAAGCTCAAGGTGAGCTTTTAACTGATAAGTTATTAGATTTTGGAATTTCAGGCACAGTAAGAGCAATTCAGCCAGGTCCTGTTGTTACTATGTTTGAATTTGAACCATCAGCAGGAACAAGAGTTTCTAAAATCGCAGCATTAGAAAATGATTTAGCTTTAAGTTTAAGTGCATTATCAATTAGGATAATTGCCCCAATCCCTGGGAAAAATGCAGTAGGTATAGAAATACCTAATAAAAATAGACAGGCAGTATCTATTAAAGAGCTTTTAAAAACACCAGAATTTAAAAACTCAAAATCACCATTAACGGTAGCATTAGGAAAAGATGTTATAGGCAAACCATATATGTCTGATATTAAAAAAATGCCCCATTTACTTGTGGCAGGAACAACAGGCAGTGGTAAATCTGTAGGTATCAATACAATGATATGCTCAATATTATTTAAAGCTTCACCTGAAGAAGTAAAATTTATAATGATAGATCCAAAAATGGTGGAATTAAGTATATATGAAGGTATACCACACTTAATGGCGCCAGTTGTAACAGATACAAGGCTTGCAGCAAGTGTATTAAAAAACGTAGTAGCTGAGATGACAAGGCGATATACACTTTTAGCAGAGAAAAAAGTAAGAAATTTAGATGGCTATAATGAACTAATAAAAGATGATGAAACTGCTGAAAAAATGCCATATTTAGTAGTTATAGTAGATGAATTTGCAGACCTTATGATGGTTGCAGGAAAAGATGTGGAAATGAGTATTGCACGTATTGCACAAATGGCACGTGCTGTGGGTATTCATTTAATTATAGCAACACAAAGGCCTACAACAAATGTAATTACAGGTTTAATTAAAGCAAATATGCCTGCTAGACTTTCATTTAAAGTATCTCAAAAAAATGATTCAAGGGTAATCATTGACCAAAACGGAGCAGATACACTTTTAGGTATGGGGGACAGCCTTTTTATACCACCTGGCACAAGTGATGCAATCAGGATACATGGAGCATTTGTATCAGATGATGAAGTACGCGGTATTGTGGAATACTTGCAGGCAGAATATGGCAAGCCAGATTATAATATGGCAATGGTGCAGGAAGTTAAAGAAGGAAGCAGTGCAGGAAAAGAAGATGATGGCGAAACTGATGCATTATATAATGATGCAGTAGATTTAGTAATGGATAAAGGCACAGCATCAATTTCTATGATACAGCGTGTTTTTAAAATCGGCTATAACAGGGCAGCAAGAATTGTGGAAATGATGGAAGCTCGTGGAATATTAGAGCCAAGCGATGGCACGGCAAAACCTAGAAAAGTTATAAAAAAATAGGAAAGTTATAAAAAGATAGGAAAAGTTATTAAAAGATAAGGAAAAGATAATGGCACATATTTCAATAGATTTACCAAGTATTTCAAGTTCGCAAAAGAAAAGATTAATAAGTGAAATGCGAAATTTACTTTCAGAAATTGCAGATATAGAAGTTAGTGAAATATCTGTATCATTACATGAGCTGCCAATAGAAAATATGAATGGCACAAGCAGCTATGAAGAAAATAAAAAAGAAGTAAAAGAAAAAGAGCCTAAAAAACAGGAAGAGAAGAAAAAATCTTTTTTCAAAGAAATGTTCCCATAAAATATAATCTAAGACATAAAGCCAGTTATAACTACAGTAGATAATACAACTAAAAAAATTATAAATGATAGTATAATTGCAGCTATATGGATTAAAAGAGTTAGTAGATTAAATTTCAATGAATAATGTTTAATATTATAAAAATGATTATAGTATCTAATTTTATACAAAGCATAAATAATAAAAGGAAATATATAAAGGACAAGTAAGGTAAAAGGAAATATATAAGGGGCAAATAAAGTAAAAGGAAAGCTTGAGTTTACATTCATTGTGTTTGTAAAATATATATAATTTAGAATATAAAATAATAAAAATGAAATAATAAGTATATAGAAAACATATTTATTAGCAAAAAAACTACATGGAAAATATTTATTAGTTAAATTAAACAATGGTATTAAAATAAAACTTAATAAATTAATAAGCAGAATATCATTAATATTATTATTTTCTATGCTGTATTGGACACTACTATCATGTGCAAAAAAATGAAAAACAGCATAGTTTATAAAAACTAAAACAATAGAAAATGTAATAACAATATATAAAGGAAAAATTTTTGAACTATCTTGATTCATAAAATATATCCTAAAGTTATGTATTAGATAAAGTATGTATATAAATATAAAATAAAAGAATATAGAAAACAAGTATTAAATTAAGATAGATTAAAGATAAATTTAGAAATAATATTAAGAGCCTGTGAAAAAAAGTCTGTAAATAGTGCAAACTTAAGTTTTCTATGATATACTAAAAAATATGAAAGGAGCTTAAGCATGGCACAAAGGAAGAAACCAGTACACAAAGTAGTAATGACGGAGGGTAAGCGTCAAATAATAGCGAATTTATTATCAGAATATGATATTAAATCAGCTAATGATATTCAAGAAGCCTTAAAAGACCTGTTAGGTGGTACCATCAAGGAAAT